>CALDOZ010000055.1 GCA_937912025.1 uncultured Clostridia bacterium | reverse complement strand
TGCTTGCATTTAAACCGTTATATAAAAGCAAAAAATCATTTCAAAACCTTTAAAAACGCACAATATTAAACCAACTAATAATTACGCAATACTGCGTTTCTACTTTGGTTATGTAACCTAAGTAACTATCAAGGTTAGTTGTAATCTAAAATTATATAAAAACGCAAACAAAAAATAAAAATTGCGTTAAAAATATAAAATCAAATTGTAAAGTACTATCGTACACGGACACTTTTTTAAAAACATGTCCGATTTCGATAGTATCACAAATAAAAAAACTGCAAAAAATATAAAAATTTTGCAAAACAAAGAAACAAAAAATAAAAAATAATAAATATATATAAGGATAACTCATTATGGAATATCGTATTGAAAAAGACACAATGGGCGAAATGAAAGTCCCTGCAGACAGATACTGGGCTGCTCAAACACAAAGAAGTAAAGAAAATTTCAAAATCGGTGGAGAAATTATGCCTCGTGAAATTACTCACGCTTTCGGCATACTTAAAAAAGCCGCTGCAAGAGCCAACAATAAACTTGGTAAAATTAGCGACGAAAAACTTGCCGTAATTGAAAAGGCGTGTGACGAAGTTATTTCGGGCGCGCTCAATTCTCACTTCCCACTTGTCGTATGGCAAACGGGTTCGGGCACTCAATCTAACATGAACGCTAACGAAGTTATTGCTAACCGCGGTAACGAACTTGCAGGCGCTAAACTTCTTCACCCTAACGACGATATAAATAAAAGCCAATCAAGTAACGATACCTTCCCAACGGCTATGCACATTGCCGCAGTTATCGCTATTGAAGATAAACTTTTCCCTGCAATGGATACCCTTATCAAAACGTTTATTCGCCTTGAAGAAGAAAATCAAGGCATTGTAAAAAGCGGTAGAACTCACCTTCAAGACGCTGTTCCCGTAAGTTTCTCGCAAGAAATTAGCGGTTGGAGAAATATGATTGAAAAGACTAAAGGAATGCTTGAACTTGCTCTTTCTGGTCTTAAAGAACTCGCTCTTGGTGGAACGGCTTGCGGTACGGGACTTAACGCCCCTAAAGGTTTTGCTGAGGGCGTTGCTGAAGAAGTTTCTATTCTTACGGGCAAAAAATTCATTACCGCCCCAAATAAATTCCACTCGCTTACCGCTAAAGACGAACTCGTGTTTGCTCACGGCGCGTTAAAAGCATTGGCTGCCGACCTTATGAAAATTGCTAACGACGTTCGCTGGCTTGCTTCTGGTCCACGTTGCGGTTTAGGTGAAATTTTCATTCCTGAAAACGAACCTGGCTCGTCGATTATGCCGGGTAAGGTTAACCCAACTCAATGCGAAAGTATGACGATGGTTGCCGTTCAAGTAATCGCTAACGACGTAGCAGTTGGAATGGGTGCGTCACAAGGCAACTTTGAACTTAACGTATTTATGCCTGTTATCATTTATAACTTCCTTCAATCAGTTCGTTTACTTAGTGACGGTATTATTTCGTTTAACGATAACTGCGTTGCGGGAATTAAAGCAAACAAAGAAAAAATGTCGCACAACTTATACAACTCTTTAATGCTTGTTACCGCTCTTAACCCTTATATTGGATATGAAAACGCAGCGAAAACGGCTAAAAAGGCGTATAAAGAAAACATTAGTTTAAAAGAAGCGTGCATTTCTCTCGGTTTCCTTACCGAAGAAGAATTTGACAAAGTATTCCACCCAGAACAAATGATTTAAAAGGAAACGAAAATGAAATTTAGTTATTATCCGGGTTGTACCCTTAAAACAAAAGGTAAAGTTCTTGATATTTACGGAAGAAAATCTCTTGAAGCATTAGGCGTAGATTTTGAAGAACTTAAAGAATGGCAATGTTGTGGAGCGGTTTATCCCGTTTCTAAAGACGAAGTTGCAACAAAACTTTCGGCTGTAAGAACTCTTGCTATGGCAAAAGAAGAAGACGGAAAACTTCTCACTTTATGCTCGGCTTGTCACAACGTAATTAAGCGCACGAACGAAGATATAAAAACGGACGATAATTTGCGTTTAAAAGCAAACAACTATCTTAACCTAGATACGCCTTACCTTGGCGAAACGGACGTTATTCATTATCTTGAACTTCTTCGTGATTACGTTGGGTTTGATAAAATTAAAGAAAAGGTAGTAAATCCGTTAAAAGGTAAAAAAATAGGCGCTTATTACGGTTGTTTACTTTTAAGACCGTCAAGCGTTCTCGCTTTTGACAATGCTGAAAACCCTACCATCATTGAAGATTTTATTAAAGCGATAGGCGCAACTCCAGTTATATATTCGTTTAGAAACGAATGTTGTGGCGCTTACGTTTCGGTAACAAGCAAAAACATTGCCGAAGATAAATGTGCAAACATAATAAACTCAGCAAAGAGCGCGGGCGCTGAAATGCTCGTTACCGCGTGTCCGCTTTGTATGTATAATCTTACCGAAAACGGCAAAAAGGCTATGGAAGTGAAGTACTTTACCGAACTTCTTGCCGAGGCTCTCGGTGTAAAGGAGTAAACTATGGATAAGATTGAACAAACCAGACTTATAAAAGAAAGAAGCGGAACGGACACTCGCAAATGTATGAAATGCGGTAAGTGTTCGGGAAGATGTCCGTCTTTTCACGATATGGACATTAAACCGCATCAGTTTGTAACTTATATTGAACAAGGTAAAATTGACAAACTTCTTGAAAGCAAGTCGCTATTTACCTGTTTAAGTTGTTTTGCTTGTGTTGAAAGATGCCCAAGGGGTGTTGCTCCTCAAGCAGTAATTGAAGCAGTAAGACAAGAAGTTATTCGTCAACAAGGCGAAAACCGTGTTAAAGCGGAAGAAGTGCCTAAGTTTATTGACGATACTATACCACAACAACTTCTTGTAAGTATGTTCAGAAAGTTTAATAAGTAAAGGAAGGAAAATATGCAAAAGATTGGTGTATTTGTTTGTTGGTGCGGAAGCAACATCGCGGCTACCGTTGACGTTGTTAAAGTTGCCGAAGTTTTAAAAGCAGAGCCTGGCGTAGTAATTTCTGAAAACTATCAATATATGTGTTCAGAAAACGGTCAAGCTTTAATAAGAAACGCTATTAAGGAACATGGACTTACCGGTGTTGTAGTATGTTCTTGTTCTCCAAGAATGCACGAAGCAACTTTTAGAAAAACTTGCGAAAGCGCAGGTATCAACCCTTATATGGTTGAAATTGCAAACATTCGTGAGCAAGTTTCGTGGATACATAAAGATAAAGAAGAAGCAACTGAAAAGGCTATTATTTTAGCAAGAACTGCCATTGCAAAACTTAAACTTAACGCTCCGCTTACGGCTGGCGAAAGCCCGGTTACTAAACGCGCGCTCGTTATTGGTGGCGGTATTGCGGGTATTCAGTCTGCTCTTGATATTGCCGAAGCGGGTTATGAAGTTGACATTGTTGAAACTTCTCCAACAATCGGCGGTAATATGGCTAAACTTGATAAAACGTTCCCAACGCTTGACTGCGCGGCTTGTATTTTAACGCCTAAAATGGTAGACTGCGCTCAACACGAAAAAATTGATATTATGACGTTTAGCGAAGTTGAAGACGTTAAAGGTTTCGTTGGTAATTTCAAGGTAAAAATTAGAAGAAAAGCAAGATTTGTTGACGAAAAGAAGTGTACGGGCTGTGGCGTATGTATGCAAAAATGTCCGTCTAAAAAAGGTCTTAACGAATTTAACCTTGGTCTTAACAAACGTCCTGCAATATATATTCCGTTCGCACAAGCAATTCCTAACGTTGCCGTAATCGACCCAGAACAATGTTTAAAACTTAAAAACGGCAAGTGCGGTCTTTGCGCTATGAACTGTCAAGTTAACGCTATCGACTATACTCAAAAAGACGAGTTCGTTGAAAGAGAATACGGCGCTATCGTAGTTGCTACGGGTTATAAACCTATTTCTCTTGAAAACTTTAACGAATATGGTTACGATACTTATAAAGACGTTGTTACTTCGCTTGAATTTGAAAGAATTATGAACGCGGCAGGTCCAACTGACGGTCACCTTGTTTGTCCGTCAAACGGAAAAGAGCCAAAATCTATTACGTTTATTCAATGCGTAGGCTCAAGAGATACGTCTGGTTGCGGAAAGCCATACTGCAGTAAAATTTGTTGTATGTACACCGCTAAACACGCAATGCTCGTTCGTGAAAAATATCCTAACGTAGAAGTACATATTTTCTATATCGACGTTCGTACTCCTGGTAAAAATTATGACGAGTTCTACCGTCGCGCTGTTGAACAATACAACGTTGATTATATTAAAGGTATGGTTGGTAAGGTTTATGAAAAGGACGGACGTCTTATGGTTCAAGGTTCTGACCTTATCAATAACGAACAAATTACTATCCCTTCGGATATGGTCGTTTTAGCGGCTGCTATTGAACCTAATCCGTCGGTTAGAAAAATAGCAACTTTACTTACTACAAGTATTGATACTAATAACTTCCTTACCGAAGCGCACGCAAAACTTCGTCCCGTTGAAAGCCCAACGGCAGGTATTTTCTTATCTGGCGTTTGTCAAGGCCCTAAAGATATTCCTGAAACTGTATCACAAGCATCTGCTTGCGCGGCTAAGGTAATAGGTTTACTTTCTAAAGATAAACTTAAAGGTAACGCTTGTACTGCAAGCTCTAACGAAACGCTTTGTACCGGTTGTTCGGTATGTGAAAAAGTATGTCCTTACGGCGCTATTACATACGTTAATAAAGACTTCCGCATTGGTGGCGGTAAGTTTGAAACGAGAAGAATTGCCGTTGTAAACGAAGCGGTATGTCAAGGTTGCGGTGCTTGTACGGTAACTTGTCCGTCGGGAGCAATGGATCTTAAAGGATTCTCAACTAAACAAATTATGGCGGAGGTAGACGCAATATGCAAGAGATAAATAAAGAATATAAACCGCTTATCGTAGCGTTTTGCTGTAACTGGTGTTCTTATGCGGGCGCAGACCTTGCAGGCTCGTCAAGATTAACTTATCCCGCTAACGTAAAAATAATTCGCGTACCGTGTTCGTGCCGTGTAAACCCAATGTTTATTTTAAAGGCGTTCCAACGCGGAGCGGATGGTGTAATTATGTGTGGTTGTCACCCTGGCGACTGCCACTATACTTCGGGTAACTATTTTGCAAGAAGAAGAATGAACGCATTATTCGGCATGCTTGACTATCTTGGCATTGAACGTCAAAGAACTCGCGTTGAATGGGTATCTGCAGCCGAAGGCGCGAAATTCTCTGCCGTTATGAACGATTTTGCAAAAACTATTAACGAACTTGGTGAAAACAAAAGATTGGAGGATTTAAGATGCAAGAATTAAAAGCAAAAATGCTTGCAAGGGCTGAAGAACTTCTTGCTAACGGTACTGTAAAACGTGTGCTTGGTTGGAAGAAAGGTGATTTCGCTCACGACGTTTCTCCCGCAGTTTTTACAAGTAAAGAACAACTTAAAGATTTTGTGTACGACGGTTTTTGCGGAGCAAACCTTTGCAAATATCTCGTTCAAGAAAGTAAAAAAGAAGGTAAAATTCTCGTATTTTTAAAACCTTGCGATACTTACGGATTTAACCAACTCGTAAAAGAACATAGAGTAAACAAAGTTAACGTTTACGTTATCGGCGTTGAATGTCAAGGAAAATACGACGTACAAAAAATCAACGCAAAAGGCATTGATTTTATTGAAAGTATGGAAGAAGACCTTGATTTCGTTACCATTAACGGCGTAAAAATCGCTCGTGACGAAGTTAAACTTGAAAAATGTCTTGTTTGTGAAAAAAATCACAAGTATTACGACGAACTTATCGTTATAAACGAAAAGCAACCACCTAAGGCTGATAGATTTGAACTTGTTAATAAACTTGAACAAATGACTGCCGATGAAAGATTTGCTTTTTGGAAAAACGAACTTTCAAAATGTATTCGTTGTAACGCTTGCCGTAACGTATGTCCTGCATGTACTTGCACAAAGTGCGTGTTCGATAACGACGATAGCGGTATAGCGTCAAAAGCCAACGCAAATACGTTTGAAGAAAAAATGTTCCATATCATTCGTTCTTTCCACGTTGCAGGTAGATGCGTAGACTGTGGCGAATGTTCAAGAGTATGTCCTGAAAATATTCCGTTACATCTTCTTAATAGAAAATATATTAAAGATTTTAATACGTTATACGGTGAATATCAAGCAGGCGAAGACCAAACGAGTCGCGGTCCTTTAACTGATTATACTAAGGAAGACGCCGACCCAAGCGATATTTTCGGAGGTAACAAATAATGAAGAAAATTGCTTTAGCAAACGTTAATAAGTTATATGCCGAAATTGCAAATAAAACTGAACTTTATCTTCCTATAAGAAAAGCAGGCTCTTTAAATTTTGCTAAGTTTGAAGACGGTGCTGAAGTTGATATTCAAACACTTCAAACTGTAAAATCGCCTAAAGATTTGTTTTTCCCACAAAACGAAGATATGATTAACTTTAAAACTGACGGCAAGAACATTCAAATTGAAGATGCGCGCCAAATGAAAGATAAATTCGTTATCTTCGGCGTTCGCGCTTGCGACCTTAAAAGTTTTGAAGTTTTAGATAAAGTTTTTTTACAAGAACCTGTTGATACGATGTATCAAAATAAGCGTGAAAACGCCGTTATTATGACTCTTTCTTGTAACAATCCTGCTCAATCGTGTTTTTGTACTGTATTCGGCGTTGATGCGTCAAGCCCTAAAGGAGACGTTGAGTGCCATATCGTAAACGATTATTTATATCTTGACGCTATTACTGAAAAAGGCGCTGAACTTTTAAATTCGCTTACTTTACTTGAAGACGCTGACGACGTAAAGGCAGTTGAAGAAAACAAAGCAATTATTAAGGAAAAAATTCAAAAACTTCCTTTTGCAAATCTCGATTTATCGGTATTCAAAGGCGAAAACCTTATGCCGTTATTCAATCGTCCTGAATGGGATGAACTTTCAAAAGCGTGTCTTGGTTGCGGAACTTGTACTTTCGTATGTCCAACTTGCCAATGCTTTGATATTAGAGATTTCAAAACTAACGACGGGGTAAAACGTTTTAGATGTTGGGATAGTTGTATGTACAGCGAATTTACAAAAATGGCCGCTGAAAACCCAAGAACCACTCAACTTCAACGCTTTAGACAAAGATTTATGCATAAACTTGTATACTATCCTTCTAAAAACGACGGATTATACAGTTGCGTAGGTTGTGGTAGATGTGTTAAAAAATGTCCGCAATCGCTTAATATCGTAAAAGTAATTAAAAAACTCGGAGGTAACAACTAATGACAAACGAAGCGCTCATTCCTTCAATCGGCGTTATAACCGATATCAGAAAAGATACCCCTGACGTTAAAACTTTTAGGGTAGTAGGTCTTGACGGCAAAAAACTTTTCGAGCATATGCCAGGTCAATGCGCAATGCTTTCAGTTCCGGGCGTTGGCGAAGCAATGTTCTCTATTACTTCTTCTCCAACGAATAAAGAATATATGGAATTTTCCATTAAAAAATGCGGTTGCCTTACTTCGTGGCTTCACGCTATGGACGTAGGTCAACAAATTACCGTTCGTGGACCATACGGAAACGGTTTCCCTGTTGAAGGCGACTTTAAAGGCAAAAATCTTTTATTTATCGCTGGTGGTATCGGTCTTGCTCCGCTCCGCTCGGTAATAAATTACGTTCGTTCAAACCGCGCTAATTACGGTACGGTAGATATCGTTTACGGTTCACGTTCAATGAACGACCTTGTTGACTTTGAAGAAATTCAAAAAGAATGGAAAAACGAAAAAGACTTTAACGTATATCTCACAATCGATAGAGAACAAGAAGGTTGGGACGGACACGTTGGTTTCGTACCTGCATACGTTAAAGAAGTTAACGTTCCTACCGACAGAACTGCAGTTTTATGCGGTCCGCCAATAATGATTAAGTTTACGCTTCAAGCCCTTTTAGATTTAGGTTTTGATAAAACTCAAATTTACACTACTTTAGAATTTAGAATGAAATGTGGCGTAGGTAAGTGCGGACGTTGTAACGTAGGTAATCAATACATTTGTAAAGACGGTCCTGTATTCCGTATGGATAAGCTTGAAACGCTTCCGTCAGAGTACTAAGAGAGGTAATAATTATGGAAAAAATGGTAAACGTTTATTTCTTTGGAAAAAAATACGAAGTACCACAAAGCCTTACTATTATGAAGGCTATGGAGTACGCTGGCTATCAACTTATTCGTGGTTGCGGATGTCGTAACGGTTTTTGTGGCGCGTGCGCAACTTTATACAGAATAAAAGGTCAAACTGAACTTAAAACTTGTCTTGCTTGTCAACAACAAGTAGAAGAAGGTATGTACGTTGCAACGCTTCCTTTCTTCCCACTTGTTAAACAAGTGTACGACATTCAAAAAATTAAACCAACCGAACAAATTATGATGCAACTTTATCCTGAAATTTACAGTTGTATCGGTTGTAACGCATGTTCAAAAGCATGTCCGCAAAGCCTTAAAACAATGCAATACATTGCTTACGCTCAACGTGGCGAGTATGAAAAATGCGCCGAAGAATCGTTCGACTGCGTAATGTGCGGCATTTGTTCGTCAAGATGTCCTGCGGGAATTTCACATCCGCAAGTAGCAATTTTAGCGCGTAGATTATACGGTAAATATATTGCGCCTGAAACTAAACATCTTCTTGACAGAGTTGCTGAAATTAACAACGGTGAACACGACGAGTCCGTTAAGAAAATTATGGAAACGCCGATTGAAGAACAAAGAAAACTCTACAATAGTAGAGAAATTGAAAAGTAAGGAGGGCGGAAAATGTATTCTTATACTCAAGAACAACTTGATTCAATGAAGAAAGTCGAGGCAACTAGAGAAACAAGATTAAAAAATCTTCACCCAAGAATGACCGCTGAAGAAAAAGACGCGGTATTGCGTGAATTCCACCCCGACTACATAACTACTGCTTACGAAGAACTTAAAATTGGTCCTAATAAAGGCGAAAAAGTCCTTCACGAACTTGCAGATTTATTACAAGGTAAATCAAGAACTGAAGGTTTAAAAATCAATCTTGATAAGCCAGACTATGACGTTGACGTTTTAGTTATAGGTGGTGGTGGCGCAGGTTCGTCTGCCGCTATTACCGCGCACGCTAACGGCGCAAACGTTATGATTGTTACCAAACTTAGAATTGGCGATGCTAATACTATGATGGCTGAAGGTGGTATTCAAGCGGCTGATAAACCTAACGACAGTCCTGCTATTCACTATCTTGACGCTTTTGGTGGCGGTCACTTTGCCGCTAAACCTGAACTTTTAGAAAAACTCGTTTGCGAAGCGCCTGACGCTATACGTTGGCTTAACGACCTTGGCGTTATGTTTGACAAAATGCCAGACGGTACTATGGTTACTACTCACGGTGGCGGTACTTCAAGAAAGAGAATGCACGCTTGTAAAGACTATTCGGGCGCAGAAATTATGAGAACGCTTCGCGACGAAGTTATCAATAGAAATATTCCTGTTGTTGACTTTACTGCTGCAATCGAAATTATTAAAGACGACGAAGGCAAGGCTGCCGGCGCTGTTCTTAAAAATATGGAAACGGGCGAAATTTTAGTAGCCAAAGCAAAAACGGTTATCATTGCAACAGGTGGCGCAGGACGTCTTCACTATCAAGGCTTCCCAACTTCTAACCACTACGGCGCAACGGCAGACGGTCTTGTTCTTGCTTACCGCGCAGGCGCTAAACTTTTATATGCTGACACTTTACAATATCACCCAACGGGTGCTGCCGAGCCTACACAAATTTTCGGCGCGTTAGTTACTGAAAAAGTTCGTTCGCTTGGCGCTCAACTCGTTAACAAAAACGGTGAAGCATTCGTTTACTCGCTTGAAACTCGTGACGTTACGGCATCAACAATTATTCGTGAATGTCGTGGTCGTGGTAATGGTATTAAAACTACCGACGGCGAAGGCGTATGGCTTGATACCCCTATGATTGATATTATCGGTGGCGAAGGCACTATTGAAAAACGTATTCCAGCAATGATGAGAATGTTTGGTAAATATGGTATTGATATTAGAAAAGACCCTATTTTAATTTATCCTACCCTTCACTATCAAAACGGTGGTATTGATATTTCGGCAAACGGTATGTCTGGCGTTGAAAATCTTTACGTTGCAGGCGAGGCTGTTGGAGGAATTCACGGTAGAAACCGTCTTATGGGTAACTCACTTTTAGATATTATCGTATTTGGTAGAAATGCTGGTAAGTACGCAAGTCAAAAAGTTAAAGAAGGCGTAACGGTTGGAAAACTCAACCTTGACCACGTTACCGCATTTGAAAACGAACGTAAACAAGCAGGCATAACGGATGAAACAATGTCTCCGCAAATATTACCAGATTATAAAAGAAAAGACTTATAATTTAAAGGTCTATAAACGGCGTTAGGCGTCGTTTCTATAAAATATTGTTGACCACGATGACCACAAAGGTCAATCGTGTCCAAAATATTTTATGAGCCTAGTCTAACTTGTTTCTATCCCTTTAAACTGCTCGTAATTATAACGGGCTTAGTAGGGAAAACTTGACGAAGATGTTCAAATTAAAAAAATAAAAACGTTTGCGTTCGGTTGCAAAGCCGAACGCAATAATATGCAAAAAAATAATGGTGAAATAAAATGGATAAATTTGTTGAAAATAATAAAAAGAAAATTAATCCTATTGCGCTTGTGGTAACGTTAGTAATAGTATTAGCTCTTGTTGGTTGGTGCGTATATAACGCAATTGAAGCTAAAAGCGTTACAAGGATTATTAGTTTTAGCAATACGTTAGTACTTTTCGTACTTATTTTCCTTATTACTGCGCTTGGATACCTTCTTGGAGGTATTACTATCAAAGGAGTAAACTTAGGAACTGCCGGCGTATTCTTAGTGGCTATTTTGTTTGGTTTTTTATGTACTCTTAATTTTGGTGACGTTGCTTTATTAGGCTCGTTCCATATTGATATGACTACAAGCGATATTGCGCTTTTAACTAAGTCTGAATGGATAGTTGAAACAATGGGCGGACCTATTCAAAATATCGGTCTTATGCTTTTCGTTGGTTCGGTAGGCTTAATCGCAGGACCAAACTTCTTTAAAAACCTTAAAAAGAACTTTAAAACTTATATTGTTCTTGGCGCGGTAATTATTTTATCGTCAACACTCGTTGCGGTAATTTTAACGCTTGTTCTTGATTATAGCCCTGAATTTTGGGCGGGAATTTTATCTGGCGCGCTTACTTCAACTCCAGGTTTCTCTGCTGCTCAAGAAGCGGCTGGTAAGGGCAGTGAATTTTACAACCAAATTTCGCTTGGTCACGCTATTGCGTATCCGTTTGGCGTTGTAGGCGTTGTTTTATTCGTTCAACTTTTGCCTAAATTTTTAAAATCAAATATGGACTATGAACGTTCACTTTTAAAAATTGGCACTGAAGAAGAAAGAAAACTCCCAGAAAATCTTTTCAAATGTGAAGATTTTGGTCTTGTTCCCGTTGCAATTACAATAGCGCTTGGTCTTTTACTTGGCTCTATTAAAATTCCATTATTTGGTGGTTCGTCGTTTAGTCTTGGAACAACGGGTGGCGTTCTTATAATGGGACTTATTTTAGGTCATTTTGGTAGAATGGGCAAACTTTCACTTGCTGTTCCTGAAAGCACACTTAAATTACTTCGTGAATTTGGTTTAATGTTATTCCTTTTAGGCGCTGGCTTTGAAGGTGGCGTAAACCTTGTTACTGAAGTTGGAAAATCGGGTGGCGGTATCGTTGCGTGGGGCTTTATTGGTGGCGCAATCATGACGCTTGTTCCAATGATAGTAGGTTTCTTTATTGCAAAAGGATGGATGAAATTACCACTTTTAAATACTCTTGGTTCAATTACTGGCGGTATGACTTCAACTCCTGCGCTTGGAACTCTTATTAACACCGCAAAAACTGAAGACGTAGCCGGCGCTTACGCGTCAACTTACCCAATTGCTCTCGTACTTGTAGTTCTTGCTTGTCAACTTATGATTACTTTATTGTAAGTAAGGTGTAATTAAGGTTTTTCAATAATTTTTATGCAATATCTAACGATTTAACTACTACGCAACTCATCGTTAAAGCCCTTGTCAATATGTAAACTATTGCCTACGGGCATTTGCCTTGATTTGCCTGCATTTAAACCGTTATATAAAAGCAAAAAATTATCTCATCACCTTAAAACCGCACATCATTAAACTAATCAATTTAAAAGCGTAGGTTAACCCTACGCTTTTATAATTTTTAAAGCATCACTTTTAAATAAGCCTAAAATAATTTCAAAAATAAAAAACTAAACTAAAAGCACTATCGAAATCGGACATATTTTTAAAAAAATGTCCGATTTCGATAGTGTTATTTTTAAAGTTTATAAAATTTTTTCACGTTTAGTATATAAAATTATCTTAATTTATTAAAAATAACTTCAATAATTGCATAATTTAATCTAATTAAAAACCCTTCGCTAATTAAACTTGCGAAGGGTTAATTTTATGCTATCATTTGTGTTAGCGCGATAATTAACGGCATTGTTATCATTGATAATATAGTAGATAACGATACTAGTCTTACAGATAGTTCGGTATCTCTATTAAACTTAGCCGAAAATATCGTTGCAGTTGCTCCAACAGGCGCGCTTGCGCCTATTACCGAAACTATTAAAACGTTACCGCGTACGCCCAACAAATACGTTATTAATAATACTGCAAGCGGAAAAACAACTAATCTAAGCGCTATGCATAAATACGTTCCGCCGTCTTTAAACGCTTCAAGTAAATTAGCCTTTCCTAAATAAAATCCTACCATTAACATAGGTAACGGTAAATTAAGAGCGCCCATTGCTGATATCGCGTCTGCAATAATTGTTGGTAAAACTATTCCAGTCGTTCCACCTATATTAACGTACAACGGAGAAGTGAAAATTACCATACCTAATACAACGCCTATAATTCCAGGGTTAAGTATTATTTTTTTAGCGTTCATTGATTTAACGTCGCCACTCATATCGATAAGTCCCCAAGTCCATAAAACGATATTAAACACGGCAAGATATACGGCAGCGTAAAGAGCGCCTTCATGTGAAGTAGGAGTATCAATTAACGCTTGCGCTAACGGAAGGGCAATAAATCCAGCGTTAGAAAATACCGCCGAAAACCTCATTAAACGCCGTCTATCTTCATTTTTAGCGCGGAATATAACACTTACTATCACAATCATTAAAACGTGAACGACAACGGCTATAATTGCTACAATACCAATATTTTTTAATATTTCAAGCAGTTCTTCTTTAGCGTAAAGAGTAGAGCCGAATGCATTTATTATTACGCACGGTGTTACAAAATACATAACAATATCTGCCATGCACTTGTTTGCTTCTTCAGTTAACAGTTTTGTGCGTTGGCATAAAAAACCAACTGCAATAAGAATAAAAAGCAAACCAACCTTTTCAGACACCGCTAAAAAACTATCTAAAAAGACCATTATAATTTAACTCCAAATTCTTTTTCCATTAAAGCAAGAATTTCGTGTCTATATGGCATTGATGGAGACGAGCCTAATCTCGTAACGGAAATCGTAGCCGTACAAGTTGCAAATTTTAAAGCAACGTCAATTGGCAAACCTTCCGCAATAGCGGTAGCAAAACCACCGTTAAACGCGTCGCCAGCGCCTGTTGTTTCAACTGCTTTTACTTTTATTGAAGGAGTGAGTATTTCGGTTTTTCCATCAGTATAATACGAACCGCGAACACCTAAAGTTATAATAACGTTTTTAACGCCTTTTTCAAGTAATTTTTTAGATGCAAGCCTACAATCTTCAATAGTGTTTACGGCAATTCCAGTAAGTTGTTCTGCTTCTGTTTCATTAGGAGTAATGAAGTCGATACCATTGTATAAATCGTCGTTAGTTACAGTGTACGGAGCAGGGTTTAATATAAACGGTTTGCCATATTTTTTTGCTAACTTTTTAGTAGCGTAAACTGCTTCTATCGTAGTTTCAAATTGAGTTAAAACAGCGTCGCAATCAGCAAAATCTTTTTCGGCAAGTAAAACTTCTTTTTCGCCGATCTTTTCGTTTGCGCCTAAAATTACAATTATGCGGTTTTGAGCCGTTTGTTCGTCAATTTCAATAAGAGCGCTTCCCGTTTCGTAACCGTCGTCAACGTAAACGTACTCTTCACTCATTCCTTCTTTTTCGTAGTGGCGTTTAAGAATTTGACCGAGCACGTCGTTTCCGCGCGCGCTTATTATCTTAACGTCACTACCTGCGCGACGAGCCGCCGTCATTTGATTGCTACCTTTACCGCCAGGGCCAAAACGTAAAGTCGTACCTTTTGCTGTTTCGCCTGCTACCGGTAAGTGTGGAGCAAATCCCGTCACGTCAACTATAAGTGAACCAGGGCCTATTATTTTTGCCATATTATTTCTCCTTTAACGTTAAAGTTTTTAAATTATTAGCAATTAAATTATTTTTACATTATACTATAAAAACAGTATAGCGTAAAGAGTTTTAATTAAATTATCAACCTATAAAGCGGTTTTAATTATTTTTTAAACCTTCAATAATCTTACAGCCAGCGCTCGTTCCAAGACGTTCTGCGCCTGCATCAATAAGCGCTTTAGCGTCTTCGTACGTTCTAATGCCAGACGATGCTTTAAGTTTAGCGTTATTAGATAAGTTTGCTTTCATTAAAGTAATGTCTTGAACGGTAGCAACGCCAGCCGAAACACCCGTGCAAGTTTTAACGTAGTTAGCGCCCGCTTCGCATGCAAGTCTTGTAGCAAGAGCCTTTTCTTCGTCAGTTAAAAGTCCCGTTTCAATAATAACTTTTACAAGTCTACCTTTCGCCGCTTTAACAACGCCTTTAATTTCGTTAAGAACGTAGTCGGTATCGCCGTCTTTAAGTCTACCAACGTTAATAACCATATCGAACTCATCGCAACCTAATGCGTACGCTTCTTCAGTTTCGGCAATTTTAATATTGGTCGTGTTTTGACCTAAAGGGAAGCCTATAACGGTACAAACTTTTACGTCAGTACCTTCAAGAAGTTGTTTTGCTAAAGTTATATTGCAAGGGTTTACGCAAACTGATGCGAAATCGTATTTTTTAGCGTCAGCGCAAAGGTTTTTAATAACTTCTGCTTTAGAGTCAGGTTTTAAATTAGTGTGGTCAACGTATTTGTTAAAAGGTTTCATTTTAAATATCTCCTTAATTTTTATTGTAAAAAATTTATTTTTTTATTATTCTTCGTCAATAGTTTTAAACGATTTACCCCATTGTTTTACGCGTTCTTCGTACGCATCGTTAAATCTATAATCTTTCCAAAACGTTAAAATACACAAATCTTCGCTCGACTGTCTATTATCTAACGCGTGGAAACAACCGGCAGGAATGAAAATTACTTCTCCGCCTGCAACGTCAACAATTTTATCGTCTAGTTGAAGTTTTCCATTTCCAGACAAAATATAATAAATTTCGTCTTCTTCGTGAGTTGCTCCGCCAAGAGCGTAGCCTGCTTTTACCGTGCCGTGATTTATTTGAATAACACCGTCGCGACCGGTTATAACGTGGTCTAATATCATACGCGACTCGTATTCTTTACCAAAAATTAACGGTTTTACTTTTTCAACTTTTACTTGTAATGGTGGCAACTTTTTCTTTTCCATAATTATCTCCTAACAATTAATTAAAATCAATCATTACTTTAATTTTCGTTTTGTGGTATTCTTTTTCGTTTACAAAAACGTCAAGACAGTTTTCAAATGGAACGTGATGAGTAATAAGTGGAGTAAGTTTTACTGGGTTTTTTCTCATAATTTCACAAACAGCAGGCGCATTGCCGTAACAACCAGCCGCTCCAACTATGCTATTGCAACCAAGAACTAACGGGTCGATAGGGAAGTCATCAAGATTGCGTTCGTAAAAACTAACTATAGAAATTCTACCGTAACGCTTTACGGCGTGTACGCAATCTTTTAAAGCGCTAACTGAACCCGACGTTTCGATAAGTAAACTTGCGCCAGCGCCACCGGTTAACTCTTTAATTTTCTTAACGGCGTCTTCTTGGCGATTATTTATAATGTAGTCAGCGCCAACAAGTTTAGCAATTTCCAATTTTTCCGCCGTTCTACCAATTAAAATAACTTTGCCAGCGCCGTAGTATTTAGCAAGCCACGCCGAAATAAGCCCTATTGCGCCCGTGCCGTAAACTACTACCGTATCAGCGCTAGTTAATGTTACTCCTTTAAAAGCGTCGTAGGCAATAGATGCAGGCTCGATAAGGGCGCCTTCATCCATTGAAAGTTCATCAGGAAGAAGCATAACGTGATGTTCTGGCATAAGCATATATTCAGCGTAGCAACCGTCCCAACAATTAACCGTGCCAACGGAATGAATGTTTTTACAATCCATATAATCACCGCGTTTGCACGCATCGCATTTTCCGCACGAAGTAAAATTATCCGTATAAACGCGGTCGCCACGTTTAAACTTAGTAACGTTTTCGCCTACCGATTCAACAATACCTGCGTATTCGTGCCCAAAACGGCAAGGGTAAACTATTTCGCCCGATTTAATAAAACTGCTTTCTCCCGTGAAAATTGATAAATCGGTCGCGCAAACACCCGTGCGCATAACTTTAATAACTATCATATTATCAGTCGCTACGGGCTTAGCAACGTTTTCTAAGCGAGCGTCATTAGGACCGTAAACGGTAACTGCTTTCATTGTTTGATTACTCATATTAGTTTTCCTTTATATATATTTTAAAATCAAATTGAAACGTGGAATGGCTTTTTATAATGGACGTTATTCCTTTTTGCTCAGCGCGGTCAGGTCTATCGTACGGAACGGAGCAAGGTTCAGGGGTAATAGTGTAAATGTCTTGAAATTCTCCGTTGTTTAGCCACATTCCAAGGTATGGAAGTTTGTTTTCGTCAACTTCAAAAATAAGTTGTTCTCCGTCAAGATACTCAACTCCAAACACGCCTTTACTCATCTTATCGGTATAATAAAATTTGTAAGCTCTACCACTTTTAGCAATAAAACCCGTAAGTCTATCTTTAGCAAGTTTAGTAGCGTCTACACCGCTTGGCGCAAACATAATTTCGGTAGGGGCGTTATTGTCAAACGGAGTTATCGTTTTACTAACGTTTCGACCGTCAAGCATTATATGTCCAGCCCATAAGAAAGGAAAGTCGTTTTCTCCGTTGTTTGTTATAGCGTAATTTACCGTTAAAACGTCGTTATTTATAAAAATACGTTTTTCGTACGTTATATCAAAGAGTTTAGATTTTGCAAATAAAATTATCTCGCCACCCGTCGTTTTTAAGTCGTAAGGAATTCTACTCGTTTCGCCGTGGTCTGGGTAGGTGATGCCTTTAAACGCGCCGACAGTAGGTGTATAAGGGTCAACGGTAGGAAACATATCGTCAAACCCACTACATTCAGAAGAAACGTAATCGCCGTCAAAAGTCAAAACTTTATAGTTCTTATTAGGTTTTACTGCAAGCAATTCCTTTCCGTCTTTTAGGCGAACAAGCGAAACCATTTTTGCGCCGTCAAGCGGTAAAAACGTGGCTTTTACTTGGGAATTTTGTATGCAAACGGCAGGTCTATCTTTAAAATTTTCGAGCCAAATCATTATATTATAACACCTTCGCCTTGACGCATTAACGTGTATTTAAGATTAGGCGCGTTATCTTTCATTGCGCTCATAAAAAGCATAGGATTTCCACCGTGTTCGGCAAAGTTCCAATAATGACAAGGAATAGTCAATTTAGGTTGAAGTTTGCTTGCTATTTTGCACGCTTGTTCTTCATTTAAATTTCCAAACGCTCCGTTAATAGGTAAAATGAGAACGTCAATATTTTTAAATATTTCGTCGTCAAGATATTCGGGGCGGTAAGCCGTATCACCCATATAATATATTTTTTTACCACCCATTTCAACTATTAAACCCAAAGCGTCGGGCGCAAGTTCACCGTGGTCGCATTTTACCGCCGTAACGGTAACGCCGTCACGCATAACTTTATCGCCTACGCCAATAGGTGTAACGTTTTTATTGATGTTAAGGCGTTGACACTCCAAAATAACGTCTTTAGCGCAAATGAGTTCAGTTACGTTGTTAGACGTAAGAACGGGTACGCTGTCTACGTCAAAATGGTCGTAATGAGCGTGAGAAATTAAAAGATAATCAAAAATTAATTCATTGGCGTTTAAAACGTAAGGCATTAAGCGTTTAAACCCAAAATATCTTTCACAACAATTTGAAAGATAAGGGTCAATCGCTACGAGTTTACCGTCGCTATTTTTAAAAACAAATCCTGCTTGACCTAAAAAATAAATAGCAATTTTGTTTTCAGGTACGTTAGCGCCAAGAACGTTAGTTGCAAATGTTTCCATATAAAATACCTATCTAAAATTTTTTAATCGTCATTAATTGACGCACATAATTAAAATTCAAAAATTATTGCAAAAAGTTTATTATTTTAGAAATTTCTTGCATATCCACCGCAAGTCCAACCACCATCGACGGGTAAAACTGCGCCCGTTATATACGATGCTAAGTCGGATGCTAAAAACGCCGTAGCGTTAGCAATTTCTTCAGGAAGCCCTTGTCTTGCCATTGGTATATGAGAAAGAAGTTTTTGCATAACGTCGTCTTTAGACCAAAGTTTATTAGTAACAGCAATTCCTATTGTTCCTGGACAAATTACGTTAGCGCGAATACCTTTAGGCGCAAGTTCCATTGCTATTGCTTTAGTAAAATTAATAACGCCTGCTTTAGCCGCCGTAAACGCGCATTGATTGCGAAGTGGAACCATGCCCACAATAGAACTTATATTTACGATAGAAGACCCTTCTTTCATATAAGGAATAGCGAGTTTAGTACAGTTATAAGTTCCGTCTAAATCAACTTTTAAAATAGCGTCCCACCACTTGTCGCTAAACTCGTCAACCGTACGGCGTTCGTCAGGACCAACGTTTATTCCAGCGTTGTTAATTAAAACGTCAATTTTACCAAACTGTTTAGAAATTTCACTCATTGCCAAGTTAACGGCAGTTCTGTCGGTTATATCAAATTCATAACCCGTTGCGCCCAACTGCTTAGCCATCTTTTTTGCTACGCGAAGGTCGCAAACTATAACGGATGCTCCGTCTTCAATAAATCTACGCGTCATAGCAGAGCCTATACCACCAGCCGCGCCCGTTATTACAACAACTTTGTTTTTAAAAGATATATTCATAATATTTTCCTTATTAAAATTATCGTTTAGTTATCAATGGGGGTAAGAAGAATTTTCATAGCCTTGCCTTGCTGTAAATCATCAAACGCTTGTTCCCATTCGTCAAGACGTTTAATTGAAATCATAGGTTTAACGTTAAGTTTACCGCTCGCCATAAGCGAAAGAGCAATATTCCAACCGTTATAACTTGAACTCATATTAAATTGAACGTCTAAAACTTTCATCATAGCCTCGTTCCAAGGCACTTCAACTTTTTCGCGCGCCGTCATACCAATTGCGCAAAGAAGACCGCGTTTTTTAAGTATTTTTATTGCCGAGTTTATCGCGCTACCCGCTCCCGACGCTTCGACTACTATGTCAGCGCCAATACCCGTTTCATTCATAATAATTTGGTAAGCGTCTTGCTCTTGAACGTTAATAAAAGTATCGTAACAATTAAGTTCATTAGCAATTTTTAAGCGGTAAGAAACGTCGCTAGTGCAACCGCAAAGATAAATTTTCTTCGCTCCTGCAATGCGCGCCATTTGAGCGGCGAGTAAAGCGATAGGTCCAACGCCCATAATAACTACGTTATCGCCAGGGGTGATGCGCGCTCTTTCTAAAAGTTGGTGAGCAACTATTGCAGAAGGTTCTGCCATTGCCGCTTCTTCAAGTGAAAGTCCGCTAGGAATTTTATGTAAAAGTTTTTCAGGCATAACTAAATAAGTCGTGAACGAACCGTCAATACCCCAACCGATAGAGCGTTTATCGTTACAGTTTTGAATATGACCGTTACGGCAAAGATAGCACTTGCCACACGCTTTATTGTGAGGTTCGCCAACAACTAAATCGCCTTCTTTATATAAGGTAACGTTTTTGCCCGTTTTCACAACTTCGCCTGAAAATTCGTGGCCAATAATAACTGGCGGATAGTAAGCGAATTGGTCGTGAAGAATATGTATGTCAGTTCCACAAATTCCACTATAAGCAACTTTAATTAAAACTTCATCATCTTGTGGGGTGGGGATAGGACGGTCTTCAAGAACCATTAATCCTTCGCCTTTTGCTTTTTTTACTAACGCAAGCATAAATTCTCCTTATCTATAAAAATATAGAACTCATTATTTTACAGTTTGTAAATATATTCTATCGCACTTTATACCATATTTCATTTGTATTTTCACCTAATTATATGAAGATATTACCAAAATTTCCATTTAAATAAAAATACGCTAGTAACAAAATAACATTACTAGCGTAAACGTATAAATTTAGTTGATAAATAGGTTACTTAATTTTTATTCCCGTAGGGCGTTCGTTTTCGGGCGCAAAAAAATAGCAAATAGCGGAAAATATTAAAAATATCACTCCCCATACTATATAATATTTAGAAAAGAACACAAGTGGAGATAAAAATAGCGAAGTTGTACCGCTAATGAAAAAGAATTTAGCGTGTTTTTTATTAAAAAGGCTTTTTATCAGTTTTACTAATTTGCCTTTATTGTTTATTGTTTTTTGAGTAATTGTGGGGAGTTTGTTTTCGCTACTTAAAGAAAGATAAACGTCGTCAATAGTAAAAAGAGAAACGTCACTAAATTTGCTTTTAAAAATTTTTAAACATTCGTCTGAGTACGTTTTTCCTATTACTGCTAATCGTTTGCCGTTTAATTTTTTGTAAACCTCTAATACCGTTTGAGTTTGAATTTTATCGTAAGTCATTATAGGGTATATAAAAACGTTCTTGCTTTCAATAAAAATGCCGTCGTCAATAATTACTGAAAAAAGTCCGTCGTTTTTATAAAAATCAGCAAAAAATTCAAGTAAATTTTGCCTTGAATATAAAACTAAAACGTCAAACAGTTGCTCTATTTTAGACGCGTTTTGTTTAAGTAAAAATCTCTTATTACTTATTTTAATTAAAACTATTGCGACAAGACTTGTAACTATTAGCGATAATAAGCAAGATAGAAATATACACAATGCTAAATTTGCTTTAATTTTTAAAAGCAATGCGTAAAAAACAAAAAACAGCGCTATAAAACAAAAAAACAAGTCTGATGTGATTGGAAGTTTATTTTTATTCATAAGTTTAGTATTGCCTTAAAAATTTGATAATAAACTTGAAATTTATCTTTAAAAGTGGTAAAATATAATTATGATAAAAATAGGTATTTTCGGCGGTACTTTCGACCCCGTTCACAACGAACATATTTCTATGGCTGAAAGCGCGGTTAAAGAACTTAATCTTGATAAACTTATCGTTATACCAACGTACGTTTCGCCCCACAAAATTGGTAAAAACGTTAGTAGTGGTAACGATAGGTTTAACATGTTAAAACTTGCTTTTAGTGATAACGAAAAAATAGAAGTTTCTTCGTTTGAACTTGATAAAGAAGGCGTAAGTTTTACCTATCAAACTATTTTGCATTTTAAAAGCGTATATAAAAACTGTCAACTTTTCTTTTTAATGGGTAGCGATATGCTTGAAAATTTTCCTACTTGGAAAAATCCGCAAATTATAGTCGATAACGCAACGCTCGTATTAACTAAAAGAAGTGGTAGCGGGTTTGACGATGACTACTTAAAGCAAATAGTTATAGAAAAATACGGCGCTAAAATTTTGACGTTAGAGTTTGAGGGACAAGACGTGTCAAGCACGAAAGTTCGCGTTTATAATAAACTTGGGCTTGACTTAACGGCGTTTATTCCTGAAAAAGTAGGCATTTATATAAAAGAAAACAACCTTTACCAAGGTAACGAGTATTATAATTACGTCAAGTTAAAACTCAAACAGTCAAGGCTAATTCATACCGCAAACGTAATAATTACGGCGTTAAAATTATGCAAAAGCGCGTCGGTTAGTAGTGAAGACGCCGAACTTTCCGCCCTTCTTCACGACGTTGCTAAATACGATACCCCAAGCGATTATCCTATAAAAATAGATAGCAACGCGCCTAAATCGGTAGTTCACCAATTTTTAGGGGCTTACGTTGCAAAAAACGTTCTTGGCGTCGAAAATGAAGACGTTATTAACGCCGTCAAATATCACACGACGGGAAGAATGGGGATGACAAACTTAGAAAAACTAATTTTCACCGCCGATTTAATAGAGCCGTCAAGGGATTTTAACGGGGTAGACGAGTTAAGAAAATTAGTTGAAAAAGACTTTTCTAACGGGTTTAACGTTTGTGCCGTTGAACTTTATAAATACTTACTTTCATCAGGTAACGAAGTTTATTATCTTACTAAACAATGCGCAGAATATTATAATAAGGAGATAAAATATGAAATCTGAACAAATTTTAAAAGTAGTACTTGACACTTTATCAAAACACAAAGCGTACGACGTTGTAGATATCAACGTTAAAGAAAAATCATCCGTTGCCGACTATTTCGTTATTGCAAGCGCTCGTTCAACAACTCAAGTTAAGGCTCTTGCAGAATATTGCGAATTAGACGCTAAAAACCAAGGTATAAATATCTACCGCAAAGAAGGTATTAGCGACGGTAGATGGGCTGTTATTGATTTTGGCGACGTTATTTTGCATATTTTTAACGACGAAACAAGACTTTTTTATCACCTTGAAAGACTTTGGGGCGGAGATAAAAACGCCGACTAAGCGGTGGCTGATAATTAATTAAAAATCATCACTTTTGTCTATAATAGAGCCTTTTATTGCAATATCAGGGTTAATTTTTTTAACTTTACGTTTGGGCTTTTTATCGTTTGTAACGTAGTATATTTTAGGAGCGGACAGTTGTCCGCTCTCATTTTTTTGTTCTTGCTTATTACCAGTTTTTAATTTTAAATACTTAACTAAAATGCACGCGCCAACAACTAAAGCGTAAATTAAAATTACAAAAATCAAACCTTTCATAATTAAAATACTATAATAAAACAAGCGACTTTTTATAGGAATTTTTAAGTTTTTTTGTAATATTTTGAATAACCGTTTAAAATTTCAAATATCGTCAATAATTTTACGGGAGGCTAATATGGATATTCAAAATAAAATAGATATGGAAACTTATAAAGACGTAAACTTAAATAAAGACGTAAAAGCGGGCGAAAAATCGCGCATTGAAGAAGAAAAACTCGATGCCGAAAAAATACTAACGACTATTGAAAATCGCTCGTTAGACAATTATTTTAATTCGGGTAGCGGACTAAAAGACGCTCAAAAAGTGTTTGGTCAAACTGAAGAAGAAATAGAAAAAGAGTTTAAAAACTATAAAGCGCGTAAAATGTTTGGAAGAATGGATTATTTGCTTATAAATAACACTTTATCGACTGAAGAAATCAAAAAAGAGTGCGAAATCGCCGTGCATTACGGGTTTAAAAGCGTAACGGTACTTCCTTCAATGCTAAAATTTGCTAAAAACGCCGTTAGTGGTAGCAATATAACCGTTCGCGCGCTCATATCCTATCCGTTTGGTGAAGACGTGTTTGAAATTAAACGTAAAGCGTGCAAAATTGCAGTAAAAAACGGCGCGGATGCAATTGCGGTAACGTTATCTACTAGCGCAATTAAAAACGGCGAAGTTAAAAATTTAGCCAAAGAAGTTTTAAAAATATCAAAAATGGCGCGCAAAAAGAAAGTTACGGTAATAATAGACACCTCAAAATTAAACCCTATAGAACTTAAAAACACGGCGATAGCAATTGCTGACGAGTGTAAAATTTATTCAATTTTACCGTCGTCTTTATTTATTCCTGAAAAACCGCAAATTTCTACCATAAAAGAAGTCATTAAAGCCGTTGACGGAAAATGCTTTATTGAAAGTGGCGGTAACTTAGCAACCGCTGAAGAAACGGTAAGCATTTTATCGTTAGGGGCAAGCACGGTAACTTCTCAAAAATGTCCGCTTATTGCAAAAGACGCGTTAAAAAAATTAAACGCGTAACTTTATGTAAAGTTAAATATACGTTAAACGCTTGACATAGTAAGCCTTAAAGGTTACACTAAAATAGTAAAAATTCTTTGAGGCGGAGTGAAATTCTCCACCGGCAGTAAAGTCTGCTAAGGCGTTAAATACAAAACGCCCCGATACGGTGAAATTCCGTAACCGACGGTATAGTCCGGATGATAAAAGATAAATGCTAAGGCGTTTTCTACCCTCGGAATTTTCCGAGGGGTTTTTTATGGAGTTTTATGGAAGATAATCGTAAAAGTTTTAGCAAAGTTTTAAAAGAGCGTATAACGGTAAAAAGAATTGCGCTAATGGCTGTTTTCGTTGCACTTTCTTACGTTGTTAGTTTTTTAGAAATACCAATGCCACTTTTTGGCACAAGTTTTCTAAAACTTGATTTTGGTAACGTATTTATTTTGCTTATATCCTTTTTACTTGGGCCTATCGAAGGCGTTATAGTTTGTTTACTTAAAGAGAGTTTGCGTTTAATAGGCGGTACGGGCGCTGGCGAACTTGCTAATTTTATAGTAACTAGCGTGTTTTTACTTCTTCCGTCGATAGTGTATCAATACCATAAAAATTTAAAAACGGTAATTTTTACGCTTAGCGTATCTTGTTTAATAGCGTCTGGCGTTGCGTTAATTACAAATAGGTTTATAGTTTTTCCCTTCTACGCGGTAGTTTTAGGCGGTAGCATTTTTGGAATGACTGTTGAGGTTGCTTTTAGTACGTTTTGGATTGCAGTTTTAATATTCAACGTAATAAAAACGGTAAGCGTTGCGCTATTTACAATGCTTTTATATAAAAGACTGTCTAACTTCTTAAAAAAGTACAAGATTTAGCGGTGTTCATAGTGAAAAATAAATAAAATTTATTTTACGGTAATTTATTTTATTGCAATTAGTTTTATTTAAAGGTATACTTAGATTATGGAAATTATATCTAAAAACTCATCTCAAACAAAAAAAGCGGGGTTTGATTACGCTAAAACTTTAGTTAAAGGCGACGTTGTTTTGCTATACGGAGAAATGGGCGCGGGTAAAACGGTTTTCACTAAAGGTATAGCAGAAGGTTTAGGAATTTCAGAGCAAATTACAAGCCCAACTTACGCTTATATGAACGATTACGACGGCGTTTTGTATCATTACGACTGTTATCGTCTAAGTAGCGGAGAAGACGCTGAAGCGTTAGGCCTTACCGACTATTTTTATGCTGAGGGTATTTGCGTTATAGAGTGGGCTGAAAACATTAAAGACGTTTTGCCTAAAAACTGCAAAATTGTAAAAATTGAAAAAGTAACAAAAGGAAGAAAAATTACGTTATGAACTGTCTTGCAATAGATACGAGCGGAAGTCATCTTACCGTTATAGTAATAAAAAACGAGCAAGTTTTTTGTGAGTTTTTATTAGATAGCGGTCTTAAACATTCAACTACGCTTATGCCAATTATTGAACAAACTCTTTTAAAAGCAGGGCTTGACATTAAAGATATAGACGTGTATTCGGCGGTAACTGGCCCCGGTTCGTTTACGGGTATAAGAATAGGAATTTCAACTATAAAAGGGTTTTCTTACGCTTTTAAAAAACCTGTTATAAACGTTACTTCTTTCGATGTTTTAGCATATAATAAACGAGAGAGAAAAAGCCTTGCCGTTATAGACGCGTTACACGATAATTTTTACGTTCAAGGCTACGACGATACCGCCGTTTGTCTTTTACCTCAGTTTATTGACGTAAAAAAATTGGAGCAGCTATCAAAGGAATATCAAATAATATCTTCAACTGAAATTGAAGGGATAAATGTGTTAGTAGGCGACTTAAAACAAGGGTTTATTAACGCCGTTATCGCTAAGATGAGCGAGCAAAATTTAGATAGAGAAAGTTTAGTTCCTCTATACGTTAGAAAAAGTCAAGCAGAGGAAAACGCATTATGATTTTCCGCGCTTACTTAAAAGGTGACGATACTGCCGTTGCCAAACTTGAAAATTTATGTTTTCCGCTTGACGCGTGGACTGAAGAGATGATTAAAGAAACGTCGAGCTTGAAAACTTTTAACGGTATAGTTTGCGAAAGTGACGGTGAAGTTATCGGATACGTTATGACCGCTTACGTTTTAGATGAAGCGGACGTTTTGACGATAGCCGTTCATCCAAATTACCGAAGAAAAGGGGTGGCGGACGGACTTTTAACGCAAATTATTAACATTTTAAAAGAAAAAGGCGTTAACAAAATCTTTCTTGAAGTAAGGCGTGGCAATCAAAGCGCAATTAAACTGTATCAAAAAAACGGGTTTGAAATTATTAGCCAAAGAAAAAACTATTACGGCGATGAAGACGCGCTTATTTTCGTTAAAACGCTTAACTAAATATTTTTAATTGAATTATTTAAAGGTGAAGTATTTTAAAAAATTATAACGGACTTAGTACTATTGATAAAGGCGAGGGAAGAGTTTTGCTTTTTCTTCACGGGTATATGTCAAGTAAAGAGAGTTTTACTTCTCAGTTAAATTTTTTTAGCAAATATTATAGAGTAATCGCTCCCGATTTTACTGGGTTTGGGCAAAGTAAAAGTATGGAATACCCTTACCGCCTTAACGATTACGTTAACGAAATAAAAAATCTTTTACAAATTTTAAACGTTGACGAGTTCGACGTTATTGCTCATTCGTTTGGCGCGCGCGTAGCATTAAAACTTGCGCTTGACGGCGAGAATATAAATAAACTTCTTTTAACAGGTGCGGCAGGACTTAAACCTAAACGAAGTTTAAAGTACTATGTTAAAGTTTACTATTATAAAACGTTAAAAAAATTATTCCCTAATAAATCGTTTGAAAATTTTGGCTCTAAAGAATATAAATTATTAAACGGGGTAATGAAACAAAGTTTTGTATATATAGTAAACGAGCATTTAGACGACGTTGCGTCTAAAATAAAAACTAAAACGCTTATACTAAGCGGTGATAAAGACGAGCAAACCCCGCCGTATATACAAAAACGATTAAATAAAAAATTACAAAATTCAACACTTACTTTTTTAAAGGGCGAAGGGCATTTTGCCTTCGTAACTAAGCCGTATACCTTTAATTTGTTAGCGCGTGAATTTTTATTAGGAGATTAAAATGACGTTTGATATTTTACCACTTGGTCATACGTTTAACGAATTGTTTACGGGATATCTCGTACTTGGTTTTTGTTGCATAGGTTTAATAAACGCCGTGCTTATGTCTTTAATAGCGTATAGATATTTACAAGTAATGCAACAATGTGGATATAACGCAGGCGAGTTTTTAAAATGGCTTTTTAGAAAAGACAACGTTTGCTTAAACCGTTTATCAATGCTTTCTCTACTTTCCGTGTTAGGTTTTATGCTTACGAATATGGCTCTTTCTGTATTTAGTGGAGCGTGGGTATCGTATTGCGGATTTATTTTATACGGAATATTTTTATTTATATATCTTTCTGCGGAACGTAAACATAAAAACAAAATACCGCTTGTATTAACTAAGCGTATGATAAGACTTTTTGTAACCTTTACAGTTCTTACCATTGTGTTTAGCATACTACTTATATTCGGCGTTAACTTAATCGCAGTATTAACTCCTAACGATTTATTACTTATGAATTTTAGGTATGCGGTATTATGTCTTTTTCCTATTTTAGTACCGTTTTTAGTTTTACTTGCATATTATATAAATAACCCCTTCGAAAAGCATAGGAATAAAAAAATCACTTTACGAGCAAGTGAAAAGATTGCAAAGTACGATAACTTAATAAAAATAGGTATTACAGGCAGTTACGCAAAAACAACCGTAAAAGAAGTTTTAAAAACGATATTAAGTTCAAAATATAAAGTTTTAGCAACTCCACAATCGTATAACACTCCGCTTGGCATAGCAAAAAGCGTCAACAATTTAGATGAGTCATACGACGTTTTTATTGCCGAAATGGGCGCGAGGAGAATGGGAGATATCAAAGAACTTACAAGCATCGTTAGACCTAATATAGCCGTCGTAACGGGCGTAACTTCTCAACATCTTGAAACGTTTATAAGCCTTAATAACGTTAAGAAAACTAAATATGAACTTATAGAAAATATGAAAGGTGGCAAGGCGTTTTTTAATAGTGATAACGTTCACACTCTTGAAATGTATGAAAAATGTACGCTACCTAAATTTAAGGCGGGGCTAGATATTAAAAATAGTCCTAACGTTTACGCAACCGACGTAGAAGTTAGTGAAGACGGAACTAAATTTACCTTGCATTACGGTAATGAAAGTGTAAAGTGTAGTACAGTTTTATACGGTGAACATAACGTAACAAACATTTGCCTTGCCGCTATAGTCGCTATTGAAATGGGTCTTACAATGGGCGAAATTGCTCAAGGTATTTCAGCAATTAAACCTATTAAACACCGCTTAGAATTAATGAGAAGCGAAAACGGAGTTAAAATTCTTGACGACGGTTATAACGCCAACCCTGACGGTGTTAACCGCGCGCTTGACGTTTTAAAAACGTTTAGCGGTAAAAAGTACGTCGTAACCCCAGGCATCGTTGAACTTGGCATTTATGAAAACGAGCATAACTATCGTTTTGGTTGTAATCTAGCAAGCGTAGCAGATGGTGTAATTTTAGTAGGGAGGGGTAGCGCTTTGCGTATTCGCGAAGGTTTGTTAAGTTCTGAGTATCCTACTGAAAATATTATTATGGTAAAAGACTTAGAAGGGGCTAAAACTGAAATTGCTAAGATAGTAAAAGAAGGGGATACCGTTTTATTTATAAACGACTTACCAGACAAGTACAACTGAAAAATATAATAAAAAACACCAAAGCAAAAATTTTAGCGGAGGTGTTTTTTTGAAGAATATAGCAGTTTTTTTTGGTGGAAAATCGTGCGAGCACGACGTTTCAATTATAACGGGCGTTTTAACTTTAAACTGTGTAAACGGCGAACTTTTCTCAGTAATTCCTATATATATTGATAGGTTTGGATTGTGGTATACGGGCGATAGTTTGTCAGACGTTTCGTTTTATAAAAATTTAGACTACAAAAAACTAAAACGCGTAACAATGCAATGCGGTAGCGACGTTTTGTATACCTTGTCAAACAACAAACTAAAAAAATTAGCCGTGCTAAGTTGCGCAATAAATTGTGTTCACGGTCTTAACGGCGAGGACGGCAGTTTGGCTGGACTTTTACAACTTTGTCAAGTTCCACTCGTTGGTTCGGACGTTTTTTCAAGTTCATTTTCAATGGATAAAGATTTTACAAAAATCGTACTAAGTGGTTTAAACGTTGAAAAGCTTGCTTACGTTAGATTGTTTAAAGATTTATTTTATTCTAAAACGGAACTTGCCGTAAAACTTATTGAAAAGAAATTTAACTATCCCGTAATTATAAAGCCTGCAAGGCTTGGTAGCAGTATTGGTGTTATTCCTTGCAAAAATAAAGAAGAACTAATTGACAATTTAAAAATAGCGTTCAAGTACGATAGTAAAATCATTGTAGAAGAATATCTTCAAAATTTTAGAGAAATTAATTGCGCTTGCTATAAAAACGGAGATGAAATTGTAATTTCTCAATGCGAAGAGCCAATAACCGCAAATGAAATTTTATCTTTTAAAGATAAGTATTTATCTGCAATAAACCAAGGTGAAATAGAAAAGAAATTTCCCGCCGATATTCCTAAGGAAATTAGTAATAAAATTAGAGCGATTACTCAAAGAATATATAGAAAGTGTGATTTTTCAGGCGTTATTAGAATAGATTATATTTTACATAATAATAAAATTTACGTTAACGAAATAAACTCAATTCCAGGCTCGTTAGCGTACTATTTATTTAGCGATACTTTAAAAGGCTTTTCAAACTTATTAACTAATCTAATAAATAGCGCAATAATAAAAAAACTAAACGAACTTAATTTAGAATATAACTATTCTTCAAACGTATTACAAATAGATTCAGTTAAAGGCGGTAAAGCAAAACGAGTTGACAAAAAATAAAAGCAATGATATAATATCGTCGCTTTGAGTTAGTTGTACGGTTGCGGGAAAGAAATTTCACGAGGAAAGTCCGAGCATCGCGTAGCGTGGTGCCGGTTAACGGCCGGTAAAGGCGACTTTAAGGAAAGTGCAACAGAAAACTACCGCCACTTTGTGGTAAGGATGAAAAGGCGAGGTAAGAGCTCACCGCCCCTTTGGTAACAGAGGGGGCTGTGTAAACCCCACCTGATGCAAGATAGGGATAACGAACTACTTGGCTACGAAGCGTTATCCGTTTTATTCGCTCGAGCGTATCGGTAACGGTACGCCTAGATAGATAACCGTATTAAATGACAGAACTCGGCTTATAGACTAACTCAAGGTAATTTTTTAAAAACGGCGTTTGCCGTTTTTTTAATAATCTTTTTTAAGTATTGCTAACAAACCATATGTTTTTGTCGTTAATGTATATGCGCTCAAATTACAAAAACAACTTTACAAATAATTTAAAAATCCTTGGGAAAACCCAAGGATTTTTTGCTATATATAATTAAACGTTAAATCTAAAAAGAACTACGTCGCCGTCTTTCATAACGTATTCTTTACCTTCGCTACGAACTTTGCCAAGTTCTTTTGCTTTAACGTAAGTACCGCATTCTATTAAAACGTTAAACTCAACTACTTCAGCGCGAATAAATCCGCGTTCAAAATCGGTATGAATTTTACCTGCCGCTTGTGGCGCTTTCGTTCCGTTTTTAATAGTCCAAGCGCGCGTTTCATCTTCACCTGTAGTCAAGTAAGAAATAAGACCTAATAGTTTATAACTTGCTTTTACAAGTCTGTTAAGACCGCTTTCAGTAAGACCAAGTTCAGTAAGGAAAAGTTCTTGTTCTTCAGGTTCGAGTTGTGAAATTTCTTCTTCCGTTTTAGCACAAATAACTAACGTTTCAGCATTTTCAGTTTTAGCAAACTCTTTAACCTTTTTTACAAGTTCAATTTCATCGTCTTCTTTACCCATATCGCTTTCAGAAATATTAGCGGCGTAAATTACGGGCTTAGAAGTTATTAAAAACAATCCGTCAACGTATTTTTGTTCTTCTTCGGTAAATTCAAGACTTCTAACTGGTTTTTCGTTTTCTAACGCATCAATTATACGTTTTAAAAGTGCGCATTCAATTTGGTATTTTTTATCGCCCGTTTTAATCATATTAAACGCTTTATCATAACGGCGTTGAATACTTTCAAGGTCAGCAAGAATAAGTTCTAAGTTAATAGTGGTAATATCGCGAATAGGATCAACGCTATCTTCAACGTGAACAACGTTTTCATCGTTAAAACATCTTACAACGTGAACTATTGCATCAACTTCACGAATATGCGCTAAAAACTTATTGCCAAGACCTTCACCTTTACTTGCGCCTTTAACAAGACCTGCAATATCAACAAATTCAATCGTTGCAGGAGTAATTTTTTTACTGTTATAAATTTTTGCAAGTTCGTAAATTCTATCGTCTGGAACTGCTACTATACCAACGTTTGGCTCAATCGTACAAAACGGAAAGTTTGCCGCTTGCGCTCCCGCGTGCGTTATAGCGTTAAATAAAGTTGATTTGCCTACGTTGGGTAAGCCTACTACACCTAATTTCATATAATATTCCCTTTAAAAATCGTATTATTTAAATTGTGTTAATCAAATTAATAAACATTATATACTATTTTTGAATTTTATTCAAACTTTTTACGGGTATTAACTCAAATTTATTGCAGTAAAAGTTAAAATGTGATAAAATTTAGGCTATAAAGAGGAATTTATTATGGACTATAAAAATCATATTGCATCAAAACTTAATATAGACGGTATTTCAACCCAAGAACTTTCGGCGTTAATAGTAACTCCGCCGGATAATACTCTTGGCGACTATGCTTTACCTTGTTTTAGATTTGCTAAAATTATGCGTAAATCTCCCGTAATGATTGCCGAAGAACTTGCAAAAACCTTCCAAACGGACGAGCATATTTCTAAAGTAGTTGCCGTTAACGGATATCTTAATTTTACCGTTAACAGAACTGCTATGGTTAAAAATACTCTTAATAAAATTTTAAGCGAAGGTAGTAATTACGGTGCGTCTAATATAGGCAATAGCAAAACGGTGTGTATAGACTATTCTTCAATCAATATAGCAAAACCTTTCCATATCGGCCATTTATCTACTACCGTTATAGGTGGTGCGTTATATAGAATTTACAAATTTTTAGGTTATAACACCATAGGTATCAATCACCTTGGCGATTACGGAACTCAGTTTGGCAAACTCATTTACGCTTACAAACATTGGGGCGCGCGTGAAGAAGTTGAAAAAGGTAGAATTAAAGAACTTATGCGTTTATACGTTAAGTATCACGAAGAAAGTGAAAATAATCCTGCAATGGATGACGAGGCGCGTAACTACTTTAAAAAAATCGAGCAAGGCGATAGTGAATGCGTTGAACTTTTCAAATGGTTTAAAGAACTTACCTTAAAAGACGTTGAAAAGGTTTACAACGAACTTGATATTCATTTTGATAGTTATAACGGCGAAAGTTTTTATAACGATAAAATGGACGTTGTTATCGACGAACTTCAAAGCAAAAACTTGCTCGTTGAAAGCGACGGGGCTAAAATAGTCGACCTTGAACAGCACGGCATGCCACCGTGTCTTATACTCCGCTCTGACGGGGCGTCATTATACGCTACGCGTGATTTGGCGGCGGCTATTTACCGTAAAAACACTTACGATTTTTATAAGTGTTTGTACGTTGTAGCATACCAACAAAACCTTCACTTTAAACAATTTTTCAAAGTGTTAGAACTTATGGATAAGCCTTGGGCTAAAGATATGGTTCACGTTGCTTTTGGTATGGTGTCGCTTGAAGAAGGAACAATGTCTACCCGTAAAGGTAACGTGGTATTTTTAGAAGACGTTATAAATAAATGTAACGAAAAGGCGTATAAAATTATCAACGATAAAAACCCTGACCTTGAAGACAAAGAAGAAGTTGCAAAAGCGGTAGGAACGGGCGCTGTAATTTTCGGCGCGCTTATGAATAGCCGTATTAAAGATATAGTATTTTCTTATGATAAAGTGCTTAATTTCGATGGTGAAACAGGTCCTTACGTTCAATACACTTACGCGCGCTGTTGCAGTTTATTAAACAAAGCAGGAAAAATAGGAAATTACGTTTACGATAATTTATTACCGCAAGAATACGACCTTGTTTCTATGCTTGATAAATTCCCACAAATAGTAATTTCGGCAAGTGAAAAATACGAACCGAGTTTTATAACTCGTTACGCCGTAGACGTTGCTTCGTGTTTTAATAAATTCTATTTTGATTGTAAAATTTTAGGCGAAGAAGATAACGTTAAAAACTTCCGTTTAACTTTAACTAAAGCAACTCAAACGGTTATTAAAAACGCGTTATCGCTTTTAGGTATTAAAACCCCAGAAAAAATGTAAGTTAAAGGCGAGTATATTCGGTTGAACGCGGATATGATAAGTTGCCTTCAACAAAATAAAATATTATGAAAAAATTAGTTATTTTCGACCTTGACGGAACGTTACTTTATACCCTTGAAGATATTGCTAAAAGTTTAAATTACGTTTTAACAAAACACGGCTATAGCGCGGTTAGCATTGAAGAAACTCAAAAATTAGTGGGGTACGGCGCTAAAAATTTAATCAAAAATGCATCGGGTGAAAGTGGTGAAAAGTTAGAGAAGTTATTTGCCGAACTTACCATAGTTATGCAAAGTAGCGATAACGCCTTGACGGTTTTATACGATGGGCTTAGTAGCGTGTTAAAAACTTTAAAAAGTATGGGTGTAAAACTTGCAATCGTGTCTAATAAACCAGACGTTGCCGTCAAAGAAATATACGCTCAAAAACTTAAAGAGTACGACTTTTCTTACGTTGCGGGCGCTAACCCATTGCTGTATCCAACCAAACCTAATAAAGAGTGTATTGAGTATTGTCTTAATGCGTTGGGCGTTGATAAAATAGACGCTGTATACGTTGGCGATAGCGAAGTGGACGTTCAAACGGCAATAAACGCTGGTATTGATTGCATATCGGTATTGTGGGGATACAGAAGTAAACTTCAAATTGAAAGCGTGGGCGGTAAAAATTTCGTTAATACCGCAAGCGAACTTTTAAACGCAATAGAAAAAATTTAACCGCATTAGCGGTAAAAGGAGTAAATTATGAAAAATTTTTGGCAAGAATTTAAAAAATTCATAACAAAAGGCAACGTACTTGATTTAGCAGTTGCAACAATAATCGGTGCATCGTTTACAACTATTTCAACAACGTTTACTCAAGGTATTATAATGCCACTTGTAAACCTTTTATTTAAGGTTGATTTATCTAGTGAGTTCGTGGTATTGAAAGAAGAAGTTGTAGAAATAGTTGACGGGGTAGAAACTGTCACGCCAGCAGTTTTATGGCGCTATGGCGACCTAATTCAAGCAGTTTTGAACTTTTTGATTATAGCGCTTTTCTTATTTATTCTAATTAGAGTAATTGCAAGGGTTAAGAAAACTCTTGACATTAACGCAAACTTATGTGAAATCGTTCAAAAGAAATTTGATAATAACGAAGAACTTAACGATTTTGAAGAAAAATGGCTTAAACGTTACGCTAAGAAAAATCCTGACTTAGCGCCTAAAAAGAAAGTTGAAGTTAAGCCTGAGCCACCAAAAGAGCCTGAACTTACTTTAACTGAAAAACTTCTTACCGAAATTTTAGCCGAAGTTAAAAAAGATAAAGAAGTTAAAAGTGAATAATGAATATTAAAATAGTAAAAGGTGTTGACGGACTTTTTGCCGTATACGAAAGTTTTGTGTGCGCGCCCGTATACGTTAAAAACGAAAATAATTTAAAAGACGCCGTTATTGACGAAGTTTACCGTACTTGTTACGTTTTAGAGCGTAGAGCGCCCAAAGACGCCGATAGCGTAAACGTTTTATCAAAAACGATTTACGACGGCAACGTGTTATCTTTTAATAAGGATATTTTTAGTGCGTCTAAACTTAGTAGTAAAGAGATAAAAGAGTTTAAAAACTTATATCTTCAATATGTATTTTCGTTTAAAAGTTTAACTGATAATATAAGCGAAAATTCCCGCGAAAAAGCCGTTAAAAACTATGTAGAATACGCTAAAAGTGATGCCGAGCAATACCAAATAACAGTAGACGGCGAAAGTTTAATGGAGATAGCGTTTAGCGTGCTTGACATTGTAGACCAAATAGAAAATAGTACAGCGTTTTTACTAAGCGTAACGGCGCGAATTATATGGTTTGCCCGTCAAGTGTACGAGCAAACGGATAAAAAACACAATCCCTTTTCATTTTAAAAATAAATAATAAAACTCCACCACGTTTTGTGAAAAGCAACGCTTAGTGGAGTTTAAATTTGTTAAAAGTTTTTATTGTTTAATATAGATTTTATATTGAATATGTTGTATAATAATATAAAAATTAATTAGGAGATAAAATATGAACTACAAGTATACGTTGCTTAACGATATAATGCCGTTTTGGCTTAATAATGCAATCGATTACGAAAACGGCGGTATTTATACTTGTCTTGATAAACAAGGCGAAATTTACGGTTATGATAAAAGCGTGTGGTTTCAAGGTCGCGCGTTATGGAGTTTTTCTAAAACGTACAACGTTATTGATAAAAACCCAGAATATTTAAAGGTAGCAAAAAATATTTACGATTTTATAAGCAAATGCGTAGATAGTGACGGTAGAATGTATTTTACCGTTACCGCTGACGGCAAAGAAATTCAAAAAAGAAGATATTATTTTTCAGAAACTTTTGCCGCTATTGGATGTGCAGAGTACTATAAAGCGAGCGGAGATAAAAACGCGTTAGAAGACGCGCGCAAGTATTATCAAGTTGCTTACGAATGTTTTACTGGTAAAAGAAAAAATCAACCTAAATTTAACGTAAACAACGTAAACACTAAAGCGCTTTCTCCCGTAATGATTATGCTTTCAACAACTCAAACTATGCGTAGTATTGATATTGAAAATTATAATTATTATAACGATATTGCTAAAAATTGCTTAGACGAAATTATCAGCGGTGGTTTTTTAACACAAAACGCTTTATTAGAAAGCGTAACGGTAGACGGTAAATTTTCTAACACTCCAAACGGCAGAGTTGTAAACCCAGGTCATAGTATGGAAGCCGCTTGGTTTATTATGCTTGAAGGAATAATAACGAAAAATCAAAAAGCAATAGATATTGGTAGAAAAATTATCGATATAACTTATCCGCTCGGTTGGGATAAAAAGCACGGCGGTATAATAGCGTTTACCGATATTAGCGGAAAACCACCCGTTCAACTTGAATGGGATATGAAGTTGTGGTGGCCACAATGCGAAACGCTTATTGCAACGCGACTTGCTTACTTATTATTTAAAGATGAAAAGTACAATAAAATTTATAACGACTTAGTAGAATATTGCAAAAAGTATTTTGTTGACGGTCAAGACGGTGAATGGTACGGTTATCTTCATTACGACAATAGCGTTTCAACAACACTTAAAGGTAATATTTTTAAAGGTCCTTTCCACGTTCCAAGACTTTATATTATAATGTCTATTTTAGACGAAAAAGGTTGTATTGATAGTTATGTTGATTTATAAGGAGAAATTATGCTTAGTAAGAAAATAGTAATGCTTCCGCTTGACGAACGCCCTTGCAATTTTGATTATCCTTCTATGATGCCAAAAACGGATATTCAACTTGTATTGCCACCAAAAGATATAATGGGCGATAAAAAAGTAGCGGGAAAAGTTGACCAAATTGCATCGTGGCTTTATCAAAACGGTAAAGACGCGCACGCCATTATTTTATCTTTAGATACGTTAATTTACGGTGGTATCGTTCCGTCAAGACTTCACCACGAAGACGTAGAAACTTTAAATAAAAGGGCTGACGTTATAAGAGAAATTAAACAAATTAACCCGTCTGTTAAAATTTACGCTTTCCAACTTATTATGAGATGTCCTTCGTATACTTCAGCAGATGAAGAGCCCGATTATTACGGAGAGTGCGGGGCGGAACTTCATTTATACGGCAAGTATTCGCACCTTGAAAGCCTTAACCGTTTAACTGAAGAAGACGCGGTAGATTTTGAAAGGGTTAAAAAGGCGATAAAACCTGAATATCTTAATGACTTTGTAAACAGAAGAAACGTTAACCGCGAAGTTTTAATGCATAACTTAAAACTTATAACCGACGGCATCACCGATTATTTTATAATTCCGCAAGACGATGCTTCGGTGTACGGTTTTACGGCAATGGATCAAATAGTTGTAAGAGAATTTCTTAAACAAAATACTCTTCATAAAAAGACGGCGATGTATCCTTCTGCTGACGATACGGGTCTTACCTTACTTGCTCGCGCAATTAATGAAATTAGCGGTGTAAAACCTAAAATTTACGTTCATTATTCGTCGTCAAAAGGCGGATATACTATTCCACGCGTTGAAGATAGAATAATTGACGAAACTATTAAATACCATATATTGTCAATTGGTGGCGTTCAAGTTTATTCTTTACCCGAAGCGGATATGCTCCTTGCTGTTAACGTTGGCTCTAATATGTACGACGATAAAACGCATTCAGGATACGTTACCGCTTACGATATTGAAAGGAATTTAGCTGAGTTTGTAAATTATATAGAGTACGCTTTAAGTCTTAATAAAATAGTAACTCTTGGCGACGTTGCAATTTTAAATAGAGGCGACGAAGAACTTATAAAACTTATGTATAGCCAAGATTTATTGCTTAAAATTCACGCTTACGCTGGTTGGAATACGTCTTCTAACACGTTAGGAACGGCGCTTTGTCAAGCAATTTTATATATGGCTGGTAAAGATGAAAAAGGAAATATAAATTTCTTATTGCATCGCTACTATGAAGACGTTGGCTACATGGCTTATGCAAGGCAGTACGTTACTAATAACGTTTTAAAATCGTTAAATTGCGATTATCACCACGCCGACGGCAAGAACGGCAAAGTAGCAACCGCCGTAAAAGAATGTATTGACGGGTATATGAAACAAAACTATCCAACAATTTCTAAACTTGTAAAAGAAGTTAAAGTGCAAATGCCTTGGCGTAGAATGTTTGAAGTGGACGTTAAACTAATTGTAGAAGATTAATTATAATTAAGGAGTATTTATGGCTAATTGGCTTGACGTTACATTCAAAAGTTTTGACGGGGCAATTTTAAATTGGCTACATAACTTAGCGCTTGCTGGTGGAGATTTTTTTACACCGCTATTTAAAATTATTACTTTTCTTGGAGAAAAGGGCATTATCTTTTTTGCGTCGGCAATTATTCTAATGCTTTTTAAAAACACGCGCAAATTGGGTATATGTATGTTTGGTAGCGTTTGCGTTGGCGCAATAATCACCAATTTTATTTTGAAAGACGTTGTTTGTAGGCTTCGCCCTTTTGAAAATTCGTCAACTTATAACGAGTGGTGGACTACTGTTGGTCGCCCGTATGAAGACGGGTATTCTTTTCCGTCAGGTCACGTTACGGCGATAGCGTCTGCAATGACGGCGATGTTTATATTATGTAATAAAAAATGGAGTTACGTTGGCTATTTTGGCGTAATTATTATGGCTATATCAAGATGTTATCTTATGGCTCATTATCCTACCGACGTTATTTTTGCTATTTTAGTCGGCATTATTTCAGGTGTAGTAGCGTATTTTATTACCAAACTTATTTACTACCTTTTAAACAAGTATAGAGATAAAAAAGCGTTTGATTTTATACTTAATTTTAGCATAACTAATTTGTTTATAAAACCTATAAAAAAGGACGTTGAGGACTAATTAATATGTTACGAAAAGTTAAATCAAATAACTTTTATAGTTAAGAAAAAGAAGAATTTTTACTTGAAAATGATTTTGATAAAATAAAAGCGTACAAATTAAAACAAACTGGGCAAGTCGTTTTTGAATATGAGATAGACGCTAAAATTCCGCAAATAGTAGCGCCTGGAAATCCGTATTTTGAAAGAGGTTGTTTCGTTAGAATAAAAATCTCATAAAAATTCTACTAAAAATCTATACATTAATTTATTAAAAATCCCCGAGTTTTCTCGGGGATTTTTAGTATTTAGACGTATAAAAATTATTTTACAACTTCAGTTTCATCGTCGTGAATTAATACTTGCGATGCTTTTACTTGCACCGTCTTTTCATAACAAGCAAACGAATTTTCAACCACTTCAGTATTTGGTTTTTTAGTAAACGCGCTAACTACTGGTACGATTACTAAGCCTAAAAGCATAGCCATTGCACCGCAGTTAATAGGCGATTGTAAAAATGCTGGTAAATGTTGTTTAAATAATATATTTCCAACCATTATACTAATTGCTACCGCGAAGTTTACAAATACCGCCGTTTTAGTAACTTTTTTAGAGTATAAACCGTAAATCATAGGAGCGAGGAACGCGCCTGCAAGAGCACCCCAAGAAATTCCCATAAACTGAGCGATAAACGCGTCTTGAGAATTGTATTGGAAAATAGCGATAACAACTGAAATAATAATAAATACTGCAACGAAAATTCTTATTAAAAGTAATGATTTTTTATTATCCATTTCTTTTTTAGAAACGCCTTTAATAAGGTCTAAAACGAGAGTTGAACTTGAAGTTAAAACAAGCGATGAAAGAGTTGATATAGACGCCGACAAAACTAAAATGATAACTAACGCTATAATAGCGTCGCTAAGTGGAGATAACAAGGTAGGAATAATAGCATCAAACCCTCCTTCCGTAACGACTGACGACGGTAAAAGTCTACCAAAACCGCCAAGGAAATAACAACCACCGGCAACAACAACGGCAAAAATTGTAGAAATAATAGTTCCTTTTTTAATATCGCTTTCGCTTTTAACGGCGTAAAATTTAGTAACCATTTGAGGAAGTCCCCACGTTCCAAGCGACGTTAAAATAACAACGCCCAAAAGACCGAGTGGGTCAGGGCCGAAAATTGAAGCGAAAACCCCAGGAGTTGTTGAAACGGTAGGGTCTTGAACGCTTGCAAGACTATTAAACGCTTGGGCAAAACCGCCATGTACGTTTAATACTGCAACAATTACAACAACAATACCAACAAGCATTATAATACCTTGAATAAAGTCGTTAATAGCGGTAGCCATATAACCACCTGCAACAACGTAAATACAAGTTAAAATAGCCATTATTATAATGCAAGTGCTGTAATCGATATCAAACGCCATTTCAAATAAGCGTGATAAACCGTTATAAAGCGACGCCGTATAAGGAATAAGGAAAATGAAAATTATAACCGAAGCGATAAGTTTCATAGCCTTACTGTCAAAACGTTTTTCAAAATATTCAGGCATTGTGGAAGCGTTAAGTTGGCGAGTCATAAGTCTTGTTCTTCTACCTAAAATAACCCAAGCAAGTAAAGATCCTATAACTGCGTTACCAATACCAATCCAAGTAGACGCTATACCGAACTTCCAACCAAATTGACCTGCATAGCCAACAAAGATTACCGCCGAGAAGTAAGACGTGCCGTAAGCAAACGCCGTAAGCCACGGACCAACGTTTCTACCGCCAAGCACGAAACCGTTGACGTTGGTACTATGTTTATGGCAATAAATACCTATACCAATGGTTATAGCAAAAAACACCGCTAAAAAAATTATTTTTACACCCATAAGAGCCTCCAAATTAAATGCAACAGTAAAAAATTATAAACAGTATAAACCTAGATATAAAAAAAGTCAACATAAAAAGCCTTTAAAAATACTAATATGATAGATGTTACTTGACAAACGTATAATAATAGTAGTATTATTATAATATCGTTTTTCACTAAAAGATACAGCCGTTTTAGTTACGGTATAAAGGAGATAAAATGCCAATATTTGAAGTGCTTGACAAAAATGCCGAGTTGTACCCAGAAGAAATTAGTCTTGTCGAGATAAATCCAAGTTTTGAACCGCAAAGTAGAATTACTTGGCGTGATTATTCGCTTATTCAACCTATTCCGGGCGAACCTTTCCGCCGTGAAATTACTTGGCTTGAGTTTAAGAAAAAAGCAAACCGCTTTGCAAACTTATTACTTACGCGCGGTTGCAAAAAAGGCGATAAAGTAGCCATTTTGCTCATGAATTCTATCGAGTGGTTACCAATTTATTTCGGCGTACTTAAAGCAGGCGCAATAGCAGTACCGCTCAACTATCGATATACTGCTGAAGAAATTAAATACTGCCTTAAAAAAGCGGATTGTTCTAATCTTGTTTTCGGCCCTGAATTTATAGGCCGTATTGAAGAAATTTGCGAGCGTATACCCGAAGTTCACAACCTTTTCTACGTTGGCGAACAATGTCCGTCTTTTGCCGACAGTTATGATAAAATGATAGGTTACTGCTCAACTAAAGCACCTAACATAGAAATTTCAGACGATGACGACGGTGTTATTTATTTTTCGTCGGGAACAACGGGTTTTCCTAAGGCAATACTTCATTCACACCGCGCGCTTATGCACGCAATGAAGACTGAACAAGCCCACCACCAGCAAACGCATGACGACGTATTTTTGTGTATTCCGCCACTTTATCACACGGGCGCAAAAATGCATTGGTTCGGCAGTTTTATGGTAGGCTCGAAAGCAGTTTTATTAAAAGGCACTAAGCCAGAATGGATTATAAAAACGGCGCACGAAGAAAAATGTTCTATCGTTTGGTTGTTAGTTCCTTGGGCGCAAGATATTTTAGACGAAATAGACCGTAAAAATATTGATTTAACTAAATACGACTTGTCCGCTTGGCGCTTAATGCACATTGGCGCTCAACCCGTACCGCCGTCGCTAATTAAACGTTGGCTTACAGTATTTCCTAAGCACGATTACGATACTAACTACGGGTTATCTGAAAGTATTGGACCTGGTTGCGTGCATTTAGGAATGGGCAACGTACATAAAGTAGGCGCAATTGGTAAAGCAGGCTATGGCTGGGAAGTTAAAATTGTAGACGAAAACGGTAACGAAGTTAATAAAGGCGACGTTGGCGAACTTTGCGTAAAAGGTCCCGGCGTTATGAAATGCTATTATAAAGATGAGAAATCTACCTTAGAAGTAAAAGACGGCGACTGGCTTAAAACGGGCGATATGGCAATGGAAGACGAAGACGGATTTATCTTCCTTGTTGACCGTAAAAAAGACGTTATTATTACGGGTGGCGAAAACCTTTATCCCGTTCAAATTGAAGACTTTATCCGTAAAAACGACGCTGTAAAAGACGTTGCAGTAATAGGTCTTCCAGACGCTCGACTTGGCGAAATTGCCGCCGCTATTATTGAAGTTAAAGAAGGATTTACTTTAACCGAAGAAGAAGTAAACGATTTTTGCGTTGCTCTTCCAAGATACAAACGTCCGCGTAAAATTATTTTTGCCGATATTCCAAGAAATCCAACTGGAAAAATCGAAAAACCAAAACTTCGCGAAAAATATTGCGGTGAAAGTTTGGTTGCACAACAAATTGGTCAATAAAACAAAAAAAGGAATTTTATTATGAAAAAATTAATGCTTGGTAATGCCGCAATAGCGCAAGGCGCGTACGAAGCGGGAGTAAGACTTGTTTCTTCTTACCCTGGAACGCCTAGCACGGAAATTACCGAAAATATAGTTAAATACCCCGAAATTTTCGTTGAATGGGCGCCTAATGAAAAGGTGGCGGCGGAAGTTGCAATCGGCGCGTCAATAGCAGGCGGTAGAGCAATGTCATGCTGTAAACACGTTGGTCTTAACGTTATGGCAGACCCCGTGTTCACCGTTAGTTATATAGGCGCAAACGGCGGTCTTGTATTTTGTGTAGCAGATGACCCTGGCATGCACTCGTCTCAAAACGAACAAGACTCACGTCACTACGCTAAAGCGTCTAAAACGGTTATGTTAGAACCTTGCGATAGCGCAGACTGTAAAAACTTTACAATGCTTGCTTATGAAATTTCAGAGCAGTTTGACGTTCCGGTATTTATAAGATTATCAACGCGCGTTTCTCACTCTCAAAGCCTTGTAGAAGTAGGCGAGCGTAAAGAAATAGACGTAAAACCGTACGTTAAAAACGTTGCTAAAAACGTTATGATGCCTGCAAATGCAATAAAGCGCCACGTTTTCGTTGAAGAAAGGCATAATAAACTCGTTGAGTACGCCGAAACTTCTCCGCTCAACGTTATTGAAAATAACGGTAGTGAAATAGGCGTTATTACGGCAGGTATTTCGTATATGTACGCTAAAGAAGCGCTTGGCGATAGCGTTAATTATTTAAAACTCGGCATGGTGTATCCAATGCCTGAAAATCTTATTAAAAACTTCGTAAAAGGTCTTAAAAAAGTTTACGTTATTGAAGAACTTGATCCATTTATTGAAGAACATTGCAAAAATATCGGCGTAGAAGTTATTGGCAAAGAAGCGTTTACGTTACTTGGCGAATATACTCCTGAAATGATTAAAAAAGCAGTATTAGGCGTTGACGGACCTTATAGAACGGAACTTAGCGAAGTTATACCACCGCGTCCACCCGTACTTTGTCCAGGATGTCCGCACCGCGCAACATTTTTCGTGCTTAAAAAACTCGGTTTAACCGTTTCTGGCGATATAGGTTGTTATACGTTGGGCGCAATCGCTCCGCTTGATAGCGTTGATACAACTATTTGTATGGGCGCATCGGTAAGCGCTGCTCACGGTATGGCTAAAGTGCGTGGTCAAGAATTTAACAAAAAACTCGTTTCGGTTATAGGTGACTCTACGTTTATTCACTCTGGTATTACGGGGCTTATTGATATAGTTTACAATAAAGGCGCAAATACCGTAATTATTCTTGATAACTCAATTACGGGTATGACGGGGCATCAAGACAATCCAACCACAGGCAAAACTATTCGTGGCGAAGCAACTAAACAAGTAAACTTAATTACTCTATGCAAAGCGGTTGGCGTTGATAGAGTAGTGGTTTGCGACCCGTTTGACCTTAAACAGTTTGAAAAAGTAGTTAAAGAAGAAACTGAGGCTAACGAGCCGTCGGTTATTATAGCGCAACGTCCTTGCGCGTTACTTAAATCGGTTAAATACGAAGGAAAGGCGTTTATTAACGAAAAATGCAGAAAATGTAAACTTTGTATGAAACTTGGTTGTCCTGCGATTTCCGTTGACGACGGAGTTGTAAAAATTGATGCAAGTCAATGTAACGGTTGCGGTCTTTGTGTTGGCGTATGTCCGTTTAACGCTATTGAAAAGGAGTAATTTATGAAAACAGTAAACGTTATGATTGTTGGCGTTGGCGGTCAAGGAACTTTGCTTGCAAGTAGAATTTTAGGTAACTGCGTCTTAACCGAAGGTTACGACGTAAAAGTTAGCGAAGTTCATGGAATGAGTCAACGTGGCGGAAGTGTAGTGACTTATCTTAAATATGGTAACGAAGTTTATTCGCCTATCGTTGGTAAAGGCGAGGCGGACGTAATATTAGCCTTTGAAGAACTTGAAGCGTTAAGAGCAATGCCGTATCTTAAAAAGGGCGGTAAAATTATAGTAAATACTCAACAAATCAACCCAATGCCTGTAATAACTGGTAAAATGGAATATCCGCAAGGCATTATCGAAAAACTTAAAACGGCGGGCGAAGTTATTACCGTTGATGCTATGAATTTAGCAAAGCAAGCGGGCAATATTAAAGCGGTAAACGTAGTATTGATAGGTATGTTTGCAAAAGCAAGCGGAATTGAGTACGATAAATGGATACAAACTATAAAGACAACTGTTCCTGAAAAATTCCTTGAAGTAAATGTTAAAGCGTTTAATTTAGGTTACAACGCTTAAAATAAAAGAAAAGAGGCATAACTTATGAAACCATATTTTTATAATGCGAAAGTAGAAACTTTGGACCGTAATGAACTTAAAAAATTACAAAGCGAAAAACTTGTTTGGCAAGTAAAACGTATGTATGAAAACGTAGAGTGTTTCCGTAAAAGAATGGATGAAAAAGGACTTAAACCCGAAGATATTAATGGTGTTGACGACCTTTATAAACTTCCTTTTTCTTATAAAAAAGATTTGCGTGATTATTATCCATACGGGTTATTTGCAACACCGCTTAGCGAAATTAAACGCGTTCACGCATCATCTGGTACGACCGGTAAGCGTATAGTTGTAGGTTATACAGAAAACGACCTTGATATGTGGGGTAAATGCGTTGCAAGAATTTTAGCGGGCGCAGGTATTACTAAAGACGATATTATTCAAGTTTCGTTTGGTTACGGGTTGTTTACGGGCGGTCTTGGACTTCACGCGGGTGCGGAAGAAATAGGAGCAACGGTAATACCAATGTCGTCAGGTAACACGGCGCTTCAAATTCAAACAATGATTGATTTTGGCGCAACGTGTTTGTGTTGTACTCCGTCTTATGCTATGTATCTTGGCGAAGAAATTGAAAAATTGGGTGTAAAAGACCAACTTAAACTTAAAGTAGGTATCTTTGGCGCTGAGCCTTGGAGCGAAAGTATGCGTCTTGAAATCGAGCAAAAACTCGGAATTAAAGCATACGACATTTACGGTCTTAGCGAAATTATGGGACCAGGCGTTTCGTATGAATGTGAATATCAAGCGGGTATGCACGTTTGTGAAGACCATTTTATTGCTGAAATTATTGACCCCGACACTTTAGAAGTTTTACCATACGGCGAAAAGGGCGAACTTGTATTTACAACTATTACAAAAGAAGGTTTTCCTGTTATTAGATATAGAACGCGTGATATTTGTTCACTTAACGTTGAGCCTTGTAAGTGCGGTAGAACGCACCTTCGTATGAATAAACCGCAAGGCAGAACTGACGATATGCTTATTATTCGTGGCGTAAACGTATTCCCAAGTCAAATTGAAGAAGTTTTACTTAACGTATCGGGTGGAGAAATTACTCCTAACTATCAAATTATCGTTGACCGTGTAAATAATACCGACACGTTTGACGTTAACGTTGAAATGAGTGAAACTTTCTTTACCGACGATATGAAGTCTATTGAAAAATTTGAAAAATTTATTGCCGAAAAACTCAAATCAACACTTGGTATAGGCGCAAAAGTTCACCTTGTTAACCCTAAAACAATTACGCGTAGCGAAGGCAAAGCAAAACGTGTTATTGATAATAGAAAAATTTAAGGGGGTAAATTATGTATATAACTCAGTTATCAGTTTTTGTTGAAAATAAATTTGGTCGTTTAAGCGAAATTTTAAACGAGCTAAGCAAACATAATATCAATATTCGCGCGTTATCAATGGCAGATACAAGCGAGTTTGGAATACTTAGAATGATTGTTGATGATGAGCAAAAAGCAAGCAAAGTGTTAAAAGAAAGTGGAGTTATTGTAAAAACTTCTCCCGTTATTTCTATTGCTCTTGACGACACTCCAGGCTGTCTTGCAAAAATTGTAGAAAAACTTAAAAACGGTGGTGTTTCTATTGAATACACTTACGCATTTTTAGGTAGAGAACATAACTCTGCTCACGTTGTTTTAAGGGTAGACGACACCGAAAAAGCCGAAGAAATTTTAAAAAAATAAATTAATTCCAAATGAAAAATCCGTTGAGTATATTCACTCAACGGATTTTTCCTATTCTGTATAACCCCAAACTTCTGGTCGGTCTGAGTAATTATAATTCCAGCGCCATCCACTAGGCTTACTTTCCGCTTCACAATATATAGTCAAAGACGTACAACCAGTAAAAACTTGGTCTCCTATGGTAGTAACGCTCTTAGGAATTATTACTTTTATTAAAGATTTGCAATCTCTAAAAGCATATGCGTCTATTTCAACAAGTTTATTGTGCAAAATAACTTCTTTTAATGATTCGCAACTATTAAAGGTAGACTCATTTATAACTGTAACGTTATTTGGTATTTTAATGCTAAGAAGTTTTTTGCAACGTAGAAAAGCATATTCACCTATTGATTTTAATTTGCTATTTTGTCCAAGTGTTATCATTTCCAAATTTGAACAATCAGAAAAGGCTGACTCTCCTATACTTGTAACGTTATCAGGAATTTGTACGTTCTTTAATGAAGTGCATTTATAAAACGCTTCTTCGCCTATTTTTGTTACGCTACTTGGTATTGTAACGGAAACCAACGTGGTACATTTATAAAAAGCATAATTTTTAATTTCCGTAACACCCTCGGGAATTTCAAACTCAGTTAAACTATATTTATCAATGATGTTGTAATACTCGCCCTCAATCATATCTTCTGAGTAAAAATATAAATCCGAAGAGTCTCTATGATCTAAATTATGAAGTAAGTCCATTGCCTCTTCGTATCTATGTTCACTCATAAGCGCTTTTGCTTGGTCGTATTTATCTTGTTTAACTACATAGATTATCAGGCCGATGATTGAAGCGACAATTATCATTATTAACCAACCTAAAATAGTTGATTTAATGGCGTCTTTAGTTTGTTTTTTTTCACGTTTTGCTCGTTCTTCGTTTTCTTTTATTCGTCTTTCTTCTTTTTCTATTCTTTCAGTTTTTTTCTTTTGCGCTTCCTTGCATAAATCAATTATTCCATCAACTAATGATTCCTCAATATAACTAAATAGAGTCTTATCACTCAATCTATCTAAGCATTCGTCGTATTTTGCATCTTGAAAGAGCATAGCAAGAGACACTAACGTTTCATAGTCGTTTTTAACAGTATTTCTCAATTCATCGTCAAGTATTCTAGGAATACTTTCAGTTATTTTAGTATAATATTCGTTAATTTCTTTTTTAATATTATTTCTCTCTTCTTGTTCTAACTTTTCTACTTCAGCAAGGCTTTGTCCATCTTTTTTTACATATGTTATGTTGTAAAAATAGGGTGAATATATTGAATAAAATATTAATTCAATAAGTCTTTCGTCGTGTAATTTAGTTAGATTTTGAAGAAGTTTATCAGCGTCTTTATAGCCCTCAATTTGTTCAAGCATCATTCTTGCCATGTCGTAATCAAATGGCTTTTTTATCAGCTCTTTAACAGCATTGTAAATAAAATGCCTACTATTTTCTCTATTTAACTCGCTTAGTTTTTCTAAGAATTCTCCCTCGGCAAAATCCAATGCGTGTTGAAAGTTCTTATAACTAATTATCATGCCGTTAAACGTCTTTATTTTTTCTGGTTTTTTTAATTTTAATTCACATAAAAGTTTTACAAAATACGCTTCTGCGTATTCCATATTAATATTAAGAATGCTTTCTGCAAAATTTTCGGCGCTATCAAAATCACCTTCATTTAAAGAAAAATACGCTCTTTTAAGAAGGTTTTCTATTTGTTGTTCTGCTATACTTGCTGTTTTAATTTTTGCTTTTTCTTTTATAATATCTTTATGCTCAAATGCAAGTATAACTTCATCTAAAAGTTCATTAAAAGACTCTTCTTCGCTAATTGTTGCGTCAACCCATTGCGCTTGTTGTAAAAAATATGTATTTGATTTAGATAATTTAAAATCATGCAATTTATAAGATATAATCTTTTTCCCAGCATTAAGAGCCATAGAAAGTTCATTACTGCAACGAGATGAATCGTTTGAGTTTTTAGATAAAATAAAAACAAACGCTTTACATTCGTTTATAGCTTGAGTGATTTCATAAGAATAATCAGAACTTTCACTTCCTTTAATATTGTTACTTGCTATCCACACGTTTATTTCATTTGTAGTTAAAAAAGTATAAATTTTGTTAGCATATTCTTGGTCTTCAGTTGAATAACTTATAAAAACATATGGTGATTTCATTTGTGCTCCTTAAAAACTTGAGTAACTTTAAGTATATATTAAAAAAAAATATATATATTATTGGTAAGTTAACGTAAATATTATACCAAAATAATTCGTAAAAGTCAAGTAATTCGTGTACCCGAAGTAATAATTTTATAAAAAGTAATATACTATTTAAAAATTATTATGGTGGATTATGACTTTAGCGCAAGCCGTTTCGTTAAGAATTGACGAACTTTTAAAGCAAAAGAATTTAACTCAATACAAATTATCCAAGTTAAGTGGTGTTTCGCAATCATCTATAAGTGAAATGCGTTCTATGAAAAATCAAGTTCCTAATTTATATTTGATATATGAAATGTCGCAAGGGTTTGGTATTAGCGTGTCTGAATTTTTTCAAAGTGATTATTTTAGTTATGACAATTTAACAGATTAAGTTTATAAGAATTTAAAAAAGTGGTTTTTGCTGTGAAAACCACTTTTTTATGTAATATTGTTTTAAAGTAAAATCGCAACTCGTTTTAAGTGCTTTAATGTTTGCTTTTTGGTAAGTCTACCGTACTCGTCGTACTCATAATCTTCAGTTAATAGCGTTTGGTTTTAGACGGTTTAACCGCGCTATAGCCCGTTTTTCTGTCAAAACTATCGTAAGTATACGTTTCGGTTTTGCCCACCACGTTATCTACCGCGCTAACTAAATTACCGCTTGGAGTATACTCGTTTTGAGTTTGAACTTCGCCGTTATATACCGTTTTAATTACGTTACCTAAATAGTCGGTTACAGTTTCGTAATCGGCGCTACCGTTATACGTTGTTTTTACGGTACTAATAGTTTTTCCGCTTTCGTCGTACTCAGTTTGAGTATAGAGTTTTGAAGATGCGTCTAAACTGTTATACTTAACCGCTTTTATTACGTTACCTTTAACGTCGTAAAAAAAAGGCCGTGAAAAATCACGACCTTTCTTGGTTGAATTCTCTAATAATTCTATGATTAAATAATGTTTCAAAATCTTCTATTGTTCCATTTGTAATATTATTTTTTTGACAAATCCAAGCATTAGTAATATCTCCGAACCTAAAAATAATATAGTAAACATTACCACAATCCAAAACGTTTTTCACTTTGGATATTTTTTGCTTTCGCCACATTTTTTTACCATCTTTCCACAATTCTAAAGAAAGTTCATTTTCCGTAATAATTATATGAGGAGAAAGTTTAAATCGCAATGTTACTTTTTCTGGAGTCTTTGCTGATAAAAGAGCAACAAATAATATAATAATTGAACATATAACAAACTCTTTCCAAAGTTCTTGTAAAAAATAACCAAAAATCATATCTAATATAATTAGAGTTACCCAGAGTAAAATTAAGCTAATAGTGAAAACAAATATTACTGTTTTATTTACTCTTTTAATTCTACTAATTTGATTTTCTTCTGAGATTGTTCCATTAAATTCAATTTTCATATATTATGTCCCAAAAATTTTATCGATTATCCAACGAATAACTGCAGCTGTAGAACTTACAAAAACCGCCTTTGTTAAACTCTCACCCAAATAGTATGACATTTGCGTAAAAAATTGTCTTCCAGCACTAGGAATAATATTTGCAAGCATACCTTTTGCCACATCATAGCAAAATACATTTTTTACTAATTCTTTTCCTAATATATCTTCAAGGAACATTTTATCGAAAGCACCAAATTTACCACCCGCAAAGGCAATAGCAAAAGTGGTAGCTCCCTTGGCTAAACCAGATAAACCATTTTTGCCAAATTCTAACCAAGACCACTGGTTACTCTGTGAAATTAATGTTTCAGCAGTATAAGACAACAATCCTGCCCCTGTGCCAATGGCTAATGATACACCTATTGCTTGACCTAAAGTCAACGTATAACCCACAATACTTGCCCCAGTAGCAGCCAAGCCTGCAGCCCCACCTAAAGCAATTGTAGCACCTATAGCAGCCCCGAATATAACACCGCCTGCAATATCTGCAACTAAGTCCCAACCGCGTTCACCAGATTGATACGCATCAACACCAGCAAATGCACCACCTATAAGCGCTGCTATTCCCATACTTATCAAAAATGCCGTCAAGAAAGCACAACCGCTAGGGTCTACGTTCATAATAGGGTTATTACCGCAGTAAGCGTAAAGGTTAACACCGTTAATAACGTCTGGGTTTAAGTAAGAAATATCGTCAATGGTAATGAAACGGCAAATTTCAGGGTCGTAGTGTAGATATATTTTAATATAGTATTGAAATTTTGTCAAGGTTATATAAATTTAAAAGGCGAGTACGCTATAAAGCACACTCGCCCAAAGCTTTAATTATGAATGCAATGAGTTTTATTTAGTTTTATAATCTCTAATTGTTTAATTACCCAATTTAAATCTTCAATAAATTCCTCATCTTTCCATGTGAAAAATTTTACCCTATATTTTCTATCAACGCTAACTAATAATATTGATGGATTTAAAAAACCTTCATCATATATTTCAATCATTTCATTTTTATTGTCATAAACTTCAACACTTAAATAAATATCTTTAGATTTTTTATTTTCATTGTCTTTACCATAACAACATACTAGATTGTAATTTAATTCTTTAACTAAATTGTGTAATTTTATAAAATTTTTATCTTTTTTTAAATTAGCTATTTGAATATTGCAATAAATTGATAGTAAATATTCTAAATTTTCATTCATAACCACACCTTTTACATTCTTCTTAAAAGCCAGCAAATACATCTTCGCCAGCAATTCCAGCAGAAACGCCACCCATTATTGCACCACCAACACTAAAACCAATTAATAAACCAATAATTAAAGTAGCTATCGCGAAATGCCCAGTAGGGTCGGAATAGTTAACGGGGTTGTTAGTGCAATAGGCATATAAGTTTAAACCGTTGATTGTTTCAGGGTCTAAATATTCTACTGTATCTGCATTTATAAATCTACAAATTTCAGGGCCGTAGTGTAGATATATTTTAATATAGTATTGAAATTTTGTCAAGGTTATATAAATTTAAAAGGCGAGTGCGCTATAAAGCACACCCGCCCATGTTTTAATTACTAACTTCCACGTACTCCATATGGCGGAGTAAAAGCATGTTCAACAACAAATAGAATAAGCAACACAAGAAACAATACCCATGTTATTAATGTTGTTGCTAAATTTGAAACGCATAAACATATTATAAAGCAAGTAATTGTTGCAATTAAAAAGATATAATTAATGATGATAAATACAATAGATACATACGAAATATAATCTAATTCTTTATATATCCACAAAATTTTTTTTAATAAATTATTCTTTACTATTATACCTTTATCAAACCGTTCACTAATATAGTGGGTTGTTGTAAAATTACAATAAATTCCAGCAAAAATTATTAAATAAAGCAATTGACTTTCTTTAAAAAACAACTAAATTGACCTCCGGTATCATTAAAACATATTTAACTTAATTTACCTGATAAATAACCTGCAAAAATATTAGCTAAAGTAAAATTAACAAAAAACTTCTTACCCAAAAACGCGCCAGTATAAATGGTTTTAAGTTCAGCGTCAAACTTATCTTTATACGCATAAGCGTATGAGTTAGAAAAACCACAAATTTCACGCTTTTTAGTAAGTCTACCGTACTCGTCGTACTCATAATCTTCAGTTAAAAGAGTTTGGTTGTTAGACGGTTTAACCGCGCTATAGCCCGTTTTTCTGTCAAAACTATCATAAGTATACGTTTCGGTTTTGCCCACCACGTTATCTACCGCGCTAACTAAATTACCGCTTGGAGTATACTCGTTTTGAGTTTGAACTTCGCCGTTATATACCGTTTTAATTACGTTACCTAAATAGTCGGTTACAGTTTCGTAATCGGCGCTACCGTTATACGTTGTTTTTACGGTACTAATAGTTTTTCCGCTTTCTTCGTCGGTTATATTATCATTATACTCGTATTTAATATAATTGTCAACACCGTTCAAACAGTTAAGAAAGGACATGGAATAAGACCATGCCCTTTCAAATCACGTTATAAAGTTTAGAATTTTTTTGAATTGTTTTTTATTACTGCATTTGCAGCATTTAGAATATTTTTTGTTGACCTATAATTTTGCTCTAATTTTATGATTTTAGTTCCCGGAAAGTCTTTTTCAAAATTCAAAATATTTGATATGTCAGCTCCTCTAAATGAATATATTCCTTGGTCATTATCTCCTACTACTGTTATATTTCCATGTCTTGCTGCAAGAAGTGTTATTAATGTAAATTGTGCTTTATTTGTATCTTGATATTCGTCTACTAATACATATTTAAATTTTTCTGAATAATACTCTAATATATCTGGATTTTCTGTTAATATATTTATTGTAAAATTTATAATATCATCAAAATCTATCGCGTTATTTTGTTTTAATCTTTTTTGATAGAGGTTATATATTTCTGCTATTTTTTCTTTTCTTATTTCTCCATTTGCTCTTACTGCATACTGACTAGGAGTAAGCATTTCATTTTTTGCATTGCTAATCTCAGATAGTACTCCTCTATCTGTAAACAGTTTATCATCTATGTTTAGCTCTCTCATACATTGTTTTACAAGTGTTCTTTGGTCAGAAGTATCAAATATTATAAACGAGGATTGATATCCTATTCTATCTATATACCTTCTTAAAATTCTAACACATATTGAATGGAATGTTCCTATCCACATTTCGTTTGCAATATCTCCTACTAATCCTTGTATTCTTGTTTTCATCTCATTTGCTGCTTTATTTGTAAATGTTATTGCAAGTATTTGCCAAGGTTTTATATTTTTTTCACTAATTAAATAAGCTATTTTATGTGTTAACACTTTTGTTTTTCCGAGAACCTGCTCCTGCAATTATCAAATTTGGTCCTTCTACATTTACTACTGCTTCATATTGTTTGTCATTTAATCCTTCTAATATATCCATTTTTTTATCCCTTCTAATTAATTCCATTTTTTTATATATTTATTTATACACTCTTCTATTTCCTTTGAACATCTTTTATATACATCTATTCCATATCCCCATGGGTCTTTTATATCTAAATCATTATTATCATATCCTGCATATTCCTTCATTGTAAATATTTTTTCTTTTAATTCTGGATACATATTTATTACATTGTTCTTATGTGCTGTTGTTGCACATAAAATTATATCCATGTCCTTAATATTTGAATTTTGTATATTTGTTGCTTTATGTTTTTTTAAGTCTATATCATACTCTTTCATAGTTTGGACTGCTTCATTTGTTGATACATCTCCATTTTCTGCAAATATACCACATGAGTACACTTCTATATCTTTATTTATTTCTTTTATCTTCTTTTCAAGCATTGCATGAGCCATAGCACTTCTACATATATTTCCTGTGCATATAAACATTATATTCATTATTAAACCACTCCCAAAATTATCTTTTCCTTTTCTACCTTTATTTCTGTTATTTTATATATGTCTTTTAGCTTACTAGATGTCTCTTCTCCCTTTTGTTTATCATTTGCATGTATAAATGCAAGTATATCTCCTTTTGATACTCTATCAGCTATTTTTTTATTTAAAAT
>CALDOZ010000054.1 GCA_937912025.1 uncultured Clostridia bacterium | reverse complement strand
ACAAGGCTCGCGAAGGTGAAACGCTGAGATTAACCTTTTTGGTTATCGAAGTGTTAAACCTAAGCAGTAACGCAGTTTTGCGATGTAAATATGCCTTTAAAAAAAGAGCCCGTATAAATTAAATCAATAATCTATACGGGTGTAAAAACTTATTTAATTTTAGCCTTTAGCGTTTCTCTTTCTAGATGCTTCAGCTTTTTTCTTTCTTCTTACTGAAGGTCTTTCGTAAAATTCTTTACGACGAAGGTCGCCGATAATACCATCACGCGAACATTTTCTTTTAAATCTGCGAAGCGCGCTGTCAAGCGTTTCGTTTTCACCAACTCTGATAGTAGACATAATAACAACCCTCCTTTACCCTATTGGTTCAGTATGCCATATAATTATACAAGCACAAAAGTTAATTGTCAAGCATAATTAACCCATATTAGCAATTAAAACGCATTTTTTAAGCGGGATTCCACTCCATTTTTTGTCCAGACAAAATATGTATATGTAAATGTGGAACGGTTTGACCTGGATCGTCGCCTTGATTAATAACAAGACGATAGCCATTTTGAAGTTCAAGCAAATCGCTAAGCGTTGGAATAGTTTTTAAAATGCGACCAACAAGTTCAGCGTCGCTACTATTCATTTGGGCTAAGAATTTAAAATGAACTTTAGGTATAGCAAGAAAATGATTTTTTGCCTTAGGCGCAATATCGCGAATAATAATCATATCGTCGTTTTCAAAAACTTTATCGCACTTATATTCGCCACTTACAAATTTACAAAATAAACAATCCATAATTCACTCCTTAATAATGCTTGCAATAACGCCGTCGTTATACGGTTTTTCAAGCATAACTTTACTAATATTCTTAGAAAACTCACCTAAAACGTAAGTTTTTATATAATTTTCGGTATAACCGATAGAATACGTTCCGTCAAACTCTTCAAAAACAACTTCGCCAACTCTACCTAAATTAGCATTAATAAACTCGTCTTTAAGTTGCTTTTTTAATTCTAATAACCTATTTAACCTATCCTTTTTAACGTCGGACGGCAAGTCTTTTAAGCCATACGCAACAGTTCCCTTTCTTGGCGAAAACGGAAAACAATGAATATCTGAAAACTTAACTTTTTTGCAAAATTCAAGCGTATTAGTAAAATCTTCTTCAGTTTCAGTTGGAAAACCAACTATCACGTCGGTAGTAATACCTGCAAGCGGATAAAACTCTCTTATCAAATTAACCGAGCGTTCAAAATCATTAGTCAAATAATGCCTATTCATACTCTTTAAAACGTCATCCGAGCCAGACTGCAAAGACAAGTGAAAATGCGGAGCAAAATTAGTTAATTTTTGAGTGCCTTTTAAAAACTCTTCGCTTATAATTACTTCTTCTAAACTGCCAAGCCTAATTCTGCAATTAACACCACTTAAACTATCAAGCAAACCGCCAAGCGTTGTTCCGTTATAGTTATAAGCAGACAAGTTGATTGCCGTTAAAACGGCTTCCGTTGGGTTTAGATAGTCTATTTCGCTTTTAATACTCTCAACGCTACGCGACCTACTTCTACCGCGTAAATACGGTATTATACAGTACGAACAAAAATTATTGCACCCGTCTTGAACTTTAATAAAAGCGCGAGTTTTTAAACGCTTTGGCGGTAAATTTTCGACGTAATACTCGTCGTTATCGCTAATAAAAACACCGCTACTATCTAGCATATTTACAATTTTGCTTTTATTACGAGTACCTATAACAAGCGACACCCCGTCCTTACCAACAAAGTCGTTAGGTTCGTTTTCAGAAGCGCAACCGCAAACGATAATTTTTGCATTGCTATTAAATTTTCTAACTCTTGCAACGAGTTGGCGCGATTTTTTTTGAGCCTCGGCTGTAACCGAGCAAGTGTTTAAAACGTACAAGTCGGCGTAACCGAGTTCGTCTGAAACTTCATACTCTAAGTCGCTAAGACCTTTTATAATGGACGCGCTTTCACAACTGTTAACTTTGCAACCGAGTGTAAAAACTACTGCTTTCATACCTTTTTTAATGCCAAGGCAACCCATTCGCCCTTAGCGTTACTGTTAATTATTTTATAACCAAGTTTAGCGTACGCGCTCGTTACCATTTCAACTTTTTCGCGAAGTATTCCACTTAATATTAAAATAGAATTATCGTGACAATGTTTACTTAAACTATCTGACAACACGCACAAAATATCGGCGGTAATATTCGCTACTACGATATCGCCAATAGAATTATCTTTATCAAGTAAATTGTCTAACGTAATTAGACATTTATCGCTAACGCCGTTAAGTTTAGCATTTTTTATTGCAGTTTGAACGGCAACTTCGTCAATATCAGTCATAACGGACTTTTTAGCGCCAAGTTTAACAGCAGTAATACCTAAAATACCAGAACCCGTGCCAACGTCTAAAACGGTAACCCCACCGTCAACGTACTTAATTAAAAAATCTATGCACATAGACGTCGTTTCATGCTCGCCCGTACCAAACGCCATATTGCTATCAATTTTTACTACTGTTTGACCGTCTTTTGCAATATAATCAATCCATTCAGGACAAATTACAACTTTACCCATATCCATAGGGCGATAATGCTTGCGCCAAATTTCAATCCAATCGTCACCGTCAACAACACGCTTTACTATTTCTAACGTGCCAAAGTTTAAATAATCTTTGCAATTTTCTTTAAGGTCTATAAGTGACTTTTCAATTTCAAGGCTAACGCTGTCTGCTGTTTCAACGTCAAGATAGCATTTTACAAGCGTAACACCACTACCTAAGCTTGCGGTAATACCGTCTTCAATATAATCCCAAGTGTGACGGCGTTTATTTATAAGTTCTAAAACGTCGTTATCGTCGCAAACGGCTACGCCGTAATCTGTGTATTCCCACAGTTTTGACGAAACGAGTTCTTCTGCTTCGTGTGTTGTTGTTATAGTAAGTTCTATATATTTCATATATTAATCTTTTGTTTTATTAAAGTATGTTGCTTCTTCTATTAAGGTAGTTAATTCTTCCATTGTCATTTCTACGTGAACAGTAAATTGTTCATTTAAATATATGAGAATTTTTTTACCAAACTGTTTTAACATTTTAATTTGATTTACGTTGACGTAAACTTCTTCTTTTTCATACCTAGTATTAATAACCTTAATATATCCTTTCATAATTCACCTATAAAATATTACGCCTTTGTTTTATCACAAATAGTTGCTTCTTCTATAAGTAAAAAAATCTCTTTAAGACTTGTGTCTGTAAAATATTGTTCACCATTAGACATAGTAATATTTTGACCATAATCTTCCGTTTCGTTAATCGACGCTATATGATTAACGTTAAGATACATAATATCGCCGTCAGTAGTTTCAATTTCAATAAAACCTTTCATAATAATACCTCTTAAATTTTTTATTATAGTTTATCACATATTGCCTTTTTTTGCAATACAAAACCAAAATAAACACAAAATTAAAATGCCTGTAAGTAAATTACAAGCACTTTAATTTTTTAATTAATTTAATTATTTAATTATAAATTAGTCTTTAAGTTCGTAATAGTGTTTTGAACTTTGAAGTGGCGGAAGTCTATCGCCTTTTTTAACTTCAACACAATTTAAAACTTTACCTTGACTATCTACTTCACAATAAGTAGCAGAAACAGGGGCAATTTCACCCGAATTAAACTTTCTCATAAAACCCTCCTTAGTAGATATTATGAGCAAAAATTTAATTAATTATTTATTTTTTCTTTTTTTCATCGCCTTTAAGATAATCAACGCCGTAAAGCGAACTCATATCTTCATTAAATTTACGAATTTTTTCGTATTGCTTAATATTTAAAGCGTCGTCAAACTTCTCTAAAGCCTTGCGCGCGTCTTTATTAAGACGGTCAGGCACTTCAACAACAACCGTTACAAACAAGTCGCCAAAGCCCATACGCGAGCGTATACCCTTACCCTTAACTGTAAACGTTTTACCGCTTTGAGTACATTCAGGAATAGTTATTTCTATAGTATCGTCAAGCGTTGGGATTTTAACCTTTCCGCCAAGCGTTGCAAGTTTGAAAGGAATTGGAAGTTCTAAGTACAAATCGTAATTTTTACGTTTAAAAATTTTATGTGGTAAAACCTTAAATACTACTATAAGGTCGCCTGCTTCACCGCCCGTTTTAGAAGCGTCGCCATAACCGCGTTTTCTAATGTACGAATTAGTGTCAGCGCCTGCTGGAATATCAAAAGAAACAGTAGTTTTAGTTTTATTATAACCCCTTCCGCTACAATCAGGACATTTTTCTAAAATGCGCTTGCCCGTGCCGTTACAGTCTGTACACGGCCTAACGCTAATTGATTGGAAAAATCCACCGCCTGAAACGTATTGAATTTGACCTTTTCCTTTACAAGTATAACATGTTGAGTACGATGAACCGTTTTTAGCGCCCGTTCCCCTACACGTTTTACAAGGCTCGTTTCTATTATACGATACTTCCTTAGTGCAACCTTTTGCAGCGTCAAGGAAAGAAAGTTCAACTTCAAGGCTTATATCTTGACCTTTACGGTTTACTTCTTGGCTTGCTCTTGCGCCACCGCCGGTAAACTGACTGAAAATATCGCCAAATATATCGTCAAACCCACCGAAACCGCCAGTACTTTCATAAGCGCCACCGCCAAAGCCACCAAATCCGCCCATACCAGGATGCTCTTGCTCAAAATCGTACTTTTTACGTTTTTGAGGGTCGCTAAGCGTTTCGTTTGCTTCGTTTATTTCTTTAAACTTAGCGGCGCACACGGGGTCGTTTGGATGAAGGTCGGGATGGTATTGCTTAACGAGTTTGCGGTAAGCGGTTTTAATTTCGTCTTGAGTGGCGTCTTTAGAAACGCCTAAAATCTCGTAATAATTTGCCATATTTAACCTTTAAAATGAGTTAGTGAAGGGATTTTAACCCCTTCACTTTTAGTTTTTAGTTTTGGTGGAATTCAGTATCGTCGTCGCCGGTAGTAGTACCGTCGCCCGTACCGGTAGCATTTCCGCCTGCTTGTTGATAAATTTTAGCAAAAATTGCTTGCGCTTCGTTTGAAAGTTTTTCAGTTGCCGCTTTAATTCTGTCGTTATCGTTGCTTTCAAGTTCGGTTTTTGCTTCTTTTAAGAGTTCTTCAAGTTTAGTTTTATCTTCTTCAGGAAGTTTATCTCCGTTTTCTTTAAGGGCTTTTTCCATTTGGAAAATCATACCGTCAAGATTGTTTCTATTATCAACGGCTTCTTTTCTCTTCTTGTCTTCTTCTTCGTATTGTTGCGCTTCTTTAACCGCTTTATTAATTTCTTCTTCTGTAAGGTTTGTTGAAGAAGTAATAGTAATATCGGCAGTTTTTTGAGTACCAAGGTCTTTAGCAGTAACGTGAACTATACCGTTAGCGTCAATATCAAAAGTAACTTCTATTTGAGGAATTCCGCGTGGAGCAGGAGCAATTCCCGTAAGGTTGAATTGACCAAGAGTTTTATTGTCTTTAGCGAACTTTCTTTCGCCTTGAAGAACGTGAATAGTAACTTCTGGTTGATTGTCAACAGCAGTTGAGAATACTTGTGATTTTTTAGCAGGAATAGTAGTATTTCTTTCAATAAGCGGAGTACATACGCCACCTAAAGTTTCAATACCAAGAGTAAGTGGAGTAACGTCAAGAAGTAATACGTCTTTAACTTCGCCCGTTAATACACCGCCTTGAATTGCAGCACCGATTGCAACGCATTCGTCAGGGTTAATGCCTTTGAACGGCTCTTTACCAGTTACCGCTTTAACTTTTTCTACAACGGCAGGAATACGAGTTGAACCACCAACTAAAATTACTTTTGCAATGTCGCTAAACGAAAGGTCAGCGTCTTTCATTGCTTTAGTAAGTGGGTCAATAGTCATTTGAACTAAATCTTCAGTAATAGCGTCGAATTTTTGACGAGTAATAGTAATATCAAGGTGTTTAGGACCGGTAGCGTCCGCCGTGATAAACGGAAGATTTACGTTAGTTGAACTCATGCTTGAAAGTTCGATTTTAGCCTTTTCAGCAGCCTCTTTAAGACGTTGCATAGCCATTTTATCTTTAGAAAGGTCAATACCGTCAGACTTTTTAAATTCGCCGATAAGGTAATCCATAACCTTTTTATCAAAGTCGTCACCACCAAGCATATTGTTACCGCTTGTTGCAAGAACTTCAAATACACCGTCGCCAATATCTAAGATAGAAACGTCGAAAGTACCACCGCCAAGGTCGTAAATAATAACTTTGTGCGAGTTTGTATCTTTATCAAGACCGTAAGCAAGAGCGGCAGCGGTTGGCTCGTTTATAACGCGAAGAACGTTTAAGCCGGCAATTTTACCAGCGTCTTTAGTCGCTTGACGTTGAGCGTCGTTAAAGTAAGCAGGACAAGTAATAACTGCATCCGTTACAGTTTCGCCAAGGTATGCTTCGGCATCTTTTTTAAGTTTTGCTAAAATCATAGCCGAAATTTCTTGTGGTGAATATTTTTTATCGTCAATAGTAACTTTAAAGTCAGAACCCATATGACGTTTAATTGAAAGCACCGTTCTATCGCTATTTGCTACCGCTTGACGCTTAGCAACTTGACCAACGAGTCTTTCCCCGTCTTTTTGGAAACCTACAACCGACGGTGTAGTTCTCGAACCTTCAGCGTTCGCAATTACGACAGGTTCGCCACCTTCCATTACTGCAACGCAAGAGTTTGTTGTACCTAAGTCAATACCAATTATTTTTCCCATTTTTATATCTCCTTTAAGTGAATTTTATATTTAACCGATTACAACAACTTGAGCGTATCTTATCACTTTATCGCCAAGTTTGTAACCTTTTAAGAAAACTTGTTTAACTTTTCCTTCCGTTTCCCCTTCTTCAGCAGGAACTTTCATTATTGCTTCTTGAGTTAACGGGTCAAAATCTTCGCCAACGGGGTTAATAGCCGTTACGTCAAGCGATTTTAATATATCTTCAAAATTGCGGGCGGTAAGTTCTATGCCTTCACGAGTTTTTTCGTCAAGTTTCATAAGTAAAGCCCTATCAAGACTGTCGCCAATTACTAAAATTTTTGAAATTACGTCAGTTTTACCGTCTTTATAAGCGTTTGAGCGCGTTTCGCTATTACGCTTTTTAAAATTTTCAAAATCAGCGGCAGTTCTATACCACGCGTCCTTATACTTGAGAGCGTCTGCTTTTAACGTTTCGTTTTCTAATAAAACTTCTTTAAGCATTTTTTTAGCAGTTTTAGCGTCAAGTTTAGTTACGTCAGTTACTTTTTCATTATCCGTTGACGTTTTACCGTCAACCGTTTCATTTTTAATCTCTTTTTCCATAATTACCTATTTTGTATAATACTTTCTATTATTTTGCCTACGTTTTCAAGCACGGCAACTACTTTTTGATAGTCCATTCTCGCAGGACCAATTACGCCGTAAGTACCAATTTTTCTACCGTTTGCCGTGTACGTTGCCGAAACGACTGAACAGTCTTTAGGAATTTTATCATACCCTTCAGAACCAATTTTTACGTTGATTTTAATGTCTTTATTATCGTCAGTTAAAATATTAACGATTTTATCTTTACTAGTAACGACTGACAAAAAGTCTTTAATTTTTTCAACGTTAGTATACTCGGCGTGTTGAAGAAATTTATCTTGACCTTCCATAATAACGTCGGTATCGGCGGTAAAATACTCTTTAAGCGCTTCAATTACGTTTAAAAATACCGTTTTATACCCCGAAAAACTTTCGTTAAAATCAACTTGCATCTCACAAATTTCTTTAAACGTTTTATTAACGAAAAGTTTGTTTATCATAGCGGTTGCTTCGTCAAGTTGTTCGTTAGTCATCTCGCTAGGAACTGAAATGTAATGGTCTTTTAAAAGTTTAAGGTCGGTAACAAGTAACACGAGCGCTTGTTCAGGACGAAAACGGAAAAATTTAATTTCTCTTACCTTATCGTCATCATTGGTGTCAGATATACCAAGCGAAGTGTAGTTTGTAAGTTCGCTAATAACTTTAACGGCGTTTTTGAAAACGTTTTCTATATTATCGGCTTTTTCAAGGAAAATAGTTTTAATATAATTTAACTCTTTTTGAGTGAGTTTTTCCTTAATCATAAGATCTGAAACGTAGAGTTTGTACGCTTCCGCCGACGGAACACGCCCCGACGACGTGTGGAGTTGAGTTAAATATCCAAGTTCTTCAAGCGCCGAAAGTTCCGAACGAATAGTTGCCGAACTTATGCTTTTATGATACTTTTCAGTTATTGCCTTACTTGATACGGGAACTGCCGTATCAATATAATCGTCAACAACTATTTGAAGTATTTTTTTCTTTCTATCGCTAAGTTCCATAATTAGCACACCTTTCGTTAGACTGTTAGCACTCTAAGTGTGTGAGTGCTAATTTCAAGTATATTTTACAACCAGTATATGCGTTTGTCAATACTTTTTGACGCTTTTTTTAAAATTTTTTATTTTGCGCCGTTTTTAAGGCTAAAATATACAAAAAATACGATATTTTTTTACTAAAACGCCTATCTATATATAATAGTATTGTGATTTTTACGCTTTTTATAAGCAAAACTATAAAATAAAAAACTATTAAATTAAAACGACGTTACTCGTTAAAATTTAATAGTTGTATTTAAAAAACAATAATTTCAGTTACCGTCAACTGCTTTTCGTTTACTACAAAAGAAATTTGATATTTTTCAAAATTCATTTTATAAACGCGATTATTATCATCAATATAAGACGGGCGCGGATCGTCTTGCAAACACTCAATTAACGGGACTTGTAAACTCTTTTCAACAACGCTTAAAAGTTCGCTTGAAACGTTTACTTGTAGGCGATAATTTTCAAAATCGGTTGCAAAACCGCTAATAGCGTCTTCGTGGCAATCGGTGTACTTAATATACGGTTTTACGTCGTAAACGGGCGTATTATCAATAATATCAATGCCAGATACTGTTAATATTGCCCTGCCGTTTTTAAATTCAATACCCTCAAACTTAACTGAAGATAACCCAATATTATTAGGTCTAAACGGAGAGCGAGTTGCAAAAACGCCTACCCTTTCGTTACCACCAAGACGCGGTGGACGTACAGTAGGAGAAAATTCGTTGCGATGCGATAAAGAAAAATCAAAAATTATCCATAAATGCGAAAAATTTTCAATACCCCTAAACGCTTCTTTATTTGAAAACTCGGGCAAAAACTCAATATACCCCACAACGTTTTTAGCGCGACCGCTTTGACGTGGAACACCAAATTTTTGAATAAACGGAGATTTTATGTATGCAATAGGTTTAATCATACTAATATTTTAGCCTACTATTAAAAAAAATGCAAGGCATTTTTTGCCTTGCATTTTCCGTTTTTAGTATTGTCTTTCAAGCATTACATAATAACCATAATAATCAGCGCTTGAACTCATACTTATAGTAATTGTAACAGTTCCATAATCTTGTGGCTCAAACCTATAAACTGTCCTCCATTCACCATTGTCATACGAAGATTCACTATAAGTAGAGATTGAATATCCGTTTGCATTTTTAATCGAAACTGAATTAATATAAGATGAAGAACAGTTAAATACTAAATAATACGTATAACCAGAAGATACACTTGCAGTATAGGTGTTAGTTCCACCTTCTAACGTGTAAGAGGTATTTATCCCCATTTGAGTAGCGTTATTAGAACCGCCGTTGCCGTAATAATTGTCATTATTGCTATTATTGCTATTATTTTCTATAATTGAACCAATCACACCAGTTATAATCAAAATAACTGATAATATTGTAGAAACCCAAAAGGCAATTATTGCATTTTTATTTCCTTTAAAAAATTTATTATTTTTATATTTATTATTTTCCATAAAACTGCCCTCCCTCATTAGTCTTTATCGTTATTGTTGTTATTGTTGAAGATGTTATCAAAAACGTTTGACTCGTTTTTCTTTCTATTGTTTTTAATCATAGACTCGTATTCTTCAATTTCCGCTTTTTGTTCTTCTATAAGGTCTTTTTGTCCTTTTCTAACACTAAAACTTACAATTGCAAACGCAATACCTAAACCAACTAAGATCGTTACAAAACCAAATCCAATTAATTGGTCGTACCAATTGAACGCAGTAGTAAGAGTAATAATCATTGCTATTAAGCCTGCAATGAAGCATGCAATAGCGGCGCCAAAATTACTTTTAATTTTGTTTGGCTTATCAGCGCGTTTATTAACAACGTCGTCAACAACGTCTTTTCTTTCGGCAAGAGTCTTTTTAGAACCAAACTCGTCTTCAATACCATGTTCGTATTTAATTTTCTTGTAATATCTTTCAACAGCAAGGTCTTTTTCAGCCTCGGTAAGACCAACTGCAAAGTTAGGGTTAGCGCTATGTATTTCAGCCTTTTTAGCGTAGTTGTCAAGAGAAATTTTTTCGTACTCGGCAAAAAGTTGTTTTTTGTTTTTCTCGTTTAATAAAACTAAACTTTGTTTTTGTAAAATATCGCTTACTTCTTCAGCAATAGTGAGTTTTTTAATATAAACTTTTTCAACGAAAATACCGCAATTATCAAACTCTTTAGCAATTTCGTCAAAAATCAATTTTTGAAGTTCTTCGTGCATTGTATTGAGTTTATATATACCGATTTTATCTTTAGTAACCGCTTTAATAACAACTTTACGGTAAGCGTTGTTAACGTATGAAGTAAAGAAGTCGTTAACGTTTTGATAACCGATATTAGTAATAGCAATATCTAATTTTTTAAATAATGCAACAATATCTAAAACTTTAAACTTAACGCTTAATTTTGTTTCAAGGTGAGTAATAGTTTGAATGTCGTTATCAAAATAAATTACTTCTTCACCGCTATAAGTTTCGTAGTTTACGGTAAGAGTAATTTCATCTTCATAACTTTTACCTAAGAAAGATGGGTTGTAACCATCAGAATTTTCAATTTTTTTATAAAAATACGATTTAGCGTAATCTTGAGTGTATTGTTCAGGTTTTAAGTAAACGAAAATTTTATAATCACGTTTAATTAAATGTTTTAAAAATTCATATTCGCTTGGTTCGGTAAACCTAGCAACGATGTTTGGTCTATCTTTAACGTAGTCGTAAACAGCGTTTCTATGCGTTGCTTTTGTAGGGTCTAAACTGCTAATTTTGATTTCACCAGATAAAAGGTCATTGTAAATCTTAATTTGATTGTTTTCCATAATTTTCTCCTTAAATTAATGTAAATAGTTACTGCACATTTCACATAATCCGTTAGTGCGCTTATTTGCGTGACCACACACTTCACAAACTACGTACTCTTGTTGTACAACCTTGTCGTCCCCTTCTTTTTGGGTTACGACTATGACTTCGCGTTCTTCCATATTAAAACCTCCAATAAAAAAATGTCGCCCTGCCATGCAAAGCGACACCTGTAAAAATGTACTTTCGCAAGCAGTTGCGACACTAACTCAAATTTTATATTCCTACAGAAAATTTGTAACGCGAAAAGTAACACTTCTACCTAGATAAAAGCATTTGTTTCTGTAAAAATATAAAGTTAGGTCGCAATTATTATTTTACGCCTATTTTTACTATTTGTCAATATAAAAAAACAGATTAGATAAATCTAATCTGCATTTTATCAATTTTTTATTTTAAACTAAATTTTACTATTCTAAAACATAAATTTACACCGTAATTATACGGCTCAACGTTAAAGCAATTATTTTTAACTTTAATTGCCTTTCCGTTATCTAAATATGTTGCGTTTTTAATATTTGCATTGATTTTTACGCTATATAGGTTAGAATTCGGCATTACGTCCATAGTTCCACCCGTTATACCGTTTTTAAGTACTGCGTAATAAAACTCGCCGTCAGTATATATAGTAGCGTTGCTTGCGGTAATATCACAACTTTTAAGTTTATAGTAAACGTTTTTATTGGCTTTTATCCACTTTCCAATACATTCAAAATATCCTTTATCTATGCTTGATAGTTTACCGTTAGCGAGCGGACCAACGTTAAGTAGATAGTTTGCGCCTACGCTACGCGCTTGTAACATATTTTTTATAATAGTATTAACGCTTTTATATTCAATATCGTATAACGCATTACCCCAATGCTCGTTTAAAGCATCACAAACTTCACCAGCGCGCGGTCTATCTTCTTCTAAAACTTTTCCCGCCTCGCCACGCTCGAAGGTAACGCTATCAATTTGTGGGTGGCCTACTTCACCTTGCTTAGAAAGTCCTGTATTATTAATTATCATTGCGGTCGGTTGATGCTTTCTTATAATACCGTAAAGTCTATCTTCTTGCCAATCGGCATCCCATTTATTCCACATTCCATCAAACCAAAAACCACCAATTTTACCATAATTTGTACATAAAATTTCAATACTTGACGCTAAATAATCAATATACTTTTTAAAATCATTATTATACTCGGGGTGATGCCAATCAAGTAAAGTGTGATAAAAAAATGGAACTACGCCTTGAGCATTGCACTCGTCAACAAACTCTTTAACTAAATCGCGCTTTAAAGGTGTGTGCGTAACGTCGTAGTCAGACAAACCTTTGGTGTCATAAAGCGAAAACCCGTCGTGATGGCGCGTTGTTAAAGTAACGTATCTACACCCTGCGTTTTTAGCCGTTTTTACAAGTTCTTTTGCCCAGTTTTTTGCAATTTTAAACTTGGGAATAAGTTTATTATATTTTTCGTATGGTATTTTTAAAATTTCTTTAGCCCACTCACCCTTACCTAACGCGCTATACAAGCCAAAATGGACAAACATTCCAAACCCTAAATTTTTAAAATCATTAACGTATTGATATTTCATAACTGCTCCTTGACGTTATAATTTTTAGTTTAATTTTATTTTAAAGTAGTTAAAATTTTTGTCAACACAAGAATTTAAAATAGTTAATTTTTTACAAGTAATAGTTAGTTTTTTTATAGTATTTTATTAAATTGCTTTACCGATGTTAGACGGACTTTCTTGCTCTGCTTTCGAAACATCTCCCGTGGTGTCATACTGAGACGGGCTTTCTCGCCCTACTTT
>CALDOZ010000053.1 GCA_937912025.1 uncultured Clostridia bacterium | reverse complement strand
GATTAACCTTTTTGGTTATCGAAGTGTTGAACCTAAGCAGTAACGCAGTATTGCGCCGTTTATAGCCCTTTAAAATTATCTTATTCTTACGTTACTATTCTATCAATCGCAATATTGCATAAGAAATATTTCTGCTATCGTCCAGAACTGGTCGAAAGTGTTAAACCATACTTTTGTTTCTACCGCATCTCCTGCTTCCTTGAAATAATGCGCCTCATAAGCAAGTTCTTCTCTTTTGTAATGCTTTGGATAATATGCAAGTTTACAGAAACGGTAGAACAAACTCTCGCCATCAAAACGTTTCTTTATCATTGCGTAACGCTCAGGATTAGAGTCTTTAATCTTCTCCATAGCGTCATAGCCTTTCTTAAAAATTGCCTCTACGTCGTGAACGAATGAGAGTGGGAAATGCTCTTTCTTTCTTCCTACCGAATAGTGCGAGTGCCCTTTGTAATTCAGTTCTTTATTTGCCCACCAATAATGCTTGGTTAGATACGACATATACTCTCTTATAGCGTCTCCAGCCTCACCGTAGAACGCGTCGATAAACTCGTTGATAAGGTCGTTATACTCAAGAGTTGTATCCCAAAGCATACGCGAACGCGCAAAATTATCCATTGAAATAAACGGTACGCCACCGCTCGTTCTGCACGCTTGATGGAACACGTCGACAAATCCCAATTTTTTATATAAACGAATATTTTCTTGCGCGGTAATCCATTGCGGAAAAGGCGTGTGAATTGAGCCAAAGTCAACTCGATAATCCCAAACAGCAAAGTGTTTGGCTATCTTCGTCCAGCCATTGAGCGCGTTGTAAGACTCGGGGTTATGTTCTTCGTCAAGGAATGAGAACATATAGAAGTCCTGAATAGGAGCGTAACGAATAATAATGTTATCTCTTGCTACTACGCTCTCGTCAATCGGTGTCCATACGGGTTTTCCGTCCGCGCCAATCGTTTTAACAGTAGGTGGGTCTACTATCGTCATATACGCAAACATCGTTAGGTATATTTCGCGCTCTGGGCAGTTTTCCATTTGCCATTTCTTAACTTCGTCGGCAACAGCGTTTGCAAATCTTAACGCTATTCCGCTACGAGTGTACTTATCTACGTCACGATTACATCTCTCACAGTTGCAGAAATCACGATTATCACTCATTCCAAGTTGGAATAACGATTTATCCGTTTCTACAGCGATATAGTTATTTATTAAGTTATAAACGAGCGTCCAGAACAATCCGTGTCGTCCATCGTTGTAGTTAGGTTCGGAAAAATCGCCTTTTTCGTATTCGTCGCGAGAGTATAACGCCTCGGTGTAACAAATGTGCGGATTCGTTCCGTTCGTTCCGCCCTCTTTACCAAAGAACCAATGCGGATATTTTTCACGATAAACTTTATAATCTACGAGTTGAAGCGCCAAAGATTGGTCGTGAAGGGTACTCCACCAAGAGCCTTCGCCATACTTATTTCCGTACATAACAATCGAAGATAGATTTTTATCGCTGTTTTTATTGATTGCGCTACCGCAATTGTAAAGTTTAACGTGGTTTTCTTGTCTTTTTAAAGTGTCGTACGAGAATACGTCACGGTTTAAAAAGTCTGGAAAATCTACCACGTCAAGGTCACGAGCAACAAGTTCATCTCCGTAGCGAATTTCTTCCCAATGGTAATACATATAGCCCATATTGAGTTCTAAGTATCTTTGCATAGCGTAAATAAGCCCTGTATTAGATGACGATACGATTATTACGTCTTCACCAAAAGTCTTAATCTTAAATCCGTGGCGAGTAATCTCCGCCGTAGTCGCTTTAAGTCCAACGGCTTTTGAATAAGAGTTATCGCCAAGCGAAATTACTTTACCTTTCTTTTCAGTAATAATAGGAAGAACTGCTCCCGTTGCTTCTTTTACCATACGAACTAGTTCATCTGCTACGTATTTTACAGTAGGGTTATTATCGGGCGCAATAAGTACAGAATAATCGGTAAATCCATTTTTAGCAATTACGCCTTTCTTTTCGCCTAAAAGAAATTTTCTTTCCATAATTTTCTCCTTAATCACATAGTGCTGTTTTGTAGCGCTAGTTTAGCGCTTATTTGGTTGTTAAGTTTAATCGGCTTTTGTTCCAATTAGTTTACATACTTATTTTAACAAAAAACTATCGCCATGAAAATAGATTTTTAATATTTTATAAATAACATTATTCGTTTTGTTATATTTACAAGTTTATACCGTGGCTTTTATCGCCAAATGGACGAGATTTCGCCACGCTTTTAAGATTAGTTTAATATTGTGCGGTTTTGCTTAGGACTCCCGAAAATATTTTTTGCAACGAAAAAAAGCATAGGAAAACCTACGCTTTTTAATTGATTAGTTTAATGTTGTGCGGTTTTAAAGGCAGAGTTACGAGCAAGACAAGGCTCGAAATAGTGAAACGCTAAGATTAACCTTTTTGGTTATTTATGACTTTTCTCAACTTTCAATATATGTATATTAAATATATTATAATTAATATTTTTTACTCCACGACTTTTTCATAATTATCCCTAATAATAGATTTTACAAAATATAATCATTTAAAGCATTCTAGTACTTTCGCACCCTTTTTAACGAACGCAACGTACTCGTTTATCTCAACGTCAATTTCATACAAGCGTTCGCCACAGTATTCTTTACCATCCTTAGTAAGTACCCACTTGCCCTTAGGTAAATATGCCAAAACGCTCTTTGCTCCCTGCTTTGTCACGGGTGCAAACAAAATATCTTCGCCAAACATATATTGTCCCTTTGCTTCCCAACAATTGTTGTCGTCAGGAAATTCAAAAAACATAGGACGAATAATCGGCCACCCTTTTTGCGACGCGATCTTCATTTGCTTGCTAATATACGGGCGCAATTTCTCACGAGTAGCCAAAATACCCTTAATAATCTCAAACGCCTGCTCGCCAAAACTCCAAATTTCGTTAGGGTCGCCACTTTGTTCAATAATTGGGCGGTCTTCGCTATGTCGAACGCGATTACCATGCAAACGCATTACGGGACAAAACAATCCAAACTGGAACCAACGCACGATTAGTTCACGAAAATATTCGCTGGTCGTGTCACCGCCGTAAAAGCCACCTATATCGGTATTCCACCACACGATTCCACACATAGCCATGTTTTGAGCCGCATAAACTTGACGTTCCAAACTCTCAAAAGTAGATGCTGTATCGCCCGACCACACGAGCGAGGCATACTTTTGACTGCCGAAATAGCCACCACGAATAAGGGTAACTATATCACCCCTACCCATAGCCTTTTGTCCTTCGTAAACAAGCCTTGCATAATCAACGGGATAAGTGAGTGCAGTCATATCATATCTGCCGTTATAATTAATACAGTTATCAAAATGTTCAGGATAAATTTCAGGTTCAGACACGTCGAACCAAAATGCATCAACACCCTTGTCAGCGTAATTTTCTTTTAATTTACCCCAAACAAACTCACGCGTTCGAGGGTTAGCCACGTCAATTTCCGCCTGCCAACCGTAAAAATCAAACAGCTTATTAGAGCCGTTTGCCGTACGAATCAACATATTATTGTCATACATATACTTGTAATTTTCGCTACGTTCGTTTACAGTCGGCCACATTGAAACGAGTAGTTTGGTATTACCTTCGTGAATCTCGTCCGCCATAGCCTTAACGTCGGGCCAGTACTTTGGATCAAACTTATAATCGCCCTGCTCCGTCCAATGGAAATAGTCAATGATTATAGCCGAAAGCGGAATATTTAACTCACGGTAACGTCTAACAACTGAAAGCACTTCATCCTGTGTTTCATAACGCAACCTGCTTTGCCAAAAACCTGTCGCCCAGTCTGGCATCACGGGTGCATGTCCAGTAAGGTCAGCCAAAACCTCACTCGTCTCTTTAGGACTACCAGCAATAACCACGTAATCAACCGCTTTACAGCAGTCACTATGCCACCTAGTTCTGTTTTTTGCAAACTCCACCCTTCCAATCGATGGAACGTTCCACAAAAAACCATACCCCTGCGAAGAGTACACATACGGAACTACGCTTTTTGCGTTAATATGTTTTATATCGTGCACTGTTCCCTTAAGGTCAAATTCGTTATCCCACGAATGCCCCATACCAAACAGTTTTTCATCGCTCGGCTCAAAACTAACGTCAGCGGAATACGTTTCGTGTCCTACGTTTCTATATTGACGACTTTTACCGCCAAAAGTATGTTCTCGCTTTTCACTTATAACGCATTTTTTATTTATATAAAACTGCACTTCGCCGTTTCTCACGGTAACTAACAACGCGCCATTTCTCATTGATACACAATTTTCACTCTGCTCAATCTCGGCCTCCACCGAGCAAGGCATCAGATTATAGTTAGTATCAACCACTTTACATCCTGGAAAAGCCTGAAAGCGAATAGCATTGTTTCCACACGCCGTAATTTTAATAACTTCGTTTGCTAAAGTAATCTCAATCTCGCCATTTCGCACCATTACGTTCATTTCCCTCTCCTTCAAAATCAGCAACCTAATGCTAAAATTCATTTATACAGATTAGTCTTAATTAGTAATAGTTTAATTATATAATAAAAACTGCAATAAATCTATGTAAAATTGTACAAATACCAGTAAATACGTTTATTATACGCCGTTATTTTAAAATTGTTTTTTAGTTTTGTCAATACTCAAACGGTCTTTTTTATTTGTGTTTAGTTTGAAGGAATAACTAATTAAAACCGATTGTAACACATCTATTCCCCTTTTTCAATAACAATTATTTAGAAAATAAAACACCCTGCGTTGATTGCAGAGTGCTTTTTTGTTAGTTATTTTATTTTGTTTTTTTTGTTATAAAATTTAATATGCCTAAAGCAAAAAGTTTTTGTAATTTTCGCTCAAATCTATTTTGTCTTATAACAGACCTTTAAAATTATTCACCCTTGAATGGTAATAAGTCAGCAATTCTTGCGCGTTTAATTGCTTTAGCAAGAGCGCGTTGATGTTGAGCGCAAACACCCGTCATTCTTCTTGGTAAAATTTTACCTTTTTCAGTAACGAATTTTTTGAGTTTTGCGATATCTTTATAATCTATTTTTTCAGCCTTTTCTACACAGAAAATACATACTTTTTTTCTTGGCGCTTTTCTGATAGGCTTTTTAGTAACTTTTTCTTCCATTACTCTATCTCCTTATATAATCTAAATGTTTTTAAAAGGCAACGCTTTAGTAAAGCAACGTAGTTATTGCTTTTAAACGCCCTTTTAAAATTAAGCGTGAAACTATTTTATAATTTCAAAATGCCGTTAGAACGGTAAATCGTCACCGTCTACTTCAGTGAGAGCGGGACCGGCTGGTTTAACAGGTTTTACAACGGTATCGCCAACGTCGTCGCCACGATTGCCAGTAGTTAAGAACTCTACTTCGCTTGCAACGATATCAGTAACCGTTCTTTTTACGCCTTCTTTATCTTCGTAAGTGCGGTTTTGTAAACTACCAACTACTGCAACTTTGCTACCTTTATGTAAAAATCTACCGCAGTTTTCGGCTAAATTTCTCCATACGGTGATATTGAAATAGTCTGCTTCTCTATTACCGTCGCTATTAGTAAACGTTCTGTTTACAGCGATTGAAAAACGGCAAAATGCAACACCGCTTGACGTTTCAGATAATTCTGGGTCTCTTGTAAGATTACCTATTAAATATACTTTGTTCATAAATTCCTCCGATTGCTTGTAGCAACCCTGTGTTTTGTTTATTACGCTTTTGTAATTAATCTTCTCATAACGCCGTCAGTAATACCGGCAATTCTCTTAAGTTCATCAACGAGAGCGCCTGTAGATTCGAACGACATAAGAACGTAATAGCCTTCAGTCTTGTAGTTGATAGGGTAAACGAGTTTTTTAACTCCCCATTTGTCAACTTTCTCAACTTTACCGCCGTTTTGATTAACAGCATTTTCAAATTTAGCAATGATAGCTTCTTTTGCTTCGTCTGTCAATTCAGTAGCGAGAATATAGAGCATTTCGTACTTGTTCATATTTTTTTACCTCCTGGACTTATTGGAATGCGGTTGACCTCGCATTCAAGGTATGGCAGTTAAACTGCTATATTTCAAGGTTTCCCTCAAAAACATAATAATTTTAATATAATAAATAACTTTTGTCAACGATTTTAACGTTATTATTTTTACCTATTATACGTTAACTTAGTAAAAGTGCGTACCGTTATAAAACATTAATGATAGATATAATGTCTTTAATTACTTCAGGTAAAGTTTTTTCCGTTTTCCAGTCAGTTGGCTTTTCCCCTGTAAAGATATTTGCATAGAAATAAGTTATTTTTTCTTTTTCTTCATCAGTAAGCGAAATAACCCCCGCATCTTCAAGCGCTGAATACGACGCTTCTTTAAAGCCTTTAAGCATACGCTCGCTAAGTTCGGTTACTGGAATTGCGCCCGTATTGCCTTCGTAAGACGTACCGCCTTCAGTAAGAGCGCCTTGATAAATTAACCCGAATGCGCCTGCGCTAGTATCCGTTAAAACGTCGCCAATAGTAAGATTATTAATTAAGTTTGATAACGCGCCACTTGAAATCTCTTCAATAGTGTAATTTGCTATTTTAGCGTTAAGCCCTTCAATTGGGGTTGTGTAATTTGTGTCGGTATACCACTTGCCGTCGTCTGCTTTGAGTTCATAACCCATAACTTTACCTATTTGAATAGCGTTAGCATCCGTTGCTACCGAAGTTAACGAACTACCTGCTAAAAGTTGTAAAACTTTATTATCGCCAACTTCAATAACGTCGCCTATTTTAAGGTTAGCAATATTGCCTTCAGTAATACTCTTAATTGAGTAGCTTGATAACGCGCCGTAAATACCCGTTACAAGTTCCGTTCCGTTATACCAATGCGAGTGGTTTTCGCTACAACTACTTCCAGCGCTACAATGAGTGTATTGCGTATAACCCATTATTTGACCTATTTTGAGAGCGTCTATTGCAGTAGGAAGGTCGTTTATCGACGTGCCTTCAAGCAATTTAAGAACGCTTGAAGAAGACGTGTTAGATATAACGTCGCCAAGTTTAACGTCTTTAATTTTTTCTTGTAAGTTCAAGTCGCCGTTAAGCATTTCACTCATTTTAATATTTGCAATAACGTTTTCAAGCGAAGATACGTTATCGCCACCGTTAGTCCAAGCGTTTACAGTTCCGTCGTAACCCATAAGTTCGCCGACGTACATATCGCTAATTGCGCTTTCAATATCAAACGAGCCGTTCATAATATCGCTAAGCGAAGTTAAATAAAGATTGTATACTATTTTATCGGTTGCTTCTATGTCGTTAGGATTGATAAAACTTCCGTCTTTTTTATACCAACCTTCAACGTGGCTACCGTGTGAAAGTGAGCAAGAAGTTCCGTCACAGTAAACGTTACCCATTACTTCGCCAAGTTTGAGTCCGCCGATAACGTCGTTAATATTAAGACCGCCGTTCATTACGCTTGAAATTTCAATATCGGCAAGGGAATTATTCATTGCGCCAACGTATCCGCTTTCGTCATACCAACCTTTAACGTGGTTATCGTGTGAAAGAGAACAAGAAATTCCGTCGCAGTATGTATAGCCCATTGCTTTACCAAGATAAATACCGCTTGTCAACGAAGCCATATCAATACCATCGTTCATAAGTTCAGTAACGGTAATATCGTAAAGTTTAAGCATTATTTCGTTTGCCGTATCGGTGGCGGTTATAAGATTATTACTACCGTCGTACCAACCTTCAACGTGAGAATGCGAAAGATTACAAGAAGTGCCGTTGCAGTAAGTGTTGCCCATAAGTTCGCCAAGGTAAACACCGCCGATAACGTCTTCTATTACAAGGCTACCATTCATTACGTCGGCTATTTTTATGTTTGCAAGAGAGTTATTCATAGCGCCAACGTATCCGCTTTCGTCATACCAACCTTCAACGTGTGTATCGTGTGAAAGAGAGCAAGAAGTTCCGTCACAGTAAGTATAACCAAACGCTTTACCAAGGTAAATACCGTCTGTAAGCGATACAATATCGAACGAACCGTCCATTAACTCGCTTACTTTAAGACCGTATAAATTAATCATAAGTTCGCCGGCAATGTCGTTACCGTCGATAAGAGTTTGACTACCGTCGTACCAGCCTTCAACGTGGCTACCGTGTGAAAGTGAGCAAGAAGTTCCGTCACAATAAGTGTTGCCCATAAGTTCGCCAAGGTAAACGTCGTCAAATAAACTGTCTATTGAAAGTTCGCCGTTCATTACGTCGTTAATAGATATATTTGAAAGCGAGTTATTTAAAGCGCCTGCGTAATCACCAGAACCGTCAACCCAATAGTATTCGTGTTTGTGGTCAGGGTTAGTTTGGTCGATATCACAACCTTCGCCACAATAATCGCCGTTTACACCTATGCTATAACCGAGCGCTTTACCAAGGTAAATACCGTCGGTGAGCGATACGATGTCGAACGAGCCGTCAGTTAAATCTTCGATGGTGAGAGAGTAAAGGTTAGTCATAAGTTCGCCACCGATGTCGCTATCTTCAATATAGTTACCGCCACCGTCGTACCAACCGTTAACGTGGTCAGAGTGGCCAACCGAACAGTCACCCTCGCCGTTACATTCGTGCATACCCATAAGCGCGCCGACTTTTACCGAGTTTAATAAATTCATAATGTCAAACTCGTACACGTCGCCGTTTTTAACGAAAATATCGCCAAGTTTTTTATCGCCGAAAGCAATTGCAAGGGCATCGCCCTCACCGTCTTCAAGTCCCATAAGTTCGCCAATTGTAGTAGATCCAAGGTCTTTGAAAATACCTTCGTTTAATTCAAAACCAATATCGAGTTCTTCGCCAGACGTAATGCCCGATATAGCAGAAAACGAAAGATTGCCAAGCGAATCTAAAAATCCACTTTCAATAGCGGTATAGTTATATTCAGCGGTAGTAGCGTCGTAACTCTCGTTAAAACTTGAAGATAAAATACCGCCAAACTTAATAGCGCCTAAAACTTCTAAAACTTTGCTTTCGCCCGTTTCTTCGTCAGACTTCATAAGGTCGCCAATAGTGTACGCGCGAAGTTTTGAACGCGCTCCTTCTGAAAATATAGGATATACACCGCTTTCGTCTTTAGGTATAAAGCCGAAAACAACGCCGAGATTTATATTTTGTAAAAACTTATCCGCCCCGCCCTCAACAGCAAGAGAGAACGGCGATAATTGCTTAAACGCCTTAACGTCGTCTGGATGAATGCTGTTTACGTCAAGCCCCATAGACGCTAAAAAACCGTCTACGTCAAGACCGTAGTCTTCTTCAAGGTCGGCAAAAGTATACGACGACGGGTCTTTGGACGCGCTTGTAACGAGCGCAACCAATTCTTCAAAAGTAGCGTTATTAAGGTCGCCAAGGTCAACGACTTCTTCATTTACACCTACTGAAGATAAACTTAAATTTTTATACGCGTAATATCCGGCAATGACTACGCCCGTTGCTAAAACGACGAAACCGAACACCATTCCGAGAATGAACGCTAACGACCTTCTTAAAAAGTTACCCATAACCCCTCCTAATAATTTCTTGCATAAGCGCGCCTAAGACGGCATGCGCGTGTGTACGTTATTTTTAACATTATATAATTAAATTACGTTAAAGTCAAACGCTTATTGCTAAATAAATTGTGGTTAATCTTGTCGCTTGTGTTGTTTTTAATAAAAATTTTGTAAAAATTCCCCTAAAAAGCCTATCAAAAATTATTTTGCGGACGTTTTTGGTTGTTTAACGTTTTTTCTATACGCAGACGGAGATATCCCCATTATTCTTTTAAATTCTCTAATAAATTGCGAGATGCTATTAAACCCCGATATAAAACATATTTCGGTAATAGCAAACAGTTATGTGTTTAAGAAGCATTTAACGATTGATTATATCATAAAAAGTTGGGCTATAGTGCGATTAAACACCCTTAACAGCCTATTTTGACGGACAGTTTTAAAATACAAATGCAATGAACTTATACAAATAAAAAGCGCGCTACTTGTATAAAGTAACCGCGCTTTTATGTTAATTAAAATTTTAATAATTCCCTTCTAACTCAACGTCTTTAAATAAATCGTCATTGAAAAAGTCGTATAGCGTTATATTTAACGCTTGACACATATCAAGAATGGTTCTTGTTCCAGGATTTTTACTTTTTCCATAGAAAATACTTTTTATCGAACCAGCAGGCAAACCCGAAAGAGTCGCCAATTTATTAGGAGTTATAGAATTTTGGTCACATAAGGCGTATATCCTTTTTGTGATTGCTTCTTCCAATTTCATATTAATATTTTCCCCAAAGTTATATCTTCTATAATATTAACAAAAATTATTTACAAATATGGGAGATATATCTTCTATTTTGTGTTATAATGTATTTGGGAGAAAATTTATGAAAACAATTTCATTATTTGGTCATAGACGTATATTAAATAAAAGAAAACTTGAAGAAAAACTTATAAAAACGTTAAAAGAATTAATACCCCAAGGCTTTTCAAGATTATTAATTGGTTGCCATGGTGATTTTGATGCTATTGCATTATCTACGTTACTAAATTATAGAAATAATATTGATTGCAATATTAATATTAACGTTGTTTTAACTAGTTTGTCGTTTTTAAACAGAGATTACTCGGGGTATAGCATAATAGATTTTTATAAAGAAAACAATTGCGAAACTGTGTTTTATGATATAGAAGAAGTATATTATAAAAATCGTATTACGTTTTCTAATAGAAAAATGATAGACGACAGCGATTTAATTGTTTGTTACGTTGACATGAACTCTTTAAAAAGTGGAGCAAAATCAGCAATCATTTATGCATTAAAACAAAACAAAAGGGTTATTAACTTATATTCAGACGAAGATAAAATTAATAAGACGTAATACCAATAATAAAAAGCGCGCTACTTTTATAAAGTAACCGCGCTTTTATGTTAATTATATTTTATCTCCCCCATTGAGAATTTGCATACTCAACGTGTGGTTGCATCCAGTTATAAAAATCTACTACCGCATCTCTATGACAAGTAAAGTCTAAAACGTCGTCGTTTATAAATTCGATAGTTTTAGTTCCCCAAACGTCCCATTTTTCATAGTTTTTATCAAATTCAGCCTTGTATACGCTAGGTATAGACGTACTTCTATACGGGTCAACCGTTTTTAATAACTCTTTAAGTTTAGAATACATTTTGTTAGTTATCCAGCGAGTTTTTACTTCCGTTACAAACCACGCATTTTTATTTAAAGTGTAGTTGACGTAATCTGACGAGCCTAGCGCTTGGAAAGAATTAGGGTCGTCAACCATATCGTAATTACCGCAATCAAGGTCGTAATCCCAAGGCGGACCAAAATGAAGTTTAGGGTCGTCGTCGCTAAAATCAATATAGTAATAATCACTACGCTTACCACCGCGTAACGATGCTATATTGTTAACTATAAACATATCAACGGCGGACTCAACGTCAATCAAACTTCTAATAACTTCTTCCCCTTGATAATTAAACAACGCATCGTATACCGATTGCATATACCCTTGAATTCTCGTTAGTTGCGCGTGCGCCACTTCTTTATTAGTTGAAAGGTCGCTTTTTATTGCAAATAATTGCTCGTAATTAGGCTCTAATTTTGAAGATTTACTTTTATACACAACCTTAATACAGTAATCTTTAGTAGTATTAATTTCACTAACCGACATTGACGGCGTAAACAACTCGCACTCATCAAGCGCGCGCGAGTCAGCCTCAACAAAAAATCCAGTATTGGTGGTTGTTTCAACGCCTAGTTCATCAACGTCAATTCTACCTTCGTTTACTTCGTTTTGCTCGGCAAGAAGATAAACGCCTTGGTAAATATTGTTAATGTATAACGAAACGTGCTTACAGTCGGATGAATGTATATTTGAAAGCAAGTTGCCCGTGTTAAAAATAAAATAGTTGCGCATCATTGAGTAGTCGTAAGCGTCAGCAAGTAATACCCAGTTGCGATATTTACGCCCCCCGTTTAAACCAAGCATTGATTGTTTCTTTTTAAATTTTATTCTGTACGGTTTTTTATCAGCCCTAGCGGTAGAATTACCGCGAATTTTTACTTCCGCTTCAACAGCGTCAAGAATTTCGTCTTGAACGCAATTAGCAGTAGTAACGTAACCGCTAACGTACCCTTCTTCTTTGCGCTCCGGCTCGCCGTAAGGAAACGTCAGTTTAATTTCAGGAAGTTTTGTTTGGTCAACAGCAACGGTTTGATTATCAATCTCGCCTTGACCCCCACCGCCTACGCCACTCTCGTTTTCCCCACAAGCAACGGCTGAAATTAGCGTTATTAAAGTTAAAAGAAATATAAGTATTTTTTTTAGCATACTATCTCCTATTTAAACGCGCTTATTTAGTAATTTAATGGTAACAAAAAAACAAGCGTTTGTCAATATTGATTTTTACGCCGTAAATAGCGGTGTAATTTACTTGAAAGAAGTTGAATTATATGTTAAAATGGTAACCGACTATTATTTTGAGAGGTAAAAATGTTACAAGTATCTGACGTTACCGTTCAATTTGGAAGTAGAAAATTGTTCGAAGACGTAAACTTAAAATTCACAAACGGCAACTGCTACGGCGTTATAGGCGCTAACGGAGCAGGCAAATCAACTTTTTTAAAGGTGTTATCGGGCGAACTTGAACCTAATAAAGGCGAGGTTTTCTTAGGAAAAAACGAGAGAATGTCCGTTTTAATGCAAAATCAAAACGCTTTTGATAGTGAAACGGTACTTCGCACCGTAATGCTTGGTCATAAACGCCTTGTTGAGATTATGGATGAAAAAGACGCGTTATACGCTAAAGAAGATTTTAGCGACGCAGATAGCGAAAAAGCGGGCGAACTTGAAGCGGAGTTTGAAGAACTTAACGGTTGGGAAGCAGAAAGCGAAGCCGAAAAATTATTGCAAGCGCTTGGCATTGATGAATGCGATTATTATACTCTAATGGGCGATATGGACGCTAAAAAGAAAGTTAAAATATTGCTTGCTCAAGCGTTATTTGGAAATCCAGACGTTTTATTGTTAGACGAGCCTACAAACAACCTTGACCTTAAAACTATTAAATGGCTTGAAGATTATTTGCTTGACTTTCCTAACACTATTATAGTAGTATCGCACAACCGTTACTTTTTAAATAAAGTTTGTACGCATATTTGCGACGTTGACTACGGAAAAATTAATATTTTCTTTGGTAACTACGACTTTTGGTATCAGTCAAGCCAACTTATTGCCCGTCAACTTAAAGACCAAAACAAAAAAGCCGAGCAGCGCGCTAAAGAACTTCAAGACTTTATTGCAAGATTTGCCGCAAACGCATCAAAATCACGCCAAGCAACGTCACGCAAAAAAGAACTTGAAAAACTTACCCTTAACGACATTAAACCATCTTCAAGAAAATATCCGTTTATTGAGTTTAAGTTTGACCGTCAAATTGGTAACGATATTTTACTTGTTGAAAACCTTACTAAAAAAGGATATTTTGAAAACCTTAACTTTATTATAAATAAAGACGAAAAAGTGGGTGTTGTGAGCAATAATTCAAAAGCAATTACTATGCTTTTTGATATTTTATCAGGCAAAGAAAAAGCGGATAGCGGTTACTTTAAGTGGGGCATTACGATTACTCCTACTTACCTACCTGAAAATAACGACGAGTTTTTTGACGGTTGCGACCTTACGCTTGTAGAGTGGCTTGACCGCTTCTCGTACGACCATTACGAAGAATTTGTACGCGGTTGGCTTGGAAGAATGCTCTTTTCTGGTCAAGAAGCGCTTAAACAAGCAAAAGTTTTATCTGGTGGCGAAAAGGTGCGCTGTATGTTATCAAAAATGATGCTTGAAGGCGGTAATTTCTTAATTTTAGACGAGCCGACTAACCACCTTGACTTAGAAAGCATTACCGCGCTTAACACGGGGCTTATTAACTTTAAAGGCAACCTTATTATGACTTCGCACGACCGCGAACTTATGAACACCGTATGCAACCGTATTATTGAAATTGACGGCACTAAAACTTTTGATAAACTTGTTAATTACGACGAATATTTGAACTTAACGGACAGCAGATTGTTCTAATTTGTTTTTATTAACGACAATATAAACGGCGATGGATTATTTTCCATCGCCGATTTTTTATTTGTTACAAAAATTTATTATTTTCTTTTTTTTCTTAACCGCATATTTGTAAGCCTTGTATGCACCGCTATTTTCTTTTTCTTCAGCGTAAAAAACAACAAAATCACTATATTCTATCATTGCACAATTTCTATAATATATTGCCGTATACCAATAATCAAAAGTTAGTGGCAAATAAATAAAATCTTCGTATCTATCATCCGCTAATCTCTTAGGGCGTTTGTTTTTTCTATATTGCCAATCTTCTTTCTCTAAGCAATATACCCTTTTTATATGACTATATGTTTTTTTAAGTTCTGTTACAATTTCCCAACAACACTCATCAAAATCACCAAACCCACCAAAATAGAATATACAAACATTTTCCTTTAAAATTAATAAAATAATTGTTTCTTTTATTTGTTGTTTTAACTTGCTGTCTATAACAATTTCTCTATGCCCGAAAAACGAGCAAATTTTTTCATTAAGATTACACATAATCCTATTATAACAAAAATAGGATGAACAATCAACCAAAAGAATGATAAATCATCCTATATATTTTATTGTTATCTCTTACAATAAGATTATAGATAATTTTAATGGTGAAAAATGAAGACTATAAGTGAAGTTATTGTTGAAAGATTGCTAAAATATATGAACGAAAAAAATCTTTCTCAATACAAATTAGCAGAATTAAGCGGAGTTCCTTACCCCACAATAAAAAGCATAATGCAAAAACGAACGAAAGATATCAGTTTAAAAACCGTAATATTACTTGCTCACGGTTTAGAAATATCTGCCAGCATGTTAATTGAAGGCGAAGATTTTAACGTGGACAATTTGATTATAGACTAATATAAACGGCGATGGATTGTTTTCCATCGCCTATTTTTATTTGTTACGATATAGCATCTAATAAATAAACTTACGCTTTTAATTTGACGTTGTAGTTGTAGATTTTTGTTCCGCCCAAGAATATACGTCTATATTGATAATTTGTTTGTTTCCGCCTTTAACGTTTGCAACCTTTACCGTTCCCTTAGAACTACGTTTTGCAACCCATTTCCCATTTTCATAAACCATATCAGTTTTATAAACGTCTATCGTTTGTCCTACGTAACTATCGTATAAATACATACTTGCAAACGTGAACGTCGAATATAAAGTATCAGTTTCATATTTAACGGCAAAATCTAACCTATCCATAGAACTATCATCAATAAGCATGTGCTTTAAGTTACCACCGCTTACGTTTTGGTTTGAATATACCACCGCTACGCCATCTTCAAGCAACTCTCTAACAATAGGCTTAGACGTTGCATTCAAGCCATAGGTAATATGGTCTACTATGTTTTTAATAAGTAATAAATGGTTTTCGCCAACTTCTATTTGTTCGTTATTATCTCCGCCAGGAAGAACTTCTTCTGGAGTATATTCAAACTCGTTAAGTTCTACGTTAAAATCAGCTTCCTCACCAAAGTTTATACTCATATCAGGATAAATCCATTCAGCATTAACACCAACAACTAACGTGCTTACCATTATAAGAACTGCAATTATAATTAAGGGAATTCTTTTAAAACTCATAACACACCCCCGTTAACTATAACTTTAATAAGTTCAATAGCCCATTTAACCTTTCTATTAGACGTAATCTTCATACGCATTGGATATAAGCGGTGGGCTTTTTTAGAAGAAACGTCAATAAACTTATACTTAGTGTTTTTATAATGAGATGGCTCTAAACTGAGATATAAGTTAATAGTTTTGCCTATAATTTTAAGTTTAGCAATAGGATGCGTTCCAACTTTATAGGTAATTTGTTTATCTGTTTCGCGAACGGTTACACGCGGAATATCTTCAAGGTATTCGCTAAGTTCGTTAAACCATTCTTTTGTTTGCGCTGACGCTTCGTTTAACCTTTGTTTTAAAGTCTTGTTTAAACTTTTTATTACGGTAAGTTTAGAAATCGCATACATAAACAAGTTGTTTTTAGACGCAACTTCATCAATAAGTTCTTTAGTCCATTTTGCTTGCCTATCCGACGTAATTTTTACGCGCATAGGTAACGATTTGTATGCTTTTACGTTTGATACGTCGGTATAAACGTATTTAGTTTGAGCGTAGTCTGACGGTTGTAAGCCAATATACGCGTTGAGAGTTTTACCTTTTATTGTTAATTTAATAATAGAAACTCTTCCCTTTTTATACGTTTCAGACTTTTTACTGTCAATTCGCCTTACGTCTTTTATTTTGTAGATATGTTTTAAAATATCGTTATATCTTTGCTTAACTTCATCATTTAATAAGTGAAGTCTTTGTTTGTAAGTTAAACCGCTACGCTTAATGTTGAGTTTAGCAATTGCATATACGAATAAGCCGTTTTTCTCGACAATTATTGAAAGCAATTCTTTAACCCACTTAACTTGCCTATCTGACGTTACTTTTACGCGCATACCGTAAAGTTTGTGCGCTTTTACGTTTGACACGTCTGTATAAACGTACTTAGAATTTTGATATTCAGTAGGGTCAAGACCAATATATACGTTTAACGTTTTGCCTTTTATAGTTATTTTCGCTAAAGGAATTCTTCCCTTTTTATACGTTTCAAAGTTTTTGCTATCTATTACGCAAACGTCTTTAATTCGGTATAAATACTGTATAATTTCATTATATCTTTGTACCGTTTGGATAGGAGCATTTTTAAGTTTTTGTTTAAACGTTAAACTGTTGCGATTAAGCGTAGATAATTTTTCAAATAAAGTGTTTTTAGTTACAACGTCACACTCAACGTCGGTATCGACGTCAATTTCACTAGTTACGTCTTCTTCTACTATAACAACGTCGGTATCAGTTGTAGTTGTTATCTTTTCTTCTTCAACTGTTGCAACAACGTCAGTGGTTGTATCGTCCGTTGTGGTAGTCGTTGTATCGTCAGTTGTAGTATCTTCAGTAGTAACGCTCGCTACCGTTACGTCATCCGTTGTGTCAAGCGTTGTAGTTACGGTTTCGTCTTCAACGGTTGTAGTTGTAGTATCAACGGTTGTTGTCAACGTCTCTTCTTCAACCGTCGTTACCACGTCGGTGGTTGTTGTCGTTGTGTCATCAGTTGTCGTGTCCGCCACCGTTACAACGTCAGTAGTTGTAGTAGTTGTAGTGTCGTTATCGGATGTAGTAGTGGTGTCGGTAGTTGTAGTTGTTGTATCAGTAGTAGTTGTGGTAGTAGAGTTAGTTATAGTGGTGGTATTATCTTCATTTTTAATAATAACCACAATTCTTTCTTGACGTGCTTTTTGTAATTTCTTTTCCGCAATAGGAGTTGCTATCATAGCAAAAACTACTAATAATATACAAAGCCAACCTGCAGGAGATTGCATAAACAACACAAAACTGCCTATAAACGGTATTCTTGTTCCGTTGTATGCTCCTTTAATTTGATCGTAAGTAACGGGAAATCTGTCTGCAATATCGTTAGCATCGCCTTGCAATAAGAAATATCTTTGATTTGGGTGAGATTGAGTTGGTTCTTCTATTGCAACAATTCTATGTATAATAAAATCTCCTCTAAACTCGTAAACAACAATGTCGTTTACTTCAAGTTCAAACTCGTCGGGCGCTTTTGTTATAAAAACAATATCAAACTTTTGCAGTTGATTGGTAACTTCTCCCTCTTGTAAATATTTATGGTTTGGCGATACGTAAGACATACTTCCGCTTCGTACAACGTTAACAACCGGTATGCTTGTTTCAACTTTACTACCGTTACAACATACCGATACGGATATAGACATAGCAAAAGAAACAAAAAGTGCAATACAGCAAACGGCAAGCAATAACCTATCAAAAACCTTTCCTATAATTGATGGTTTTTTACCTTTGTTTTTTAAATATTCAGTTTTGATTTTCTCATCGTTTAAACCTGCTTTTGTCATTTGTAACGAATATTTAACAAGCATAGTTACCAAAACGGTAAAAAGTGCAGTTAATAGTACAAAAACGAAAATACAAAGTATAAACTGATAAATATCAAACTCCATACCTTAACTATGTATCCCTATAAATTATTATTTTGCTTAAGCGCATAACTACGCAAAAAATAATATATCCCACGAAACAATGAGTCCGTGGGATGTATTTTACTATTGTATTTTTTAACCCCAAAACTATTAATTGCCACGAAATTAAACAGTAGGAGCAATGTTAGAAATATGCATGTGTAATTGTAATGAATGTCCACCGAAAAGAACTTGATTTTTGAATAAGTTGTAATCGTCAATAGAAGGAAGAGTAACTACGTATCCATCTTCAGGATCATTAAATTTAATAATATCAGTAATATCAGCGAAAGTTATTTCACACTCAAACACACCTGCTGATTGATTCCATTCCCAAAAATATGCACTAGTAGTTTTATCTGCAGTATCAATTGTGATAGGAGCTGATTTTCCGTTAGGAAAAACAAACAAATCAACAGGAGCGAATTCTGTGCCATCACCATCTTTATCCCAAGTGAAGGTTCTTTCTGTTCCAAAATAAACGTAAGAAGTTATTGCGTTTCCTTCAATATCGTCACCTGCGTTAATTGCTGGTTTAAACGTAAGATTGAAAATAGGATATTTTTCCGTTGTAGAATATGTGGCTACTAATACCGCATTCTTAGAAGTTTGACTGTCTGGAGTAATTGCAATAGAAGTAATGTTATTAGTCATTGTAAACATACCTGCTGCATCGTTTTGAGTTGCATCTTCAAGAATAACAGTTTGATTGTGTTGTACACCAATATTTGTAGAAGTACCAGCGTAATTCCACGTAGCGTAAACGCCTCCAATCGTTGCAATTAAAATAATTGCAATAAGAGTACTTAATTTTTTCATTATAAAATCCTCCAAATGTGCGTAGTATATAACTACGACTATACAGTTATTATAGACATTAACAGGTAAACTGTCAAGCCGTTTTTAACGATTTTTTTGAGTTTTTTATATATAAACTATTAGTTTTATGAATTTTACAATATTAGACGGGGCGTGTAAGGCTATACATACTATGAAACAACAAATTTTAACCAATTATATTGCGCTCTTCATACTTAACTCTCACAAATATTTTAAGCACGAAAAAAGCGCAGGAAAACCTACGCTTTTAAAATTGATTAGTTTAATAACGCACTTTTAAAGGGATAGAAACAAGTTAGGCGTTTAATTAGAGTATTTGGCGATGGGAGATGTACTTTGCGTACACGAGCAAGCCAAAACGCAATAATTAAGCGCATAACGCAGTTTATATCACTTTAAAATTAGACAACTACTTCAATACCATTCTCTTTCATAATACTAAATAAGATATAGAAAGAATCTGGAGTTTTTCTAAAATCAAGGTAGTAACTGTCGCAATCGTGACCTGGAACGGTATCGTTAAATACGAAAACGATAGCGCCTTTTTTGAATAATTTTGCTTCGTAGAACATTACTTTTTGAATGTTGTATTTAGGAACTCTGTATCTAGTATGTCCGTCATAACCAACGATTGTAATGCAATCGTCACCATTTTGAACGTGAACACCTAAATCCATTCCTTTGTATTTTGCAGTAACGCTAACGTCGTTATAGCACCAAATTTCATCATCCCATCTAAAATAATCCATAGTATACTCCTTTATTTTCAAATTGTTGTAAAGGTAACCCTTTTTTGAAAAATATTATATTTTGATAAATAGATTATACAACCTATTTTAACCCTTGTCAACAATTAATTAAAAAATTAAAATCATTATTTTGCAAATTTTGTCCGATTTATAGCGGAAATTTTATTAAGTTAGTTAAACTTTGTAAGTTATGCCGAAAAAGGTAGGGGCAAGCGTGAAAACAACTAACGCTAACGTTATTATTGCAAATATAATAGCCGTTACCTTTAAAGTTTTTTTGCTCTTTAACCCAAACAGCAACGCTCCGTACACACCCATAAACAAATAAGTTAATATGCTTCCGCTTAGCGCTACGAAAGGTATTGTAGTAAGCAACCCGAGAAAGATAAAACCCGTAACCGGAATAAACGATTCGCTACGATTGCTTTCGTAACTTGTTCCGTCTGACAAATGAGTTGTGGTAATGGTGACGTATCTATCAAAATCTGCGCCGATAAAAACAAAAAAGAATATAGGCAAACCTAAAAACAACGCTAAAACCGTCATAAAAAATACGCTAGTTTTATCTTTCATAGTAGCGCCGTCAATTATACTTACGTTTTCTGGCATAGCAAAAAATCCCCATTCGTTAAATTTTAAGCGTAAACCAATTTGCAAAACGCACATTATAACACCGGCAACAAAACCTAAGAATATAAAAAATCTACATAAATTAGCAACTGTTTTTTGATCACCTAAGTCTAAACTGTCGCCAACTGAACGAATAATTAACAACAATATAACAGATACGCCAAGTCCAATACCCATTACAACCAACGGCATTGGCCCCACCCCAAACAAATTTACATCCACAGCGCCAGGTATAATGAGCATTAACGATATGCCAAACACCATTGTAAACATCGATATAAATAGTGAAATACAAGTAAACATACTTTTTTTCCTCCTTTTTACAATTGTATCACAAGCCACCAATCTTTGCAACATTTTGAATTATTATGATTGATAACGTTTACAAATATCCTCGCTTTTCCCTTGTAATTTCACATAGTTTTAACAAAAATGCAAAATTGTAAGCACAAATTTCAAAAAACTATTGAAATAATTTTATTTGTTTGGTATACTGTTTGTAATAGTGGTCAAGGGGGTAGCGTTATGAAAAACGTCGGTTGCTTTATTGAAAGTTTACGTCTTTTACCCTTTGCTTTTAATTTTAATATTTTTGAAAGATAATGAAGCCTTTTTAGTCTTCATTTTTTTAAAGTTATAAAATTTTTTGGAGGTTTTCACAAATGAAAAACACTAACTTAATTTATGGTGTAAGCGACAAGCCTGGCATTTGGAAAACGATAGTTTTTGCTTTACAACAAGTATTAGCAATACTTGCGGCAACAATCGTCGTTCCCGTTATTATCAGTTTTAACACTGATTTAAATGCTAGCGGAATTTACCCTGGTATGAGCCAAGCGGCAGCGCTTTTTGGCGCAGGCGTAGGTACTATAGTTTATCTATTATTTACCAAGTTTAAAAGCCCTGTATTCTTAGGCTCGTCATTTGCGTTCATTGGTTCAATGCTCGTTGCTTTTGCATCTGCAGCAGCAAACGTAATGCTCGGCTACGTTGGTTTAATTGTCGGCGCAATTTTTGCAGGTCTTGTTTACGCGGTTATCGCTCTTATCGTAAAACTTGCAGGAACAAATTGGATTGATAAAATTATGCCAGCCGCTGTTATTGGTCCTACCGTTGCAGTTATCGGTTTATCTCTTGCAGGAAACGCCGTAGGCGATTTGGTTAAAGGTAGCGTAGTTGATGCTACAGGCGCTGCAGTTGCAAACGAATTTATTGCTCTTTTGTGTGGTTTAGTTACTTTAGCAACCGTTATCGTATGTTCAGTATACGGTAAGAAAATGCTTAAAATGATTCCTTTCATTGTTGGTATTGGCGCAGGCTACTTGGTAGCAACAATCTTTACCGTTATTGGTACTCTTACTAAAACGGATGCTTTAATGGTTATTGATTTTAGCAAGTTTAGTAATATGGATCCATTCCCTACGTTCTCTTTCATAAATGCTTTCAACGGCATTAAGGATATTTCATTCTCTTACGTTGCAACTATTGCCGTTGCTTACGTTCCCGTTGCATTCGTAGTATTTGCTGAACACTTAGCAGACCACAAGAACATTTCTTCAATTATCGGCACAGACCTTACTAAAGACCCTGGTCTTCATAGAACTTTACTTGGTGACGGCGTTGGTTCAATTGTTGGCGCTTTCTTTGGCGGTTGTCCTAACACAACTTACGGTGAATCGGTTGGTTGCGTTGCTATTTCTAGAAACGCATCGGTAGTAACTATTTTAACGGCAGCAATCATTTGTATTATTTCTTCGTTTATTCCTCCGTTCGTTATGTTACTTGCAACTATTCCTGCTTGCGTAATGGGTGGCGTTTGCTTTACTCTTTACGGATTTATCGCCGTATCTGGTCTTAAAATGATTCAAAAAGTTGACCTTAACGAAAACAGCAATCTTTTCACAGTTTCAGTTATTCTTATCGCAGGCGTTGGCGGTTTAGTTCTTAACATTGGCAAGGTAACGCTTACTGCTGTTGCATGCGCGCTTATTCTTGGTATTTTAGTTAACCTTTTATGCTCAAAAGCAAACAAGAAAACTAACGAAGAAGTTAAAGACGAAAAAGAAGCTGCTTAATTTTTCTTAGGTGATATTATGGAAAATTATAAAAACGTTCATATTTTAGACCATCCGCTTATAAGACATAAACTTGCAATTATTAGAAATAAAGATACGGACACTAAACAATTCCGTGAAATTATTAGCGAACTTGCAACACTTATGGCGTATGAAAGTTTTAAAGACGTTCCTACCCAACAAATAGAAGTGGAAACGCCTCTTGAAAAAACAACTCAAACTATTGTAAAGGAAAATTCTATTGCAATAGTTCCTATTCTTCGCGCGGGACTTGGTATGGTAGACGGTATTTTATCGTTATTCCCAGCGGCAAAAGTAGGTCATATCGGCTTATATCGTAACGAAGAAACACTTGAACCGCAAGAATATTACTGTAAACTCCCAGCTAATATTGAAAATAAAGTCGTAATGGTAGTTGACCCAATGCTTGCAACGGGTGGTAGCGCGTGCGACGCTGTTAAAATGCTTAAAAAACGCGGTTGCAAAAAAATTAAACTTATGTCTATTATCGCCGCTCCTGAAGGAGTAAAGAAAATTGCTAACGAACACCCAGACGTTGAAATTTTCGTATCTACTCTTGACCGTTGCCTTAACGAACACGGATATATTCTTCCTGGTCTTGGCGATGCGGGCGATAGAATTTTTGGAACTAAATAGTTTATTTACAAACAATTTAGGCGGTGAGAAAACTCACCGCCTATTTTTTAACGTTTTTATAAAATTTACTGTAAAAAGTGCGTTGTTTTAATATTAAACAACACTAACGGACTTATTAAAAAGTATCGTATTTTACAACGTCATTGACGTTTCTAAACTGAAAGTGAAGATTGAGTGGCTTGGCATCGTCAGACGGGTATCCCATCATAAGTAAAGCAACGGGTTTAACGTTTGAAGGAATATTAAACGTTTCTCTAACAGCGGTGGGGTTAAAATGCATCACAAAACAACAGCCAACGCCTATATTATACGCTTCAAGCATCATATGAGTAGCAACTATTACGGCGTCTACGGGAGCGGATAGCGCTCCGTCGTAAGGTCTTTTCCAACTTTCGTCTTCATTATAACAAACTAAAAACGCGGTTGGAGCGTTAAAATGACTGCGCGTGCATTTTTGAAGTTTTGCAATGCTTTCCGCGTTATTTAAAACGAGTATGCGTTGGGGTTGATAATTGCACCCCGTTGGCGCTTTGTGGCTTGCTTGAATTATTTTGTCAACGTCGCTTTGAGTTAACGGTTGACTTTTAAAACTTCTTACAGAGTATCTTTCAGTTATAACTTTTTCAAATTCCATAGCGTACCGCCCTTAAATTGTTTTCTACGCTATATAATAACTTATTAAACGAAAAATATCAATGCTTTTTTAAATTTTACTAATATTCTACACTCTAACAACATTTTTAACGTAAAATTTTTACATTTTTCTTTCACTACGTTGTTTTTTTGTTGCGCTTTCGTTGTTTTTTAAAATTTTTATTATATGAAATTAAATATTACTATTGAAATCTATATTAAGAAGTGTTATAATTTCTTTGATTGTTAAAAAATTTAAAAGGAGTTTTATAATGGACAGTAACATCTATCTTCCTATCATTCTCGTTGTCTTTTCGGCGTTGATAACTTTGTGCTACGTTTTCGTTCTTTTCCGCAGAGTTTCTCGCTTAAAGATTGGCGATAAAAAAGTTGAAGAAATTGAAAAGTACATTCACGGCGGAGCAATGACGTTCCTTTCTCGTGAATACAAACTAATCATACCTTTCGTGTTTGGCGTAGGCGCATTACTTGCCGTGCTCGGCTTTATCCCTGCCCTTAAAGGCGCTGAAGGTATTGGTTGGCAAGCGGCTATATGCTTTGTTATCGGCGCGCTTTTCTCGGCGGCTGCAGGTTGGATTGGTATGGCTATTGCTACTAAAGCGAACGCAAGGACGGCAATCAAAGCAAAAGAAGAAGGCATGTCTGGCGCTCTTAAAACGGCGTTTGGCGGTGGCGCTGTTCTTGGTCTTTCAGTTGCAGGTTTTGGTCTTTTAGGTCTTGCCGCTATCTTCTTAGTAGTTTATTTAGTAATTGGAAAAGTGGACGCTCCCGTTCAAGTTCTTACAGGTTACAGCCTTGGTTGTTCGCTTATAGCGTTATTTGCCCGTGTTGGCGGTGGTATTTATACTAAAGCGGCTGACGTTGGCGCAGACCTTGTTGGTAAACTTGAATCAAATATTCCAGAAGACGATGCAAGAAACCCTGCAACTATTGCAGATAACGTTGGCGATAACGTTGGCGATATCGCAGGTATGGGTTCAGACTTAACGGAATCTTACGTTGGTTCGATTATTTCGTGTCTTACAATGGCGTTATTTACCGGACTTTCGTTTAAGTTTATTTTATTCCCTCTTCTTATTTGCGCCGTTGGTATTTTAGCGTCTGTTATTTCAGTTATTATAGTGCGCGCAAGAAGTTGGGCAGACCCACATAAAGCGCTTAACATTGCAACGTATATCGCAACGGGATTAGTTGTTGTTGCTTCAGTTTTACTTGCTATATTCTACCTTAAAGACTATAAATTTATGTTCTGCGTTATAACCGGTCTTGTTGCAGGTATTGCAATAGGTTTCGTTGCTGAACTTTATACGTCGGACGAATATAAGTCGGTTAAACAAATTGCTAAAGAATCTCAAACGGGTCACGGCACGAACATTATTGCAGGTCTTGGCGTAGGCATGAAATCTACTTGGCTTACAATTGCTTGCCTTGGTGTTGCTATTGCGTTAGCATTCTTCTTTGGTGGCGCTTACGGTATTTCTTTAGCAGCGGTTGGTATGCTTTGTACGGTTGGTATTACCGTTTCAGTTGACGGTTACGGCCCTATTTCTGATAACGCCGGCGGTATTGCCGAAATGGCTCATTTGCCTGAACACGTTCGTGGCATTACCGATAAACTTGACTCGGTTGGTAACACTACCGCGGCTATTGGTAAAGGATTCTGCATAGGTTCTGCAACTCTTACTTCTCTTGCGTTTATCATGTCGTTTATTGAAGCGTCTAAAACTCAAATCGAACTTAGTAACCCTTGCGTTTTAATAGGTGTTTTAGTAGGCGCAATGCTTCCATTCCTTTTCTCTGCAATGACTATTGCTTCGGTAGGTAAAGCGGCAAACAAGATGGTTGAAGAAGTTAGAGATCAATTTGAAAAAGACCCTGGCATTTTAGAAGGCACAAGCGTTCCTAACTATAACCGTTGTATAGATATTTCAACTAAAGCATCTCTTCGTGAAATGATTGCTCCTGGCGTACTTGCAATAGTTGCTCCGGTAGCAGCGGGCTTAATTCTCGGCGCGGCTGGTCTTGGCGGTCTTTTAATAGGCGGTCTTGTATCGGCAATTATGCTTGCCGTATTTATGGCAAACTCTGGTGGCGCGTGGGATAATGCTAAAAAGTATATCGAAGCGGGCAATTTCGGTGGTAAAGGTAGCGAAACTCATAAAGCGGCTATCACGGGCGATACGGTTGGCGATCCACTTAAAGATACTGCTGGCCCTGCAATGGATATTTTAATTAAACTTATGTCTGTTATATCGCTTATACTTGTGCCTGTTCTTGTAAAAATCACACCTTTATGGGATTTTATAGTACAACTTTTTAGTAATCTTTAATGGTTAAAACAACTAAAAGCATCAACTTCGCGTTGGTGCTTTTTTAGTTTATACCACGCTATTTTAGGCTTAACCACCCAAAACTTTGATGAAATTTTATAAAGATAGTTAAAATTTAATATAATTTGCAATTATATAGTTTGCAAAAAGTCAAATTTTGTGATAAAATAAATCTATATTTTTATTTTTTATTAAAGGAGTTATAATAATGAAAAAACTTATCACACTCTTAATGTCTTTAATGATGTTGCTTGGTGTAGCAACAATGTCTGGCTGTGATGGCGCTGGATCTATTAACATCACCATTAAAACTGGTGGTACGGGCGGTACTTATTACGCTTTCACTAACGGTTTACAAGCACAACTTGCTGAAAAAACTGACTACTCTTATTCCGTTCTTACTTCTGGTGGTTCAGCTGACAGTCTTAAATCAATTTATAGTGGCGACTGTAAAATGGCCATCGTTCAAAACGATACTATGGTTAACGCTTACAACGGTTTAACTTCTAACTTTGAAACAACTGGCAAAATTCGCAACTTCTCAGTTCTTGGTCAAGTATATCCTGAAGTTGTTCAAATTGTAACTGACGACCCTACTATCACTTCTCTTGCAGACCTTAAAAATTCTGGCAAAAGCGTTTCTATTGGCGACGTTGGTTCTGGCGTAGAATTAAATGCAGTTGCGCTTTTAAGAGCTTACGGTATTACTATTACGCAAGACCCACAAACAAAACAATACTCTTCTCCTGATATTCAAATTCGTAATCTTGCAGTTGCTCAGTCTGCTGACGCTATGAAAGATGAAACCCTTGACGTGTTCTTCTTTACTTCTGGCGCTCCAGCAACGTCTATTACTGAAATTTCAACAGTAAAAAACGTTTATATGATTGGTTTAGACAATACTGTTATTCAAAACTTTATTGAAAATAACTTAATTAACGGCGAATACCCTGTTTACTCTAAACAACCAATAACTCACGAACAATATAATTTTATTGCTGAAGGCACGCCTGTTTACACTATCGGCGTATCGGCAACTTATATTGTTGCTAACAGTTTAAGCGAAGACGTTGTTTATAACATAACTAAAGCAATGTGGGAAAGCAAAGGCGAAATTGGTCACGCAGTAGAATCTACTATGGATATTAACAACGCTTACGTAACAATCGGTAATGTTCCAGTTCACCCAGGCGCTGCTAAGTATTATAGAGAACAAGGTTTAACCGTTAACAACGTAGCGCAAATTTAAATTTCAAATTAGCAAAATTTTGAAGCGGGATTTGTATCCCGCTTTGTAATATAAAGGATTAATATGACAAACAGTACATCTAAAAACACAAACGAAACGGTTTTATCTGCCGACGAGTTAATGAAAAAGTTTGATAAAGACAGTAAAACTCGTAATTTGACAGGTCCTTTTAAAACTGTTTACAATTTTATTTTAATAGCGTTTGCCGTATACGTTTTATATGTAGCCCTTTTAGCTGAAAGCTTGTCGGAGTATATTAAATTCCCATTATTTTTAGGACTTATTATGTTCCTTGGCTACTTAAAATTTCCAGCATGCGAAAAAGACGCTATTAAAGAAAATTATATTCCATGGTATGATATTTTACTTGCGGTAATTTCGCTTAGCTGTTGCTTATACTACGTGTTTAATCAAAGTAAAATTATTTACATGAGCGGTGTTATTGAAACTGAGCAAATTATAGTCGGCGCGGTTTGCATTCTTTGTTTATTTGAACTTTGTAGGCGCGCAATAGGCATTCCGCTTATGATTGTTGCAGGATGCTTTATGGCTTACGCTATTTTCTGGCTTTTCAACAACAACCCGGCAACCGTAGTTAGAAATTTTATATATAACTTATTTTACAATATAAGATGCGGTGTTTTCTCTACCCCACTTACCGTTTGTTCAAGTTTTATAGTAATTTTTATAATATTCGGCTCTTTCCTTGAAAAAACGGGCATTGGTAATTATTTCGTTGACTTAGCAAACTCTTTAGTTGGCTCTGCCGCTGGCGGACCTGCAAAAGTTGCCGTTATCTCTTCGGCGCTAGAAGGTATGTATTCTGGCTCGTCGGTTGCTAATACGGTTGGTTCTGGCTCGATAACTATACCCGTTATGAAAAATACGGGATATCGCCCAGAGTTTGCCGCAGCGGTTGAAGCGGCGGCGTCTACAGGCGGTCAAATAATGCCACCTATTATGGGCGCGGCAGCATTCTTAATGTGTGAAATGACACTAATTCCTTATTCAACAATAGTAGTTTGCGCTATTTTACCTGCAATTTTATACTTTACGGGTATATTTATAATGGTACACCTTGAAGCAAAGAAAATGGGACTTAAAGGTCTTCCTAAGGAAGCCATTCCTAACTTCTTTAAGTTAATTCTTAAAAAGGGATATCTTTTAATTCCTATTATTGCTCTTGTTGTTTGCATGAATAGTTACACGCCTGCACTTTCTGCTTGCTTTGCTATTTTATTTGCAATGTCTATTAGTTTAATTGACGTTGACGTTATCGACCACTTAATTTCTAAAGATAAAGAAAAGATTTTAACCGCTATTAAAAGCATAGGTCTTGCGTTAATACCAATTTTAACGTACGTTTTATTCTCGTTAATTCTTGAAAAATCGGCTATCTCAAGAGCGTTATTTATCGCTATTGCCGTTGCAACGATTTGTTCTGTTTTCTCTAAAAAACTTAAATTAAACTGTACGTTAAATATCAAACTTACTGGCGAAGGTTTCTTTGGCGGAACAAACAATTCTATCGGAGTTGTTATTGCGTGCGCAATGGCAGGCATAATTTCCGGCGTTGTTTCAATGACGGGGCTTGGCACAACACTTATAACGTTGATTGTTCCTATTGCTAAAAAATCTATTTTTATAGCGCTTTTCTTAACTATGCTTTGCTGTATAATTTTAGGTATGGGCGTTCCTACCACGGCAAACTACGTTATTATGGCAACGATTACAGCGCCTATTTTAACTAAGATGGGTATTAACGTTCTTGCGGCGCACATGTTCGTATTCTACTTTGGTATTGTTGCAGATATTACTCCACCGGTTGCGCTTGCCGCTTACGCTGGCTCGGCAATAGCAAAATCTAACCCGCTAAAAACGGGCTTTACCGCGTCTAAACTGGCAATAGGAGCGTTTATTATTCCATACATATTCGCGCTAAACCCTTCAATGCTATTAATTGATGCCGATTGGTACGACGTTATTTTAACCGTTGTATCGTCGCTAGTTGGTATGTTTGGCGTTTCAATAGGTTTACAAGGCTATGCCTTTTCTAAAGTTCCGATACTATTAAGAATGGTTGCGGCAGTTGGCGGTTTACTCTTAATTATTCCAGGAATTGTAACCGACGTTATTGGTCTTGTATTAGTTGCAGGCGTTTGCGTTTATTCGTATTTTATGGCTAAAAAGAACCCTACCCCTCCAACCAAACCCGAAATTGAATGCTTAGACAAAACTTTAAATTAAAATATTAAAACGACTTGCTGAGCTATGCAAGTCGTTTTTTTGTATTTTATTTTTCTAAACGCGTTCCACAACCTTTTAGTTTTTATAAACAATTGGTTAGCTATGGGCGCTTATTTGTTAAAACATTATATAAAATTCAAATTTTATTCCGCAATAATAACCACTTCTTTTTTTGTTATTGGGTGAATAAACTTTAACTCTTTAGCGTGTAGAGTGTACGTTTGTCCTTCTACCTTTTCGCCATACAAACTATCGGCAAAAAGTGGTAAACCTACGCTTGATAGATGCACTCTTATTTGATGTGTTCTACCCGTATGAAGCCTTACGTCAATTATACTCTTTCCATCATTTAACTTTTTTATTAACGTGCATTCCGACTTAGCATACTTTCCGTCTAGCGCGCACGTTCTTTTCATTGAATTTGGACTTTCACGCTTTATTGGTTTTTCTATTATGAAATGCTTACTAGGCGCTTCGCCAACAACTACTGCAGAATACGTCTTTTGCATTTTACCTTCTTTTATTTGCTCGCTAAGTAGACTTGCAGAATAAGCATCTTTTGCAATAAGCACTATCCCAGAAGTGTCTTTATCTAACCTATTTACCGCCCTAAAAGTAAATGGGTGTGGCAAAAAATATCCACACACGACTTGCTCTAACGTTATTGTTTGATTGTTCCGTGAAGAGTGCGTCAACATTCCTTTAGGTTTATTTACCGCTATTAAATATTGGTCTTCGTAAATAACGTTGAGTGGCGCTTTTATCGGCGTTATGTAAGGGTTTGGTTTGTCTGGTGGCAAAACCATTTTCACTTCGCTACCACAACTAAGTTTTTCGTTGGCGTTTTTTAAAACTTCACCGTTTATAAAGATTCCCCCAAATTTAACCTTTTTTAATATCTCGTCCGACACGCCCTTTTGACTTAAAAAAACTAAGGGTTTTGTATTATTAAATTGTTGGTCTACAACAAAAATAAACTCTTTCATATTAATATTATAACATATAACAGCGCTTTTATCAATTGCTTGTTAAAGTGAGATTAGTTAAAACAAGTTTTTGTCAATACATAATCTTTAACCAAAACACCTAAAGGGGAGCCACTCGGTTGACTCAAACGCCTTACTATCATAAATTTTTATAAAAATAAAAAAGCACCAACTTTTAGTAAGTGCTTTTTGTTTGGTGAGCCAATTTGAGCGTAAAACGAACATTTTTATGCTTATATATTTGGGGGGTTATCTCTAATCGTCTAACAGTTGTTTTTGAATACACTTGTGTATCTGATGAATACTTACTAAAAGAAGGCAATAAGTTAAAGTATTAAAAAATTGAAAAGGTCGCACATAAAATGCGACCTTTTTTATTATTTAACTTGTAAATAAACTACCCTTATTTGCTTTGCTTGTCCTTTCTTATGTTATCATCATTTTCAATCAACTTAGTTAACACATCAATAATCTGATTATCCTCTTTTTCAGGAAATAAACTTTTTGCTATTATTATTGGTATTGTTAAAATTGTAGATATAAATGAAACAGCAACAGAAATAACTGCTACGATATCAATAGATGAATTATTGCTTTTACATATAATAATAAAAAACATTACTAAGCTTGCAACCACAACTAAAGAAAGAATTGACAACATAATCCAAAACATAATATTTCTCATGCTTTTGATTTGTTTACGTCTTTCTTTATACTCTGTATTGTAGTTTGCTAATATTTGAGTATAATATGTATCTCTTTGATCATAAGGAGTTGGTGTAGTTAACTCTAGAGGCATTTTTTCAGACAAATCTTCCTCATTAAGCATTTTAGATGTTATTGGCTTATTGTCTTCATTAAATTTCGCATCTATCAATTTATCATTATTAATTTCAGCCATTAATAAAGCCCTCCTTCCACATCTTTAACTATATCTTCCTCGTTTATTCTTTGGTTACTATTCGTCTTTTCCCACGCGGATCCTTTTTTATGAGTTAAAGAAACTAAACTTGCCCCATCATAATGTTTATATTTATTCCATACCTCATATAAACAATCATACAACTCTTTATTACTTGGATTGGCCCAATTAGGAAAATATGCTTTATCACACGCGTCTTGCGCATAACTCGTAATTTTATTACTTCCATAACATTTAAACTCTTGATATATGGGCTCACAAACTGGACCTAATCTCCAGGCATAAAAATCCGCATTGAACAACTTCTTTTTATACTTAGCCAACCCATAACCGTAAATAAAATACGTGATTTTTTGCAATTTTAATGGGCTAAGAGATATGTTTTCTTGCATAGATTTAAATATTAAATCATTACATACCGATTGTATAGCTAACATTTATTTGACCTCCATTTACATTATAATATGATTTTTGGCTAAGTCAATATCATTAAGACAAGGAAAATTGAAAAAATTTTCCTTTTGAAAAAGAATACAAACTTACAGATGAGCCATTCATATTTCCATTAAAAAATGAAGCTGAATGATAATCGTATCCGTTAAAGGTGTTTGCTATTATTTGAAGATTTATAAAATTACTGGTTCTATAATCGTAAATACTATAACTACTACCAGACTTTGTTATGGACAAAAAATTTCTAGTGGAAAAGTCATAAACCGAAGACTCGGAGTAACTCATAGAACAAAATTTCCCAGCACTAAAATCATAAATGCTAGTATAATTTTTTTTATTTTGAATACATCCTGCAATAAAACTTATGTCTCTCATTGTTTCTATGTCCATATACTCCTCCTTAACTAATTTAACTTCGCAAATGCTTCATTAGAATTATTATATCATAATAGTAGACCATTTGTGATATAATTTTATAATTTATTTATATTTTTTAGTTAAAACTGCGTTTATCCAACCGTTATTCCTTTTAAGTAAATCTTCTGAATTGTAAATTTCCACAATAGAAAGATTTGACTTTTTGCAAAGTTCTTTTAATTTTTCTTCGTCAACATATTGATAAAACCTACCATTTTCAATATTTGTGCCATTTCCATTTTTCATAGACAAATAAATATGTCCGCCCACTTTTAATGCTTTATTAAGATTATTAAAAGCAAGTGGTAAGTCATTAGAGTGTAAAAGAGAGGCACAAGCCCAAATGCCGTCAAACGTTTCAATATAAGGGAGATTATGAAAATCACATAATTCTACGTTTAAGCCATTTGCTTTTCCATTATCCACAAATTCGCTTACATTGTCTATACCCAAAACGTTATATCCCTTGCTTTCAAAATAAAGCATATCACGACCACTACCAAAGCCAACATCTAATATTTTTGCCCCTTGGGAAAGATATGGTAAAAATCGTTTATAATGTTCAGTCATATCAACTTTTTGTGTGGTAGAAATGTATTCTTTATAATTAGTAGAATAGTATTGTTTTGTTTTACAACTTACACTCATAGTAGAACCTATCCAAATAATTATTTTTGATAGAAATTTCCAAATCGGATTTCAAACTACCGCTTAAAATATTGACCAATTTTAGGTTTCGCTCTTTTAATCTCTCAATAGTTTGTTCGTCAGGTATAGAATTGCTTTTTGAAGAATTGCGAGACCTTGAAGTTATAACTAAATTCCAAATATCGTCTGAATACATAAAACTCCAAGGTATAACGTGGTCGATACTAATATCGTCAGCACTTAATTCTTCGCCCGTATAAAAATCTATTGCTTTACCCGAATATTCTAAAAGCAAAGCGTCTTTATATTTTTTTCAAACTATTCCTACGTAATTTTGTTTCGCTTATGCCATTTACCTTACTTGCAATTTTAGGGGAATAGTTAAATTTTTCTAATAATTGAGTCCATTTATAATTCAACAACTTTGAAATGATTATAGAGTATTGCGCAAGTAATTGGGCGTTTTCTTTGGTAAATATTATCTTTGAAATTTTAGGCGTATATTCGTAAATATCAATTTCGGAATCGTTTGCAATTTTAAAACGCCAACAAACATTCTCGTGTAAAGTTTTTGTAATATGCTTAATTATTTTTTTGTATGTATCAGGGGCTGTTCTTTTTATTTCTATAATCGCTTCGTCATACCATTTAGGAATTGCCGAATTAGTTATATTTTTATACAAATCAATTAAAACTTTTGTATCTTTACAAATAACAGGCTCTTTATTTGCGTAAGGGGCTTGTTTTAAATTGAAATAAAAAATTTGATTCCAATAGTATTTCAACATACATTTAGAAATATCGTCAAAATCTACAACGACATTATTATCTACTATTTCATATTGAGAAAAAGCGATATTTTCTATCAACGCACGACCAAACGCTAATTTATATGTATTATCGTTGTGCATTTCATCTAATATTTTTAACCATTGATTTATATAGTTTGGAATCATAAATTTTTCCTTTTGCTAAAATCTTATAAATATTATAGCATATAATAGCGTTTTTTTCAATCCCTTATGGTATGCGTTAGACAATAAAATGAACGAATTTTTTTTACACACAAAATAATATAATAACCAAAATTCCCCTTAAATACCCTATGTGAGTGTAGGGCGTGTGCTTGTCTTGATACGAGTCGGCTCGGCCAAAATATTTCAAAAGAAAAGAAAAACCTAAAACGAACACACGAGAGGACGTGTAAAGGAGGAATCCATTTAGGAAACAATTTTGAAAGGGAGAATGATAAGCTATAATTTTAATGGCAAGAAGGCGCAAAAACACTACGGGACTGCCCGACTCGGAACTGGATTCTATCGCAAGAGTTTTATACTCTTCCATAATAGAATACTGCAATTCCGAAAAGGGTAAAAAAGATTATGCCGAATGGCAAAAACAACGACAACTTAATATTAAAAATCAAAAAATTGTAGCTCCGTTGTAATCATAGGAGCATTGTATATGAAGTTTTAGACCGCAAAAGGCGGTAAAAAGCGGTGGGGATTAATTTCCTCACCGCTTTTTTCATTTTAAAATTATTAAACCGAGCATTGCTATGAATAAACTCAACAAAGTTCCTACCAAATATCTCTCTGCAAAATCAGGTTCATTTGATATTCTATTATATCTTGCAATTGATTTAGCCGTTAATACTAAACCAATTGAAGCGTATTGACCTAACAACCCTAAAACGAGAATTATTACTCTCTCTAAATATCCTATAACAGCGCCCGCTTGTATCGTTGACATATCTCTTTCTTGTTCTTTAGATTCATTTGCTGTGATTTCTTTTACTTTTTCTTTTGATAGTGCAGATAAAAATAATTTAATAAAAACTCCCGAAGGTGAAAACATAATCAAGAAAACCGCACAATAAAGAAAAAATTGTTGAAATTTAATACCGATTATTGCTTCTACAAAAGAGAATTGTTCCATAAGGAACTTTCCTATAATATTAAAATCAGTTAAGAAAAATGAGACCAAAAACAAAACTACAAAATGAATAATTTGATCTACAATAAAAATCCAAAACAAGGCTTTTTCTGTTTTTAATTTTTCAGAAACTTTTATTTTCATCAAATCAATTATAAAATGTGTAATTCCTATAGTTGTACATGTTAGTAGTATCTGGAAAACATTTCCATACAGTATACAAGGCAAAACAATTAAAATTAAATATATAATAGCATGAATTGAAAGATATTTAATATTGGTGGACTTTTTTTCAACCAAACTATTTGATTGAAAGAAAAAATCCGCAAGCAAATGAGAAATTATAAGCATCATTAGTGAAAATTTCATGTTTAAATCCCCTTGTCATATATGTTTTCCAAATAGGACATAACAGAAAGTTCAAGTCTTCTTATTTCTTCGGTATGCCCAGTTTCTTTTCTTTTAGTTATATTTTGTCTTGAAGTTCCTAAAAAATCTGCTAATAAAAAATCTAATCTCGTAGGGAAAATTTCATCATAGAAAACACGGTTATCATAATCCATATTTTGATCATCAATTTGATTTCTTCTTGTCCCTAAATAAATTGCTTGATTCACATCTCTACATAAATAATTTTCATCAGTAGATATTTTATATCTATAAACATTATTGTTTAACGTGTTAATAAAAAATTTACAATATCTATCAATATCTATGCTTAAATTGTGATAGTTGATAGGATAAATAAGGTTTAACATATTGCATATATCTGCTTGGCTAGCAGTTTGTTCGTTAAGAAAAATCTGTACTGTGCTCATTATTTCATTAACTAATATATCATCTTTTGCAGAGTTGGAAAAAAGTAAAAATTGTTTATTCCTTTTTTTGCATTCCATTAATGCATACTGCGCAAAGTGGTATGCTTCTCCATCTAACATATTCGTGGATAGGTTTTTATAATCGCTTTTTAAGTAGTCGTTTATTGAAGAATAGCCAAGCCCACACCTTATTTCAAATGGATAGAACAAATTCCTTATAAACAAATAAGCATTGAACGCATTTCTTAAATTTTTAAAAACCCCTTGAATAGAGTCTCCAGCAGAAAAATCAACTTTACTTATCAATACATCCTTGTATATGTCGTTAATAAATAAAACAATATCATATAGTTTATGTTGTGCCGAATAACGTTCTTCTAAGGTTAATTTTCTAGAGTTTTTAATGTCAATTATCAATGTTGCGAAGTTATCCATAGATTTACCTCCATAAACAATATAGCACATTAAAATTATTTTTGCAACCGTTTTTGGTTAATTTTTGCTTTTTTAACCAAAAACAGTTAAATTGCATTAAATTAACCAAAAAAGATTAACTTATTTTGTTTTTAACATAAAAACAAAGGCGAACCCGTCCCCTAAAGGAAACGGGTTCGTCTTTACTTTGTTTGGTGACCCCTACGAGATACTGCCGTTTCCCGCAAGCGTGAACCTCGGCAGATTGCCACCGTTGGTGGATAACCGAACTCTACGAGTTCGCCTATCCTTATAGGATAGCAAATAAAAAAACACCAACTTTAGTAAGTGATAGTTCTACGAGATACAACCGATACCCTACAAGTAGGGAAACCCTCGGTTGACCTTTGCCCATCATAGTAAGCCCGTCATTTGACGGCCGAACTCTACGAGTTCGCCTGTCCTTACGGATAGCAAAAAGAAAAACACCCATCTTTTGATGAGTGTTTTCTTTTTGGTGACCCCTACGAGATTCGAACTCGTGTTACCGCCGTGAAAGGGCGATGTCTTAACCGCTTGAC
>CALDOZ010000052.1 GCA_937912025.1 uncultured Clostridia bacterium | reverse complement strand
TTTTAGGTTGCAACTAACCTTGTTGGTTGTTGCAGACTTAAAATTTTATAGAAACGACGCATAACGCCGTTTATATCACTTTAAAATTATTGAAGACCCTTACTTACATAAGTTGACGGAACAATCCCTTAATATCTTCTACTGAAGTGTCTTTAGGGTTACCAGGACGGCAAGCATCAGCGTATGCAGATTGAGCAAGGAATTCAAGATCTTCTTCTTTAAGAGCGGCAAGTTTTGACGGAATACCAACGTCAGCAGAGAGTTGTTTAACAGCGTCAACAGCAGCTTTGCGGTAAGTTGCAACGTCCATACCGGTAGTATCAACGCCCATTGCTTCGGCAATTGCTTTATATTTTTCGCCAGTAGTTTCAGCGTTATATTCCATTACGATAGGAAGCATCATTGCGCACGCTACACCGTGTGGAGTATCGTAAACAGCGCCTAAAGTGTGAGCCATTGAGTGAGCAATACCTAAACCAACGTTACTGAACGCCATACCGGTTACGAATTGACCAAGAGCCATTCCTTCTCTACCGTCTGGGTCGTTTTGTACTGCTTTGCGAAGATTTTGAGCGATAAGACGAATTGCTTCAAGGTTTAAACAATCTGCAAGCGCCCAAGCGGCTTTAGTAGTATAACCTTCAATTGCGTGAGTTAATGCGTCCATACCTGTTGATGCGGTAAGACCTTTAGGCATTGTACTCATCATATCAGGGTCAACGATTGCAACGTCAGGAATGTCGTTAGTATCAACGCAAACGAATTTACGTTTCTTTTCAACGTCAGTAATAACGTAGTTGATAGTTGCTTCAGCGGCAGTACCTGCAGTTGTTGGAACTGCTATTGTAAATACGGTACGGTTTTTAGTAGGAGCAACGCCTTCAAGAGAGCGAACGTCTGCAAACTCTGGGTTATTGATAATAATACCAATTGCTTTACCCGTATCCATTGACGAACCACCGCCAACGGTAATCATATAATCAGCGCCACTTTTTTTGTATGCTTCAACACCCGAAAGAACGTTTTCAATAGTTGGGTTTGGTTTAATATCGCTATAAATTTCATACGCTAAACCGTTAGCGTCTAAAATGTCGGTAACTTTTTTAGTTACGTTGAATTTGATAAGGTCTGGGTCAGACGCGATAAACGCTTTTTTAAGACCTTTTGATTTGATAATGCTAGGGATTTCTTGAATTGCCCCGTGTCCGTGATACGAAATGCCGTTAAGAACAAAACGATTTGCCATAAAAATTTCCTCCAAATATATATTATAGTTTTTATTGTGGCGGTATAGTAAAACTTAATAAGTTGAGTTTAATACGCACGCCACTAAGTTTAGTTAAATTTTAACCTATTACCATTAGTATTTCAACAAAATTTTGAAATTTATGCAAAATTATACCACTTTTTTGCAAAAAAATTAAACTCCCACAACTAAGTAGGAGTTTAAGACTATTTAACCGCGTTTAGTGTAATTGATTAATCCGCCTGAAAGCAAAATATCAATTTGGCGTTTTGTAAACTTACCGATAAGTTTAATTTCTTTGCCTGTCGTTTTGTTCTCTAATATGATTTCGCCCGTTTTTAAACCGCTATGCACGTTTTTAAGCACGATTTCGTCAGTTTGAGAAATACCGTCGTAATCGCTTGGGTTTTCAAAAGTAAGCGGAATAATACCTGCGTTAATTAAGTTAGCAACGTGAATACGCGCAAACGATTTTGCAATAACCGCTTTAATTCCAAGATATAACGGAACGAGAGCGGCGTGTTCACGCGAACTGCCTTGACCGTAATTTTCGCCACCGATAATTACGCTTTCGCCGTACTGCTTAGCACGGTCTGAGAAAGTTTCGTCAACAACTTCAAAGCAGAATTTAGAAAGGTATGGAATGTTAGAACGGTACGGTAAAATTTTAGCGCCGGCAGGCATAATATGGTCGGTTGTAATGTTATCGCCCGTTTTTAAACTTACTTTTGCTACTACGTCGTTATTAGGAGCGTATGCGGTTGGAAATTCTTTTATATTAGGTCCGCGCAAAACTTCGCACTTGTCGTAATCTTCAATAGAGCATGGCGGAATAATAGCGGTATCGTCTATAACGAAGGTTTTAGGCATTGTTACGTTGATATCGCCCGATAAAGTTTGAGGAGAAGTTATGTAACCAGTAAGCGCCGATGCTACTGCAGTTTCTGGAGAAACAAGGTAAACTTTACCGTCCTTAGTACCGCTTCTTCCTTCAAAGTTGCGGTTGAAAGTTCTTAAACTTACGCCGGCCGAGTTTGGAGAAAAGCCCATACCAATACAAGGTCCGCACGCGCATTCAAGTATTCTTGCGCCAGCCGAAATAATGTCGGTAAGCGCTCCGCTTTCACTAAGCATTTTTAAAACTTGTTTAGAGCCTGGCGAAACGGATAAAGAAACGCTATCGTCTATAACTTTACCTTTTAAAAGTTTGGCAACTTTAAGCATATCAAAAAGTGACGAGTTAGTGCATGAACCTATGCACACTTGGTCAACTTTAACGTTAGATAAACTTTCAACGGTAACGACGTTATCAGGGCTATGTGGCATAGCGATAAGCGGTTTTAAGGTTGAAAGATTTATGTCGATAATTTTATCGTAAACGGCATCGTCGTCTGAGCAAATTGGAGTATAATCGTCTTCTCTACCCTGCGCTTTTAAAAATTCACGAGTAATTTCGTCGGACGGGAAAATTGAAGTTGTTGCGCCAAGTTCAGCGCCCATATTGGTTATAGTTGCGCGTTCTGGAACTGATAAAGTTTTAACGCCTTCTCCACCCCATTCTATAATTGCGCCAACACCGCCTTTAACTGATAAAATGCGTAAAATTTCAAGTGATACGTCTTTAGCGGTAACGAACGGGTTAAGTTTTCCCGTTAAGTTTACTTTGTACATTTTAGGCATTGTAATATAATACGCTCCGCCACCCATAGCAACGGCAACGTCAAGACCGCCAGCGCCAAAAGCGAGCATACCTGCGCCACCGCAAGTTGGAGTGTGCGAGTCAGAGCCTATTAAAGTTTTGCCCGGTTTAGAAAATCTTTCAAGGTGTACTTGGTGACAAATACCATTACCAGGTCTACTAAAATAAACGCCGTGTTTTTTGGCTACCGTTTGAATATAGCGGTGGTCGTCGGCATTCATAAAACCTGCTTGAAGGGTGTTGTGGTCGATATACGCAACTGATTTTTCAGTTTTTACGCGTTTAATACCCATAGCCTCAAATTCAAGATACGCCATAGTACCGGTTGCGTCTTGAGTGAGTGTTTGGTCTATTTTTAACGCTATTTCTTCGCCCCTTGTCATAGAGCCTGATATTAAGTGATTTTTGATAATTTTTTCTGCTATAGTGTAACCCATAATATCTCCTTAATTGAAAATGTCAAGCGATAAAATATTATCGCGTGCGTTTATAACGTGCGCCTTTGTAAGACGTAAAAGTTCTTCACGGTCTTTTTTTATAAACGCCGTTACAATTTGCATATGTTCGTTAACGGCAACGTTTAACCTATCTTGACGTTCAAACGAGCCTTTTCTATAACGTTTTAGTTTACGGTGTAGATTAGTTAAAATTTCGGCGTAAATTTTGCTACCGGATAAATTAAATAAAGTAGTATGAAATTCCCCGTCTATTTTTTTAACTTCTTCAATTTTGCCGTGGTTAGCGTAATACGTTTGAAGTTCAATCATTTCAAGTAGTTTTTGACAATCTTCATCACTTGCATTTAAAGTAGCCATTTCAATAACGGTAGGTTCAAGTTTAAGGCGAATGTCGTAAATATCAATGATATCTTGCATTGAAACGCCTAAAACTTTTAAGTTTTTATGAGCGTCATACCCTACTAAGTTTTCTTGTTCTAAACGTTTTATTGCTTCTCTTACGGGAGTTCTTGAAACGCTAAACTTATTTGAAAACATATTTTCAGATATAATTTCACCCTTTTTAAGATTACCGCTTAATATAAGTTCTTCAATTTTATTGAAGATATCTTCGGCAACGGTAAAATTAGTCGACATAAACAAACCTCTCTTTATTAATTTTAGTAAGCATTTGTTCAAGTTCTTCGTCGGTTAAAGCAGTTTGTCTTCCATCAAAGTACATAGCGTCAACCATTTCTTTAAGTTTAATAACGTCGTCGTCTTGTTTAGTAACTTTATTATCGCCTGTAAACTTGTAATGGTCGTTTATCCAGTACGCAAGACCAGCTAAACCGGAAGTTGAATTTATAACTACGCCAACAGGTCTATTTAAAATGGTGGCGGTATCAAAAACGTTGTAAATGCGCTCGTCTTTCATAAGTCCGTCAGCGTGAATACCCGCGCGAGTAACGTTGAAGTTTTTACCAACGAATGGAGTATTGTCTGGAATATCATATCCAATTTTACGTTTAAAATATTCGGCTATTTCGGTAATAACGGTTGTATCCATACCGTCAAGAGTACCTTTTAAGCCAGCGTATTGCATAACCATTGCTTCAAGTGGAATATTGCCCGTTCTTTCGCCAATACCAAGTAGCGAGCAGTTGACCGCTTGCGCTCCGTAAAGCCATGCGGTAGTTGCGTTTGCAACGCCCATATAAAAGTCGTTGTGACCGTGCCACTCGATAAGTTCAGACGGAATACCTGCGTATTCTCTTAAACCGTATATAATACCCGCAACGCTTCGCGGTGGAGCAACGTGAGTAAACGGAACGCCGTAACCCATAGTATCGCACGCGCGAATTTTAATAGGTATACCAGCTTGCTCGGAAAGTTTTTGAAGTTCGTTTGCAAACGGAACAACGAAACCGTAAAAGTCCGCCCTTGTAATATCTTCAAAATGGCATCTTGGTCTAATACCTGCGTCAAGCGCGTCTTTAACCGTGCCGAGATATTTATCAAGCGCTTGCTTTCTCGTAAGACCGAGTTTATTGAAAATATGATAGTCTGAAGCGCTCGTTAAAATACCCGTTTCGCTTATACCAACGTCTTTAACCAATGCAAAATCGCTTTTTACGGCGCGAATCCACGTTGTAATTTCAGGAAATTTTAAGCCGAGTTCTTGACAACGGCGAATTGCTTCCCTATCCTTTTCACTATAAACGAAAAATTCAGTTTGTCTAATAATTCCGTTAGGTCCGCCAAGTTTTGAAATGAGTTTATAAATATCAACCATTTCTTCAACTGAATACGGAGCAAGCGATTGCATACCGTCACGGAAAGAAGTGTCGGTAATGTAAACCTTTTCAGGCATATCCATAGGTACGACGCGGTGGTTAAAAGGAATTTTAGGTACTTCCTTATAATTGTAAATTTCGTCGTATAAATTAGGTTTTGTTACGTCTTGTAATTCGTACTTATAAAAACTTTCTTCAAGCAAGTTCGTTTTCTTTGAAATTTCTAACATTTTATAGTTCTCCTTGTCTTTATTGTGTACTTGTATACAAGTATAATGATAATGGTATTGTTTGTCAATAATTTATGACACCATTTTAAAAATTTATTAATATTTTTAATAAAAAAACGCGCTATATTATCGTTTTGACTAATACAGCGCGGTATATTTTTTTATTTTTAAGAATTTCTACGTTAAAAAATTCCTTTTTACGTTATTTATTTACGTTCTTTTTGCCGTTTAATAGTTTAGTTACGTCAATTTCGAGTTCGTTATATAAAACGGATGCAAAAACTATTATAAAGCCAACTACCATAAGTACGGTTAATTTTTCGCTTGCAAAAATTACGCTAAATAGCGTGCCGAATACCGATTCAAGCGAAAGTATAATAGACGCTTGGTTTGCCGACGTATAACGCTGACCGAACATTTGAAAGCCTTGAGCCATAAGCGTACAAACGAGCATTAAGTAACCAATTTTTATTATTTGCTCGGCGTTTAAAGCGTAATAACTTAAATTACCAGCGCTACTAAGCGACGGCATTTCAATAATTAACGTAGTTAATCCGCAAATTAAACCCACGGTTAATAGTTCTATTGAAAGTAGGCAAATTGCATCATCTTTTTCGTTTTGAAAAACGTTTATAAAAAATATTTGAAAGGCGTAAAAAATTGCGCCTATAAAGGTTAACCCGTCCCCAAGTAACGCGGTAGTTTTACCTTCGCCAAAACCACTTGAAAAAGATACGAAGCCAATACCTATTAAACACGTTACGGCGGATATTATATTGTAGTTTTTAGGTGGTTTTTTATAAAATATCCAAACTAAAAACGGCACCATTACGACGTAACACGAAGTTACGAAAGCGTTTCTTGACGGAGTAGTTAAAGCAAGGCCGTGCGTTTGAGTTATATACGCGCCTGCTAGTATTGCGCCAAGAATTGCTCCGCGAATAAAAGTGCCTTTACCCATTTTAAAAGTCTTTTTGGAAAATATTAGTAAAAGTATTATACCCGACGGAAAAAATCTTAAAAACAAGACGTAAAAAGTTGGTACGGCTGATATCGTTTCTTTTAAAATAAAAAATGACGTTCCCCATACCACCGTTGCTAAAAGCATTAATAATTGACCTATTAAATTTTTAATTTTACTTACTTGCATAACTTACCTGATTTTTTTGTCGAAATTTCTATAACTAAGTAATTATACATTATAAAAACAAATAAATCAATTAAAAAAGCCCCGTTGGGCTTAATCAATTTTATCAATTATAACGCTACTTTCGTTCGGTTTTTTATTATTTATTACCGTACTATTTAAAATAACTTCCGTAGCCGATTTAATTGATTTTTCGTTATTGGTGTATAGCGTTGCTATGGTTTGATTTTTAGTAACGTAATCACCCACTTTTGCATTTAAAATAATGCCGGCACTATAATCTATAACGTCGTCAATTTTATTGCGCCCAGCCCCAAGCATTAAACTTGCAAGTCCGTAATTTTCGGCGTTAACGCTATAAATATATCCTTCTTTATCACTCTTAACTTCAATAACGTATTTTGACGTTTTAAATTTACTAGTATCGTCAATATACGAAACGTCGCCACCTTGAGCAATAACCATATTTTTAAACGTTTGAAGCGCTTTACCGCTTGAAAGCGACGTTATAACCATCTCTTTACAAGCGTTATAATCGCCTAAGTTAGATAAATAGGCTATCTCTGTCGCTAACTCTATACATAAAGTATAGAAATCATTTTGATATTCGCCTTTAAGCGTGTTAATTGCCTCAATAACTTCAAGAGTGTTACCAATGGAATTACCAAGCGGACTATCCATATTAGTAATGAGCGCCGAAATTTTCTTACCCGCTTTTTTGCCAATACCAACCATTACTTTTGCAAGTTCTTTGCTGTCTTCAACCGTTTTCATAAACGAACCGCTACCCGTTTTTACGTCAAGAACTATTACGTTATCGTCGGCGGCAAGTTTCTTACCCATTATGCTAGACGCTATTAACGGAATACTGTCAACGGTGGCGGTAACGTCACGAAGCGCGTATAATTTTTTATCGGCAGGCGCTAAATTTGCCGTTTGACCTACTATTGCAATACCTACTTCATTTACAATTTTTTCAAACTCAGCAGTTGATAAATTGGTGTTAAATCCTGAAATTGCTTCAAGTTTATCAATCGTACCGCCCGTATGACCTAACCCACGCCCACTCATTTTAGCAACTTTTAAGCCTAAACTTGCAACGATAGGCATAACGACAAGACTTGTTTTATCGCCAACTCCACCCGTTGAGTGTTTATCTACTCTTATGCCGTTTACGCTAGAAAAATCTATGGTTTCACCCGAGTTTTTTACCGCTAAAGTTAGCGCCGTAGTTTCGTTAAGCGTCATACCTTTGTAGTATATAGCCATAAGTAAAGCGGAGGCTTGATAGTCGGGAATTTCACCGCTAACGTAACCGCTTATAAAAGCGTTAATTTCTTGCTCTGAAAGTTCGTAGCCGTCACGCTTTTTTTTAATAATATCGTACATTCTCATAATAAACTATTTTTTTGAAAAATCTCCGTAAAAAGTTCGCTAAATTTAAAAGTTGTGTAGTTGTTTTTATCGCCGGTAACTACAACAAAATCATCGCTAACAAACTCGCTAAGCGCTTGTAAACAAACTCCGCAAGGCACACATTTTGGCAATAGTTCTTCACCGTTTTTACCACCAACAACTGCTATTGCTTTAAACTTATTGTTACCGCTTGATATCGCTTTAAATAACGCTACGCGCTCGGCGCAACACGTTACTGAATACGACGCGTTTTCTATATTAACCCCGTCAAAAACGTCGCCGTTTTCACACAAAATACTCGCGCCCACTTTGAAATTTGAGTACGGCGCGTAAGCGTTAGGTTGAACTGAAATTGCGCGTTCAAGTAATTTTTTATACATAATAATCTCACTTATATTTTAAAACTATTTTAAAACTTTATTTAAAAAACTATCTCCGCTAGTGTCTTGTTTATCTATACCTAAATACTCTAACACGGTGGCGGATATATCGCTAAACGATTTTCTAACGCCTAAATTTACCCCACTTTTTATATTGTTGCCGTAAATTAACATTGGCGTATATTCGCGTGAATGGTCGGTTGACGGTGTTGACGGATCGCAACCGTGGTCGCCCGTTATAATTAGCACGTCGTTTTTACTTAGTTTTGGTAAAAACGTAGATAGCCATTTATCAAAATTAGTTAAGGCGTTAGCATAACCGTCAACGTCGTTTCTGTGACCGTAAACGGCGTCAAAATCAACTAAATTTACAAAACACAAGCCTTCAAAATTTTTAGATAAATAGTTTTCGGTAACTTTCATACCGTCTTCGTTACAAGAAATTCTCGTACTTTCAGTTATACCCGTGCCTGCAAATATATCGTAAATTTTTCCAACCCCAATAACGTCTTTTCCGCTTTCACTAATTAAATCTAACATTGATTTTTTAGGCGGTTTTATTGAATAATCGTGCCTACGCGCCGTTCTTTTAAAAGGATATTCCCCTTCGAACGGCCTTGCAATTACCCTACCTACGCCGTGTTCACCCGTTAAAATTTTACGGGCAATTTCACAATAACTATACAATTTTTGTACAGGAACTACGCTTTCGTGCGCCGCTATTTGAAAAACACTATCTGCCGACGTGTAAACTATTAATTTGCCCGTTTTTATATGTTCGTTTCCATAATCGCGTATAACTTCCGTTCCCGAATACGGCTTATTGCATAAAGTTTTAACGCCCGTTTGCTTTTCAAACTCTTGTATAATTTCTTTAGGAAATCCGTTAGGATAAGTCGGCATAGGCTTTTCACTAATTATGCCCGCAATTTCAAAATGACCAACGGTAGTGTCTTTACCGCTACTAAGTTCACCCATTTTAGCGTAACTTGCAATAGCGTTTTTAACGCCACCGCCTACGCCGTCAATATTAAATATGCCCATACTTTCAAGCGTTTTAATATTTAGGTTTTTTGATTTTCTAAGCGCGTTTAAAGTGTTGCTACCTTCGTCACCAAACTTTTTTGCATCGGGAAGTTCGCCTATTCCAAGGCTGTCTAAAACTATTAAAAATACTCTTTTTTTCATATTTTATTTTTTTAATTATTTAATTAATTATTTATTTTGCTATTGTCAATGCAATTTCCATCATATTAGTAAACGACGTTTGACGCTCTAATGCTGATAAGTCTTCGTCAGGATAAATAAAACTATCACTAACCGAGCAAATACAAAGGGCTTTTTTATTAAGCCTTGCTGCGTTAGCGTATAAAGCGGCACTTTCCATTTCAACGCCTAAAACTCCCATTTTAGCCCATTCAAGCCCCGAATTAGAATCGTCGTAAAAAGTATCAGACGATAAAATATTACCTACTTTATAGTTTATTTTACGCTTTTCACACTCTAAAACAGCATCTTTTAACAACCCAAAATCAGCAATAGGAGCAAACGTACCCGGCAAGCGATATTGAGCCATATAATTTCCGTTAGTGCACGCGCCTTGAGCAAGAACTATATCTTTAACGTGTAAATCTTTATCAAACGCACCGCAAGAGCCTACCCTAATAATGTTTTCAACGTCAAAAAACTTATAAAGTTCGTACGAGTAAATACCAATGGACGGTTGCCCCATTCCCGACGCCATTACTGAAACACGCTTACCTTTATAGTAACCCGTATAACCTTGAACGCCACGCACGTTGTTTACAAGTACCGCGTTTTCTAAGTAACTTTCTGCAATAAATTTTGCGCGGAGTGGGTCGCCCGGCATTAAAACCGTTTTTGCAAAATCGCCAACTGATGCGCTAATATGTGGTGTAGACATAAATAATCTCCTTACATAATTTTATTATACACTAATATTTTACAATGAATACTCAATTTTGTAAATAGTAAAAAAGAACTTTCAGCGTGTGAAAGTTCTTTTTTTAACTTTTAATTAATTTGATTTTTTTAATATATACCCACCTTGATTTGGTTGACGTAAATCAATTTTTCCATCTTCATAAGTACCATTAATTTCTTGATCAATTTCCTCATAGCCAAAATCATCAGTACCAACTTTATTAGCCTTTAAAGTTAGATTATTTCTATCTAATTCCCATTCACCAATAAAATTTTCTTCTTCTTTCATTTCTATTACAAAATTTCCACCCTCGTAAATTGTAAGAACAACAGTGTCTTCAGATAATAACGTAACGCCAACTACATCACCAGGTTTATATTCAACTCCATTAGGATCATAAAGTGCTTCAAGTTTATAAACTCCTACAATCGTAGAATTTGCGTTGCCTTCGGTGTTGTCAGTCCCATTGTTATCAGCGCAACTGCTAATAACTAAACTAAAACATAAACATATTACTAACACCATAACGTTAATAAATTTTTTCATAAAATATCTCCTCTATATATTTATTATATTATAATTCATATTTTATGAATTGTCAACTATATATATTAAAAAATTTATAAAATATGAATAATTAATATGTGGAGAGTATATTATGAAAATATTTGGCGAAAGAGTTAAACAAGCGTTAAAAGAAAATGGTATAATGCAAAAGCAACTTGCAAGCGCGCTAAACGTTCAAACTTCAACTCTTTGCGAGTGGTTAAACGACCATAATGAACCGCCAATGCAAATGATAGTTGAAATTGCAAAAATTTTGGACGTTTCTACTGATTATTTATTGGGATTAAAAGATTATGATTAATTAATTTAAATTTTTAAGCATTAAAAAAGAACTTTCAGCGTGTGAAAGTTCTTTTTTTAACTTTTAATTAATTTGA
>CALDOZ010000051.1 GCA_937912025.1 uncultured Clostridia bacterium | reverse complement strand
TGCAAAACTGTCGTTTTGCCGTAAAAACCACAGTTTTTACACTTCAAGTTTGAAACACTGCGAAGTTTAAAACCCTTGCAAGCAAGTTTTCAACTTCTTATATTATAATTTATGTGATACACTGTTTTTATGAACGACGTTAAAAAATTTACAAAGGGAAAAGTTGCTTTTCCTCAAAAAGAAGAGGCTATGGCGTTTGGTGAGTGTGGCGATTTGCCAATTACCAATATTATGATAGGCGTAACGTACCCGTATAGCGATTATTCTATTTACCGAAAAGGCTCTTCGTTTTTTGTGTTCGAACACGTTTTAGAAGGTCAAGGCGAACTTATTATAAACAACGAAAAACATAGCGTTACTGCTGGCGACACCTATATAATTTTACCATCTGACGAAGTTTTTTATCGCTCTAACCCAACCTTTCCAATGAAAAAGTATTGGATAAATTTTGAGTGCGATTATATGGATAATCTTATAAAGTCGTACAAATTAAAGTCAGGCGTATATAAAACTGATACAAAATCAATCTTTGAAAACTTGCTTTATGTTTCTAAAAGCCAAAAACCCTTTTATGAAATTTATTCAATTATTGCAGAATGCTTAAACTCAATAGTAATTCGCTCCGCCCTTGCAATGCGCGCCGAAAATAATACCGACGCTTTTTATATTCGTCAACAACTATTGTCGTACGTTTATAAAAAACCGCAACTTGAAGAAATTTCAAAAAGCCTAAACATGTCTAAAACGAACGTTATACGCATTTTTAAAAAGCATTACGGTATTACCCCTTATGATTTTTTAATTAACGCTAAAATGGACGTAGCAAAACTATTGCTTATAAATACCGCAATGTCTATAAAAGAAATTGCCGAACAGGTAAAAATTAGCGACGAGCATTATTTTTCTACTTTATTTACAAAAAAAGTAGGCGTAAGACCTACTCAATTTAGAAAAAACCATAAAAGTAAATAATATAAAAATAGCGTTCTTTTAGCTAAACCCCTTGTTGGCGCTCAGCAAAAAGACGCTATTATTTTTTATAATGCTTCTGAAAGGTCGTAATCTTCAAGAGAAATTTCAAGGTTGGCGTTCAAAAGTCTAAGTTCGTCAATAAACGCTTTACTGTCGTTATAGTTTTTAACGGTTACGCGAAAAACAAGCCTATACATACTTCCCATATTAACGAGTTTAGTTTTTATAAGTTCGTGTTTAAGTAGATATTTTTCAAAAGTCTTTTCAAAAACTCCACTATAATTTAAGTCTTCAGGAATAGTTATTTTCAAGAACTTTTCACGGCGATTTTTAGTTTTTTCAAACACGTTAAAGCACGAAAGCAACATATACGCAACGGCAAGAATAACAGTGAAAATTACGCCGAACGCTATAAAGCCCATTCCAAACGCTAAGCCCGACGCCACCGTTATAAACACCACGGCAATTTCTTCGGCGCTACCCGGCGCTGAACGGAAACGCACGAGCGCAAATGCGCCCGCAACGGCAATACCCGTTCCCACGTTACCGTTAACGAGCGTTATTATCATCATAACCACGGCAGGTAGTAGCGACACGCTTACAAAAAAACGCTTGCTTGCTTTCATTTTAAACGACAACGCTAGCGCTAAGCCAAACCCCGTTACTAACGCTGAAATTAAACATATTAAAAACGACTCGAAAGTTAATATGCCGTTTTGTATTACGCTTGCAAAAAAATTATCCAACTTTATTTACCTCGCTTTGATTTTTAGTAATTTGTTTAATATACGCTTCTCCGCACTTTGAAAAAGAGCGTTTATAAAGTTTGTACTTACTTAAAATTTTAACAATCTCAATAGGTATAGCGTACGGAGTTTTTATTTCCATTAATATAACGCCTTGATTTATAAGCTCGTCGCTTGCGCTAGGCGAAAATTTTAAATCGACGTTTCTAAACCTAATATTTTTATCAAAAGTAATGCGGAGTTCAGTTTTGTCGTTTTTAAACGCAATTCTTTGACAAGTAATTAGCATTGACGGTTTTAAATTGCCGTAAAAGTTTTTAAAACACTCAATTTCTTTATGTATTTGACCTTTACCGTCTTGGGTATTACCGCTTAAAAACTCAAACGCTTCCTTTTCTTCAAACTCGGCGCGACGTTTATACACAACCCCTTCAACCTTTCTTTTTATTTCAATAAAAACTTTACCACCGCTTGCGTTACCGTACTTGCGAATACGCAATTTTTCTTTAAACGCAGGTTTTTCTATTGATTTTCTTATTATTCGATTGTCTTGAGTGTCAAAATATAAACTATACATGGTGGTTTCGCCATACTCGTCAGCGTCAACGTAAGGAGAAAATTCTTTAATCAATTGCTCCATAAGCATAGGCGTTACGGCGTATTTAATTTCGTTACGTTTAAATACGTACTTAGTTTTCATTTAACCACCTCGTATAATTCATTCTATCATACTTATTTCACAAAATAAATAGCAAATTAAAAACTTCTAACTTTTTTCGAGAAATTTTAATAGTTTTTATTAGTTCTATACTTTAAAGGAGTCGTTTCCATTATCTTTTTAAAATTTCTATTAAACGACCGTAACGACTCGTATCCCGACTCTAACGCAATTTCTAAAATACTTTTATCGCTATTAACTAGCAAATACCTCGCTTCGTTTATTCTAAACCTATTAACGTATTCGGTGTAAGACATTCCTGTTCGCTTAGCAAAACTTTTTGATAGGTAAACGTAGTTATACGAAGTTGTTTTTGCAAGTTCGTATAAAGAACATTCCTTTTTATAGTTTTGCTCTACAAACGAAAAAATTAAAAACAAAATATCTTCTCTATTTTTTTGAATAGCAACGTAGTCGGCTTGCTCGTCAAACTCAGCGCAAAGTAAATACAACACGCCTTTTATAAATATAGCGGACTGATTTTCATTACAACTTAAAAGTTTAGAAATATAAAACTCGCTAAGTTTAAACTTGTTGCTCTTTGGAATTTTTACGTCGTAAATTTTACCATACGCACTAACGAGTTTAGGCGAAAAAATACACAACAAATGCTTGCTTTGTTTTGGCGTTTTTATTGAATGTACCTGATTAGGAAAAACTAAAACGCTTTCCTTTTCCTTTACCAAATATTCCGTTTTTCCAACCGTTATTAGCATTTCGCCGTCTATTACGGATATTAATTCAAAATTGTCGTGAAAGTGCGCCATAAATTCAAGGTTTTCGCCACACTCAACTTTTATTACGTTTGAGTTTAAGGAATGTTGCTTTTCGTATACCATAAAACACCTATGCTAAATTTTGTCTATTTATTATACCATATTTGGCGTGATTATTCAATAGATATGTTGTAAAATGTCCTTATTAAAAAAATAGAGGTTATTATGAATTTTAAAGAACGCGCAAAAGAATTAGTTAGCCAAATGACTATTGAAGAAAAAATTAGCCAACTCGTTTACAACGCACCAGAAATTGAAAGGCTTAACGTTCCCGCTTATAACTGGTGGAACGAATGTCTTCACGGCGTTGCTCGTCAAGGTTGCGCAACCGTTTTTCCGCAAGCGATTGCTATGTCGGCAAGTTTTAATCTTTCGCTTATGCGCGAAGTTGCTTGCGCCATTTCAGACGAAGCGCGCGCTAAGTATAACGAATATAAAAAATTTGGCGATACGCTAATTTATCAAGGTTTAACTTACTGGTCGCCAAACATTAATATTTTTAGAGACCCTCGTTGGGGGCGCGGCCACGAAACGTACGGCGAAGACCCTTTGCTTACCGCTAAAATGGCAACGGAATTTATTAAAGGTTTGCAAGGCGACGGCAAGTACAGAAAACTTGACGCAACTATTAAACATTTTGCCGTGCATAGCGGTCCTGAAAAAGATAGACACGTCTTTAACGCCGTTGTTAGCAATGAAGATTTGTATAACACTTATCTTTTTGCTTTTAAATATTGTATAGAAAACGCAGACCCGTCAGCCGTAATGAGCGCTTATAATAGACTTAACGGCGAAGCGTGTTCGGCAAGTAAAGTTTTACTTAAAGATATTTTAGTTGACGAGTTTGGATTTAAAGGTTACGTCGTTTCAGACTGCGGAGCGATTGCAGACATTCACCAGCACCACAAACTTACGGCAAACGCAACCGAAAGCGCCGCCCTTGCAATTAATAACGGTTGCCACCTTAATTGTGGCGAAGCGTATTTGTCTTTATACGACGCTTACGAGCAAGACCTTGTTAGCGAACAAACTATTACCGAGTGTTGCGAAAAACTTTTTGAGGCGCGTTTCCGCCTTGGTATGTTTGATAACGACTGCGAATATGATAAAATCCCTTACGACGTAGTTGAATGCGATAAACACCGCAAGCTCAATCAAAAAATGGCGGAAGAAAGTATTGTTTTACTTAAAAATAACGGACTTTTACCAATAAAAAATGCAAAAACTATTGCGGTTATAGGACCTAATGCCGACGATAAATTAGTGCTTCTTGGCAACTACAACGGCACGCCTTCTAAATACACGACGCTTCTTCGCGGTATACAAGAAAATTTTGACGGGCAAGTGTTATACGCTCGCGGATGCAACCTTTTTAAGAAAAGTCGCGGAGTAGAAGAACGTCCTGAACGCGAAGCGTTAATCGTTGCGCAAAAAGCGGACGTAGTTATTTTATGTATGGGTCTTAACCCTACCCTTGAAGGCGAAGAAGGCGACGGCTTTAACGCCGATGCAAGCGGAGATAAAATCACCCTTTCTCTTCCTGAATGCCAAACTGAATTGTATAATAAAATTATTGCTCTTAATAAGCCTACCGTTTTTGTAAACGTATCCGGCAGTTCAATTAATCTTCAAAGCCAAAAAGAAAAATGCGACGCTATCGTTCAATGTTTTTACCCTGGTGCAGAAGGCGGAACGGCGCTTGCTAAAATTTTATTTGGTAAAGTGTCGCCAAGTGGTAGACTTCCAGTTACCTTTTATCGCTCTGAAGAAGATTTACCGCCGTTTGACGATTACAGCATGCAAAACCGTACTTATAAATTCTTTAACGGCGAGCCTTTGTTTGAGTTTGGTCACGGTCTTACTTACGGTAACGTTAGCGAAAATTGGGTGGACGAAAACACTTGCGTTTTATCTAACTTAGGCGAGATGGATACGGCGTATTCGGTATTAAAATTTAAGTATAAACCGCATAAAGAACTTTGCGATTTCAAAAAGGTATATATTAAAAAAGGTCAATCGTTAACAGTTACTTTTGATAAATAATTTTAGTTGCAAGAAAAACGGCGTAGTGAAATTTCACTACGCCGAGTTTTTTATTCATTTTTTAACTAATAGTCGGGGTATTTGTTTTTATTGTATTGTTGAAAATAAATTCTCCCGTTTTTGCATTGTAAGTAAATACGTCCCAATATCTTCCAGAGCCAGTAGGAACGTTAAACTCGTACTCAGCAACTGTAGCAGTTCCTATATAAATCTTTATTTTTGCGCTAGAATTTGTTAAAGTGCTATCTGAACCACCAGAATAATTATAAACATAGTACTTATAAGTAGCGTTATCATTAACGTCAATTGTAATTGTTTCAGGTCCGTATGACGATGTGTCGTCAACGTCTAACGTTGCATTTCCCCCAGTTTTTGATGAATAATAAACGTGATAATCTTGCGTTCCGTCCGAATTAGAATCAATTAACAAATGTGAGTCTAAATCGCTAGGCGAAGAACCCCAAGTTAAAACAACTCTAAGCGAATCCGCATTTAACCCTGATACGTTTACAAGCGAAATATTTTGGTTGTATACAGTTGTTCCTCCAATAACTACAACGTTTATAAAATCAGTTCCAAATTTTGAACCACCAACAGACGTTCTTTGGTCAACGAATTGTAACGTGTAGTTACCAGCTTCAAGTCCTTCGGTCGTATATGAACCATCCGAAGACGTTGTGATTGTTTGTAATACTGTTCCGTTAACGTTACTCGACCCTCTTCTAACGTACACCGTTAATCCTGATATACCTGTTGCGGTAGATGAATTTAAAGCTTTACCGCTAGCGTACCCAGGCAAAGTGCTTGAATCAATTACGAGATAAATATTTTCGTTTTGAGCGATAGCCATTGATAAACTATAATCTTGAGTAACCGTTACATAATTTGTTTTTGTTGCCGTAATTTGATATGTGCCATATGGTAATAATTCAAACGTATATGTGCCATCACTTCCCGTGATAACAGAATTTGTATAAGTTCCATTAGTTATTGTAACCGTAACGCCTGAAAGCAAGGTTGACGTTGAAGCCGTTCTTTCATAAACTCTTCCTGTTAATTGTCCGTAGATAATAACGCTTACCACAATTTGAGAAGAAATACCATTTGATGTTGTAGCAGTTACAGTTGCAGTGCCTCCATTTATTGCAGTAATAACACCGTTTTCAACCGTTACTATTTCTTCGTTCGACGATTGCCAAACAACTGATTTATCTCTTGCGTTTTCTGGTAAAACAGTAGCAACAACTTCTAATACGTCACCAATTTCCATTGTTGCAGTTTGTTGTGTTAAAATAATTTGTTCTGGCTCAATTACACCTTTTACCACAATATGAACTAACGCTTTTATTCCATTAGACGTTTGAACGCTTACTGTTGTTTGCCCTACTCCAACAGCAGTAACAATTCCGTCATTTACTGTTGCAACTGAAGAATTTGCCACTTCCCAATAAAGAGTTTTATTTGTAGTTTGACTTGGTAAAACAGTAGCGACAATCGCAAATTCTTGTCCTAACTCTAACTCAATTGCACCAACATTAGTATATATTGCTTGCGCCTCAACTTCAACTTCTTCTACGATTACGGTTGCCGTTGCGTAATAGCCACCATCTGCACTAACAGCAGTGATTATTGTTTGTCCTACTCCTTCTGCGTAAACAACCCCATCTATTACCGTTGCAACGTTAGGGTTGTCGGTATGCCAAATAACGTTTTTGTTTTGGGCATCAAACGGTTCAATTATTGCAATAATTGTATAAGATTGTCCTTCTTTTAAATATATTTCTGTTTCTGAAAGAGTGATTCCCGTTACAGCATTAACATTTTCTTCTACGGTAATATTTACGTTAGCAGTCTTTCCTCTATAATTAATTTCAACGTATGTGTCACTAACTTGAAGCGCCCCGTGAGGAGTTACGGTGTAACCAGTAACAATTCTTTCTCTGCCGGTTTCATAATGAGCTTTAACAACCATTCCTCTTCCGTTAAAATAATCTCCAGAATTGTAAGTTGTTTGTTCAGGCATTGTTTCAATCTCAATACTTTCAACATTTCCGTAAATTACTTCTTCAGCAATAAGATCGCAAAGCTTTAATAATTCATCAGCAAAATTTCCGTCTATATTTGCTAAAATACCGCCTGTTGAATCAGTTAAAGTTCTATACACGTCGTAATATCTTGTTTTTGTTACCACGGAAGAAACAATTTCTTTTGTAGTTAACTCCCCAATCATTTCATTCATTCCAACAACGCCGTAACTGTTTTCGTTTTTATAATCCGCATCTGTAACTACAATATGGAATGTTTTCGCGCTTGTTCTTGTTTCTAAATACGTTGCAGCTTTTATTGCATCTATTACCGTTTCTTCTCTATCTCCGCCACCATTAACAGTCAAGCCTGCTATTGCTCTTTCATAACTAATAACGTCAATATACCATTCAGAAGATCCACAATAGATTATTTTAGTAGACTCCATGCCATCGCAAGTAATATCTCTATATTCAAGTAATGCCCATCTAACAGAAACACCCTCGTCTTCAAGAATGTGAGCAAAGCGATTAATATTGTTTTTAACGTTTTGAATTTCATCCCACATAGAACCCGTAGTATCTATTAAGAATACGATATCTGCAGTTCCATACATTCTAGCTGAGAGTTCAAAGGTTATTGTTGCTTTGTTTTCTAATCCTTCCGCCAAAACAAATCCGCTTTCCAGATTAATTGTTCCTTCTATAGTATGTAAACCCTCTATACTGCTATCATAATCATATACGTTCCAGCTTACAGGAAGATAATATACCGCGCCTGTTTGAGTGGTTACGCCTGCAGTAGACGGAAGCCCTAATCCGCTATAGTCCGTACCAAGAGGCAATTTGCCTAAATCCATTTCATTTATTTCAACGATTATATTCTCAGTAACGTTTATATTGGCGTAAACAACGTTAGAACAATCTAAAACATACCCGTATTTTCCAACGACTACGCCGACAATTTGTTGAGCGCCATAGGTTGTTTTACTATATGAATTAGCATCCCAAATTACAGTAAGTTCCACTTCCGCGCCATCATCCGTTATTCCTATTACCGTACTAGGCATTGCAAGATTATTAAATTCAGTATTGTATTCAACGTTTCCTAAATCAATATTGTTTATACTTTCAACAACTTGCATTTCAAGTGGAGAATAAACCACCGTCATAAAAACATCACTTTCCGCTTTGCCAGAAATAATTGTTTTTGATGGAATATATCCTTCTATTTCTGGAACAGAAATAGAGTAATTATCATTTTCAACAACATCAACAGTAACGTTATCGCTAGCAAGAGAACCATCTTCAAATTTATATTCAACGGTTATGGTATATAAATGCAAATGACACACCGAACACATTTTGTCAACGAAATTATGCCCCAACTTTTGAGGTGTTTCAACCATCATAATCATATCGCATTTTTCGCAAACATAATGAATAAGCCCGTCTTCAGTACAAGTTGGCTCTTTTAGCACTATTATTGAAATTTCATGTTTAGGGTCATCTTCAGGACGAATTGAAAACTCGTCAAGTTTAGCGGTTCTGCAAGTTTGACACGAATACAACATTAAACCTTTTGTTGCACAGTCAGGATATTGTAAAACGTGCCCTTCCCCCCAATTATGACCAAGAGCTGAATAAAACTCTTGTTCTTCGATTCCGCATTCTTCACACTCGCGAACCCCATAACCTATTGAAACACAGTTGGGTTCTTCAACCCTTTCCCAATCGCTAAAAACGTGTTCACATTCAGAATCGCCACTACCACCTATAATTTCTGAAATATCACAAGCCGTTAAACTAAAAGTCATGCAAATAGCCGAAATTATAGTTAATAAAGAAAGAACAACTTTTTTCATATAAACCTTCTCCTTATTATATAAAAACACCTGTATTATATCTCATTATGAGATATTTGTCAACAAATAATACTTCTTTTTATAAATTTGGCATTTGCTAAATAATTTTAGTTGCAAGAAAAACGGCGTAGTGAAATTTCACTACGCCGAGTTTTTTATTTTATAATATAAGAAGTTAGTGTTTTGCTTGCAAGGAACAATAACTTCGCCATATTTCAAACTAGAAGTTACGATTGCTTTAGCAAGCGTAGTAAAACGGTAGTTTTACAAAGATTTTTACGTTAGTAAAAAGATATATTTCGTTTAGTTTATAATATATAAACTTGCTTGCAAGGGTTTATGATTTCGTAGTGCTTTAATTTATAGGTGTAAAACACAAAAATTTATAAAACGATTAAAACAGAGGCATAAATATTATATATGAAAGTAATTATTGTAGGTTGCGGTAAAGTTGGAAAAACTATAGTTGAAAGTTTGGTAAAAGAACATCACGAAGTTTTAGTTATTGATAACGATCCGCAAATTGTAGAAGAAGTTACAAATAGTTTTGACGTTATAGGCGTATGCGGTAATGGTACTTCATACGTTAAACTTGCCGAAGCAGGTGTAGATAACGCCGAACTTTTTATTGCGGTTACCGCATCTGACGAGCTTAATATGCTTAGTTGTTTTGCCGCTAAAAAACTTGGCGCTAAACACACGGTCGCTCGTATTCGCAATACCGATTATAACGAAGAAAACCTTGACTTTATCAAGAAAAGTCTTGAACTTTCAATGGTTATAAATCCCGAACTTTTAACGGCAACCGTTTTATACGATATTATCAAACTTCCGTCGGCAACTAAGGTAGAAAGTTTTACCACCGAAGCGTTTGAAATGATTGAACTCGTTATTAGGCAAGACTGTCCTATCATAGGCTCGTCACTTATCGATTTAAGAAAAAAACTATCTCAAAAATTTCTTGTAATTGCAATTAAGCGTAACGATAAGGTATTTATTCCTAACGGTTCAACCGTTATTGAAAGTGGTGATAGAATTGGTGTTATTACTTCTAAAACGGACGTAACTAAACTTCTTAAAGGGTTTGGAATTGCTTCAAAACCTATTCGTGACGTTATGATAATTGGCGCGGGCAAAACTTCCTACTACTTAGCAAAACTTTTAGTTGAAGGTCGCAATTTAGTAAAAATTATTGAGAAAAACCCACAAAAATGTATTGAGGCAAGTTCAAATTTGCCGTCGTCTGTGGTAATTATTAACGGTGACGGAATGAGTCAAGACGTTGTTATGGAAGAAGGTCTTAGCGGAATGGGTGCTTTCGTTGCGTTGACGGGTAAAGACGAAGAAAATATATTAATGTCTTATTACGCGTTAAAACAAAAGGTTGAAAAGGTTATAACTAAAGTTAACCGTAGTGAATTATTGTCGGTGTCTGAAAACCTTGGGCTTGATACGTTAGTATCTCCTAAAAAAGCGGTGGCGGACGTGCTTGTAAGGTATGCTCGCGCGCTTGAAAATTCTCTTGGCAGTAAAATTGAAACGTTATATCGCATAATGAACGACGAGGCTGAAGTTGCCGAGTTTAAAGTTTTACCAGATTGTAAGTTGATAGGCGTATCTATTAAAGATTTGCAAATCAAGAAAAACGTGCTTATAGCCGGTATTATTAGGGGGAGAGAAACGTTTATTCCCGGCGGTTTTGACGAGATAAAAGAAGAAGATAGCGTTATTATTGTTTCGGCAGGCGAAAGCGTGTCCGACCTTGACGAAATTTTAAAATAAACTAAATTTTAAAGCAACTGATTGTAAAAAATAGAAGTAGAGTATTATGAATTACAGAATGATATTTAACACAACGGCAAAAGTGTTAATCACGTTAGGGTTATTATTGTTTTTACCGTTTATAGTTGCGTTGTGTTATCAAGAAAATTCAGCATTATATATATTGATTTCAAGCGCGATTGCGCTCGTTGTTGGGTTTGTTATGATGAAACTTTCAATGCCTAAAACGAACGTTATTTACGCGCGTGAAGGATTTATTATAGTAACGTTTGCTTGGCTTGCGTTATCTGTTGTTGGGTGTTTGCCGTTTTATTTAAGTGGCGAAATTCCGTCGTTTATCGACGCGTTTTTTGAAACGGTTAGCGGATTTACAACGACGGGCGCATCCATTTTAACAAACGTTGAAGATATGAGCCGTTGCTTACTTTTTTGGCGTAGTTTTACGCATTGGATAGGTGGTATGGGTATTATTGTTTTCATAATAGCCATAAACAAAAAGATTACCGAACGCTCCATTCACGTTTTGCGCGCCGAAATGCCTGGACCTACCGTTGATAAACTAGTTCCAAGGGCAAAAGATACGTCCGTTATTCTTTACCTTATTTATACCGCTTTAACTTTGCTTGAAATAATATTACTTTGTTTTGGCGATATGGACTTATTTGAGAGTATAGTGTATTCGCTTGGTACGGCTGGAACGGGTGGTTTTGCAACTAAAGCAGATGGTCTTGCAAGTTATAGTGCTTATTCGCAATGGGTAATAGCAATATTTATGTTTATTTTTGCTATTAACTTCAACCTTTTTTATTTAACTATTATAGGAAAAATTAAAAACGTATTAAAAAGCACGGAATTTAAAACTTACGTTATTATCGTATTTACGTCTATTGCGGTTGTTTCTATTAATATATATCCGCAAATTGAAAATTTAAGTGAAGTTTTAAGGCTTTCAACTTTCCAAGTAACGTCTATAATTTCTACGACCGGATATTCTACCGCAAACTTTAATTTATGGCCTCAACTGTCTAAAACGGTGCTTGTAATACTAATGTTTATAGGTGGTTGCGCAGGCTCGACGGCGGGTGGTTTAAAGGTTACGCGAATAGTAGTTTTGTTTAAACGTATTTTAGTTGAATTTAAGCGTATTATTCATCCGCGCGCAGTCGACGTTGTTAAATCTGAAGGCAAAACCGTAGACGACGATACGGTAAACAGCATAGGAATTTATATTGCACTTTACGCTTTATGTTTCTTTATAATACTAATATTGGTAAGTATATTTGGTGGAAGTTTCAGCGAAGGTACAAACTTATTTGAAACGCATTTTACCGCCGTTACATCTTGTATAAATAATATAGGTCCTGGACTTAACGCCGTTGGTCCAATGGGAAGTTTTGCTAATTATTCGCCGATATCAAAATTAATTTTGTCATTTACTATGCTACTTGGTAGGCTTGAATTATATCCGCTTTTAATAACGCTTTCTCCGTCTACTTGGATACGAAAATAATAAAATTAACCCCGTAATGCTCGCAAATAGCGAACGTTACGGGGCTTTTTATATTTGTTATTGTTATTTTATTGCTGGAAGCGTAACGGTAACAGTTGTTCCTTCGTTTTCAATACTTTCACAAACTATACTACCACCAAACATTTGAGTTATTTTTTTACATAACGTCATACCAAGACCAATTCCACCGCGAGAGTGTGGTCCGTCCGCTTGATAAAACTTGTCGAAAACGTGTAAAAGCGTTTCTTCATTCATTCCTATGCCGTTATCTTTGATGGTAATTACGGCGTTGTCGCCGTCTTGAAAGCACGTTACGTCGATTTTTCCACCGTTGTTAGTGTATTTTACGGCATTGCTTATAAGATTTATCCAAACTTCTTTTACAAGTTCTTTATCGGCAAGTACTTTTACTTTTTTAAGATCGGCGTTAAGTTCAATATTTTTTTCGTGTAAGGCGCTGTCAAAAAGTAAAATACATTCTTCAATTTGCCCGTCAATATAAAATTCTTTTTTATCTGAAATTATAACTTGGCTGTCAATTTTAGAAAGCATCATAACTTTTTCTGAAAGTTTTGATAAGCGCTTGCTTTCGTTTATTATTATTTTAACGTACTCTAATTGCTCGTCGGTCAAATTGTCAGCATCTTTTAAAAGTTCGGCGTAGCCTTTGATTGATACCATTGGCGTTTTAAACTCGTGCGAGAAAGTGGAAATAAAGTCGTTTTTCATTATTGCAACTGAGTTTAGTTGGTCGACCATCAAGTTGAAGTTGTTAACCATTTCATTAATAAAAACGTTTTTAGATTTAGTTTGAAGTTTAGTAGAAAAATCACCGTTTGCAACTTTTGCAAAGTGAAAGTTTAAGTAGGCAACGAGCCTACTAAGCGTGTTTACGAGTAAAATTGTTGCTGGTACTGCAATTACGAAACTTGACAAAATAAACGCCATAACTATTAAAAAGTTATACGAACTTTGTCCTTCGCCGGCGGTTATTCCTTCCGCCCAAGTCATAATAAAAGTACCAAGTACTAACAGTCCAACCCAAACCGCCAAAATTACTACGGTAACAAGCCACATTGAGCGAGTATATTTTTTTAACGTTTCTTTATCAAGAATAATTTTATTTTCCATGTCTTACGCCCCTATAACCAACGCCACGAACAGTTTCAACGTCTATTTCGCTAAACTGTGATATTTTATTTCTTATTTTGTTAACGTACACTTTAACGGCATCTTCTTCAGTGTCGCTATCAAAAGCCCAAAACTCTTCAAACAATTGGCTTTTAGAAAAAGATTTTTCAGGGTATGATAGTAGTTTATATAAAATGCTAAACTCTTTTTTAGTTAGAGTAACTTTCTCATCGCCACTCGTTATGCTAAGAGTATCGTAATCAAGAGTAACGCTTCCCACCGTAAGTTTTCTTTCGCTTACCGTCTGTGCACGACGAAGCACCGCTTTAATTCTCATTAAAAGTTCGTCAAAATCAATAGGCTTTACCATATAATCGTCCACGCCGACGTTATACCCCTCCGCTTTATCGTCAATAGTGCCTTTTGCAGTGCACATAATTACGGGAGTTTTAATTTTATCTTGACGTAAATTTTTTACAAGTTCGTAACCGTTCATAATAGGCATCATAACGTCAACAATCATAATATCAACGTGATTTTCGTATACGGCGTTTAATGCTTCTTGACCGTCTTTTGCAAAAATGACGTTGTAGCCAGCGTTTTTAAGTTTTATTCCGATAAGATTGCGTATGTTTTTCTCGTCTTCCGCTACAAGTACGTTAAACATATTTTCCTCCTAAGCAATAAATTATACGTTTAGTATATACCAATAATCGTAATTTTGCAAGCGTCAAATAGTTTAGCGTAAAAGATTGTTTTCACGCTATTTAAAGGAGTGAAAAATAAAAATATTAAAATATGTTATTTTGTCGCCAATTTAAAAGATTAGTCTTTTTTAATTTTATGCGATAGTAAGCCATATTTTGAGTAAAACGCTCAAAATTAGAATTGTATTTAATTACAAAAAAACACCTTAAAACTTGTCGTTTTGCAACTTTTACGCAAAAAAATATTGCAAAAATATTTGGAATAAGATATACTAAGGATAAAGAATATTTTATATATTTTTTAAGGAGAAAAATTATGGCTAAAAAAATTATATTTATGCCCCACGCAAACATTCAATATTCTCAATTGCCACCACAAAAACGCTATTGGGTAATGAAAAACTGCTATGAAAAATTGTTTGACCTCGTTGAAAAAAACAATTTCAAAATTGCATTTGAAGCAAGCGGTAAAACAATTGAAGAAATGAGTATACAAGCGCCTGAAGTGCTTGAAAAACTTGCAAAATTAGTAAAGAGCGGTAACGTTGAACCTGTTTCGTCGCCGTACATTCACTTTATGCCTGCAAATATTCCTGAAGAAATAGTAACACATTCGCTTATACATTCTCTTGACGTTTGGGAAAAATTCACGGGCGTTCGTCCAACTATTGGTTGGAATCCTGAATGCGGTTGGGCTTCGCACGTTCCTGCTGCTTATCAAAAAGCGGGCATTAAAACGTTAATTATGGATGCGGACAGTTTCTTCTTATCTTTTGACGAAATTAGAAAAGCAACCGGACTTAATTACGACGTTTTTGGTCATAGCAATAAAAATAGTCTTTTCAAAATTGAAGAGTTTATAAAAGATAAAGTTGAATTTTTAAAATACTTGACTAATCCGTCGGTAAGCCCTGAAGGTCTTAATATGATTTTTAGAAGCGACTGTATGGCTAACATTTTACTTTGGTATTTAATGGGCGCAACCGAAGGCGTGCGCGAAACACCTGTATCTAAGCAAGAAGTTAGCGAAATGCTTGCTAAGTGGTTACCACGCATCGAGCAAAGCGGTTCGTTCATTATGCCTTACGCCGAAGATGCCGAATATATTGGCTCAAGCGCGTATTTCTACGTTAAACAATTTAACCAAGCAAGATTTTTTGAAGACGAGCCTGCAAGCGTAACTCGTTTTGAAGAAATTATTAAAACTGCAGTTGAACTTGGTTATGAACTTGCAACTCCAAGTGAAGTTATTAGCACGGGCAACGTTATCAAAAACGAATTTACCGACCGTATTGAAAACGGCGTTGCTTGGCACGGTGGAACAGCAAAAGCATGGATGAATACTGATTTTTCACGCATATTAGACCCAGTTTGTATTTCTCTTTTCAACGGCATTAAAGGCGTTATGAAAGAACTTAATCAAAACTTCGACGCTCTTGATAAACACCTTGATAACGCTATGCGCGCTCTTGCAGACGCTTGGGTTTCAGATTCTCGTTGGCCACCAGCGCCTACAAGTCCGGGTAGATTTAACGTTGAAGAAAGCATTCAAGCAATGTATTTAACAAACGACGAAATTGAAAACGCAATGAAAGCGGGCAATATTGCTCACAAAAAATCAATTTACTCGGCAAATCTTATGAAATCTCAAATAGCGGGTATTGAAAAAATATTAAACGCTATTAAATATTTCGGCGAATAAAATTTTCGTTATTAACTTAAAAAAATTATTTTAAAAATTAAAAAACTCGGCTTGTTACTTGGCCGAGTTTTTATTTTACGAAAAACTATTGATTTGTTTGTTTAATTTTGTTATAATTGCTACCGTAAACCTTAAATTTAGTAATAGGAGCATAATTTTATGAAAAGCAAATGGAAGTTGTTTGCGTCGATATTCCAGTTAGTAATTGGAATTTTAGCAATCGCATCATTTGTAATAATTGCGTCTAGCGGTGAAAACGTTACGAGATGGATAGTAACGCTAATTCTCTCTATTGCTTTCGTCGTTTTAGGAATGGTAGGAATTATCGACTATAAACGTAAGTAAGGAATATAAAGTTAAATACAATAATAGGGTGAAAAGGTGAGATATGAAAATAAAAGAAAAAATTAATCTTGATTATAACGGTTTGATAGAACACGGTGCAATAACTATAGTTGCGTTTGGTGATAGCGTTACTCACGGCGCTTTTGACGATGGCGAAATTGATTACGATGCCGTATATCATAATCTTTTAAAAAAGAAGATAATAGGCGTAAATAATTACGTTCCCGTAAACGTAATAAACGCGGGTATAGGTGGCTCAACTGCAAAAATCGGAGTGCAAAGAATAGATAAGCAAGTGCTTTGTCATAACCCCGATTTAGTTACCGTTTGCTTTGGTCTTAATGACGTTAACGGTACGCTTGAAGAATATTTAAACAGTTTATCAACCATTTTTGAAAAGTGTAAAAACGTAGGCGCGGAAGTTATATTTTTAACTCCTAACACGCTAAACTCATACGTTTCAAAGGACGTAAAGCCACACTACGCAAACTATGCGGTTACTACTTCGGAGTATCAAAATAGCGGTAGAATGGACGAGTATATTTATAGCGCCGTAGAACTTGCTAAAAAGAGTAACGTTAAAGTTTGCGATTGCTATTCAAAATGGAAAGAACTTGCAAAAACTTGCGATACTACCGAGTTGCTAGCAAATAAAATAAATCATCCTATTAGAGAAATGCACGAGTTATTCGCGCAATCGTTGTTTGAAATTATAATGGGTGACTAATTAATAAAACAATAAAAAATTCCCGCGAAAAAGCGGGAATTTTTGTTTTAATTAAACCAATCAAGCAGTATTCTAGAACCGTTGTACGCTCTATACCAATCGTAAGTTTTTTTAATTTTACCATCTTTAGAAATAAACGTGTCGGGGTTGGCGGTTTTGTCGTAATTATCAATAGTAAACCTAAGTTTATTTTCGTCCGCAATTTTATATATGCGGTTAATTTGTTTAAGTTCGTCCTTAGTTAAAGAGTGTGGAGTTACTGACGCCAACGTCGTCATACCCGTAATAGCGCACGTTTCAAGATAGTCAAGGTTGAGCTTGCTATCAACGCGCTCGGTAAACGCGGCGCAATCTGGGTCGACTAAGAAGAACGTTTCGTTTTGCGGTAATCTCATCATAGAATGAACGCCAAAACGCCTTGTCCATTCAAAACTTCTACCGCTCGTATCGTTTCCCGTTCTTGATATAGAATGAATACCTGCGCATAAATGTCCGATAGTGTTACAACCTATAACGTCTGCGTCGCCAGCGCCTTTTTGAATTGTTTTATACAAGTTTTTTATAATGGTCGCCGTCGTTTTAGTATTGTCGTAAAATGGTTTATCGTGATTAAAAAGGTTAGTAAAATGAAGTTCGCTAGTTAACGGCGCGTTGCCCGTTATATCAATGGTTGTAAAGTCGTGCTTAATAATTTCATACCCCCAACCGCGAATTTTGCTCGTGTCAGCCATAACTCTTTCAAGGGTGTATGGGTGCGACGGGTCTAAAACTATTCCGTTAGCGTAACTACGGAAATTTGCGTCAAGCGGAACTCTGCCAATGGTAAGTAGTGGTCTAAACCAAATACCGGGCTTAGCGCCTTTTTCTTTAATTAAAGACGCGGTAAGCGCCATATCTTTAAATTGAGAGTTTGCTTCCCACGGTCCGCCAATGTAATTATGCGGAGCAAAAGAGCGGTTAAGTTGCCAACCGTCGTCTATAATCATTGACGGGCGATTTTTAACGCCGTCAGTCATTTCCATAAGGTAATCAGTTTCCTGTAAAACGCCGTCTTTTGAGATGTTGCCGTAAGCCCAGTACCAATTGTTTACGCCAAAAATAGGCGACTTAGGAAGAACTGGACAATCGCACATTTTTTTGCATAAATTTTTGTGTACGGAATAAGCGTTTTCGCCAACTTTTCCCGCGTATTCTACTACTTCGCAAGCGAGTAACGGCGCTTGTAAATTAGTGCCGTTATTGCCGTTGCATAAATTTAAAAATAGCGTAATACCACGAGCGTCTATTTGCCAATACGCAAAGCAGTCAGCCCCCGTTTTAACGCCGTAACCTTTATAGCAGTCTTTACCTTTAACGATAAAATACCACGCCATCATTCTATGTGGCATTACAGAGCGCCATTCTAAATAGCAAGTATCGCCTGCTCGCTCTATTTGGTCACCGTAAACTTTATCAATAAATAAACAGTCGCCGTTAAAACGTAATTTTAAAAATTTCACGGGTGAACTGCTTGGATAAATGGTAATTTTAGCCGAGTCGCTTTGTACTTTATAATCGTATTTTATAGGGCAAGATTGCCATTCTGCTTTTTCTTCAAATCTAAATGGAGAGTTTTCCGTTGCGCCTAAAACGAAATCGGGCGTTCTTAAAAGTGAAATAAAATTTTCCATAAATACCTCGCGGTGCTAGTTATTTTAGTGTTTTTCGTTGCTAAAAGCATTATATAACAATTTAAAACGTTTTTCAAGCCTAAGTAGTGTTTTTTGTAAATTTTAGTTGAGTGTTTAGTTGTAGGGGCGATTGCATAAATTGTTTGTGTAAAGCGTAAAATTTTTAAATTTTCGTGTGCGCGAGCGTACGCAATTCATATACAAAGAGTAAAATAGCCGTATATATTAATATAATAATAAAAAAAATTTAAAAATTTGCAAAAAAATGTTTGACATATCGCTTAATATAATGTAAAATAATTTAGCACTCCAAAAGGGGTGTTAATTTTTTAGGATGGATTTAGAAAAATGGCTAAAGGAAATGCAGTTAGAGTAACACTTGCTTGTACTGAATGCAAACAAAGAAACTATGATGTTTACAAAAACAAGAAAAACACTCCGGACAGACTTGAAATGAGCAAATACTGTCCTTTCTGCAAAAAGCACACCACTCATAAAGAAACGAAATAATTTTTTTAGGTGTATTTTTTGTTCCGTATAAAGCGGTAAAATTTAAAGAGGTGTAATATGGCAAACGAAAAACCGTCTGCTTCTAAGACTGAAGTAAAAAAACAGTCTAAGAATAAAAAAGATAATATCTTTAAAAAAATCGGTAGAAAATTCAAAGAAGTTTTTTCTGAACTTAAAAAAGTAACGTGGCCCGATTTTAAAACCGTCGTAAAACAAACGTCGGTAGTTTTAGGCGTGGTTGTATTATTTTTAGTTGTAATTACTTTAATGGATTTCGGTCTTGGCGAGCTTTTCAGACTCGTTACAAGCATCAAAGGTTAAGAGGTAACTAAATATGGCTGAACAGGCAAAATGGTACGTTGTTCATACTTATTCGGGTTATGAATCAATGGTTAAAGATACTCTTGAGAAAATGATTGTCAACAATAACCTTCAAAATCAAATTCTTGACATTCAAATTCCAATGGAGCAAACTATTGAAGAAAAGAACGGTAAAAAGAAAGTCGTTTTACGCAAAATTTTACCAAGTTACGTTTTCATTAAACTCGTTTACTCGAACAACCTTTGGTTTTTAATTACAAATACGAGAGGCGTTACGAGTTTCGTTGGTCCTCATGGTAAAGCAAGCGCTTTATCGGCTGACGAAGTTAAACGTATGCGTCTTGAAAGTCACGTTGACGTTGTTGACTTTGCTAAGGGCGATAAAATTCGCATCGTGTCAGGGCCTCTTGATGCGGTTGAGGGCGAAATTACCGACCTTAACGTTGCTTCCCAAAAGGCAAAAGTAAAAGTATTAATGTTTAATACTGAAACGGAAGTAGAAGTAGACTTCGTACAAATTCAAAAATTAAATTGATAGTAACGGAAGCAAATCGCTATCCGTTCAAATAAGTGGGAGAGGCGTTAAATTTTTTTGTAATGACGCCACGCAATTACCACGTTATGGAGGAAATTTTTTATGGCTAAAAAAGTAACCGCTGTAGTTAAGTTACAGTTACAAGCCGGAAAAGCAACCCCGGGCCCACCTGTTGGTTCAACACTTGGTCCTTACGGTATTAACTTACCGGGTTTCACTAAAGAGTTTAACGCAAAAACTCAAGATAAGTTGGGATACGTCATTCCTGTCGTAATTACCATTTATCAGGATCGTTCGTTCACGTTTATTCTCAAAACACCACCAACGCCTGAACTTATTAAGAAAGCGTGCGGTATTCAAACTGCAAGCGCTACTCCTAATAAGAATAAGGTAGCAAAACTTTCTAAAGCGCAAGTTGAAGAAATCGCTAAAATCAAAATGGTTGATACCAACGCGCCTACTTTAGAAGCAGTTATGAGCATGGTTAAAGGTACTGCTCGTAGCATGGGTGTAACAGTAGAAGATTAAAATAGACGTGGGAGAGATTTATTCTCGTGCGTACCACAAGGAGGATTCTTATAAATGAAATATGGTAAAAAATATACCGACAGCGTTAAAACGTTTGACGGTTCTAAATTATATGACGTAAGCGAAGCAATGGACATTGTCCTTTCTACCGCTAAAGCAAAATTCGACGAAACAATCGAGTTCCACACAAAACTCGGTGTTGACCCGAAACAAGCAGACCAACAAGTAAGAGGCGTACTTGTACTTCCTAACGGTACAGGTAAAACTCAAAGAGTTCTTGTTATCGCTAAAGGCGAAAAAGCAGACGCAGCGCTCGCTGCAGGCGCAGATTACGTTGGCGCAGAAGAAATCGTTGCAAAAATTCAAAAAGACAACTGGTTTGAATTCGACGTTGTTATCACAACTCCTGATATGATGGGTGTTGTTGGTAGAATTGGTAAAGTATTAGGTCCTAAAGGTCTTATGCCAAGTCCTAAGTCTGGTACTGTAACAATGGACGTTGCAAAAGCAATTAAAGAAGTTAAAGCAGGTAAAGTAGAATACAGACTTGATAAAACGGCAGTTATTCACTGTTCAATCGGTAAAAAGAGTTTCGGTAAAGAAAAACTTATTGAAAACTACAACGCTTTACTTGACGCTATTATTAAAGCTAAACCAGCAGCAGCAAAAGGTCAATACATTAAGAGTATTTCTCTTGCAAGCACAATGGGTCCTGGCGTAAAAGTTGTAACTAAGAACTAAAAAAATTTATCAAACGTTAAAAAATCTAACTTTAAACGTTTGACATTACACTACGACTATGTTAAAATATCGTAGAACTTAATAGCCGAAGAAAGCAGGTTTTAAGTAACTTAGGTTACACCCGCCGAGGTAATTGCAAAAATTTGGCTAATAGCCACTTCTTGCCGTGTCCTCGGTAGAAGTGGCTTTTTTCGTACAAATAATATAGGAGGTAACAAATGTCGGCTAATTTAGAAGCTAAAAAGCAAGTTGTAGAAGGCATTAAGGCTAAAATCAGCGAAAGCAAATCAGTTGTTTTAGTTGACTATAAAGGTCTTACTGTTGCTGAAGATACTGCTCTTCGTAACGAATTTAGAAAAGCAAACGTTCAGTACAAAGTGCTTAAAAACACGTTAATCAGAAAGGCATTTAACGATTTAGGCGTAACAAGTTTCGATGCTGACCTTAACGGTACAACTGCGGTAGCGTTCGGTCCAGATGAAACAAGCGCGTCAAAAGTTGTTATTGACAACGCTAAAAAGTTGGATAAAAAACTTTCGGCAAAAAGCGCATACGTTAACGGCGAATACGTTGACGCTAAGGGCGTAGAAGCTTTGGCAGCTATTCCATCAAGAGAAGTTCTTATTTCTACTCTTGCAGGTACACTTCAAAGTCTTATCGGTGGTCTTGCAGTTGCTCTTAATAGAGTTGCTGAAAAGATGGGCGAATAAAAAACATCTAAAAAAATATAAAAAGAGAGGATTATAAAAATGGCAGATATTGCAAAAATGATAGAAGAAATTAAAGGTATGACAGTTCTTGAACTCAATGAACTTGTTAAAGCTATTGAAACTGAATTCGGCGTAAGCGCAGCTGCTCCTGTTGCAGTTGTTGGTGGACCTGTTGGCGGTGGCGAAGTTGCTACTGTTGAAGAAAAAACTGAATTCAACGTTGTACTTAAAGAAGTTGGCGCGAACAAAATCGCAGTTATCAAAGTTGTTCGTGAAATTACTGGTCTTGGTCTTGTTGACGCTAAGAACGCAGTTGAAAAACTTGGTACTTTAAAAGAAGCAGTTGCTAAAGAAGAAGCTGAAAAAATGGTTGAAAAACTTAAAGAAGCTGGCGCTACTGCAGCTATGGAATAAGATTTATATCCATAATGAAAAAAGACGAAAACTCACGTTTTCGTCTTTTAATTTTTTAAAGTTTTATTACAAAGAGTTTATTGTAACTGCAAAAACGGCAAAATCTATCTTTTGTTCAAGTTTTTCTATGAAAACTTATAGTAAAATCTAAAATTTAGTGGTAAAATATAAAAAGGTTAATTTAAGTTTTTTAAGTTAAGGAGTAATTATGGATAAAACTTGGTGGAAAGAAGCAGTTGTTTATGAAATTTATTGCAAAAGTTTTTGCGATACTAACGGTGATGGAATAGGCGACTTAAAAGGCGTTATAAGTAAACTTTCCGTTCTTAAAGACCTTGGCGTTAATTGTATATGGTTTACGCCTATTTATACTTCTCCACAGGTCGATAATGGTTACGACGTTGCCGATTATTACGATATTGATCCTGCTTATGGCACTATTGAAGATTTTAAAAATCTTTTAAACCAAGCGCATAAAATGGGTATTCGTATCATTATGGATATGGTTTTAAATCATTCTTCAGACGAGTGTTATTGGTTTAAAGAGTCACGCAAGTCTAAAGATAATAAGTACCGCAATTATTATATTTGGCAACCGCCAAAAGACGGTAAAGAGCCTAACAATTGGGGAGGATATTTCCGTGAAGGTAACGGCTCGGCGTGGGAGTTTGACGAGTTGACTGGCGAATATTATTTGCATCAATATTCTATAAAAATGCCCGACCTTAATTGGGAATACCAACCGCTCCGCCGTGAAATTTATAAAATGCTGAATTGGTGGATAGATCTTGGCGTTGATGGTTTTCGTTTAGATATTTTTACTCGCTTTAAAAAACCAGAAGGTTTTCCAGACACTAAAAAAGAACCCAACTTATTACTTGATAAAAACGGGTTTATTGTTGATCCGTCAATGTGTACTAACGTTGAGGGTATTCACGAAATTTTACACGAATTATATACTGAAGTTTTTGGTCCGCGTAATTGCATGACGGTTGGAGAAGGCGCTGGTATATCCTATCAAAATGCGTTGCCGTATATAGCAAAAGAACGTCAAGAAATTGATATGCTATATCATTTTGAATTATCAAGTAGGGCAAGGTACTCAATTAGCGCCGAACATTTTAGGACGGTGCAAAAACGTTGGTATAACATAATTAAACAAAACGCGTGGGCGGTGCAATATTTATCAAATCACGATTCGGCAAGACAAGTTTCTTGTTACGGTTGTGATAGCGACGAATTGCGTTTGCCGTCAGCAAAACTTTTAGCAACGTTAATTCATACAACTCCGGGTACGCCTTTTATTTATCAAGGCGAAGAAATTGGAATGACTAACGTTAAGTACGACTGCATTGAAGATTACAACTGCTGTTATACCGTTGGCGACTATTATTCAATGATAAAATCGGGCGTTTCTAAAAAAGAAGCAATAGACGTTTTAGCACCGCGTAGTAGAGATAACGCGCGCACTCCGTATCAATGGAATGATGATGAAAATGCAGGCTTTTCCACGGGAAAACCTTGGATAAAAGTAAATTCCAACTATAAAAAAATTAACCTTAAAAGCGATTTAGCAAACCCTAACGGAATTTTTGCTTATTATAAAAAACTTACTAAAATGCGTAGCGAATATCCCGTAATCATTTATGGAGATATTGAGTTTTTGCTAGATAATCACGAGCAAATTATTGCATATACGCGTAGTTATGAAAATCAAACGTTATTTATCGTTGCAAATTATAGCGACAAAAAAGTAGAGTTTGAAATTCCTAATCATCTTAAAAACAAAAAAATGAAAAGAATTTTATCAAATTACGATAACTTACTTGAAAGCGCGCAAACAAAAAAAGAACTACTTGCTTACGAAGTTGAGGTATACGAACTTTTAAATTGATAAAAAATAACTCACGCAATTTACTTAAAGTAAAACGTGAGTTTATTTTTTATAATAGGCCGTTTAAACGCTTAAACGTTAGACTTTTTTTTTTGTGTGTGTTACAATTAAACATATCTAAATTCGAGGTTTATATGAAGTTTTCAAACTTACATCAACACTCTACTTTTTCAGACGGTAAAAACACTCTTGAAGAAGTCGTTTTATCGGCAATAGAAAAAGGAATGGAGAGCATAGGTTTTTCAGACCACAGTTATACAAGTAACGACGAGTCGTACTGTATGGCGCTATCGGACTATGAAAAATACTGTAAACAAATTGATAATTTAAAGCAAAAATACTTGGGAAAAGTTGATGTTTTTAAGGGTATTGAACTTGATTATTATTCAACTATTGATAAAAGCAAGTTCGATTACGTTATAGCGTCCGTTCACTACTTAAAATCAAACGATAAATACTATCCCGTTGATCATTCAAGAGAATATCAATTAAGTTATATTAACGATGCTTGCGGTGGCGACGTTATTAAATTTGCAAGCGGTTATTATAGCCTTTTAGTAAAACACGTTGAAAATTGTAAGCCGGATATCGTTGGCCATTTTGACGTTATAACTAAGTTTTCGTTGATAGACGAAAGCGACGAAAGATATAGAGAAATTGCCGTAACCGCTTTAAAGCAAATACTTAAAACATGTAACGCTATTGAAATGAATACGGGCGCAATAATACGCAAAAAAAGACAAACTCCGTATCCAGCAGAGTTTTTGCTTGAAGAAATTTTAAAACTTGGCGGTGAAATTGTTTTATCGTCAGACTCTCATTCAAAAGATACTATTACCGACTATTTTGACGATTGTATAAAAACTCTTAAAAAAATCGGTTTTAAATATATTTTAAAATTTAACGGCAAAAGTTTTTATAAAGAGTATTTATAAAATTTCTAAATAAGACGTAAAGTCGAGATGCAACTAAAAGCGTTAAATTTTCAGTTAAAAGGTCGTTAAACTTAGCAAAATTGATTATATTAAGCCAAATTTTAAAAATAACAGTTGTAAAAGTTCAAAATATGTGATATACTAAGTAAAGTTAAGTGTTGTACACTTAATGCGTAGTAAACATAGGAGGCAATTATGGCATTTTTTAGACGCAATATTGAATGGACTGACAATTCGTCAGACGTAATAGTTTACAAATATCCTTTTGAAAAAGGCGGTAGAGAAGTTAACGATAAATCTACTCTTACCGTTCGTGAATCTCAATGCGCAATTTTCGTACATAAAGGTCAAATTGCCGATATTTTTGGACCAGGCTTATACAATCTTAAAACTGAAATTTTACCAATACTTACAAAACTTGCCGCATGGAAATATAAGTTTGAAACGCCTATCACTTTAGACGTTTACTTTATTAACACTAAGCAATTTACCGATAACGCTTGGGGCACTCAAAATCCAATTATGATGCGTGACCCTGAATTTGGCGTTATTCGTGTTCGTGGGTTTGGTAAATACGCTTTTAAAGTTGAAGACCCTAGCGTGTTCTTAAAAGAAATTTTCGGCACGGTAAGTTCTTTTTCTACGGAAGATATTACTTCGTATCTTAAAACTATGCTTGTTTCGGCGCTTTCTGACGCTATTGGCGAAAGCGGAGTTTCGGCTATCGACCTTGCAGGAAATACGCTTGAATTTAACGAAATAGTAAAACGCGTCGTGCAGTCTAAGTTTAACGAAATAGGCTTAAAATTAACTAACCTTTTCATTGAAAATATGTCTGTTCCAACTGAAGTTGAAAAGGCGTTAGACGAGCGTTCTAAACTTGGTATTTTAGGCGATAAGACGGACGTTTTAATGAAGATAGCCGCCGCTGAAGCGATGAAAGACGCTGCTAAAAACACGGGTGTAGGTGGAACAATGGCAGGCGCAGGCGTTGGGCTTGGCGCGGGCGTTGGTTTAGGTCAAGTATTTGCCGATGCATTTAAGTCAAATACAAATACTACTAAAACTGATAGTGATAAACCAAAAGCTAACAATCAAACTAAAAAATGTGGTGAGTGTGGCGCGGAAGTTGGTGTAAAATTCAAATTCTGCCCAGAGTGTGGTAGTAAATTAAACGTCAAGAGATTTTGCACGGAATGTGGAACTGAAGTTGACGGCGATGATAAATTTTGCCCAGAATGTGGCAATAAACTTTAATAGGAGAGTTTAATTATGGAAAAGAAAGTTATTACAAGCGATATGCTTATTATGGACGTTGTTGAAGCAAACGAAAACGCGCCTGAAATTTTACTTAGTTTCGGTATGCATTGTTTAGGTTGCGCTATTGCTCACGGTGAAACTGTTGGCGAAGCGGCTGCCGTTCACGGTATTGACGTTAACGAACTTTTAGACGCGTTAAACAAATAATAAAAACGAGTAATAATTAGCAAAAAATTAGCGTAAAAGTTACGCGGTTGATATGGACGAAAAAGACTTAAACGTTGAACAACTAAATAAAAAGCAAACGTTTACCGCAAAATGCGAAAGTTGCGGAGCGAATATGGTGTTCAATCCCGAAACTCAAGAACTTTACTGTTCGTATTGCGGTAGTAGTAAAGACTTTGCAAAAAGTAGTGAAGTTAGCGAGGTTGAAATTGCTAAAGCCTTGTCTTACTCTGTTGAATGGACTGACGATAATAGCGCTTACCGTTGTGAAAACTGTGGCGCGGTAGTAGTGTTACCATCAAATCAAACAGCAACGTTGTGTCCTTATTGCGGAACTTCACACGTCGTAAAAAGTAACGACGGTTACGGCATTAAACCTAACGCCGTTTATCCTTTTACTATTGGTAGAAGCGACGCTGTTAATTTTGCTAAAACTTGGGCTAAAAAACGCTTATTTGCCCCTAAAAAATTCAAGCAAAATTTAAATGCTGATAGTTTTAACGGCGTGTACGAGCCTGCCTTTACTTTCGATAGTAAAACGTATTCTACTTACGAAGGCGTGGTGGGTGATAGAAGAACTCGTACCGTTGGTTCTGGTAAAAATCGTCGCGTTCAAACGTATACCGTTTGGCGAAGAATTTCTGGAACTTTCTCTTATAATTTTGACGACGTTACCATTACCGCTACTGATAATAATTCCCAGCAAAACCTTAACAAAATACTTCCGTACGATTATAAAACTATCAAAGTGTACGATAAAAGTTATTTAGCAGGGTTTATGGCTCACAAAGCGGAAAAAACTGTTAGTGATAGTTGGAATAACGCAAAAGTCGTTATGGATGAAAAGTTAAAAAGGGCAATACTTAGCCAATATAATTACGACGTTTTAAGATATATTAACGTTTCCACAATACACAATAACGTAACGTACAAATACGTTTTACTACCAATATATTTAATGAGTTTTCCTTTCAAAAACAAGCCTTACAACATCTATGTCAACGGTAATACTGGTAAGGTAACGGGTAAAACTCCTATATCGCCACTTCGCGTAGGTTTAGCGGTACTTATTGGTGCGGTTGTCGTATTTGGATTAGTGGCGTTATTTAACTTATTAACTTAACCAAACGGGCATACAATTTATGCCTTGCTAGGAGGATATAATGAAGAAAAACATTTTCAAAATCGCTTTAATTGCATTAATTTCAGCGCTTACAATTTCTACTACTGCTTGTACTTATAGAGCGGACGGTAGCGAAATTCAAGACGTTACTTTCAAAGTAAACTACGTTAATACGTCTAACGAAAACGTTGAAATAAACTCAACTTTAAAACTTTACAAAACTTTTGCTCCAGAAACAACCGAGCATATTATTAGCCTTATTAATAACGATTTTTATAACGATACTGCCGTTACTTTTGATAACGGCGGAAATTATCTCATTTTAGGCTCGTTTAAGTATGAAGAAAATGAATATAAAGATATAATTTATAAAGGCAATACCGTTAAAGGCGAATTTAAAAAGAACGGATTTGACAATCTAGGTAAACTCACCGCAACTGCAGGGCATCTTGTAATGCTTCGTGAGCCTGACTCTAAGAAGGCTACGGAAAGCACGTATAATAGTGGTAAAGCAACTTTTGCTATCATGCTTGATACTTCAAATAATCTTCCTAACGATTTATATACCGTATTTGGAAAAATTGACGACGAATCTCTTGAAAAGTTTAAAACTATGAAAGAAGATTTGTTTGAAGATAACGCTGGCTTTACGCACGTTAGATACGTTGGCGACCGTAATGAAGAAGACAATAAACTTATCGAAGAAAACGGCGCTTATAAAGGCGCTTACGAATATTACGAAAAAGGTGGCGTTGCTTACAAAGTTGTAGAAGGCGCTAAAGTAGAAATGCAAGCAGACGAAGAAGGCGACGTTGACTACGAACTTTATGAAAAACTTTCTTCTGCTAATAATTTCGATAACGTAGTTTTACCTGTAAACGTTATAAAAGTTTCAAATTTCAAATTAAAATAATTTAACGAATAAAAATAAAAACTCCCGATTTTTCTCGGGAGTTTTTTAATTTTATTTAATTTACAATCCTAATAAATTTACAAGTAATAAAAGTGAAACGCCGTAATACGCGCAAACTGCAACCAAGTCGTTAATTGTAGTAATAAGCGGACCTGAAGCAACGGCAGGGTCAATACCTACTTTTTTAAATAGCATTGGTATTAAAGTTCCGTCAAGACTTGCAATAACCATTGAAATTAAAAGTGAAATGGCAATACATATTGAAACTGCAAAGCCCGAAACGTTATATTGATTTATAAAATCTACCTCAACGAATTGAACGTATAAACCTATAAGCAAAAACGCAATAGCGCCTATTATAAGACCGTTACAAAAACCAACGCGGAGTTCTTTAAAAACAAATTTCCACTTGTCTTTAGCGGTGAGTTCGTCGTCGCTTAAAACTCTTATAGTTACGCCAAGGCTTTGCGTACCTGAGTTACCGCACATACCTAATATTAAACTTTGGAAGGTATAAAGTATAATAAGCGACGTTGGAATAAGGTTTTGAAAAAGACCTATAACGGCGGCAACTGCAAGACCTAATCCAAGCAAAATAATAAGCCAAGGAATTCTTTTTGCAATACTTTTGTTTAAAGGTTCGTCTAAATCTTCTTCCGTGGTTAAACCGGCAAACTTAGCGTAATCGTCGGCAAGTTCTTCGTCAACGGCTTCAACTACGTCAGAAGAAGTGATAACGCCAATTAAAACGTTATTTTCGTTAAGTACGGGAATACTGTCTTCAGAATAATCTTTAAGTCGTTCAATACAATCGGCTGTATATTCGTTGGCGTAAAGGAAAGGGTAGTTGGTTACTATAATATCGTCAAGCGGAGTGCTATCTCTTGCAATTACAAGGTCGCGAAGTTCAATAGCGCCGTAAAATACGCCATCTCCGTCAACGACGTAAATAGTTGCAATATTATCGTTTTCCGCCGCTTGACTAATAACCGAGCGCATCGCTTGTTTTACCGTTGCCGTTTTAGATACGGTAACGAAATTGGTAGTCATTTTACTACCAATTCTATCATCGTCGTAAGAATCAAGAAGTTTAATATCTACTTGCGCGTCTTCGTCAATAAGGTTAAGAATTTCGTTCTTTTGGTCGTCAGATAACTCTTCTAAAACGTCAAGAGCGTCGTCGGCGTCCATCGATTCAATAATATCGGCAACCTTTTCTATTTCAAGTTCGGTAATAAATTCTTCAACGTCGTCAAGATAAGTAAATATGTTAGAAACGGCGTCAACCCCTAAAATGCGGTAGAGTTTAGTACGTTCTTCTTTAGTTAAGCGTGGAATTACGCTTGCTATATCGTTATCGTGATAGTCTGAAATTATTTCTTTAATTTCTTTATTTGATTTTTCAGAACGTATAATTGATAAAAGTTCTTCTTCATAGTCGCGCTTTTCGGGAATAATGTTTAAATCTTCAATATCAATTTTTTCGTTTTCGTTCATAAATACCTCCTATAAATTTACGGGCAAAAAAATAGCCCGACAAAAGTCGGACGATTAATTTATGATAGCGCAAACGTTATATATTATATATGGATACGCGCGCACGCGTATATAACGGCTTTAATCATAGCAAAATCGCCCAAGTATAAAGTTGTAAAATTATATGAGCATTGCCCACTACTGCCGTCAGATGACATAATATATTCTCCTTACCCGTTTAGTTTAACACACCTTTAAATTTTTAGCAAGCAATAGAGAAAAAGTTTTTAAGCAAATAAAAAATAACGCGCTTTAATTATCCTATATTAAATTATGAAAAATTTTTTTAAAAAATATATTAAAAACGTTTGACATTATTTGATAAATACATTATTATAATTAGGCTGTGTTTATATGGGTTGAGATGGGAAGTTACTTAAACTTTCGCTAAAACGGATCCGGAAACCGTTTTGGAGGGAAGAAGATAATTCTCATTGACAAATGTGGGGGTTTAACCCCTGCGACTAACTATGGTCCGGAAATGATTGTCATTCGCAGCAAATAACACAGTAGCGAATGATTTTTTTATTGTCAGGACCGCGACACACACGGCAATGTTGACTACATTAACAGTTAGTATAAAAACGGAGGAACAAACAAATGGCAGGACAGAAAATTAGAATCAAACTTGCTGCTTACGACCACAAAATGGTTGACCAAGCAACGGAAAGAATAGTTGAAACTATGAAAAAAGCCGGCGCTAAAATTAGTGGACCTATTCCACTTCCTACTGAAAAGGAAATCGTAACAATCTTACGTTCTCCTCATAAGTATAAAGATAGCAGAGAGCAATTTGAAATCAGAACGCACAAAAGACTTATCGACGTTTACTCGGCAAATGCAAAAATTCTTGAAAGCATTCATTTACCAGCTGGCGTTGACGTAAAAATCAAACTTTAATCAATTAAAAAACAAACTGTAAAAAACGGTTTAAACAAAATGCAGTAAACTGCAAATAATTTGGAGGTGAACTTTATCGATGAATAAAGCAATCATTGGAAGAAAATTAGGTATGACGCAAATCTTTTCCGCTGACGGAAAAGTAATTCCCGTTACCGTAGTTGAAGCAGGACCATGTCCGGTAGTACAACTCAAAACTGTTGAAAAAGACGGTTACCAAGCAGTTAAACTTGGCTTCGGCGAGGTAAAAGAATCAGCGCTTAACAAGCCTGAAGCAGGTCAGTTCAAAAAGGCTGGCGTTGCTCCTCAAAAGGTTCTTAAAGAATTTAGACTTAACGACGTTTCGTCTTACGCAATGGGTAATATCGTTACCGTTGAAACGTTTAAAGAAGGCGACAAAGTTGACGTTGTTGGAACAAGCAAAGGTCACGGATTCTCGGGCGTAATCAAAAGATGGAATCAACACAGACTTAAAATGACTCACGGTGTTGGCCCTGTACACAGAGAAGTAGGTTCTATGGGTGCAAACAGCTCGCCATCAAGAGTATTTAAGAACAAACACATGCCGGGACAATACGGTAACGAAAGAGTAACCGTACAAAATCTTGAAATCGTGAAAGTCGACACGCAAAGAAACGCGCTCTTAATTAAAGGCGCTATCCCCGGTGCAGTAGGCGGTATCGTTACCGTTGTAGACAGCGTAAAAGCATAATAAGGAGAGTGTAGCATATGCCAAGCATTAAAGTATATAACATGAACGCTCAGGAAACTGGCTCAATGGAACTTAGCGAACTCTTCGCTATTGATTATAACGAAGCGCTTATTCATCAAGCAGTTGTTACAACGCTTGCTAATAGACGTCAAGGTACTAAAAGCACTTTAACTAGATCTGAAGTACGCGGTGGCGGTAAAAAACCTTGGAGACAAAAAGGAACTGGTAGCGCACGTCAAGGTTCAACGAGAGCGCCTCAATGGATTCACGGTGGTGTAGTATTCGCTCCTAAGTCAAGAGACTTCTCTAAGAAGATGAACATTACTGCAAGAAGAACTGCTCTTTTCAGCGCTCTTTCTAAAAAGGTTGCTGATAACGAAGTAATCGTTATTGACAATATCGCAGTAGAAAACGGAAAAACTAAAGAAATGGTTGCTTTCCTTGAAGCATTCAAACTTGAAAAAACAGTTCTTATGGTTATGGGCAATAACGACGTTAAAGTTATTCGTTCGGCAAGAAATATTCAAAAACTTGAAACTATTTCTGTTAGCCAACTTAACACTTACGACGTTGTTAAGAACGCAGTTATCGTAATCGCTCAAAGCGCTATCGCTAAATTAGAGGAGGTTTACGGAGCATAATGAAAGAAAGAGATATTATTATCAGACCTCTTTTAACAGAAAAGAGTTATGCTGATATAGCAAATAAAAAATACGTTTTCATCGTAGCAAAAGATACAAACAAAACTGAAATTAAACTTGCTATCGAAAAACTTTTCGACGTTAAAGTTGATTCAGTTAATACTGTAAATTGCAAAGGTAAGCTTAAAAGAATGGGTAGATACGAAGGTTATACTCCTGCTTACAAAAAAGCAATCGTACAGCTTAAACAAGACAGCAAGAGCATTGAGTTCTTCGACTCGTTGTCTTAATGGAGGGAGGATAAGCAAATGGGTATTAAAAGATATAAACCTACTTCTTCAGCTCGCCGTTTCATGACGGTTAGCACGTTTGAAGAGATTACCTGCACAAAGCCGGAAAGATCCCTTCTTGAAGATCAAAAACATAAAGCAGGCCGTAATGCTCAAGGTAAAATTACCGTAAGACATCACGGTGGCGGAAACAAAAGAAAATATCGTATTATTGACTTTAAAAGAAATAAAGACGATATCATTGCAACTGTAAAAACTATCGAATACGATCCAAACAGAACTGCAAACATTGCGCTTTTAGTTTATGCTGACGGCGTAAAGAAATACATTCTTGCTCCTGTTGGTCTTAACGTTGGTGATAAAGTTGTTAGCGGTTCTACTGCAGACATTAAGCCTGGTAACGCGCTTCCTATCGAAGCAATTCCAGTAGGTACAATGATTCACAACATTGAACTTCAACCTGGTAAAGGCGGTCAACTTGTAAGAGCGGCTGGTATGGCGGCTCAACTTATGGCTAAAGAAGGTAAGTACGCTCAAGTTAAAATGCCTAGCGGTGAAATGAGACTTATTCTTGTTAAATGTAAAGCAACTATCGGTCAAGTTGGTAATTTAGATCACGAAATTATCAGAATCGGTAAAGCAGGTAAAAAGAGACATATGGGTATTAGACCTACCGTTCGTGGTTCGGTTATGAACCCATGCGATCACCCACACGGTGGTGGTGAAGGACGCGCTCCTATCGGTAGATCAGGTCCTGTAACACCTTGGGGTAAACCTGCTCTTGGCTATAAGACAAGAAAGAAAAAGAATAGGACTGATAAGCTTATTCTTAAAAGAGTAAACTGATGGAGGGACGATAAATGAGTAGAAGTGTTAAGAAAGGACCTTACGTTCAAGAAAGATTACTTCAAAGAGTAGAAGCATTAAATGCTGAAAACAAAAAAACCGTTTTAAAAACTTGGTCAAGATCGTCCACTATTTTCCCACAGATGGTTGGTCACACGATTGCAGTATACGATGGAAGAAAACACGTTCCTGTATACGTTACTGAAGATATGGTAGGATGCAAACTCGGTGAATTTGCTCCAACTAGAACTTTCAAAGGCCACTCTGGCGGTAAAACGACGAACTCGAAATAAGGAGAACGAACAATGGCTAAAAATATGAAATTAAAGACTCAACGTATTGAGGAAAATAAAGATAAAAGAGCAAGAGCAGTTGCTAAGTTTATCAGAATTTCTCCATACAAAGTCAGAGTCGTACTCGATAATATTAGAGGAAAAAGCGTTAACGAGGCAGTTGCTATTTTAGAAAACACCTCTAAAGCAGGCGCAGAACCAATCAAAAAAGTAGTTCTTTCTGCTGTTGCAAATGCTGAAAACAATCTTGGTATGAATAAAGACGATCTTAAGATTGCAGCTTGTTATGCAGACCAAGGTCCTACTCTTAAGAGAATGAGACCTATGGCTCACGGTAGAGGATTCAGAATTTTGAAACGTACCAGCCACATCACTGTAATTCTTGATGTAATGGCTAAGTGAGGAGGATGATATGGGACAAAAAGTTAATCCACACGGCTTAAGAGTCGGTATTATTAAAGATTGGGATACACAATGGTATGCTGATAAAAAAGCATTCTCTGTAAATCTTAAAGAAGATTACGAAATTAGAAACTATATTAAAAAACAATACTTCCAAGCTGCAATTTCTTCAATTAGAATTGAAAGAGCGGCAAACAAGATTGCTATAACGGTATTTACAGCTCGTCCTGGCGTGCTTATTGGTAAAGCAGGCGCTGAAATCGAAGTTATGAAAAACAGTCTTGTAAAAATCGCTAAAGGTAAACAAATCGCTATCAATATAGTAGAAGTTAAAAAACCTGATTGCGACGCTCAACTTATTGCTGAAAACGTAGCAGCTCAACTTGAAAAGAGAGCATCTTTCAGAAGAAGTATGAAACAAGCTATTTCGAGAGCAACTAGACTTGGCGTTAAAGGTATTAAAATTATGGTAAGCGGTCGTCTTGACGGCGCTGAAATTGCTCGTTCTGAACAATACCATGAAGGTTCAATTCCTCTTCAAACGCTCCGCGCTGATATCGATTACGGTTTTGCTGAAGCACACACTACGTTCGGTATTATCGGTATTAAAGTTTGGGTATATAAAGGTGAAGTTCTCGGAGCTAAGAAAGTTACCGAAGGAGGCGAAGCTTAATTATGTTGATGCCTAAAAGAGTAAAAAGAAGAAGAGTTCATCGTGGCAGAATGACTGGTAAGGCTAACAAAGGCAATACGATTGCTTACGGTCAATACGGTCTTGTTGCTATGGAACCTGCATGGATAACTTCAAACCAAATCGAAGCAGCCCGTGTTGCTATGACAAGATTTATTAAACGTGGCGGTAAAGTTTGGATTGATATTTTCCCACACAAACCAATCACTCAAAAACCTGCTGAAACAAGAATGGGTTCAGGTAAAGGTTCAGTTGAATATTGGGTTGCGGTAGTTAAGCCGGGTAGAGTTTTGTTTGAAATGGCTGGTGTTAGCGAAAACGTTGCAAGAGAAGCAATGCGTCTTGCAGGCAACAAACTTCCTATCAAAACAAAATTTATGAAGAAAGAAATTCCACAAGAAGGCGGTGAAGGTTAATGAAAGCAAAAGAAATAAAAGAAATGACTAATGACGAGTTAGTTGCTAAACTTAGTTCTTTAAAAGAAGAATTATTTAACCTTCGTTTCCGTCACGCTACTGGTCAACTTGAAAATCCTAACGTTTTAAAAACTGTTAAAAAGGATATTGCAAGAGTAAAAACCATTATCCGTGAAAGAGAAATTAACGCGTAACGGAGGAGTGCTAAAATGGAAAGAAATTTAAGAAAAGAAAGAGTAGGACTCGTTGTGTCTGACAAAATGGATAAAACGGTTGTAGTTGAAGTTGTTGACAAAAAGAAACATCCACTTTATAAGAAAACAATTACTAAAACTGTAAAATTCAAAGCGCACGATGAGAATAATGAATGTGGTGTAGGCGATAAAGTAAGAATCGTTGAAACTAGAAAACTTTCTAAGTCTAAAAACTGGAGAGTTTCAGAAATTATTGAAAAGGCTAAGTAATAGGAGGAGATAAGAATGATACAGCCACAAACAAGATTAAAAGTTGCTGATAATAGCGGCGCAAAAGAAATCATGTGTATTAGAGTATTAGGCGGCTCCTTCAGAAGATTCGGTAATATCGGCGATGTTATCGTTGCAAGCGTTAAGACCGCTACTCCAGGTGGTACGGTTAAGAAAGGTGACGTTGTTAAAGCCGTTATCGTAAGAAGTGCCAAAGGTTTAAGAAGACCTGACGGAACTCATATTAGATTTGACGACAACGCAGCAGTTATCATTGATAACCAAAAACAGCCTAGAGGCACTCGTATCTTTGGACCTGTTGCAAGAGAACTCAGAGAAAGAGATTTTATGAAAATAATTTCTCTCGCTCCGGAAGTGTTGTAAGGAGACCAATATGAAGATTAAGAAAAATGATACCGTTGTTGTTTTAACGGGTAAAGACGCTAAAAAAACAGGCAAAGTTTTAACCGCTATGCCTAAAGCAAATAAAATCGTTGTAGAAGGTGTTAACGTTCAAGAAAAGAATCGTAAAGCGCGTACTGCTCAAGAAACAAGCACTAAAATTAAAAAAGAAGGTCCTATCGACGCTTCTAACGTATTAGTAATTTGTCCTACTTGCGGTAAAGCAACGAGAGTTGGTTATTCTGAAGTAGAAGGTAAAAAAGTAAGAACTTGTAAAAAATGTCAAGCATCTTTAGACGTAAAACCTGCTAAAGTAGAGCCTGCTAAAAAAACTACAAGAAGAAGTACTAAAAAATCAACAACAACTGATGAAGTAGTAACTGAAACTGAAGTAACCGAAACTAAGAAAACTACAAGAAAGAGAACTAAAAAAACTGATGAAACGTCAGAAACTTCAGTAAACGAAGTTAAAAAGGCTTCAAAGAAAAAAGCTGAAACTCAGCCCGAAGCATAATAAATAAGGAGAAATATTATGGCAGAAAAGACTCAGGTTGCTAAAGTAACTGCAACCGATTCGACATGTAGAGTAAGAGAACAGTACAAAACAGAAGTTGTACCATATCTTATGAAGCACTTTAACTATAAAAACGTTAACCAAGTTCCAAAACTCGTTAAAATCACTATTAACGGTGGTCTTGGTGACGTTAAAGACAATGCTAAGAGCGTACAAACGGTAGAAAAAGAACTTGCGCTTATCGCAGGTCAAAAACCGGTACTTACTAAAGCGAAAAAGTCAGTAGCGAACTTCAAAGTTCGTGAAGGTATGAACGTAGGTATTAAAGTTACTCTTCGCGGTGAAAGAATGTATCAATTTTTTGATAAATTCGTTTCAATCGCGCTTCCAAGAGTTAGAGACTTTAAAGGTGTTCCTGATAAGTCTTTCGATGGAAGAGGTAACTACGCAATGGGTATCAAGGAACAACTTATATTCCCTGAAATCCAGTACGATCAAGTAGAAAAAGTAAGAGGATTTGATATTTGCTTTGTAACTACTGCAAAAACAGATGAAGAAGCATATCAATTACTCAAAGCAATGGGTATGCCTTTTAAGGCTTAATTGAAGGAGATATACGATCATGGCAAAAAAAGCAATGATAAATAAACAGCAAAAAGCGCCTAAGTTCTCTACGAGAGCTTATACAAGATGCAGTATTTGTGGTAGACCACATTCTGTATTACGTAAGTACGGTATTTGTCGTATATGCTTCAGAAATTTAGCTTATAAAGGACAAATTCCCGGTGTTAAGAAGTCTAGTTGGTAAAAGGAGGAACAAATAGAATGACAGATCCAATAGCAGATATGCTCACTCGTATCAGAAATGCTCTCGTTGTAAAACACGACGCGGTTGAAGTTCCGGCATCCAATATCAAAAAAGAAATCGCCAGACTTCTCTTACAAGAAGGTTATATTACCGCTTATGACGTTGTTGAAGACGGCGTTCAAGGCAAAATAGTCATTACTCTTAAATACGGTCCTAACGGAGAAAAAGTTATTAACGGTCTTAAGAGAGTATCTAAACCAGGTCTTAGAATTTACGCTGGCCACGACGAATTACCAAAAGTTCTTGGTGGTCTTGGTATAGCAATTATTTCTACACCTAAGGGAATAATGACTGATAAAGAAGCAAGAAAAGCTAACCACGGTGGCGAAGTTCTTGCATACGTTTGGTAAGGAGGTAGCACTATGTCAAGAATTGGTAGAGCGCCTGTTAAATTACCTGCCGGCGTAGAAGTAAAAACAGCTGATGGTTTCGTAATCGTAAAAGGTCCTCTTGGAGAACTTAAACAAGATTACGACGTAAAAAACATCGGCATCAATATTGAAAACGGTGAAGTTGTTGTTACAAGATTTAACGAATTAAACACAACTAAAGCAAAACACGGTCTTTACAGAGCGCTTATCAACGCAATGGTAATCGGTGTAACAAACGGATATCAAAAAACACTTATCGTTAACGGTGTTGGTTGGAAAGTTGCTATGAACGGCAAAAACGTAACGTTAAACGTTGGTTTAAGCCACCCTGTAGAATTCGTAGCGGTTGACGGAATTACACTTTCTTGTCCTTCAGCTACTGAAATCGTAGTAAAAGGTATTAGTAAAGAACTTGTTGGCGCTGAGGCTGCTAAGATTAGAGCCATCAGAAAACCTGAGCCTTACCACGGATACGGTATTCGTTATAACGATGAAGTAATCGAACGTAAGGAAAGTAGTAAAACTGCGAAGTAAGGAGTAAACTGATATGATATCTAAAATTGATAAAAATGCAGATAGATTGAAAAGACATGCGAGAGTTCGTAAAAAAGTAAGCGGTACTGCTGCTTGCCCAAGACTCTCTGTTTACAGAAGTCTTAATCACATCTACGCTCAAATCATTGACGACGTAGCAGGCAACACTCTTTGCGCATGCTCAACCGTTGAAAAAAGCGTAGCAGAAATGGTTAAAGACTTAACTAAGAAAGAAGCTGCTAAAGTAGTAGGACAAGAAATCGCTAAGCGCGCTATCGAAAAAGGAATTGATACGGTAGTGTTTGATAGAGGCGGTTACATTTACACAGGTCGCGTTGCTTGTGTAGCAGACGGCGCAAGAGAAGCCGGACTTAAATTCTAAGGGGAGGTAAAATTATGGCTAGAGATAATAAAGCTCCTAGAAAGCAAGAAGAAAAAGACGGTCTTTGCAAAAAGCTTATTGCTGTTAACCGCGTAACTAAAGTAGTAAAAGGTGGACGTAAAATGCGTTTTGCCGCTTTAGTAGTAGTTGGTGACGAAAACGGCAGAGTTGGTTGCGGTATGGGTAAAGCGAACGAAGTTCCAGAAGCAATCGATAAAGCAACTGCTCAAGCAAAAAAATCAATGCGTAAAATTGCGCTTGTTGGTAAAACTATTTCTCACGAAACAGTTGGTAAATTTGGTAGAGGTTCTATCGTAATGCTTCCAGCTGAAGAAGGTACTGGTGTTATCGCCGGTGGTCCGGTTCGTGCCGTAATGGAAGCAGCAGGTGTAAAAGACATTAGAACAAAATCTCACGGTACTACTAACCCAATCAACATGGTTAAGGCAGCACTTGAAGGTCTTTACGGACTTAAATCTGTTGAAGACGTAGCAGCGCTTCGCGGTAAATCCGTTGAAGAGATTATGGGCTAAGGAGGGTATAATAATGAAAGTTAAAGTAACTTTAATTAAAAGTACTATTTCTTGCACGAAAGTACAAAAAGATACCGTTGCTGCTCTTGGCCTTCATAAAATCGGTCAGTCTAAAGAATTTAACGACTGCGCAACTTTACAAGGTCAACTCAAAGTAGTTTCTCACCTTGTAAAAGTTGAAAACGTTTGAGAGGTTACACTATGAGAATTGAAAATTTAAAACCAGCAGATGGTAGCAGAAAATCATCAAAAAGACTTGGCCGTGGTATTGGTTCAGGTCTTGGCAAAACGAGTGGTAAAGGTCACAAAGGTCAATGGGCTAGAAGTGGCGGTGGTGTAAGACCTGGCTTTGAAGGCGGTCAAATGCCACTTACTCGTAGATTACCAAAGAGAGGTTTCAACAATCATTTTAGAAAAGTTTACGCTATCGTAAATCTTTCTCAACTTGCTAACTTTGAAGCAGGTTCAGTTGTTGATATGGATATCCTTTACGGCGAAGGTCTTATTAAAGAAGTTAAAAACGCCGTAGGACTTAAAGTATTAGGTACAGGCGAACTTAACGTTGCTCTTACTGTTAAAGCATCTAAGTTCTCTGCAACTGCAAAAGAGGCTATTGAAAAAGCCGGCGGAACTGCAGAAGAAATTTAATTGCCTTTACTTAAAACCAGCGGAGGTAAAAAATGTTTGAAACGTTAAAACAAGCGTTTAAGGTAAAAGAAATTCGTGTTAAGATTTGGTACACTTTGTTGTTCCTTCTTATTTACAGATTGGGCTGTTATATTCCAGTTCCAGGCATAGGCGATTCGCTTATTGACCAAGCTACGATTAACAGTTTATCTTACCTTAATATAATGAATATGATGACGGGTGGTTCTCTTCAACAAGGAACGTTGTTTGCAATGGGTATCGGTCCGTACATCAACGCGTCAATTATAATTCAATTATTAGCGGTTGCTATCCCCGCGCTTGAAAGACTTTCAAAGCAAGGCGAAGAAGGTAGAAAGAAGATTGCGCAGTATACAAGATATCTTACAATTTTACTTGCTATAATTCAATCGGTTGGTATAGTTGTAAACTATAAAGATGTGCTTATGGCATCTGGTGATAAAACTACACTTGCTCAAATGTTGTTTAATCAAGAATGGCTTGCTTACGTTGTAGTAATTTTATTCTACACCGCAGGTACCGTTATAACGATGTGGATAGGCGAAAGAATTACCGACTATGGTGTTTCTAACGGAATTTCACTCCTTATTTTTGCAGGTATTTTAGCAACTGCAGGTCAAACTGTAATCAACATGATTCAATCTATTGGCGCTGCAGGTGACCAACAAGGTCAACTTTTGGAATTTTGGCAACTTATAATAATGGTAGTTGCAATCGTGTTAGTATTTACGCTTATTGTAACCGTAGAACTTGCAGAAAGAAAAATTCCAGTACAATACGCTAAGCAAATTAGAGGTCAAAAAATGTACGGCGGTCAATCAACTGTTATTCCTATCAAGGTTAACAGCAACGGCGTACTTCCACTTATCTTTGCATTCTCAATTTTAAGTTTCCCTGAACTTATAATGACTTTATTCCGTTTTGAAGATGCTTTAGTTGGGTGGCAAAGCGTAATGGGAACTGATTCGTGGGTATATATGGTAGTGCTTGCATTACTCATAGTATTCTTTGCGTACTTCTATACGTCAATTCAATTCAATCCGGACGATATTTCAAAGAGCATTCAACAAAACGGTGGTTTCATAATGGGTATTCGCCCAGGTAAACCAACTGCTGAATACTTAAAGAAAATTAGCGGAAGAATTACACTTTTTGGCGCAATTTTCCTTGCTGTTATCGCGCTTGTTCCTGCGATTTTATTCAAAGCAATAGACGCGGCAAGTTACGGCGCATTTACGGCAACTGGTATGCTCATTGCGGTTTCGGTAGCCCTTGAATTTAACACGGCGCTTCAATCGCAAATAATGATGAAAAACTACAAAGGATTCTTGAAATAATATGAACGTAATTTTACTTGGAGCGCCGGGTGCGGGAAAAGGTACTCAAGCAACAAAACTTGTTGAAAAGTACAATATTCCTCACATCTCGACAGGAGACATTTTTAGAGCAAATATTAAAGGGCAAACTCCTATCGGCGTAGTTGCTAAATCGTATATCGATAAAGGTCAACTCGTTCCCGATGAAGTTACGGTAGAAATTGTTAAGAACAGACTTAACGAAGAAGACTGCAAAAATGCAGGATATCTTCTTGACGGTTTTCCAAGAAATATTTTCCAAGCGGAAGAACTTGATAAGTTCACAAACGTTGAAAAGGTTGTAAACATTTCAGTAGACCTTAATAAACTTTTAAAAAGAATTACGGGTAGACGCGTTTGTAGTAAGTGTGGAGAATCGTATCACGTTGATTTCTTAAACGGTAAAACCGATTGCGCTCGTTGTGGTGGCGACCTTATTCAAAGGGCGGACGACAATGAAGAAACGGTAGGCAAACGCCTTGCCGTTTACAGCGAACAAACTCAACCGCTTATTGATTTTTATACTAAGGCGGGTAAGATTGTTACGGTTAACGGCGATAAATCAATTGACGAAGTTTTTGCTGAAATATGCCAAAAATTAGGTTAAGATGATACACGTTAAAACTGATAAAGAAATTGAACTTATGAGAGAGCCTTGTAAAATTCTTCGCGATGCTTTACTTCTTGCAGAAGAAAAGATAACCGCGGGAATGACAACGGGCGAACTCGATAAAATCATACACGACTATATAATTTCTTGCGGAGCAAAACCTTCATTTTTAGGTTTATACGGCTTTCCTAAATCGACTTGTATTTCTATTGACGAGCAAGTCGTTCACGGAATACCGGGTAATAGAGTTATAAAAGAAGGCGAAATTGTTTCGGTTGACGTCGGCGTTAATAAAAACGGATTTCACGGTGACGCCGCAAGAAGTTTATACGTTGGAAAAATTGACCCAATGAAGAAAAAACTCATAGACGTAACTAAAGAGTGTTTCTTTAAGGGTATTGAAGGCATTTGCATAGGAAGTCCGCTCGGCGACGTTGGATATCAAATTCAAACTCACGCAGAGGCAAACGGATTTTCAGTAGTTAGAAAGATGGTAGGGCACGGAATAGGTAGACACGTTCACGAAGAACCTGACGTACCTAATTTCGGAAGACGAGGCACAGGAATTAGATTAAAACGCAATATGGCGCTCGCTATTGAACCGATGGTAAATATGGGAACGTATGACGTCGATTTAAACGGGTGGGACTGTATAACGCGTGATAAAAAACCGTCCGCGCATTACGAAAATACCGTCGTAATTACAGACAACGGCGTTGAAATTTTAACGCTTTGATGCAAATTAGATTATATGCTAAACGCTGGTGGTAAAGCGTAAACTTTAAGCCTTAAGGAAGAAGCAAGCATATAAAACGATAGTAAGCATAAACGCTTAGTTTATTAAACAATATGGAGGTATTACGGTGTCGAAGAACGACGTTATTGAAGCCGAGGGCGTTATTTTAGAAGCGCTTCCAAGTGGAAACTTTAAAGTAAAGTTGTCAAACGGATACGTTATAACAGCGTACATTTCAGGAAAGTTAAGAATGAATTACATTAAAATTATTCCTGGTGACGGTGTAAAAATTGAAATGAGTCCGTACGATTTAACCAAAGGCAGAATAGTATGGCGCAGTAAAAACTAATTTGTTTAATAAACAAAAATTAATCGGAGGAATAAAAAAATGAAAGTAAGACCATCAGTAAAACCTATGTGCGACAAATGCAGAGTCATTAAAAGAGAAGGCAAAGTTATGGTTATTTGTTCTAAAAACAAAAACCACAAACAACGTCAAGGTTAATTACTTCTTACAAACCAAAGCCTTATAAAAGGCAAACACAAAAATATAAAAATAATTATTTGAAAAATAATTTGGAGGTTTAATAAAATGGCTCGTATTGCCGGTGTAGATTTACCTAGAGAAAAGCGCGTTGAAATCGGTATCACCTATATTTATGGTATCGGTAGACCAACAGCAGCTAAAATTTTAAAAGAAACTGGTATCAATCCTGATACAAGAGTTAAAGATTTAACAGAAGAAGACGTTTCTAAACTTAGAGAATATATCGACCGTAACATTAAGGTTGAAGGTGAACTCCGTTCAGAAGTTAACCTTAACATTAAAAGACTTATGGAAATTGGTTGTTTCCGTGGCGTTAGACACAGAAAAGGCCTTCCTGTAAGAGGTCAAAGTTCTAAGAGAAATGCAAGAACACGTAAAGGTCCTCGTCGTACCGTTGCGAAGAAGAAGACTGCAGGTAAGTAATTGAAGGAGGAAAGATAAATGGCTAAAGCTAATGCACCTAAAAGACGTAAAGAATTAAAAAAGGTTGATAAAGGTCAAGTTCACATTCAATCTTCATTCAACAATACTATCGTTACCGTAACTGATATGAACGGTAATGCAATCGTACAATCAAGCGCAGGCGCACTCGGTTACAGAGGTTCAAGAAAAAGTACTCCATTTGCTGCTCAACAGGCAGCAGAAGTTGCAGTAAAAGCGGCTATGGAACACGGACTTAGAACGGCAGAAGTATACGTTAAAGGTCCTGGTCAAGGTAGAGAATCTGCAATTAGAGCATTGGGCGTATGCGGAGTAGACGTTACTTTGATTAAAGACGTTTCTCCAATTCCACACAACGGATGCCGTCCACCAAAACGCCGTAGAGTATAATGGAGGTATAAGAAATGGCTAAATATACAGACGCAAAATGTCGTTTATGTAGAAGAGAAGGATGCAAACTCTTCTTAAAAGGTGAAAAATGTTATAAAACGTCTTGCCCGTTTGAAAAAAGACCTGTAGCTCCTGGTCAACACGGCGCAGACAGAAAGAAAGTTTCCGAATACGGAATGCAATTACGCGAAAAACAAAAAACTAAGAGAATTTACGGTGTACTTGAAAAACAATTCCGTGGCTACTTTGAAGCTGCTGATAGAATGAAAGGTATTACCGGTGAAAACATGCTTTCACTCTTAGAAAGAAGACTTGATAACGTAGTATATAGACTTGGACTTGCTCCATCTCGTACTACTGCTCGTCAACTTGTTACACACGCGCACTTTACCGTAAACGGTAAAAACGTAGATATTGCATCTTTCCAAGTTAAAGTAGGCGACGTAATCGCAGTTAAAGAAAACAAGAAAGATAACAAATATTTCGAAGCGTTCAAACAAACTCAGAAAGTTAACAACTTACCTAAATGGCTTGAATTCAACGTTGATAAACTCGAAGGTAAAGTTATTGCGCTTCCTGTAAGAGAAGATATCGACGCTCAAATTAACGAGCAAATGATAGTTGAATTGTACTCTAAATAATCGGTAAATTACTAATTATTTAAAAAGGTAAGCGTCGCGAAATTTAATAAGCGCGCTTACTTACCACGTTTAATCGTGCAAACCATCAGACCAAATGGAGGTAAATTTTCTATGATGGAAATAGAAATGCCGAAGATATCCGTTGAAGAAAACGACGATAGAAGTTACGTTAAAATTGTTGTAGAACCACTTGAAAAAGGTTTTGGTATTACAATTGGTAACTGCTTAAGAAGAACGTTATTGTCTGAACTTCCAGGCGCAGCAATTCAGGGCATTAAGTTTGCTCCTAGCCTTGACGTAAGACATGAACTTTCTACAATCAAAGGTGTTGTTGAAGACGTAACTGAAATCGTTCTTAACTTAAAGACAATCTCGGTAAAAACAGTTAGCACCGAAGACGATTACAAAAAAGTTTTAAGAATTTATAAAGAAGGTCCTGCTATTATTAAAGCGGGCGATATTGAAACGGACGCAGAAATCGAAATACTTAACCCTGACCAATACATCTGCACGGTAGATAAAGACGGCGTTTTTGACGCTGAAGTAACTATCGGTAGAGGTAGAGGTTATAAAAACGCTGAGCATAATAAAACAGGTGAAATCGGTTACATTGCAATCGATTCCAACTATACTCCCGTTACTAAAGTATGTTATACTGTTGAAAACGCAAGAGTTGGTCAAAGCCTTGATAAAGACAGACTTATTCTTGAAGTATGGACAACAGGTGCGTTCTCTGGTAAAGAAATCGTATCTTTAGCGGCTAAAATTATCCAAGAACACATCAACATTTTCGTAAACCTTTCTACAGTTATGAGTGGTTACGGAATACTTGTATCTCCGCCAACTGATCCACTTCCAAAGATTTTGGAAATGAGCATTGAAGAAATGGACTTATCAGTTCGTTCTTACAACTGCTTAAAACGCGCGGGTATACACACTATTGAAGATTTAACTAAAAAGACCGAAGACGATATGCTTAAAGTTAGAAATTTAGGTAAAAAATCTCTTGACGAAGTTATCTTCAAACTCAATAGTTACGGTCTTAAATTAAAGGAACAGGAGGAATAATACAATGCCAGGCAAAATGGGTTTAACAAGTACACAAAGAAAAGCAGTACTTAGAAATCAGGCTTCAAATCTTTTATGGTACGGACGTATCGAAGTTACGGCAGGTCACGTAAAATCTTTAAGATCTTACGTTGAAAAAATTATTACTCTTGCAGTTAATACTTATGACGACACAATCGAAGAAACTGTTACAAAAACTGATGCTAAAGGCAAAGAAGTTACTGTAAAAGTTATTAAAGACGGTGTTAAAAAACTTAACGCAAGAAGAAAAATTATGAGCCTTACTTACGATATCCAATTTACTAAAAACGATGGAGAATCTAAGGCAGACTTCGTAGCAAGAACAAAAGGCATTAATCACCCACTTATCGAAAAGATTTTCAATGAAATCGCTCCTAAATACGCTGAAAGAAAAGAAGAATGCGGTCAAGGTGGCGGTTATACAAGAAAATATCTTAAAGGTGAAAGACGTGGTGACGCTGCTGAAGTTGCTATCGTTGAACTTGTATAATTATAATAAAAAAACGCTGAGTTATCTCGGCGTTTTTTTTGTTTATAAAAATAACAAAAAAATTTAAATACCCCTTTAAATAAGATAACGTTTGTGTTAAAATAACTAAAGGAATATAGATTATAGGTTAAAATATGAAAGATTATTGTAAGTATGTAAACGTTTTTTACGGCAATGGAGAAACTGACCGTTTTATAACTGAAGGTATAGCGTCTAAATGGTTTTATATCAAAGCGCAGTGCGGTAACACAAATCCGCATGCCGTATTGCCGTTTGGTAAAATGTCGGTAGGTGCTTACAGCGGTGGATATCCAACAGGTTATGGCACACATTATCCTAATAGTTGTGGTGGAATTAGAAAGATAAGCGATGTAATGAAAATTCGCGGGTTTTCGCATTTGCATCAATCGGGTGTTGGAGGTATAGGCTACTACTATAATTACGCTATCGTAACGCCATATTATAATAATTTATCAGAAATTTATCATTATAGCGAAATTGCTAACGAAAGAGCAACGCCTGGTTATTACAGTTGTAATTTCAACGGCGTATCGTGCGAGTTTACAGTAACTAACAGCGTTGCTTATCATAAATACAAGTTTAAAAATAATGGTAAAATTGCCGTTGATTTTTCTAATGACGGACTTTGTAAAATTTTTGGAGAAAGATACTTCGGTGTAGTTAAAAATGGTCAAATTAAGTTAATTGACAATAAAACGGCAACTTTTTCGGGTGAGTTTTCGGGAGTGAAACTATATTTTGCGGTAAAAATCGATGCTAAAAACGTATTTGCAAGTATGTTTAACGGGGAAACTTTAATTGACGGTTTAGAATTTAATACTAAAAATTTAACAAATGGTTACGGGGTAACCTTTTCGTTTGAAGATAGTGACGCTGAAATAAAACTTGCATATTCAACGGTGAGCGAAGTCAACGCATTAAGCGATATTTTGACGTGCAATGCTAAATTTTTAACTATTAAAGAGTGTGCTTACGGTACTTGGAATTATTTTTTATCTAAAATTGACGTTGAAACTGATAACGAAAAATTAAAAGAAAAGTTTTATTCTAATTTATATCACTCAATAATTAAACCCGTATATTTGGAGGGCGAAAGTTTATATGGTGTTGAAAATGGCGTTTTAACTGACGTTGGTACGTTTTGGGATACTTACAAAACGGTATTTCCACTAATTTTTCTTTTGTACAACCAAATGGGCGAAAACGTTATTAAGTCTATTAAAAATATCAGCGAAAAGTCTGGTAAATTGCCTTGCAGTTTGGGGTTAAGTAACATTTTTAAATGTGAAGAGCAAGCAAAAATGCTTGCCGTATACGTTATGCTTGACGCGTACCGTTACGGATATAAAAATGCCGACGTTTCTTCAATTGAAAACGTCTTTAAAAGGGAACTTAAGCGCGACGACTACAAGGAATTTTTATCAAGTGGTTATTTTGAAAGGTATACCCATATTTTAGACGTGACCGACGCATGTTTTAATATCGCCGAAATTGCAAGTGACGAGAACGTTAAAAATTTAGCCCTTAGTATTGCTAAGAATTGGAAAAACGCATACGGTGTAGACGGGCTTATGAGTGAAAAATCACACTACTATGAAGGAGATAAATATACTTATTCTTTCCGCTTACAAAAAAATATGCAAGAGAGAATAAATCTTGTTGGTGGCGTTAATAATTTTGAGAAGTTGTTAGACGACTTTTTTGGCTTTAATAAAGAGAGCGTAACTCAAATTAGAAACATTGAAGCGTATGAAGAGATTGATAGTAAAAAATATCATCGTTTTGAAGGTTTTAATAACGAGTGCGATATGGAAACTCCGTACGCCTATATTTACGTTAATAATCACGATAAATTATGTGAAATTATAAACGCTTGCGTAAATAAATCATATGGTTATGGAGTAGGTGGTCTACCTGGCAATAACGATTCTGGAGGTCTTTCTTCGTGTTTTATTTTTAACGCGTTGGGAATTTTTCCTATCTCGGGCAATGATACGTATTTAATAGGAACTCCGTCGTTTAATAAAGTAACTATAAAATTATTTAATGGCAAAACATTAACGATAACCGCTGAAAATAAAAATGACGCCAATTATTTAGTGGATAGCGTTTTTGTAAATGGAGTTAAGGTAAAAGATTACGCCGTATCAGTTAGCGATATAGTGAATGGTGGAACTATCGCCTTTAAAATGAAAAACTAACGTCAAAATACAAATTAATATTGAATATTTTTTACTCTTATGTTAAAATATCATAGAAGTAGTAAAATAGATTATATTATTAAAATTTTAAACTCAAATTATCAACATAATAGGGGATTTTTTATGGACTTAAAATTACTTGAAAGTTATATTCCATCAGTGGGCGCAATGCCTCAAAGAAGTTATTATATTCCATACGATAATCAAAACGACGGTATTATAAAAGAGCAATCTCTTGCCGTTACAATGCTTAGCGATTGGGCTTTTAAATTTTATCCTTTTTACGTCAGTGAAGTACAAAGCGTTATTCCAACAGAAATGGTTAAAGTTCCTCACAACTGGCAAAAAATTGGGCTTGACGTTGATATGTACGCAAACGTTTTTTATCCATTTCCGTATAATCCGCCGTATATTGAGCGCGATAATCCTTGCGCCGTTTACGTTACAAGCGTAGATTTTAGTAGCCTTAACGATAAAAAATATATAGTTTTTGAAGGTGTAGACAGCGCGTACTATTTATACGTTAACAACAAGTTTATTGGATACGCAACGGGACCGCATTGCGTTCACGAGTTTGATATTACAAGCGCGCTAAAAATAGGTAAAAACGAAATAAGGGTAATAGTATTTAAATGGTGCTCGGCAAGTTACATAGAGTGTCAAGATAAATTCCGCTTATCAGGAATTTTCCGCGACGTATACATTTTATCTAGACCAACCGATCATATATTTAATTACAAAATAACCACCGATTATGAAGGCGAAAACGGGCAAATTTCAGTTGATTGCGATAAGCCTTGCAAGGTTTCAGTTTATGGCGAAAACGGGCTTATAGCGTCAAAAACAAGCCAAAACACAACGTTTACAATCAATAACGTTAAACTTTGGACAAGTGAAACGCCTAACCTATATAAAGTTGTTTTAGAGTATAACGGCGAGGTTATAACCGACTTTGTGGGTATTAGAAAAATAAGCATAGACGGTAGAGTGTTTAAAGTTAACGGTAAACCTATAAAAATTAAAGGCGTTAACCGTCACAGTTCAAACGAAAAAGGTTACGTTGAAACGCTTGAAGATATAGAACTCGACCTTAAAATTATGCGTGAACATAACGTAAACGCAATAAGAACGTCGCACTATCAACCGCACCCGTATCTTCCTATTTTGTGTGATAAATACGGAATTTATCTCATTTTAGAATGTGATATTGAAACGCACGGCGAAGTTTTAACACTCGGCGGTTATAATAACGAATACTGGGATAGGCTTGCTAACAGCAAAGACTATAACGCCTTTTATATGGAGCGCGCGCGTATTATGTACGAACGTGATAAAAACCGCGCAAGCATTATTATGTGGTCGCTTGGCAACGAGGCGGGCTTTGGTCAAAACTTTGTAGATATGGCTAACTATCTTCATAAAGTTGATAATCGTCCCGTTCATTACGAAGGCGCGTGCAGGGCTAATGGACTTGTAAATTGTCGTTGCTATGACGTTGGCGTTTTAGACGTGTATTCAAGAATGTATCCGTCTATTCCTGAAAGCATAGAAATTTTAGCCGACGAAAACTTAAAAATTCCGTTTTTCCTTTGTGAATATACTCACGCAATGGGTAACTCGTGCGGGGATATTTCAGAGTACTGGAAACTTATTTATAATGACGACGGTTTTATGGGCGGTTGTATTTGGGAGTGGTGCGACCATACCGTTATAAAAGGGGATAAATTCCTTTACGGCGGTGATATGAATGAAAGCCATCACTCAGGCAATTTTTGTGTTGACGGACTTGTTGATACCGATAGAAAGTTCATTCACTCGGCGCTTAAAGAAGCAAAAGAAGTTTACGCTCCCGTTGACGTATTGTATGAAAACGGCAAATTTATTATAAAAAACCGTTACGATTTTATTTCGCTTGACGATATTAAATGTAAGTTGGTTTATGAAGTTGACGGGGTAAAAATATCTAGCAAAACGCTCAATATTAAAAACATTTTACCAAGAAAAAGCAAAACTTTAAAAATAAAAGCGCCTGAAATTTTTAGCGCTTACTTAACCGCTAATTTCTATTTTTATAAAAACGGTTTTGAAATTGCAAAGCGTCAAGTAGTTTTATGCGATAAGTATGAAATGGATTTTTCTACCTTAACTAATAACGTTGAAATTGTAAAAGGCGAAACGCAAACGACGGTAAAAACTAACGGTGTTACTTACGTTATCGACCATAATGGTATGATTGTGTCTATTAACGACGGTAAAGAACTTTTAAAAACTCCCGTTAGAATATTGCACCGTCGCGCGTTACTAGATAACGACGTTTGGTATAAAAACGAACACGACAACGCGCCGTATTCAAAACACGTTAAAAATAGCGCTTTTAAGGCTCGTGAAATAACGGTAGATAATAATTCAGTTATAGTAAACGGCGTGTTTATGATGGATATTTACGAGTGGAAACTTGATATTACACTTGTTTATACGTTTTATGACGGTAGAGTTAACGTCGACTTTAAAGCAAGTCAAACGACGGAAGTTTTTCCAGATATTATGACTCGTTTAGGTTTTGAAATTAACTTAAATAACGACGGAGATTTTAAACGCGTTAATTATTTTGGTCGTGGCGATAACGAGTGTTATGAAGATAAAAAACTTCTTGCAACCATTTCTTCGTATGATAAAAAACTAAAAGATATGTTTATTTATTACGTTAAACCGCAAGAAAGTGGTAGCCACGTTGACAGTAGAAAGGTAACGCTATACGGTAAAAACCGCTCTATAACTGCGTTTTCTAACAAAAACTTTAGTTTTTCGGTACAGCCTTGCACGGTAGACGAATATCCTACTCACCGTCACGAAATGAAAAAGTTAAAGGGTACGGTACTTAACGTTGATTATCGTATGCGTGGCGTAGGAAGTCATAGTTGCGGTCCTGACGTGTTAGATAAATACAAAATATTAGATAAAGAAATTCAATTTAATTTTGATTTGATTATTGAAAGGGTATAATAATGGAATTAGTTTTACTTACTGCTCTCGGCGTTGGTGGGGCAACCGTAGTTGGCGCGTTAATAGGCTTACTATTTAAAAATATTTCACATAAATTTTCAGACATTATTTTAGCGTTTGCCGCGGGTATTATGCTTTCAGCATCAGTTTTCGGGCTTGTTATTCCGTCGCTTGAATATGGTGGCGAATGGGGAATAGTAATTACCGTAGTTGGTATTTTCGTAGGCGCAATCGTACTTAATTTAATGGATAAAACAGTACCGCACCTACATAAAATGATAGGTAAAGATATTGAAGAGCATAACAAAACAAAACTTGGTAAAGTGCTACTATTTGTGCTTGCTATTGCAATGCATAATCTTCCAGAAGGAATAGCGTCGGGCGTAGGGTTTGGTTCTGGCGACGTTAATGGCGCGTTACTCATTGCAGTCGGTATAGCGCTACAAAATATTCCTGAAGGTATGGTAATAATAGCGCCGTTATTGTCCGCTGGCGTAAGTAAGGGCAAGACGTTTATAATTGCGCTTATAACGGGGCTTATAGAGGTTGTAGGGACGTTTATCGGTTACTTTGCCGTATCGCTTGCAACATTTTTATTGCCGTTTGCTTTAGCGTTTGCCGCCGGTACGATGCTTTACGTCGTAAGCGACGAAATGATAATTGAAACGCACTCGCACGGTGTTGAAAGCGCCGCAACTTACGCACTTATTTTTGGTTTTTGTGTAATGCTTGTTTTAGACGTCGTATTGGTGTAACAAAATTTAATAGATACAAAAACTCACCTTTATAGTAAAGGTGAGTTTTTAAAATGGGCAACTTTTTGTGGTAATTTTTAATAAATTTATTCAGTTTTAAATATTGCAGTAAAAATAGTTTTATCTAAAATTTTACCTTCAACGTAATAACCGTAATCAGTTTTTTTGCGGTAAATATTAATTTTATCGCCGTAGTACGATTGATTATTAAAATAAATTTCAAACTCGGTAAAATCTATATTTATAAACTCATCTGGCAAAAACGTATCAAGCGCCATTCTAACGTAAGCAACGTTATTGGTGTGATTGTTGGGGTCAACGTCTACAAATTTTGAAACGTGAGAGTGTGAAAAATCGCAATCTTCAACCGTCTCACGCTTTTTAGAATAATCGCCAGCGCCAGAAGTTTTAGTAATATGCTCCATATCGTAAGGGTAAGCAATAGTGTTAGAGCGTCTTACAGTGCGTGTAGTATAGTCAAACGTACACCACTCACTTGTGCCAACTATATCTTCGTTTTCATTGCAGCAAATAACGTATTCCCTATAAAAGCGTAGCGGAGTAACTACGGTTGGCCACGTTTTTAAAGTTAATTGATCGTTCATAATGGGCAAACGGTTAATTTTAAATTTAGATTTACATAAAACCCAAAACGCGTTTGAGTTTTTTAATAACGACGGAGCGTCAACTTTAAGTTCTGTAGAATGCATTAGAGTTATTTTTTGAAAAATAGAAAGGATACTGTCGTAACGCAAGCGATAAGCAACGTCAACTTCAGAATAATTTACTATTTGTGTTGTTTGTAAAAAGTTCTTCATACTTTACCTTTATATATAAGAGTTATAAATAAATATTAAAATTTTTAACGTAAAAAGTCAAACGTTATCGTTGAGTTTATCTAAACAAAGAGTATAAAAGGTTAATTTTAACCAAAATTTTACAAATTATAATTAAAATTTCAAAATAACGCTATTAAAATTAAGGTAAACTTTATTAAGCACTTATACTTTTTATCATTAGTGTTAGTTTTTTTTAAAAGGGCAATAATGATAGATATAGGAGGTTTATATGATAAACGCATTATACGCAGGTAATAGTGGAGTGTTTGACGGGATTGTAACGTCGTCTTTATCTATGGTAAAACGCTTAGACGCCCCAAGAAATATAACTATAAATATACTTACAATGGACGTTACAAGGATAGATAAAAAGTACGTTCCAATAACTGAAAAACAAGCAAAATTCCTCGAAAAAGTCCTTCAAAATTATAATGAAAACACAACGGTAAAGTTGTACGATGTAACTAGCGTTTATGAAAAAGAGTTTAAGCATAATCCTAACGAGAATACTAAATGGTCGCCTTATACTCTTTTAAGACTACTCATAGACCTTATAGGTTTTAAAGGTAAACTTTTGTATCTTGACGCCGACGTTTTGTTTAATAAAGACGTAAACTTATTATACCAATTAGACGTTACGGGTTACGAATTTTTAGCATCGCGCGATTATTACGGAAGGGTATTTATAAGTCCAAACTATATTAACGCAGGCGTTGTGCTTTTTAATTTAGACAAGTGTAATGATACCGGGCTATTTTTAAAAATGCGAAAGGCAATAAACAGTAAAAAAATGACGTATTCAGACCAAACCGTTTTAAACAATTTCGCCACTAATAAAAAGGTCATTTCTCAGCGTTTTAACGACCAAAATAAGTTATATAAAAGCACGGTAATTCGCCATTTTTCGCGTAGATTATTTTATTTACCGTACCCACATATTGCAAACGTAAAGCAGTGGAACGTAGAAAAATTGCGTAAAACGTTTAATTATACCATTTTTGACGACGTTATCGACGAATACTTGGCGCTTAAACCATCGCTTGAAAGACTAAGCGGAAGTTAAGCGTTGTTTTTACTAAAAAAGACTGACGACAAAGCAGGTTAAAAAGTTAAAGCCACTTAAAAAATATAAACTCAATAAAAAGTGATAAACAAATAAAAATTTGTATATAAAATGCGCAATTTAGGTAAGTTTTTTTTGACAAAATAGAGTAATAGTGTTAAAATATCACATATCGTTTAAAATCAAGCGGAGTGAATTTATGAAAATTACGTTTTTAGGTTCAAGCCACGGCATTGCTGAAAAAAACAGATATTGCTCGTCAATAGTCGTAACGGTAAACGGAAAACATTACGTTATAGATGCGGGTGCGCCTATACTCGATTTATTGCAACGCAATGGTTTTGCGTTTGAAGACGTTAATGGTATTTTTATTACTCATATGCATTCAGACCATATGATTGGCTTGTATGCTTTTATGGATACGCTAAACGAATTTAACGAGTTTTCACACATAAAAATTCCCGTTTACGCTCCAGACTTAAAACGTTTAAACGCAATGGTTAGTCTTATTGAAACGTGCATTCCATACCACGGTAGAGTGACGCTTAATAAGTACGAAGAAGGCGTTGTTTTTGACGACGGTAACGTGAAAATATCCTCTGTAAAAACTCAGCATATTGAAAATTCTCACGCGTTTATCGTTGAAGCGGATGGTAAAAAAGTAGTATTTACGGGGGACTTAACTTGTAACCTGACCGATTACCCTAAGATTTTTAACGATTATAATAACGAATGCGATTTAGTTGTTATGGAAAGCGCTCACCAGTTTTATAGTGAAGATTACGTTTACGATACGCTTTCTAAAACAAAAACTAAGGCTATGGTATTAAACCACGTTTACGAGTTAAGAAACTCGCTTGAAATATTAACTGGTTTTGCAAGTAAAATACAAAGTAAATTTCCTCTTACCGTTGCTTACGACGGTATGATTATTGAATTATAAGGAGCAAATTATGTACACAAAAGACTTTTTATCGTATCTTAAAAAATTTCCAGACGAAAACGGATTTTTTGGTAAATTCGGTGGCGCGTATCTTTCAAAAGATTTAGAAAATGCTATGCATGAAATTACCGATGCGTACTGGAGTATTTGTAAGTCTTCAGAATTCGTTGCGGAACTTAGAAGAATTAGAAAGGAATTTCAAGGTCGACCAACTCCTATAACTCATCTTAAACGTTTGTCTGAAAGTTTAGGTAACGTTCAACTTTACGCTAAGCGTGAAGACTTAAACCATACAGGCGCGCATAAACTCAATCACTGTATGGGCGAAGGCTTACTTGCTAAATATATGGGCAAAAAGAAAATTATTGCCGAAACGGGCGCAGGTCAACACGGTGTTGCTCTTGCTACAGCCGCAGCGTATTTTGGTCTTGAATGCGATATTTATATGGGCGCGGTGGACATTAAAAAGCAAGCGCCAAACGTTGCAAGAATGAAAGTTTTAGGCGCTAACGTTATTGAAGTAAAAGAAGGTTTACAAACTCTTAAAGAAGCAGTTGACGCCGCTTTTAAAGCGTACGCTGAAGATTATAAAAATTGTATTTATTGTATAGGTTCAGTACTTGGTCCGCACCCATTCCCAATGATGGTTAGAGATTTCCAAAGCGTCGTTGGTATCGAATCGCGCGAACAGTTTATTGATATGACGGGTGAACTTCCTGACTCTATCGTTGCTTGCGTTGGCGGTGGTTCAAACTCAATTGGTATGTTCTCGGGCTTTTTAAACGACCCTGTTGATATTTACGGTGTTGAGCCACTCGGTAAAGGCGCTAAACTTGGTGACCACGCTGCAAGCCTTAACTATGGTACGGAAGGTATTATGCACGGATTTAACAGTATAATGCTTAAAGACGAAAACGGCAATCCTGCTCCTGTGTACTCTATTGCAAGCGGTCTTGATTATCCTTCGTCTGGTCCTGAACACGCGTATCTTCAAAGTATAGGTAGAGTTAATTACGTTACTGCTAGTGACGTTGAAGCGGTTGACGCGTTCTTTAAACTTTCTCGTTTAGAAGGTATTATTCCAGCGCTTGAAAGTTCTCACGCTGTTGCTTACGCTATGAAACTTGCTAAGGAAATGAAGAAAGGTTCGGTATTAATTTGTCTTTCGGGTAGAGGCGATAAAGACTTAGATTACGTTATTGAAAATTACGGATACGGTCTTGATAAATAAAACTAAAATAAGCACGCTTAATTTTCAACGCATAGTGAAAACGGCGTGCTTTTTTGTTGCATAAAAGAGTTGTTATTTTTGTTTTTTGTTGCCCATTCTATAAGCGCGTGGAGTCATTCCAAACTCAACTTTAAACATATTGCAAAAATATGAATTAGAGTTAAAACCGCAAAGGGTAGCGATTTCAGAAACTTCTTTAGTAGAACTAAGCAATAAGTCGGCGGCGTGGCCTAATCTAACGCTATTGAGATAGGTTACGAACGGAATACCCGTAACTTTTTTAAAAATTCTACAAAGGTAGCATTTGTTAATATAAAATTTTTCGGCGGTGTCTTCAACGCCTTTAATTTCGCTATAATTTAAGTTGACGTAGTCGGTAATATCGGCAATTAATTTTTTGCTTGGCGACGGCGCAATTTCCGCCGTAGGAGAGTTATTTAAAATTTTTAAAAGTTCGGCAACTAAAATAAATAAGCCGTCGTCCGTATCTTTTTCTTGTAGTTTACGAATTTCATTACAAATATTGATAATTTTTTCAGCGTCTTCTTTTTTAGGAGTGCGGTGGTGATATTTAAAGCCACAAACTAACGTTTCAATCGCTTGGCTTGTAAAATATTTTTCTAAATAATCGCGCCTAAACGCTAAAAGTATTCTGTTGCCCGATTTGCCACCCGTTTTATGCAAGACGTGTGGCGGAATTAAAGCAACTTCGCCGTTTTGCAAGCGAAAAACGCTATCTTCAACGAAATACGTTCTATCGCCGTGTATTAGAAAATACATTTCGTACGTTGGGTGTTCGTGCATAGCGGGCATTGTTCCGTTAAAAGTTAAAAACTCAACGAATATGCCGTACTTTTCATAAAATTGATCTGAATTCATATAAATCCTTAAAACTTTGTAATATTGGTCAATATTTTATAATTATTTTAACATAAAATCAAAATAATGCAACATTTTTAGTAAATTTTATTATATAATTTACCTATAAAAGGTGCGCTTACAAAAAATAAATAAACGTTAAGCGTAAAAATTGTATGGTAAATGATTTTATATACGTTAGTCCTGAAAGTGAGGGCTTACCTTCAAAGAAGGTAAAAGAGTTTATAGACCTTATTAATTTTTACAAAATAAACGTCCACTCGTTTATGGTTGTTAGAAACGGTAAAATTTTAGCGGAAGCATACGCTCATCCGTATTTCGTAGATTTTAAACATAGGCTTTATTCGTGTTCTAAAACTTACGCCGCTATGGCGGTTGGTAAACTCGTTAAAGAAGGTCTTGTTAAGGTTACCGATAAGTTTTACGATTATTTTCCAGAATTTACTCACGGTAAAACGTACGATAGCGAACGCCTTAATATGACTATTGAAGATTTACTAAAAATGTCCGTGCCGTTTGGTAACGATACTTATTCAGATAAAGGATTTAGAAAGGAGCCTTGGGTTCCAACCTACTTTGAAGAAAAGCATAAAACGGTAAAGAAAGCAGGTGCGATATTTGACTATAACACTTCTTCTTCGTTTATGCTCGACGTTTTAGTTGAAAAATTAACGGGTAAAAAATTCCTTGAATATATGCGTCCTGAACTTGACGAAATAGGCGTTGCTAAAGATATTTTTTGTGTTGAGTCGCCAGACGGTTATAGTTGGGGTGGTAGCGGCGTTTGTTGCACTACTCGTGATTTTGCAAAGTTTGCCGAACTTATTATGCATATGGGTAATCATAATGGTAAACAACTTTTACCTTACGACTACGTTAAAAACGCAACGACAAAACGTATAGATACAATCGTAGATAACGCATATAATTACGACTGTTACGGTTATGGTTATCAAATTTGGATTACTCCTGAAGGCGGTTTTGCGTTCAACGGTATGGGTTGTCAGTTTGCGCATTGCTATCCAAGCGAAGATTTTATGGTAGTTATAAATAGCGATACACAATCAAGCGCAGGGGTGTTTGGAACGTTACTTCATCTTGGAGTTATGAATATGAAGCGCGCGTTAACTCAAAGTCTTAGCGAAAACGAAAGCGATTATAACGAACTTAAAGAGGCTATAAATAATTTTTCTCTTCATAACGGATACGGCGAAAAAACGTCGCCTATTCAAAATGAAATTCAAAACAAAAAGTATACGTTTAGCCAAAATAGTATTGGCCTTAAATGGTGTAAGTTTAGTTTTGAAGGCGACGAAGGAACGTTTACTTACGAAAATGCGCGCGGAGTTAAACAAATTAAATTTGGTATGGAAAAGCACGTCTTTTTTGAATTTCCAGAAACGCATTACTATCATACTCGCATGCATACTCCAAAAGGTAGCGGATATATTTGTACGGGGAACGCTGCGTTTACAAGTCAAGATACGTTGCTTATTAGGATAAACGCAGTTGACGTTAACTTAGGTCATATTGGTATTTTAGCAAACTTTAACGGCAAAACGGTAAGTGTAAAAATGACTAAGGTAGCCGAAGAATTTTTCCACGATTATAAAGGCTATGCGCTTGGCACGCAAAGTGAAGATTAATTATTAAGGAGATAAAATGATTAAAATTGCTCAATTTGGTGAAGGTAACTTTTTAAGAACTTTCGTAGATTATTATTTTGATAATCTTAATAAAGAAGATAATTGCAAAAATTATAGCGTAACGATTATTAAACCTATTACGTTTGGTAACTTAGATAAATTTCACGCACAAAATAACAAATATAATATAGTGCTTCGCGGTGTTGAAAATGGTAAACCTATTGAAAAAGTTTATAAAGTAAACAGCGTTGACGACGTTATCGACCCTTTTAACGAAATAGAAAAATTTAACGCCTTAGCAGTAGATAAAAATTTAAAAATCGTCGTTTCAAACACTACTGAAGCAGGCATTTGCTATAACGGTAGCGACGAGTTTGATGGGTTTGAAAAAATTACTTATCCTGCTAAACTTACTAAGTTCTTATACGCGCGTTTTAACGCTGGGTTAGACGGAGTTTATATGATGCCCGTTGAACTTATAGACAATAACGCAACTGAACTATATAAATGCGTTAAAAAGTATATTGAACTTTGGTCTTTAGGTAAAGATTTTGAAAACTTTATAGACAAAAAATGTTATTTCTTAAATACGCTGGTTGACCGTATCGTTTCCGGTAATCCTAAAACTGAAGAAGACAAAAAGCATATTGAAGAAATTATTGGGTATAACGACCAACTTGTGTCTATCGGAGAGCCGTTTGGTCTTTGGGCGGTTGAAAATAAAGGCGATATTAAAAATATTATAAAGGAAGGTAGTCACGGCATTGACGTAGTAATTACGGATAATATCGGTTACTATAAAAAAAGAAAAGTTCGCGTGCTTAACGGCAGTCATACAAACCTTGTTCCAGCAGGTTTATGGCACGGCGCTATTACTGTTTACGATTGTATGATAAACGAGCGTTTAAGTAAATTTTTAGTAGATACTTTAAACGAAGAAATTATTCCGTTTGTTTCAAGCGATATTCAAGCAACTACCGAGTTTGCAAGTAGCGTTAAAGAAAGATTTTTAAATCCTTACCTTAACCACGAACTTATTTCCATTTCGCTTAATTCTATATCAAAATGGCGCGCAAGAAATTTACCAAGTTTTAAAAATTACTACGAAAAGTTCAGTAAAACACCATCAAACTTGACTAAAGGCTTTACATATCTTATGGCAATTTACTCATCTGTTTACGTTGACGGTGGTAAATATTTCGTTAACCTTCCTACCCGTACCGTTGAAATTAAAGACGATATTCCGTACCTTGAATATTTCGCTGGTGGCGGTAGCGTTGAAGAGTTTATGAAAAACGTTGACGTTTGGGGTGAAGACTTATCTAACTATAACGGTTTTGTAGACGCGGTTATTTGCGGTATTAAATTACTTAAAAGCGGTAAAAATTTGATATGAAAAGTGTAGTTATTAATGAAAAAGACAACGTAGGCGTATATCTTGAAAAATGCGGAGAAATTCCTGCTGGGCATAAATACGCCTTACGCGATATTAAAAAGGGTGATTTTATCGTTAAATACGGCGAAGTTATGGGTAGAGCCACTTGCGATATTAAAAAGGGCGAATGGGTACATACTCACAACGTAAAATCACATCTTGACGAAGATTTTAATTACGTTTACGAGCCAAAAATTGCTAATATCAAAAAAATTACGGCAACTTTTAAAGGTTTTAAACGTGATAACGGCAAAGCAGGCGTTCGCAACGAAATTTATATTATACCTACCGTTGGATGTGTAAATAACGTTTGTATGCGCATTGCTAAACTTGCTCAAAAGTACGTTACGGGTAGTATTGACGGCATTTTTGCGTTAACACATCAGTTTGGTTGCTCACAACTTGGCGACGATAACGAAAATATTAAAAAACTTCTTTGCGCCACGGCAATGAACGCTAACGCAACGTTTACTTTATTCGTGGGGCTTGGTTGTGAAAATAACGGGCTTGACGGCATTAAAGATTATTTAAACGAAAAAGGCGTAAAAAACGTAGCCTATTATAACTCTCAAGACGTATCTGACGACGTTGAGTACGGGCTTGAAATTATCAAAAATTTCGCGGAAAAAGCCAGCAAATTACAGCGTGAAGAACTTCCTTTATCAATGCTTACAATCGGGCTTAAATGCGGTGGGTCGGACGGTTTTTCGGGCTTAACTGCAAATCCGCTCGTTGGTAAAATTTCAGATAGAATAGTAGGCGCTGGCGGTAGCGCGGTGCTTACTGAAGTTCCTGAAATGTTCGGCGCTGAGCAAATTTTAATGAATAAGTGCGAAAATCAAGAGATTTTTGAAGCGTATAAGCAAATGATAATAAACTTCAAAAATTATTATGTTAAAAACGGTTTTCCCGTTTATGAAAACCCAAGCCCAGGCAACAAAAAGGGCGGTATAACTACGCTTGAAGAAAAGTCGCTTGGTTGCATAGAAAAGGCGGGAACGACTAAAATCGTAGACGTTTTAGATTATGGCGACGTCGTTAAAAAACGTGGCGTAAGCGTGCTTAACGCCCCGGGTAACGACTTAATCGCTTCAACGGCGCTTGCCGCGGCAGGTTGTCAAATAGTGCTATTTACTACGGGTAGGGGTACTCCGTTTTCTACGTTTGTTCCTACTCTTAAAATATCAACTAATACTCCGCTTAGCGAGCATAAAAACAACTGGATAGATTTTAACGCGTATACTATGGATGAAGACGGGCTATTTGATATCCTTTTAAAAACGGCAAACGGCGAGTATAAATGCAAAAGCGAAGATATAAGGGAAATTGCTTTTTATAAAACGGGCGTGACGCTTTAACGTTTAGTGAAGCGATAATAACGCTTAATAATACGGGCGTAACGCTTAGTAATGTCGTAACAAGTGAAAAATGCGAAAGATTTTAGTTCAGATAACGAATTTAAAACTGCGCATTTTTCTTTTTTATAGCGAAATTGTTATTTTAGTTGACAAAAAATATATTTGTAGTAAAATTTTATTATCCAATAAAATTAAAAGGTGGAATTATTATGAAACTTAATGGAAAAGTAGCCTTAATTACAGGTGGAACTCGTGGTATTGGTTATGCCATTGCAAAAACGTATCTTGAAAACGGCGCAACGGTTATCGTATGCGGTTCTAAAAAAGAAAGCGCTGATAAAGCAGTTGCATCACTTAAAGCCCTTAACGAAAATTACGTTGTTGAAGGCGCATACCCTAACTTAACTGAGTACACTTCCGTTGCCGAAACTATTAAAAACGTTATTGAAAAATACGGCAAAATTGATATTTTAGTTAACAATGCCGGCATTTCTGCAATGAAGAGCATTTATTCTACAGACCCTTCTGAATTTGATAACCTTATGGCGTTAAACGTAAACGCATTATTTTACGCTATACACGCAACTGTTCCGTTTATGAAACAAAACGGAGGCGGTGTAATTATTAACACGTCGTCAATGGTATCAATTTACGGCCAACCGGCAGGTGTAGCGTACCCAACTTCAAAATTTGCGGTAAACGGTATGACTAAATCGCTTGCTCGTGAACTTGCTTGCGACGGTATTCGCGTAAACGCAGTTGCGCCTGGCGTTACCGATACAGACATGGTTGCTAATTTACCAGAACAAATGCGCGAAGGTATTAAAAAGACTATTCCGCTTGGAAGAATTGGAACGCCTGAAGACGTTGCTAACGCTTTCTTATATTTAGCAAGCGACGACGCTTCTTACGTTACCGGTGTAATTTTATCTGTTGACGGTTGCGCAAGAACTTAATTTAATTTATGAATGCAAAAAAAGAAATTTTAAACGTATTACTTACAATACTTGCTTCAATAGTATCAACGTTGGCGTTGTTTATTTTTGTATATCCGTCTAACTTCGTTCCACTCGGTTTAGAGGCAATAGTAACGATGATTCACGTTAAAACCAATTTTAGCGCAGGTTTATTAACGTTTATTTTAAACTTTCCACTCATAGTTTACGCGTGGTTTAAACTAAATAAACGCTACGTTATTTATACGCTATTATTTACCGTGTTATCGTCTGCATTGCTTGCCGTTTATGAACTTATAGGCTTTGATTTGCCACAAACGGACGCAACGATTGCAGCCATTTTTGCTGGAGTTATGCTAGGTGTTAGAACGGGCGTTATGTTAAAACTTGGCGCTTCAACGGGTGGCGCTGATATTATAGCGCAAATAATACAAAAAAGAACGCCGTATATAAACGTAGAAAGAATAATAACCGTTATATGTTGCGTAATAATAGGTATATCGTACTTTGTGTATAACGACTTTAACTGTATTTTACTATCCCTTGTTAGTATGGTAATGTCGGAATTCGTAACGGCGCTTGTTCTTCGTGATAGTCGCGAGGCAATAGAAGTTAAAATTATAACCAAAAACGCTACCGAGATATCAAACGACTTAATCAAGGAGTTAAATCATAGCGCAACGGTGTTAGATAGCGAAGGTATGTATTTAAAGGAAACTAATAAAGTAGTACTTGCCGTTGTTAATAGGCGTGAACTTCCTACCGTTATGGGTATAGTTAAAAAGTATGATAATACTTTTGTGTATTATACTGAAGTAAGGGGAGTATATGGAAAATTCCGCCGTCACAAAAACGATCCGTTGTAATTAAGTAGTATAGTAACTAATAAAGAAATTTAGGCATAAAATACGGTAAAGATTAAAAATTTAAAAAACTTAGTGAAAATATTTTGACTTTACCGTTTTTATGTGCTATTATGTATAGGCTAAATTGAATAAAAAGTAACTTAAGTCAAGGAAAAGTACCCAAGTGGCTCAAGGGGCTCCCCTGCTAAGGGAGTAGCACGCTAATACCGTGGCGCGGGTTCAAATCCCGCCTTTTCCGCCAAATAAAAAGACACCTACACGGTGTCTTTTTATTTGGTTAAATTAAGGCGGGATTTGATGGGGGAGCAAATTGCGGTAGCAATTTTTCCGCCAAGAGAGATTGTATTCTAATAACGGATACAATCTCTTTTATTTTTGCTATAAAGGTGTTGTAGGAATTATTGTTGAAAGATAACGTTAAATATCCAAAGAGATTGAAAAAATTGTAGCAATATGATATAATATTTAAAAGATTTTACAAGAGTTGGTAATTTATGGCTGATAAAAAAGGAAAGAAATTTTTAATAGATAACCCAAAACTAATGGCAGAATGGGATTGGGAAGAAAACAATAAATTAGGTTTAGACCCTAAAACTTTAACTTGTGGTAGTCATCAAAAAGCATGGTGGAAATGCAGTAAAGGTCATGAATGGCAAGCGACAATATCAAATAGAAATGAAGGGCGTAATTGTCCATATTGTTCTGGTAAAAAAGTCTTAAAAGGCTATAATGATTTAGCTACTATAAACCCAACTTTAGCAAAAGAATGGAATTATGAGAAAAATGGCGATTTGAAGCCAGAAGTTTTTACAGCGAATAGTGGTAGAAAAGTGTGGTGGAAATGTGATAAAGGACATGAGTGGCAAGCAAATATCGATAGTAGAAATAAAGGTAGTGGATGCCCTTTTTGTAAAGGGAAAAAAGCTATAAAAGGCTATAATGATTTGACAACTCTTAATCCAAAACTTGCAAGAGAGTGGAACTATGAAAGAAATAATAGGCTAACCCCTAAAGAAGTAATGCCCAATACTAATTTAACAGTTTGGTGGAAATGTGATAAAGGACACGAGTGGCAAGCGAGAATTGCAAGCAGAACTAAAGGTCGTGATTGTCCTATTTGTTCAAATAAAAAAGTTCTAATAGGATATAATGATTTAGCAACTGTTAATCCAAAACTTGTAAGCGAGTGGAACTATGATAAAAATGGCAATTTAAGGCCAGAAGATTTTATTGCAAATAGTTCTAAAAAGGTTTGGTGGAAATGTAGTAAGGGGCACGAGTGGCAAACGACAATTATCAATAGAAACAAAGGGAGAGGATGTCCAATATGTAGTTCAGAAAGAAATACTTCTTTCCCTGAATATGCATTGTTATATTATTTAAGAAAATATGGAATAGAAACAGAACATTCTTATAAGAGAAAAGGATATGAATTAGATATTTATATCCCCATAAAAAAAATTGCTATTGAGTATGATGGGTATTTTTATCATAAAAATAAAACTAAAAAAGATTTAGAAAAAAACCATAAATGTAAAGAAGACGGAATTAAACTTTATAGAATAAGAGAAGGTTTACCATCGCTAAACGATTATTCAATAGATTATACTGTTGATAAAAATCAAAAAGATTTAGCAGAAGTTTTACAAAAAGTTTTAAGTGAAATAGTTGGTTTTACTACTGATATAGATATTAGTAGAGATGCTATTGAAATAGAAAATTTGCGTGAATATACAGAAAAAGACAACTCTCTTTTATGCATTAATCCAACTTTAGCAAAAGAATGGAATTATGAGATGAATGGTAGTTTAAGACCTGAACACGTATTAGCAAATAGTGGAAAAAAGATTTGGTGGAAGTGTGATAAAGGACACGAGTGGCAAGCAACTATTGCACATAGAAATAATGGACGTGGGTGTCCATATTGTTCAGGGAAAAAAGTTTTAGCAGGATATAATGATTTAGCAACAATAAATCCAAAATTAGCGAAAGAATGGAATTATGAAAGGAATGGGAATTTAAGACCTGAGGACTTTACGGCAGGTAGCCATAAAAAAGTATGGTGGAAATGTGAAAAAGGACATGAATGGCAGGCAACAATAGAAAAAAGGAATAAAGATCGTGGTTGCCCGTATTGTTCAGGTCGCAAAAAGTAAAAATAATAAATTATACAAAAGAGAGAAGTGTAAAATGATTCATGGAATAAACAATAGATTTTTATATACTGCTAAAAAAGTAACATGTAAATTTTTTAATGGTACATCTGAATTATCTATAAATGGAACTGGTTTTTTTGTTGTAAAGAGTTCTGATATTTATTTTCTTACTAACAGACATGTTGTAGATGCTGCTTATTACGATCCCAAATATATAGGATATAAGTTAGCTTCACTCAAAATTGAAAGTTACTCTTCTTTTAATGAAGAAGACATCCCTACTAAAATGAATAATGCTGAAATTATAAATATTTCAAATTTTAAGTTTCATAGCGACTATGGTAACGATGTTGCATGCTTGAAATCTCCCCGTGTTGAAGGTGAGGGCTTTGAAATTATTTGTCATATTGATTATGATATGTTAGCAAATAAAAACTGGATTAATAAAAAATTAAATGTTTGCGATAATTTGGCTTATCCTTGTTTTGCCGAATGGTATGATACGGAAAATAATACGCCCATTTTTAGAATAGGAACAATAGCAAGCGACCCAAGATTAAACTATTCTCGAACAGATTTATTGTCTGCTGATAGAATCGCATACGAAGGATTTTCATCTAGCGGGGCTTCTGGAAGTCCTATTTTCGCACTTCAAAAAGGTGTTCGTTTGGGTGACGGAATTCAATATGTTGGAAATGATGATTTTTATAGAGAAGTTAAATTAATCGGCATAAATGGAGGGCATTTTAAATCTTATGAACAAGGACATTCGGGGATATCATTTTTCTATAAATCATCATGTATTGTTGATTTGATAGATAGTTGTGAAAATCAATAGTTACTATTTAGAATGCTATCACCACTTGCCCGCCAAAAAAAAGACACCGCTTGGTGTCTTTTTTAAATATTTAAATTTGGTTAAGAAATATAAAGTTAAAATTATCCATTAATTAATTCGTCAATAGTGACTTTAAATATTTCGCAAAGTTTACGCAACGTGTCTATATTAGGCTCGGTACGACCTTGCTCCCAATTTGCATAACAACTTTCAACAACATTTAACATTTGCGCAACTTGTTTTTGCGTAAGCCCACAAGCCTTTCTTGTTTCTTTTAAATTTTTGCAAAATAATTTATCCATATATTAATAGTTTAGTACAAAACTAGACAAATTATCTTGACACTAGATAAATTGTCTAGTATAATAATTTTAACTAAATATAGGAGAAGTATTTATGCTTAGTGATATGACAAAAGAAGAAAGAGAATTTTTTAAAGAAGATTTGTGTAAGCAACACAACATAGGTAGAATTAGGCAATTAGAAAGGTCGCTTTTAAAAACTAGAATTGTTAGTTTAACGTTAATTTTTGCAAGTGTAATATCTATTATAATAGCCATTTTAGGTTTGCTAAATATAATGGAAGTTGAATATTGGTTTATGTTTTCTGGTGTTATGATTGGCGGAATGGTGCTGATATTTACTTTAATAATTTACTTTAACACTACGAAAATAACAAAGATTTGTTTAGATAGAATAATTAAAGAGTTAAGTGGTAACAAATTAACGTACAAAGAATATAAAATTTATAAAGGTTATATTTAAAGGGTAAATATGAAGACAAAAGGTGATAACAATTATTATAATCAATCTTCGTTACGCGAAGATAGAATTTATAGAATAAAACGTGTTGCTAAAACGAATATGATAATAAAATTAATTCAATACGTCCCGGCGTTAATAATGCTTATTTTAATGAGTTTACCGTTAATTGACGTAAATTTAATTTTTACCGAAGAAAATATTAGTATTCTTGATTTATTTATAGCAAACAAACAATCTGAAAACTTAAAAGATTTAATTGCGTGTTCTATTTCTGCTGATTTTTTAGGATTGCCGTACGATACTTACGAAAATTTCTTTAAAGCATTTTTTTATACTTCTACACAAGTTGTAATAGAAAATTCAGGTAGTGAAATTACAATTGTATTATTATCAATGTTCCTTAATTTTGTACGACAATTTGCTTTAATAGTTTTTGTGTGTTTCTTTATAGTAAGGGGAATATTTAAAATAATTCCGTGTATATTAAGCGCAAACGTTGAAAACTCTTTAAGATTGGCAACTGACGAAACATTTAATATGGTTTTTTGTCATGGAAATTCAAGATTTTGCGTTGATGAAGAAAATGGAATTAGATTTTCAGATGCGCCTAAATCTTATTCTAAATTGTTTTTTAAATGGCTTATAGGTATGCTAATTGTAGTTGGAGGAGGCGCATATTTTCCGTATTTATTGCTAAATTATTTATATTCGGTTGAATACGTTACGGTTAGTCCTATATTAACAATTGGTATTACAATTTCTGTAATAACGATATTTATAGGTCAATTTATTGATTATTATTACGATATTAAACACACGTCAACTTTAAATGGTTGCAAACAATTAAAATCAATTTTGAAATAACGTAAGTTTGATATTAAAAGTAAAAACTATCAAAACTTTGCATATAAAAACCTAAATTCAATAAAAATAGCGTAACGGAGTTTGCCGTTACGCTAACGTTTTATTATTTCTTTTTCTTTTTTTCTTCGGCGCGCTTGTCGTTAATAATTTTCATATGTTCGGCGTTAATAAGTTCAACGCCGTTTTCTTTTGCCCAAGCAACGCAACCTTTTAATACGAGTGGTAAAAATACTCTTGGTACGCCAAGAACTGTTTCAAGAGCATCGTCGGTAAACTTAACTTTATCGTCAACACGGTCTGCTGCGTAACGAACGGAGTCTAAACTTGCCTTTCTCATTTGCAAAAGTTCAGCGCGCATTTTACTGTGACGGCAATACCAGAAGTTTTTGCTATCACGGTAACCGTAATCAACAGGAACGTGAGGGAAGTCTTTTCCACGCACACCGTTAATTATAGCGTCGCTATATTTTTTCTTCATTAAAATTTTATCAATTTTCAAAATAAAGTGAGCGCCAAACTTACTAGTAATACCGTTAAAGTCGTGGTATGGTGGCTCGTAACCGTGAAGTTCGCCCGGCTTATCTTTGTCCGCTCCGTCAAGAGTGCTTACCCAAGTACATTCAATAACTTGGAAGGCTTCACTCATAACCATAGGACGAACGTCGTCTGGGTTTTCTTCTTCAATCATACTTTTTTCAAGTTTAAAATTGCATTTAGGCATTTTATCTTCAGGCTTATCGCCTGGCCACGAAAGTTTAACCGCTTCTTTAAAGTATTTAGGCTCGTCCGTAATAAAGTTTATGGCGCATTTACCCGTTCTTAAAATGTTTTGCGCGGTGTTAGACGAGTTGCGACATTCAAGCAACATTGCGTAATAATCTTTGCCCGCAACGTAATACGGTTGAACGAGAGAGTAAGGACCAAGCGTTGTCGAACCGTCTTCGCAAAGCGTACTAATTACAACCGTAGGCATAGGAAAGAATAGTGAAGTTTGATAAAAGTTATCTACAATTCTTAAATTTTCAAAACTGCTCATAATAAACTCCTTAGCAAATATTTGCTATAACCATTGTAACTTAAGCGCTAAAATTTTTCAATATCTTAACTAAAAAAACAAGTAATAAATTTTAACTTAATCGCATTATAGCCACATTTTTAATCATTTCACTAACGTTTGTAAAGAAAACTAAAAAGAGTTTAATAGCAAATATAAATTATTATTGAAAACTGCAACAAAATATGGTATAATAATTAAAAATTTTAAAGGAAAAGGTGGCGTTTTGGTTACGTTAAGCGAATACAAAAAAAATAAAGAATATCTCGTTTGCGTTGATAGCGATGGTTGCGCTATGGACACTATGGATATTAAACACATAACTTGCTTTGGTCCTTGTATGGTTGAAGAATGGGGGCTTGAACAGTGGGAAAACGAAATTTTAAACCGCTGGAATGAAATTAACCTTTATTCTATGACAAGGGGCATAAACCGCTTTAAAGGGTTAGCGCTTGCTCTTAGCGAAATTAACGAAAAGTACGTTAAAATAGACGGGGTTGACGGGCTAATTGAATGGGCTAACAACGCAAAAGAACTTTCTAACGGCGCTCTTACCATAAAGGTTAATGAAAGCGATAACGTGTGTTTAAAAAAGGCTCTTAATTGGAGCGCTAGTGTTAACGAACGAATTAAACTTATACCTGAAGAAAATAAACTTCCTTTTGCTCTTGTGAAAGACGCTTTAACGTACGCTCATAAGTTTGCCGATGTTGCAATCGTTTCAAGCGCTAATTTAGACGCTGTTTTAGAAGAATGGGAAAAGCATCGTTTATTAGAGCACGTTGATATCGTTCTTTCTCAAAACGTTGGTAGTAAGGCGTTTTGTATTACCGAACTTTTAAAGAAAGGTTACGATAAAGCAAACGTTGTTATGTGTGGCGACGCTCCCGGCGACCTTCAATCTGCTAAGACAAACGGCGTGTATTTTTATCCTATATTAGTTAAAGATGAAAAAGCGAGTTGGCAAGAATTTATAAACTTAGGCTTAAATAACTTACTAAATAACGTTTACGGAGGAGAATATCAAGCAAAAAAAGAAAACCAATTTATAGATAATTTAACTAAAAAATAAAAGTATAAAGGTAAAAATTATGGCAGATAAAATAATAAAGCCGTATAAAACAGTAGTTGCTATTTTAGTAACTACTGTTTTTAGTTTGAAAAATACTTTTCAAGTTCTATGTATAAGTCGTCGCTCACAACGCCTTGAATTGGGGCAAGCCCGTCTCCACCTAAACTACTATTAACCGAACTATAGGTTGGTTTTTTATTCAAAAAACTACTTATAAGCGGAGATAAAAGCGAAATAATAGATTGCATATCTAAATTGCCGTTTAGTAAATTATTTATGTTTTCTTGAGATATAATTTTGGTTAAACTTTCATCTATTCCAAATAGTTCAAGTAGTGGAAGTATCGTTTGCAAGTCTAAATTTTTTAGTAATTCAAATATGCCGTTAGGAGCGTTGCTTTTGCTTTTAAAAATTAAAACTACTACTAAAATTATTGCTAAATAACTCATAAAAACCCTTTATGTAACATTATATTTTATGAAAGCATAAAAATAAATGTAATAGGAGACGTAAAAATGCGTGATTTTAGTTCTTACGAAAACAATAAAAACCAAGGTCTAAACGGCGATGCAATGAATATTTTAAATTCTTTTGCAAGCAAATACGAAGGCGCTAGCGAAAACGATATTATGTCGGCAATTATTAAAGAAGCCGAAAAAGGCAGAAGAAACGGCACGCTTAGCGATAAAGATATAGATAACTTCGTTGCAACCATCTCGCCTATGCTAAATGCAAGCCAACGCGCAAAATTAAACGCCGTTGTTAAAAAAATTAAAAAGACGTAATTTCTTTAATTGCGTTTAGTAGTGCGTTTAATTCTCGTTTTGTGTTGTGTGGAGATAGAGAAATTCTAACTAAACCTTCGTTTTCCGTCTTTAAAAACTTATGAATTAACGGGGCGCAATGAAAACCCCCTCTAACCGCCACGTCATACTTAGAAGATAAAATATCGGCAACTTCGTCTGAACTTAACTTATCTAGTTTAAACGAAACTATTCCAACTTCGTTCTTTTTAGAAAACACCGTTACACCGTCTATTGTTTTGAGTTTATCAATAACGTATTCGGTGTATCGTAACATTACTTCAGAAATATAATCAAGATTATTTTCAACGTAGCGCACACCTTCTTCTAACGCGCAAATTGACGGCAAATTTAAAGTTCCGCACTCTAAACGTTCAGGGTAGCAGTCAGGCTGGTCGGGGTTGAAACTTTCAGTTCCCGTACCGCCTTTGTAAATTGCGTTTAAATTAACTTTATCGTTAAAAATAAGCGCTCCCGAGCCAAGTATAGAGTATAGCCCTTTATGTCCTGCAAGACATAAAATATCTATACCGCATTTAGCCATATTAATTTTAACGTGTCCTGCTGACTGAGCGCCGTCAACTAAAAAAACGGTAGACTTTTCCCGTAAAAAATCGCCTATTTTATATATGTCGTTAATAGCACCCGTAACGTTACTTGCGTGGTTTACGCATACAAGAGATACGTCGTTAGAGTACGCCTTGGACACGTCGTCTACCGTAATATATTCATTGTTAGAAGGCTCTATTATTGTTAGATCAATTAGTCCTTTATCTCTTAAAGAAAACAAAGGTCTAAGCACGCTATTATGCTCGAAAACAGTTGTGATAACTTTTGTTTTATGTAAGTCAAGCCCTAAAATAGCCATATTTAAAGCCTCGGTACAGTTTTTTGTAAAAACGACGCGTTCAACGTTACCGTTATTAAAAAAATTGCTAAGTTTTTTTCTGCACGAGTAAATAAATTCCGCTCCCGTTTTAGAAAGTCTATGACCGCTTCTACCGGGGTTTGCGGATAAATATCTAATAACGTTTACCGCCGTTTCCATTACGCTTATAGGTTTGAAACCGCCTGTTGCGGCGTTGTCAAGATAAATCATAACCACCCACTTTGGTGACGGTACAATAAAATTAACGTAAAAATATAATTACGTTGTTGTATTATCACCTTAAAACATTTACTACAATATACTAAGTAGTAGCGTATTTTATGCTAACAAAGGAGAAAGATTATGAAAATTTGTGTTGCCGTTTTCCGTTCAAGAACGGAAACGTATAAATTTATTGAATATATGCAAAGTTTTAACGTGTCGTGCGTTGCTATTTCTACTCCCAAAGAAGCGCGAGTAGGCTGTGGAATATCCGCTAAGTTTCCTTATTCTAAACTTGATTTTGCAAATAAAATAATAAGTAACGGCGGATTTAACGCCTTTAAAGGCATTTTTATTATTCAAAAACAAGGCGGAAGAAGTAGTACGGTAAAAATTTAACGCTAAACGATTGTAAATAGCGCTAATTTGTGTTAAAATAACTGTGCTAAATGAAAAAGGCTTTTATAACCAATTAATTGCTATTGGTAATGTAATTTATTATGATAAAAAACAGCAGTTTGTTGTATAAGGGTCAAATTAAAAACACTTTTTAGCAAGTTGGCGCTAAAATTACTAATCGGTATTATTATGGACAAGCAAACGAAGAATATTGTCATTTCAAAACTTGAAAACGAATATAAAGGCGCAACTACCGCGCTTATTTACGACGGCAATTATCAATTGCTCGTTGCTGTTATGTTATCGGCGCAATGTACCGATGAAAGAGTAAACAAGGTCACTAGCGTTTTGTTTAAAGACTATGGAACTCCGCAAAAAATGGCGACTTTATCTCAGGAAAAATTAGCAAAAATTATAAAACCGTGCGGACTTTTTAACGCAAAAGCAAAACACATTTTATCCGCTACGAACGCAATATTAAATAATTACGGCGGTGAAGTTCCAACTACTTTTGATAAACTTATTACGCTTGACGGGGTAGGTCGCAAAACTGCCGACGTTATGGTTGCCGTCGCTTTTGGCGGTGACGCTATTGCCGTTGATACTCACGTTTTTAGAGTGTCAAACCGAATAGGTCTTGCAAAGGCGAAAAACCCTTTAAATACCGAACTTCAACTACAAAAGGCAATAGAAAAAAGCAAGTGGTCAAGCGCCCATCACTATATTTTATGGCACGGCAGAAAAGTTTGCACGGCGCGAAGCCCTAAGTGTAGCGAGTGTTTTTTAAGAAAAGAATGTGATTATTACAAAAAGAATTTTAAGGAAAATAATTTATGATTACCGATAATTTTATTGATAAAGAGAGTATTTTAATAAAGTCTGGCGACGGTGGTGACGGTATTATATCTTACGTTCGCTATAAGGGCGTTTCAAACGGTGGTCCTGACGGTGGCGACGGCGGTAACGGTGGCGACGTGTATTTTGTAGGCGACCGCCACAAAACGAGCCTTTTAGAGTTTATGTTCAAGCATAAATTTATTGCCGAAAACGGTGGAAAGGGCGATACCAAAAATTGTCACGGAAAGAATGGCGAAGACCTTTATATTCACGTTCCGTTAGGTACGGTTATAACGGACAAAGAAACGGGCGCTTTTATATGCGATATTTCTTATGACGGGCAAAAACGTCTTATTATGAAAGGTGGTCGCGGTGGTAAAGGTAACGCAAGGTTTACAACTTCTCGCCGTCATTGTCCACACTTTTGCCAAAAGGGCGAAAAAACTGAAATTAAACGCGTTGGGCTTGAACTTAAAGTTATTGCAGACGTTGGCTTGATAGGTTTTCCTAACGTTGGAAAGTCAACGCTATTATCAAAAATTTCCGCTGCAAAGCCTAAAATAGCAAACTACCACTTTACTACGTTATCTCCAAACTTAGGCGTTGTTAAGTATTACGACGATACTTTCATTGCTGCCGATATTCCTGGTCTTATTGAAGGCGCGTCGGACGGGGCGGGCTTAGGTCACGATTTTTTGCGTCATATCGAGCGTACGCGTATGCTTTGCCACGTTATCGACGTTAGCGGTTGTGAAGGCAGAGATCCCGTTGAAGATTACAAGACTATCAACAATGAACTTAAACAGTACAGTAAGAAATTAGCGGGCTTAAAGCAAATTATTGTATTAAATAAAAGCGACGTGTACGGTGCTGAAGAAAATATAAAAAATTTCAAAAAGCGCGTGAAAAAGTACAAGATTTTTACTGTTTCAGCAATCAATGGCGAGGGTACAGACGAAGTTGTTAAAGAACTTTTTGAAAGCCTAAAAGAAATTCCAATAACTCTTCCTGAAGAAGATAGCGGATTTACCTACAACATTAAAGAAGGTGATTCGTTTGAAATTGTACGCGATGAAGACGGAGCATTCGTTGTAATCGGCGACCTTGTAAAAATGCTTTCACGCAATATCGTGCTTGACGATATGGACAGTATGGCGTACATGCAAAAAATTCTTCGTGACAAAGGCGTTATTAAAAAACTTCGCCAAGAAGGCGCAGTTGACGGCGACGTTGTCGTAATCGGCGATATTGAATTTGATTTTATTGATTAAGGAGAAAAAATGTTTACATCTAAACAAAGAAGTGTATTAAGAAGTATGGCTCAAACAATCGAGCCCATTGGTCAAATCGGTAAAGGTGGAATTACCGAAAATTTAAAGAAGTCTTTTTCCGATGCTTTAGAAGCGCGCGAACTTATAAAAATTACCGTACTCAACAACGTCGATGAAGATATCCATTATTTAGCCCAAGACTTAGCCACCTCTATCTCCGCCGAAGTAGTTTGTGTAATAGGCCATAAAATAGTTTTATATCGTAGAAGTAGTAAGAAGGGGTTTAACCACATCACCTTTTAAAGGTCTATAAACTACGCAATACTGCGTTACTGCTTAGGTTCAACACTTCGATAACCAAAAAGGTTAATCTCAGCG
>CALDOZ010000050.1 GCA_937912025.1 uncultured Clostridia bacterium | reverse complement strand
AAAAATTTCGTCAAAACACAAAAACAAATTATAAAATACTATCGAAATCGGACATATTTTAAAAAAAATGTCCGATTTCGATAGTATCATTTAAATAAAACGTTAAAAAAGTTAGCGTTATATAAAAATATCCGCTCATTTGAGCGGGTATTTTTATTACTTTTTGCAAAAACTTTTACAAAAATGTGGCGTTGCAACAACGTCGTCAGTAGTTTGTTCGTGGGTAATTTCAATTAAACTTAAATTACAGCCGTTTGCATCACAGTTGTTATGAACGCATTCGCATACGTTGCATTTTACTTTACAATTTAAATCCATAATTATCTCCTTTAGTTTTATTATGGCTCTCTTTAAAAAAAATATACCTTGCTTAATAAACTAAGCAAGGTAAGTTACGTTTATTCTAATTTGCAAGATTTCAAAATTTCTTTAGGAGACATATTGAAATTTAAATAACAAGTTCTATAAAAAGTAGAAAAACTGTCAAATCCATAATCTAAAATTAACTGGGAAAAGTTAGGTTTTTCAATCTTTCGCGCATCTTTCATAAGGTTGCGAAGTCTTACGCCGTTTATGTAATTATTTAAGTTTGTTCCTATACTATCGTTAAACAATCTTGAAAAGTAATACTTGTTGTATCCAAATTTTGAAGAAATTACGTCAAGAGTTAATTGTTCTTTATAATGGCGGTCTATGTAATTTAACACGTCAATTATTAAATCCATGCTAGCCGAGTTTTCGATAGGAGTTGTTGGATAATGCTCAAAAAGTTTACCTATAATTACGTTAACAAGACCTTTAATTACCATATCAGAAGTTTCAGTTTGCTTAGCAAGAGGCGTTAAATATTTAAGTAGAGTTTTATTAAAATCAACATCGCTTAAATGACATGGAATTGTTTTTGATTGAAAAATAAGGTCAAAATCGTTAGAGTACTTAGGGGTAATAACTAAAAGTAAAGTGTCCGTTTTATCTCCGTAATAAAATTCGTGTATACCGCAACGCTTTGTAAAAATAATATCGTTTTCAAGCGCGTCAAAACTTTCCCCGTCAATATTACACTTTACTACGCCGTTTAAAACGTAAATAATTTCAATAGAACGGTGAAAGTGAGGGGAGGTATAACCTAAATCGTTTTTAGTTATGCAAGCGGTAAAAACAGCGCCTGTGTCGTGAAATGCCTGATAATAAATATTTTTACTCATAATGTCAATATTTGAAATGTTTTTAACTAATAATGCGTTGTATTTCGCAAAATTTAATTTTATAATCAAATTAGATAAGTTTTTATAAATTATATCAAAACAATCTTAACTTGTCAATATTTAAGGAGATTTTTATGAACGTTGTAATAGTTGGATTTGGAGGAATGGGTCATTGGCACTCAGTTCGTATAAAAGAATATGCTAAATCAAAAATTGGCAAACCGCTTGTTGTTACGGGAATATACGATATAAATCCTGAAAGACAAAAACTCGGTAAAGAAGAAGGATATAAAGTTTATACTTGTCCTGAAGAAATTTGGGCGGATAAAAGTGTAGACGTAGTATTAATTGCAACGCCTAACGACCTTCACATATCCTATCTTAAAGACGCTGTAAAAGCAAAAAAACACGTTATTTGTGAAAAGCCGGTAGCGTTAAATTCAAGTGAAACAATCGAGATGTACGATTGCGCTGAAAAAGAAGGCGTAGTTTTTGAAGTTCATCAAAATCGCCGTTGGGATGAAGATTATCTAACAGTTAAAAATATAGTTGAAAACAAACTTATTGGCGACGTTTATATGATAGAATCTCGCGTAATGGGTAGTAATGGTATACCAGGCGCGTGGAGACGTGAGATTAAGCACGGCGGTGGTATGATGTACGACTGGGGCGTTCATTTAATAGACCAAATGTTTAATATGTTACCGCAAGAAGTTAGTAGCGTTTACAGTGAATATAGTTACATTTACGGCGAAGAAGTTGAAGACGGATTTGCCCTTACCGCTACATACGCTAACGGAATGAAATACCGCATAGTTGTAGCGACTGATTGTTTTAGAAATTTACCGCGTTGGCAAGTTTACGGAACTGAAGGTACGGCAACAATCAACAGTTGGGATATCGATGGGGGAATAACGAAAATTATTCGTGGCGAAGAAAATAAAGTTCAAGGCATAAAAGCGGGTAACGGTTTAACTAAAACGATGGCTCCGCGTTCAAATAACAGTAAAATTGAAAGCGAACTTGATATTGTTAGAGCAAAACCTTACGAGTTTTATAGAAATTTCGTAGAGGCTTGTCTTGGAAATGAAGAACAATATATTAAGCGCAATGAAGTAGTAAGAGTGTTTAAGTTTATGGAGGCTTGTAACGAGTCTAATAAACTTAACGAAGTTATAAAAGGAAATTTATAATTTAAGGGGAAATTTAAAATGAAAATTAGTGTTGTTAGTAGTATTTTAGCCGATTATTCACTTGACGAAAGTTTAAAATATCTTTCATCGCTTGGCGTTGATATGTTTGAACTTGGCGTTGGTGGATATCCAGGAAAAGCGCATGCCGACGCGCTCGTTTTAAGTAAAGACGAGGCTAAGCGTAACGAGCTTATTCAAACGTTTAAGAAAAATAATATGTGGATATCAGCGCTTGCAGTTCACGGCAACTGCGTTCACCCTGATAAAGAAGTTGCTAAAAAATTTCAAGATGATTTTGAAGCCGCTTGCATTTTAGCAGGTCAATTAGGCGTTGATACGATAGTAACTTTCTCGGGTTGTCCAGGTTCAGACCCTGATGCAAAAATGCCGTCTTGGATAACTTGCGCTTGGCCACCTGAATATCCAAAGGCTCTTGAATGGCAAGGGAATGAAGTTTTAATTCCGTATTGGAAAAATGCCGTTGAGTTTGCTAAAAAATGCGGAGTAAAGAAAATTGCGCTTGAACTTCACCCTGGTTTTTGCGTTCATAATACTGCAACCTTACTTCGTTTGCGTAGTGCAGTTGGCGATATGATAGGCGCAAACGTAGATCCGTCGCATCTATTTTGGCAAGGTATGGATTTACTTGAAGTTATTCGCGAACTTGGTAAAAATAAAGCGATACATTATTTCCACGCGAAAGATACAGAGATTATCGAGCATAACGTTCGTCTAAACGGCGTGCTTGACACTACTAACTTTACCGATATGGCAAATCGTTCGTGGATGTTTAGAACTCTTGGATACGGTCACGAAGAAAGTTTATGGAAACAAATTTTCTCTGCTTTAATAGTTGCCGGTTATGACGGAGCAATTTCAATCGAGCATGAAGACGGGTTAATGTCGCCTAAGGAAGGTTTAGAAAAAGCGGTTAAACTCGTTAAAAACGGTATTATTACCGAACCAAATACAAATATGTGGTGGGCATAATTATGAAATACGGCGTACAATTATATAGTTTAAGAAAAATAGGTAACGAACAAGGCTTAGAGGCAATACTTAAAACGGTAGCTGAAGCAGGCTATGACGGAGTAGAGTTTGCAGGTTTTTACAATCACACTCCAAGCGAAGTAAAAGCAATGTGCGAAAAATATAATCTCATTCCTTATTCAGCGCACATTCAAGCAGAAAATATTGAAAATAATTTAGAATATATTAAAACTTTAGGTTTAAAAATAGTTTATACCGCAGGTATTTGGCGTGAAGCTTGGACTGATAAATATCCTGCCGAACTTGAAAAGCACAAAAAAGCCTATAATATGCTTAAAGATATCGGCGTTGAGTTTGGTTATCATAACCACGCGCACGAATATCAAAACGGCAACGATTACGTTGACAAAATTACTACCGACGTTGAAGGTATGAAAATCGAATTAGATTTATGCTGGGCAACTTACGGCGGTCAAAACGTAGTTGAAAAAATGAAAGAATACCAAGGTAGACTTAGATGTATTCATATTAAAGAGTTAGCCGAAGGCGATCCTCATACCGTACCACCACCAGTAGTTGGCGAAGGTATTGTTGATATGAAAGGCGCGTTTGCGGAAGCAAAACGTCAAGGTATTGAATGGGGTGTTCTTGAAGTTGAACAATTTAACATACCTGAAAGCGAATATCTTAAAAAGAGTTTAGAAAATATTAAAAAATTGAGTAAATAAGGAGATTATTATGAGTAATAACAGTCAAAATATAATGGATGCTTTTAAAAATGCAACAACCGAAAATTGTGTAAAGTCAGACCGTAAACTTAAAGTTGGTATTATTGGTACTGGCTGGATTGCGGGCGCTCACGCTTTAGAACTTAAAAAAATGAAAGACGTGGAAATTACTTGCCTTGCCGATTTAATTCCTGGTAAAGCAGAAGAATTTGCTAAACAATGGGAACTTGAAGGCGTTAAATGCTATCTTTCTCATAAAGATTTATTAGACAACGAAGAGTTAGACGCCGTTTCTGTTTGTACTTATAATACGACACACGCAGAGTGTACCATTTACGCTCTTGAAAAAGGCGTTCACGTTCTTTGCGAAAAACCAATGTCGGTTACCTTAGAAGAAGCTATTAAAATGCACGAAACTGCTAAAAAGACTGGTAAAATTTTATCTATCGGCTTCCAACCAAGAATGGACCCTAACATGAAAAAGGTTAAAGAAATCGTTCAATCTGGCATTTTAGGTCAAATTTATTACATTCAAACGGGTGGCGGACGTCGTTCAGGTATACCTACTCCTTTTGGAACTTCGTTTATTGATAAAAATACTGCTGGCATAGGCGCAATGGGTGATATTGGTTGTTATTCTTTAGATATGGTACTTAACGCTATTGGATATCCAAAGCCACTTACCGTAACTGGTTATAAGTCAGACTTCTTTGGTAAAGACCCATCAACTTATCCTTCACACCCTGAATATGCTGACATTTTCGGCGTTGAAGACTTTGCCGCAGGCTTTATTCGTCTTGAAGGTGGTATTATGCTTGACTTTAGAATTGCTTGGGATATGCACCTTGATACACCGGGTGATACTATCATTATGGGTAAAAAAGGTTCGCTTAGAATTCCTTCAACTGAATGCTGGAACGGTTCGGTAGGCGGTCCTATGAAAATTTACTCTAAAATGGCAGGCTCTAACGTAGAAACTGAAATTCCTATGCTTGCTCCAACACCAAACGGCAACTTCTATGAAAAAATTCGTTCTTTCCTTGACGCTATAATTTCTGGCGGTAAAGCGCCTGTTCCAAGCGAACAAATCGTTATTAACCAAGCAATTATAGACGGTATTGTTCAATCTGCAAAACTCGGCAAAGAAATTAATGTAGAACTTCCTGAACTTTAATAAAAAAATAACTCCGTTACAACGTTATATTGTTTCGGGGTTATTATAAATTTAAATAGGTGAATTATGAATATTATAGTATTTAGTGAAATTAATGCTAGCATGTTTAGTGAAGAAGGTGTAAAAGCATATCCTGAAACGTTGGGTGTATGCCTAAAAAACCTTTTTGAAGAAAATGGTAACAACGTTACTTTAGTAAAACTTGATGAAAACGGAGCGGAAGATTTTAATCAAGACGCGTTAAACACCGCTGACGTTGCAGTTTGGTGGGCGCATTGGTATCATGGCAAAGTTCAAGATGAACTCGTTGATAAAATTATCGAACGCGTTCAAAAAGGAATGGGGTTAATGTGCTTACATTCTGCGCATAAAAGCAAAGTGTTTATGCGTATAACGGGTACTTCGGGTAGTTTAAAATGGCGTGAAGTTGGTGAACAAGAACGACTTTGGTGTGTTGAGGTTAACCACCCTATAAACGATGGTTTAGGCGAATACGTTGATATTATTAACGAAGAAATGTACGGTGAACCGTTTGATATTCCTACTCCAGACGAACTTATTTATCTTGGTTGGTTTAAAGGTGGAGAAGTTTTACGTTCTGGCTTCGTTGTTAAACGTGGACGTGGTAAAATGTTCTACTTAAACTGTGGGCATGAAACTTATCCCGTTTATAAAAACGAAGGCGTTAGAAAAATTATTATTAACGCAAGTAAATACGTTAAACCAAATCGTCCTATTTTAGATAAACTTGATTGCCCGCATATTCCTGAATTTTCAATTAAATAATTATTTTTAAACCGCTCTTTATATAAAGGGCGGTTTTGGTAATATTGTCATATTTTTTGATAATATTACACTTTAAATATTGCAATATTATGGTATAATAGAATTGTAAAAAAACTTGAAATAAAGGCGTATTATGGAAAAAACAAAGATGTTTAACCTTGAAAACAGTTGGTTTATTTTACCTGATAAAGACAATATTGGCAAAATTAATAATTATCAAAATATTATTAGTGAAAATGCAATTCCGTGTCAAATACCGTCAATCATACAGCAATATTTTCCCGATTATCACGGGGTATGCTGGTATTATTGTAAGTTTACACCACAAGTTTGTTATACTCAAAACGATAGAGTTTTATTAAACTTTGGCGGTGTTGATTATAAAGCGGAAGTATGGCTTAACGGTAACTACTTAGGCGAAGATGAAGGAGGAGAAACTCCATTTACTTTCGACGTTACAAACTTTATAAATTTAGATAGTGAAAATTTGCTTGCAATTAGAGTTGTAAATCCTATTGAAATAGAAATTGACGGCATTACCTACAAAAGCATTCCGCATCGTAATAAAGAAGTGGTAAAACAAGCGGGATGCAACCTTAATCACGGCGGTATGTGGTATGGTGTTGAACTTTTAGTAGTACCTAACTCGTATATAAGCGATAGATTTTTAGTTGGTAAAATTAACGGGGATTTTAATGCTACCGTTACAATTAAAACGAACGTTAAAGAAGAAAACGCTTTACTTACGTTAAAAATATTTGAAAAAGATAAACTTACTGGAGTTGTAGCAGACTTATCGCAATTAGTTAACTTAAATAACGGCGAAAACGTTGTAAACTTAAATACCGTCGTTTCAAACGTTAAATTATGGGACGTAGATAATCCAAATTTATACTTAGTAGAGATTACTTTAAACGGCAAATACGGCAGTCATACCGTATTAAACAAAATAGGATTTCGTGAATTTAAAGTGCAAAACGGGTATTTTTATTTAAACGGTAAGAAAACGTTTTTAAAATGCTCGCATACGGGTAACGTGTTTCCAGTAGGGCAAATGCTACCCGTGCATATTGAGCAGTTGCGTCAAGACTTAATTTACGCAAAAGCAAGCGGTTTTAACACCGTTAGAGCAATATCGGGAATGTTCCGCCCAGAACAAATAGATTTAGCAGACGAGATTGGTGTGCTTTTATACGAAGAGTGTTTTGCGTCGTGGTGTATGGGTTATTCTAACGCACGCAGTTGGAAAAACGAAAAAGAATTTATTGAAATGCAAAACCGCTATTCAGTTAACGTTGGCACGGAAGAAGATATGTCTAAACGTTGGCAAAATGCTACCGCTAAAATGATAAACCGTGATAAAAACGCTACGAGTATAGTTGCTTGGGGGCTTTTAAACGAAACGTACGAAAGTTGCATATCAAAAACGGCAATAGCATTTTTACCTAAACTTCGTGAAATTGACAATTCGCGCTTAGTTATTTTAAGTAGCGGTAGATGGGAATTAGATTTTTCAGTTGGTAGCGTAAGTAATCCGTTTTCAAATTTTTGGAATAACGTTTGGGGTAACGACGGGGATATAGAAACGATAAAAAATCCTAACGCATGTTTAGTTGGTGATAGACATTATTATCCTATCGCGCCTATAGACGAAAATAGCGCAAACCATATACGCACCATGGGGCACGATACCAAATATCCCGTATTTTTAAGTGAGTTTGGCGTTGGCGCGCAATTTAACGTAATTGAAGAATATAAACATTTCGTTCAGTACGGCGAGCGTGACGATTTAGAAGACGGAGCGTGGTTAAAACTTCAATCAACTCAGTTTACTGAAGATTTTTATCGCTTAAAACTTGATAAAATATATCCTTTCCCAGAAAGATTTTTAAAAGATAGTCAACTTTATAACGCTGACGAACGCAAGCGCCATTTTGATATGATAAGGTCTAATAATAGATTTTGCGGTTTTTCTTTAACGGGCTTGTTCGACCACGGCATGTGTGGCGAAGGGTTATGGTCGTATTGGCGTAGATGGAAACCTAATATGTTCGATGCCGTTAGCGACGGTTGGGCTAAACTTAGATTTTGTAATTTTGTTGATATTAATAGTTATAGCGACGGCGAAATTACCTTAGAAAGCGTTTTGGCAAACGACGGAATTTTAAAAAGCGGAGAATACACTGCTAATTTTGCAATAACAAGTGATTACGGCGTTCATCACGTTTTTAGTGAAAAGTTTACTATTAACGGCGACGATTTTGCTACGCAAATATTTAAACGCAACGTTAAACTTAATTTAAAAGAAGGTAAATACTATTTTACGGCGGAACTTGTAGAAGGTGCGGCGGTTGGTAACGTTACTCATTTTTACGTTTACGATAAAGTAAACGCTAAAAACGATAAACAAGTTTTACTTTTAGGTATAAACGAGCAAAATAAAGACCTTTTAAAATCGTTAGGTATAAATTTTAACGATTATAACGGCGAAAGCGAAGGGTTAGTTTTAGTTGGTAACGATAATATAGTTGACGTTCAAAAATTAATAGAAAACGCTAATAGCGGTTTAAAAATCATTTTCTTAGATAGTAATTTGTTTGAAAATGATAACGTTAACTACTTAAAAATCATAAGCGAAGATATTAAACTTACCCATCATAGAGATTGGCTTTACCATAAAGAGTATATGCTTGCAGACGGAGAAGTTTTTGACGGGCTTGGCTTGAAAATATTAGAGTTGCCTCGCTTTGTAAACGTATTTCCTCATACTACAATCAATACTCAAAAAACACCTGACGACGTTATTTGTCCAGCATTTTTAACTGGTTATTACGGCGTTAAAACGGGTTATGAGTTAAACTACGGCGCGTTAGGTTTTAATTGCGGTAAGGGTAAAATAATAATTAGCACCTTTGAAATTTTAAATAATTTAGGTAGCCCTGTTGCTGATAAATTATTAATTAATTTAATTAAAAAATATAATAAGTAAAAATTTTATAAAAACACGCCCTAAAAGTCGAAAACTTTTAGGGCGTATGTCATTATAGTAATTTTATTAAACGAGTTTGATTTGATATTCTTTAATTTTTTCACCTGTTGCTAAAGAGTAAATATCGTTAGCAAGTACGTCTTTTTCAAAGCATTTTAAAGCAACTCCACTAAGATTATCAGCATCGCGTTTTTTAGTAATAATTGGATAGTTTGAATTTGCTAAAACAGATAAAACGTCGCTTTTTTGTTTGTTTATAGCAAGAACTTTTAAATATAAACTACCGTTTAAACATTCTTTAACGAAATTGCCATCAATTTTAAGTGTGGTAGCAAGCAAAATACGGCGTAAGCGCGCGTCTGTATATCTTTTAGTTTTTAAACTGCTAAGAAGTTCATTAAAACTAACGCAATCTCTACTTAAACTTTTAATTCTATTTTCAAGACCTTCGGCGCATTCAAGAGTGTTTTTAATTTGTTCTTTATCACTAGAGCGTATAGCGTATAAAATTTCATTATCAAGCGTCGGTAAAACGTTTGGTAAATTGTTTAAAACGTAACTTGGCAACTTATTTTTAACTATATCTAAATTTCCGCTTGTTATAGCGGTTCTTATTGCTAATGCAGACGGCGTATCGTTATTTATATTATCGTCAAGATAATCACCGCCACTTCTAACTAAAGTGTTAATTTCAATATCGTAATTGTTTTTAACTATAGCCTTAACGTATTCAAGTCCAAGCACGTTATTAGGCGAGTCTAAATACGATAAGTCAACGTTTTGAGTAGCGTATTTTTTTGCGGCGGTTATTCGTGCTTTAAGTAATGGCTCGCCTTTATCAAGTTCGGACTTTATGATTTTTTTCATATCGTCCGTTTCGTTTAGCATTAAACCTGCAAGTTCAATTAGACCGCCTAAATTATCGCTTTCTGTACCAAAACAAACGCTTTTATTATAGGGGAGAGAGTTTACAAGTTTCATTGCTCCGCCACCAAAAATTTCCGCCGTAGAAGTAGCAAAAACGGTAGGCAGTTCAATAACTGCGTCCGCCCCAGCCATAATAGCCCAAGTGGCGCGCGTATACTTATCGCACACGGCAAGTTCGCCACGTTGAGTAAAATTACCGCTTAAAAACACTACGGTATAGTCAGGTTTTACCTTTTCTTTTATGTAGTTAAGGTGTTTAATATGGCCGTTGTGTAACGGATTATATTCGCAAACGGCAGAACAAATTCTCAAAATAACCTCACTAATAAAGTCAAATTATACTTTTATCGCCTTGATTTTTATAAAAAAAAAGTATATAATAAGTATGTATGTACTTATTGTACTATATTTTTCAAAAATAATAAAGTAAAAAACTAAAAATAAGGAGCGTATTTATGAAAAACATTTTAAATGAAATTAAAGTTAAAGCGTCTGCTTTAAATAAAACGATTGTTCTTCCTGAAGGCGAAGATAAACGCGTGGTATTAGCGGCTTGTGAAACTGTAAAACAATCAATTGCAAAAATCGTTCTTCTTGGCGACGAAAAGGGTATTATTGAACTTAACGGCGGTAAAGAACTTGACGGCGTTACTGTTATCAACCCTGTAACTTATGAAAAAACTGATAAATACGCTGAAATGCTTTTTGAAATAAGAAAGGGCAAAATCAACAAAAAAACAGGTCTTGCTGAATACGCAACGGTTGAAGATGCTAAAGCATCTATTTTAAAAGACTATACAATGTACGGCGCGCTTATGCTTAAAGCGGGCGACGTTGACGGTATGGTTTCGGGCGCTTGCCACTCAACGGCAAACACACTTCGTCCTGGACTTCAAGTAATTAAAACAGCGCCTGGCGAAAAAATGGTATCTGCTTACTTTTTAATGATTGCGCCAGAATGTGGTAACCAATATTGTGAAGACGGTTGCTATATTTACGCCGACTGCGGTCTTAACCAAAACCCAACGAGTGAAGAACTTGCTTATATTGCTTTATCTTCTGCTAAATCTGCAAAAAATATTGCAGGCTTAGAGCCAAGAATTGCTTTTATTTCTCACTCAACTAAGGGTAGCGCAAAGCACGCCGACGTTACTAAAGTTAACGACGCTGTTAAACTTTTCAAAGAAATTGCGCCTGAGTATAATGCCGACGGTGAAATGCAGTTTGACGCGGCAATCGTTCCAGCGATTGGTCAAAGCAAAGCGCCTGGCTCAACTGTTGCAGGTCACGCAAACGTACTTGTTTTCCCTGATCTTGACGCTGGTAACAGCAACTACAAAAATACAGAACGTCTTGGCGGATTTATGGCGGTAGGTCCTATTTGTCAAGGTCTTGCTAAACCAATCAACGATTTATCAAGAGGTTGTTCGTCAGACGATATAGTAGCGGCAGTAGCAATAACTGCGTTACAAGCACAGTAATTAAAAGGAGTTATTTATGAAAATTCTCGTTATAAATGCAGGTAGTTCTTCACTTAAATATCAACTTATAGATATGGATACCGAAGGCGTAATTGCCAAAGGTCTTTGCGAAAGAATTGGTATTGAAGGTTCGCTTTTAACTCATAAAGCAAACGGCAAAGAAACGGTTATCGAGCAAAATATGCCTACTCACCAAGAAGCGATTGAACTCGTTCTTAAAGCTCTTGTAAACGCTGAATACGGCGTGCTTAAATCAATGAGTGAAATTGACGCGGTAGGTCATAGAGTTCTTCATAGTGGCGAAGACTTTACAGGTCCTGCCTTAGCAACTGAAGAAAATATTGAAAAATGTCTTGCAAACGCCGAACTTGGTCCTTTACACCAAATTCCTAATATCGCAGGTGTTAAAGCGTGCAAAGAAGTTATGCCAAACACTCCAATGGTGCTTGTTTTTGATACGACTTTCCATTCTACAATGCCTGAAAAAGCGTACATTTTCGGTTTACCATACGAAGCGTATAAAGATTATAGAATTAGAAGATACGGTTTCCACGGAACTAGCCACCGTTTTGTATCGAGCGAGGCTATTAAGTATTTAGGTTTAGAAGGTAAGCCGTCTAAAATTATTACTTGTCACCTTGGTAACGGCTCGTCTATGAGCGCCGTTAAAGACGGCAAATGCGTTGATACGAGTATGAGTTTTACTCCGCTCGGCGGTGTTCCTATGGGAACTAGAAGTGGCGAACTTGACCCTGCAATTATTGAATTCCTTTGCAAGAAAACGGGTATGAATATTTCAGAAGCGCTTAACTACTTAAATAAAAAATCGGGCGTTCACGGTATAAGCGGTGTATCGTCTGACTTTAGAAGTATTAGAGAAGCGGCAGTAAATGGTAATGCGCGCGCACAACTTGCGCTTGATATTTTTGCTTACTCGGTTAAAAAATATATCGGTTCATACGCAGCGGCTCTTGGTGGGGTAGATTGTCTTGTGTTTACTGCTGGTCTTGGCGAAAACGATGGTGAAATGCGTAAAGCAATCGTTGAAGACCTTGAATTCCTCGGTATTAAAATTGACGAAGAATTAAACGCTAAGAAAAACGACGGGTCTATTCGCGATATTACCGCAAAAGATGGCAAGGTAAAAGTGTTGGTAATTCCTACTAACGAAGAACTTGTTATCGCGCGTGATACGTTAGCGCTTGCGTTTAATAAATAAGCAAGAGTATAAACGTTAAAAATATTTTATAAAGTCAATATAAAAGTGCTTGTTTTAAGTTGACAATATATTTTTAATATTGTATAATTTCTAAGTAAAATAATGAATATAGACGTTAGAAAGTTAAAATACAGCGGTTTAACTTCAACTGAGTTTGATTTTAAGTACACTCCGCAAAATAATATTTTAGAATTTTTAAACTCCGCTTTTAGCGACCAAATCAACGTTTATGGTAGTCTGGAACTTCACACGGACGAAGTTTACGTTTATTTAACTGTTGAATGTACTATTGTTGGTGAATGTGCAAGGTGTTTAGAAAGGGCAGAATATAAGTTTTTAGAGAGCGCTGAAGTTAAATTTGTTAGACAAAATGCCGGTGAGTTTGATTATTTATACAAAAGCGGTATAGTCGATTTAACAGTCGCTGTTGACGACGTTATATTAACAAACCTTCCTACTTCAATTTTGTGTAAGGAAGATTGCAAGGGGTTATGTCCTACTTGCGGTAGCAATTTAAATAAAGAAAATTGCAAATGTGAAAAATAAAGAGAGGTGTTAAAAGATGGCAGTTCCTAAACATAAAGTATCTAAAAAACAAGGTAATAAAAGATTTGCAAACAACTACAAAGTTAAAATTCCTACTTTAGTTGAATGTCCTCAATGTCATGAAATGAAACAAACTCATAGAATTTGCGCTAAATGCGGTTACTATGATGGCAAACAAGTTATTGATATGACTGAAAAATCAGCAGACTAATTAGCATTTAACTTTAATTGTGGTGGTATTATACGCTAACGCAGTGTATTATCGTTTAATAAAAATTTTAAAAAGTGTGGAATGTTATCCACACTTTTTTAATGGCTAAAATATTTTATAAGAAATATAAGTGAAAATTTTATAAAACACTTGATTTTTATGTATATAAGGGTTATAATAAATTAGCACTCTAACCTTGCGAGTGCTAAAATTTATTTAAAAAGACGGAGTTTATTATGAAAAAATTTAAAACTGAATCTCAAAAAGTACTCGATTTAATGATAAATTCAATTTACACAAATAAAGAAATTTTTCTTCGTGAATTATTAAGTAACTGTTCTGACGCTATCGATAAACTTTACTATAAAGCGCTTACCGATAATATTTCGGGGCTTACAAGAAACGATTTTCATATCGATATTGTTTTAGATAAAGAAAACCGCGTTATCAAAATAAGCGATAACGGTATTGGTATGACGGAAAAGGAACTTGAAACTAACCTTGGAACTATTGCAAAATCGGGTTCGCTTGACTTTAAGGCTGATGAAAAACTTAAAGAAGAAGATATAAATATTATAGGTCAATTCGGCGTAGGTTTTTATTCGGCGTTTATGGTTGCTAAAAAGGTTGAAGTTATATCAAAAGCGTATGGCGACGATACCGCTAATATGTGGGTTAGTTCGGGCGCAAGCGGTTTTGATATTAAGCCATGTCAAAAAGACGGCAACGGTACTGATATAATTTTGTATCTTAAACCTAACGCCGACGGTGATAATTACGACAGTTATTTAGAAGAATACACCATTAAAACACTCGTTAAAAAGTATTCAGATTACGTTCGCTATCCTATTAGAATGGACGTTACTAAGTATAAAAAAGAAGACGGTAGCGACGAGCAAGTAAAATACACCGAAAAAGAAACGCTTAACTCTATGACGCCTATTTGGAAAAAGAAAAAGAGTGAAGTTAAAAAAGAAGAATACGATAATTTTTATAAAGACAATTTTTACGATACAGACGCTCCTATCAAAACTATTTCAATGTCAGTTGAAGGCGCGGTTGATTTTAAAGCCCTTTTATTTATTCCTGAAAAAGCGCCTTACAATTTCTATTCAAAACAATACGAAAAAGGTTTGAAACTTTATACAAACGGCGTTATGATTATGGAAAAATGCGCCGAACTTTTACCTGATTATTTCAGTTTTGTAAAAGGCGTTGTCGATAGCGAACTTACTTTAAATATCTCTCGTGAAACTGTACAACAATCACGTCAACTTAAAGCAATAGCGCAAAGTCTTGAAAAGAAAATCAAATCCGAACTTTTAGACCTTCAAAAAAATAAACGTGAAGATTACGAAAAATTCTTTTCAGCGTTCGGGCTTCAACTTAAATACGGCATATATTCAAGTTGGGGTATGAATAAAGAAATTTTACAAGACTTATTGCTTTTCTATTCACTTAAACAAAACAAACTTATTACTTTAAAAGAATACGTTGATAATTGTGTAGAAGGTTCTGATAGTATTTATTACGTTACCGGTAAAACGATTGAAGCGGTAAAAAATCTTCCTAAAACTGAAAAAATGCTTGAAAGCGGAAACGACGTTCTTTGTATGACTGACGAGGTTGACGAGTTTGCCGTTAAATTCATTCAAGAATACGCGCAAAAGAAATTTAAAAACATAACAACCGAAGACGTTAGTCAAAGCGACGATGCCGTTACTGAAGAAGATAAAGACGTTTTAGCCTTTATTAAAGAAAGTTTAGGCGATAAAGTAAACAAGGTTATTGGTACGAAATCTCTTAAAAATCACGCCGTATGTTTATCTAGCGAAGGTGACGTTTCTATCGAAATGGAAAGAGTATTGTCAACAATGCCTAACGCTGAAAACGCCGTTAAAGCGCAAAAAGTTCTTGAAATTAATATCGAGCACGCAATTTTTTCTAAAATGAAAAAACTTTTTGTTGAAGATAAAGAACTTTTAAAAACTTTAAGTGAAATAATGTTTTCTCAAGCGTCGCTTATTGCAGGGTTAAACGTTGAAAATATTACTGATATTTCAGATAAAATCTTTGAAGTTTTAAGTAAATAACTAAAAGTAAAATTGTCGCTTTTTCTTGTGAAAAGCGACAATTAAAATGTTAAAAAAATAAAATTTACAAATTTATAAAAAACCTTGTATTATGCTTGACAATAAAATTATATAAGCGTATAATTTACCTAACTAAAGTGTTAAAGTGCTAAAGTAAGATAAAAAGAGGGAATAAATGAATAAATTAAGAAGTAACGAAATTAGTCAATTGTTTAAAGCGATAAGAACTTTAAAAACTGAAGAAGAGTGTTATATGTTTTTTGAAGATGCTTGTACCGTTAAAGAAATTCAAGATATAGCGCAACGTTTTCAAGCAGCCATTATGCTAAAAGACGGTAAGAACTATTCTGAAGTAAGTAGTCTAACGGGTATGAGTAGCGCAACTATCAGTAGGGTTAATAAGTGCTTAGAGTATGGCGAGGGTGGATATAATCTTGCAATTGATAGAATGAAAAAGGAGAACGCTAATGATTAGTAACGTTTTTAAAAGAGAAGAAGACGCAGTTTTCAAACTTCGCTTGCTATATAAAAAGTACGGATATTTGCCGTACAAAATGAGTAAATTTGAAGAATACGACTTATACGCTAATAATAAAGACTTTTTAGTTAGTGATAGAATTATTACTTTTACAGATGAGGGAGGCAAACTTTTAGCCCTTAAACCTGACGTTACGTTATCCATTATTAAAAACGGAGTAGACGGCAACGAAAAAAAGAAAGTTTATTATAACGAAAACGTGTATAGAGTATCTCCAAGTTCAAAAAACTTTAAAGAAATTATGCAAGCGGGGCTTGAATGTATTGGCGAAATATCTTTATACGACATTTACGAAACGGTACTTTTAGCGGTAAAAAGCCTTGAAACGATTGGAAACGATTACGTTTTAGATATTTCTCACCTTGGATTTATAACGGCAATTTTACAAGGTAAAGACGATAGTTTTAAAAAAGAAGTAGTTAAATGCGTTGGCGAAAAGAATATTGACGAAGTAAAAAGCATTTGTCAAAAATACGGATATCAAGATTGCGAAAGTAGTTTAGCGACTTTAATATCTTTATATGGCAATTTAGATTTCGTTATGAATAACTTGCAAACTATTTGCAATACTGACGAACTTAAAAATGCTTTTAGCGAACTTAACGCTATATATCTTCTTTTAAAAGAAAATGGTCTTGCTGGTAAAGTGCGTTTTGATTTTTCTCTTACAGGCGATATAAATTATTATAACGGAATTGTTTTTAAAGGCTACGTTAACGGAATAGCAGAAAGCGTTTTATCGGGCGGTCAATACGATAAACTTGCAAAAAAAATAAGTAAGGTTAGCGGAGCGGTTGGTTTTGCAGTATATCTTGATTTACTTCAAAATTTAAACGTTGACGTTAATAAGTATGACGTTGACACCGTAATTTTAATAAACGATAAAACTGACGTTCAATGCGTTATTAATAAAGTTAACGAGTTAACGTCAAATAACGTAAGCGTAAGCGTTCAACAGTCAGTTGAAAAATTAAGATATAAAAATCTTATAGATTTAAGAGGTTAAAATGATTAACGTAGCATTGCCAAAGGGTAGACTTGGCGAAAAAGTATACGATATGTTTGAAAAGGCGGGGTATGAATGTCCTTCCATTAAAGAAGTAAACCGCAAACTCATTTTTACAAACGAAGAAAAAGGAATTAGTTTTTTCTGGGTAAAACCAAGCGACGTATCAATCTACGTTGAGCGCGGCGCAGCCGATATTGGCGTATGCGGTAAAGATATTTTACTTGAATACGCGCCTGACGTTTACGAACTTGTTGATCTTAAAATGGGTAAGTGTAGAATGGCGGTTGCATCTAAAAAAGAGTTTTTTGATGACGGTCAAAAAGTTTTACGCGTTGCAACTAAATTTACCAATATTGCAAAGAATTTTTACGCGTCAAAGTGTAGAGATATTGATATAATTAAACTTAACGGTTCGATTGAACTTGCTCCTATTTTAAACCTTTCAGACGTTATAGTTGATATTGTTGAAACGGGCGCAACTCTCAAAGAAAACGACCTTGACGTTATTGAAACAATTGTGCCTATAAGCGCAAGACTTATTTCAAACAAGTCGTCTTTTAAATTCAAAACTAAGCAAATAGAAGATATAGCATCAAAATTAAGGGAATTAACTAAAATATGATAAAAATTTATAAATACGGCGAAGTTGATAATAGCGAGATTTTTTCGCGCGTTAATATAGCAGGTAATGTTAGCGAAATTGTAACTCAAATTATTGAAAACGTAAAAACTAATAAAGACGAGGCTTTAAAATTTTACGCCCAAAAATTCGACGGTGTTAAACTTGATAATTTACTTGTAACCGAACAAGAAATTGAAGATGCGTTTAATAAAGTTGATAAAAAATTTATTGATATTTTAATTGAAGCATCTGAAAATATTAAAAAATTCCACTCTCGTCAAGTTCGTCAAGGCTTTATTATTAAAGAAGACGACGGTAGAATTATAGGTCAAAAAATTACCCCAGTTGATAGGGCGGGTTTATACGTTCCAGGGGGAACGGCGGCGTATCCGTCAACTGTATTAATGGACGCTATTCCCGCTAAAATTGCCGGCGTTAAAGAAATAGTTATGACTACCCCTCCGTCAAAAGACGGTAGCGTTAATCCCGTAATTTTAGCAGCTGCAAAAATTGCAGGCGTAACAAAAATTGTAAAGTCGGGAGGGGCGCAAGCAATCGCGGCGTTGGCGTATGGAACTCAAAGCGTTCCTAAGGTAGATAAAATAGTAGGACCTGGAAACGCGTTTGTCGCTGAGGCAAAAAAACAAGTTTTTGGTATGGTTTCTATTGATATGATTGCTGGACCAAGCGAAATTTTAGTGGTGGCGGACGGTAAAAATGATCCAAACTATATCGCTGCCGATTTATTATCTCAAGCCGAACACGACAAAATGGCAAGCGCAGTTTTAGTAACCGATAGCGAAGAGTTCGCCTATAAGGTAAGAGATTGTTTAGAAAACCAAATTCCTAAACTTTCTAGATGTGAAATTGCAAGAAAATCAATAGACGATAACGGCAAAATTATTATTGCTGAAAATTTATATAAAGCAATTGAAATTGCTAACGAAATAGCGCCCGAGCATTTAGAACTTGCCGTTGATAATCCGTTTGATTATCTTGACCTTGTAAAACACGCAGGCTCGGTGTTTATGGGTAGATATTGTCCAGAGGCGCTCGGTGATTATTTTGCAGGGCCTAACCATACTTTACCAACTAGCGGAACGGCGAAATTTTCTTCGCCACTTTCAGTTGACGACTTTATTAAGAAAACACAGTTTACCTATTACACTAAAGAAAATCTTGAAAAAGTTGCTGAAAAAGTTGACTATTTTGCAAAAAAAGAAGGTCTTACAGGTCACGGCAAAAGCGTAACTATTAGATTTGAGGATTAATTATGAGTAGATTTTTTAGTGAAAAATTTTCTTCACTTACGCCGTACGTTCCTGGCGAGCAACCAAAAGAGAGAACGTATATTAAACTTAATACTAACGAATCGCCTTTTCCACCGTCAAAAAACGTAATTAGCGCGGTAACTAGCGAGGCTAGTAAATTAAACTTGTATTCAGACCCAACGTTGTACGACTTAGTTAAAACGGCGTCAGATTTCTTTAACGTAGGTAAAGAAAATATTATATTTTCAAATGGGTCAGATGAAGTTTTAAATTTTGCTTTTATGGCATTTTGCGATAAAAACAACGGCATAGTTTTTCCAGAGTTTACTTACGGGTTTTACGAAGTTTTTGCCGAGCTTAATAATATTCCGTACACTAAAATTCCGCTAAATAGCGATTTTACTATAAACGTTAATGACTATATAGGTATAAATAAAAATATCGTTATAGCAAATCCTAACGCTCCAACGGGCATAGCGTTACCGCTTAACGACATTGAAAAAATCGTTGCGTCTAACCCTAATAACGTTGTTATTATAGACGAAGCATACGTTGATTTTGGAGGAGAGAGCGCTATTAAATTAACTAAAAAATACGATAATTTATTAGTTGTTAGAACGTTTTCAAAGTCGGCGTCACTTGCTGGCGCTCGCTTAGGTTTTGCTATTGGTAGTAGCGAACTTATTTCAGACCTTAATACAATTCGTTTCTCAACAAATCCATATAACGTAAATAGAATGACTATGGTTGCTGGGATTGAAGTTTTTAAAGACTATACTTACTATAAAAACAACTGCAATGCTATAATAAAAAACCGCCAACTTTTAACTAGTGAACTTAAAAGTTTAGGGTTTGAAGTTTTGCCGTCATTAACTAACTTTATTTTCGCTAAAAACGAAAAAATTAGCGGAGAAAGTTTGTATAAATGTCTAAAAGAGAAAGGTGTTTTAGTTAGGCATTTTAAAGCGGAAAAAATTAAAAACTTTATTCGTATTACCATAGGCACAACTGAACAAATGAACATATTAACAAGCAAAATTAAAGAAATTTTTAAGGAGAGCGGAATATGAGAATTGCTCAAATAATTCGCAACACAAACGAAACTAAGATATCGTTAAGTTTAAATATCGACGGTACGGGTAAGAGTAAAATTAATAGTGGAAGTGGGTTTTTAGACCATATGCTTACTTTATTTTCTCGCCACGCCGATTTTGACATCGAGCTTAAATGCGTTGGCGATACCGAAGTAGATTATCACCACACCGCCGAAGATATAGGTATAAGTTTAGGTAAAGCACTTTTTCAAGCAATGGGCGATAAAAAGGGTATTAACCGTTATGGCGATATAACTCTTCCTATGGACGAAGCGCTCGTTCTTACCGCGCTTGACATATCAGGCAGGTGCTATTGTAATGCTGAACTTGATTTTCCTACTGAAAAAATTGGCGACTTTGATACCGAACTTGTTAAAGAGTTTTTAATAGCGTTTAGTCGCGAGGCTCAAATTACACTCCACGTTATTCAGTTTGCAGGCGAAAACTCTCACCACATTGCAGAAGCCGTTTTCAAATCTCTTGCAAGAGCGTTAAAAATGGCGCTTGAATACGATAGTAAGCATTTAAACGACGTGCCTTCAACAAAGGGAGTTTTATAATGATTGCGGTTATTGATTACGGCGTAGGCAATTTATATTCACTCGTTCATTCATTAAAAGAAATAGGCGCTAACGCAATCGTTACTTCAAATAAAGAAGATATTGAAAAGGCTGACAAAATAATTTTACCAGGCGTAGGCGCTTTTGAAGACGCTATTAAAAAATTGCGCGATAGCGGTCTTGATAAAATTATCGTTAGTGAAGCGCAAAAAGGCAAACCTTTAATGGGTATTTGTCTTGGAATGCAAATGCTTTTTGAAAAAAGTTACGAATACGGCGAGCATAAAGGCTTAGGTCTTTTAAAAGGCGAAGTTATCGCTATGGAAGGCGTAATTGATAGCGCTCTTAAAATACCGCATATTGGTTGGAACGCTTTAAAATTTACAAAAGAATCGTCGCTTTTTAAATATATTAAGAATAGCGATTGCGTTTATTTCGTTCACTCGTATTTTGCTACAAATTGTAACGATAGCGTAATTGCAACGGCAGAATATGGCAAAAATCTTACTGCAAGCGTTGAAAGTGGTAACGTTTGCGGTTGTCAATTCCATCCCGAAAAAAGTGGAAAAGTAGGCCTTAATATTTTAAAAGCGTTTGCTGAAAAATAGTAAAGTTTTACAATAAAATATTGCAAAAACTCAAGTAAATAAAGGATTTTTTATGATTATTTTACCCGCAATAGATTTATATAATAAAAAAGCCGTTAGGTTGTTTAAAGGCGATTATAACAATATGACGGTGTATAGCGATAACCCCGTAGAAGTTGCAAAAGACTTTAAAAATCAAGGCGCAACGCATATACATCTCGTTGACCTTGAAGGCGCTAAAAGTGGCAAGCCCGAAAATCTTGACGTTATTAAAAATATCATTGCTAAAACGGGGCTTATTGCCGAAGTTGGCGGTGGTATTAGAAATATGCAAACGGTAGAAACTTACTTAAACGCAGGCGTTAGCCGTGTTATTTTAGGAACGTCTGCAGTTACCGATAAAGAGTTTTTAATGTCCGCTTTAAGTAAATATGGCGATAAAATTGCCGTTGGCGCTGATATTAAAGACGGTTACGTCGCAATAAAAGGTTGGGTTGAAAAATCAAACTATACCGTTTATGAATTTTTTGATATGCTTGATAATCTCGGCGTAAAAACCGTTATTTGTACCGACGTTTCAAAGGACGGAGCAATGAGTGGTACTAACGTTAGATTATATAAAGAATTATCCTCTAAATATAAAACGCGCGTTATAGCATCGGGCGGTGTTTCGTCTATCGGCGACGTAATAAATTTAAAAAACGACGGTATTTACGGCGCAATTATCGGCAAAGCGTATTACGTTAAAGCAATAAATTTAAAGACGGCAATTGAGGTAGCAAATGATAACTAAACGAATAATCCCTTGCCTTGACGTAAAAAATGGTAGAGTTGTTAAAGGCGTTAATTTTGAAGGGTTAAAGGACGTTTCTTCGCCTATTGATTTAGCAAAATATTATTCCGATAAAGGCGCAGACGAACTTGTTTTTTATGATATTACAGCGTCTTATGAAGGTCGCGAACTGTTTTCTGACGTTCTTAAACAAGTAGCAAGTAAAATTTTTATTCCGCTTACCGTTGGCGGTGGTATAAATAGCGTTGACGATTTTGATAGAGTTTTAAAATGTGGCGCTGATAAAGTTAGCGTAAACTCTGGCGCTATTAAAAATCCAAGTTTAATTCTTGAGGCGTCAAGAAAATACGGCGACCAATGCGTTGTGCTATCGTGCGATATAAAGCGCGTTGGTAACGAGTTTAGGGTATTTGCTAAGGGTGGCCGTGAAGATACGGGTATGGAAGCAATATCGTGGATAAAAAAATGCGTTGGAATGGGTGCGGGTGAAGTCGTTGTTAATTCTATCGATACCGACGGGGTTAAAAACGGGTTTGATATTGAAATGCTAAGTGACGTTTTAAATGCGGTAAAAGTTCCCGTAATAGCGTCGGGCGGGGCTGGAAAAGTTGAACATTTTATTGAACTTTTTAAAAAGTTGCCAACAATTGACGCTGGCTTAGCCGCATCAGTTTTTCATTTTGGAGAAATTAAAATAAACGATTTAAAGAAAGAACTTGCCAATAACGGCATAAACGTGAGGTTATAATATGAATATAAACGAACTTAAATTTGATAGTAACGGACTTATTCCTGCAATAGTGGTAGACGAAACAACTAAAAAAGTTTTAACACTTGCATATATGAACGAAGAAAGTTTAAAAATCACTTTAGAAAAACGTCTTACTTGTTTTTACAGTAGGTCAAGAAATGAGTTATGGCTTAAAGGCGAAACTAGTAAAAACTATCAACACGTCGTATCAATTACTGCTGATTGCGATAAAGACGCGTTACTCGTTGTAGTTGATAAAGATGGTCCTGCTTGTCATACGGGTAGCGACAGTTGTTTTTATAATCCTTTATTTATAAACGAAGAAAAGCGTGAATTTTCTATATATGGTTTGTACGAACTTTTAATGGGAAGAAAGACTGATAAACCAGAAGGTTCTTACACTACGTATTTATTTGAAAAAGGCATTGATAAAATTTTGAAAAAAGTAGGCGAAGAATGTACTGAAGTCATTATTGCCGGTAAAGCGGGCGATAAAAAAGAAACTATTTACGAAATAGCCGACCTTGCTTATCACGTTATGGTTTTAATGTGCGAAATGGGTATTTCTGTTGAAGATATTCATAAAGAACTTGCTTCTCGCCACATAATAGATCATAAGGTAAAACAAGAGAAGATGGTCTAATTTTAAAGGCATATTTACATCGTTATACTTTGTTACTTCAAAAAAGGCAGTCCGCAATGACCATCAAGGTCTATTGCGACCTGTCTTTTTCTTGTGCCTCGTCTAACTCGCAACTATGCCTTTAAAACCGCACTACATTAAATTAATCAATATTAAACTTAATAAGCGGAGCGAAAAATTGCTCCGCTTTTGTCATTATCAAAACTATTAATTTTAACTAAAAATTTCGTCAAAACACAAAAACAAATTATAAAATACTATCGAAATCGGACAT
>CALDOZ010000049.1 GCA_937912025.1 uncultured Clostridia bacterium | reverse complement strand
CTTTTTCATCTGCAACAAGAGTCTCTGTTGTAACAATCATTGATGCAATAGAAACTGCATTTTGCAAAGCACTCTTAACAACTTTTGCTGGATCAATAATGCCTGCTTCCATCATGTTTGTTACTTGTAATGTTGCAGCGTTAAATCCCATTCCAAATGGTTGGTTCTCAAGTTGGTAGATAACTACACCACCATCAACACCTGCATTTGTTGCGATTTGTTTAAGAGGATATTTTGCTGCGTTATAAACAATTTTTGCACCAAGGATTTCATCTGCATCATCAGATTTAAAATCTTTAAGAACTTCTGATGCGTGGATTAATGTTACACCACCACCAGGAACGATACCTTCTTCTCGTGCAGCTCGTGTTGCAGCCAAAGCGTCTTCTACACGATATTTCTTTTCTTTAAGTTCAACTTCTGTAGCAGCACCGATTTTGATAACAGCAACACCACTAGCAAGTTTTGCAAGTCTTTCTTGAAGTTTTTCTCTATCGTAATCAGAAGTAGTTTCTTCAATTTGTGCTTTAATAGCGGTAATTCTACCTTGAATTTCGTTTTGGTCGCCAGCGCCACCAACGATTGTAGTATTATCTTTATCAACTTTAACTTGAGTTGCTCTACCAAGCATATCGAAAGTAACGTCTTTAAACTCAATACCAAGATCAGAAGAAATAACCGTACCACCAGTTAAAATTGCAATATCTTCAAGCATAGCTTTTCTTCTATCGCCAAATCCAGGCGCTTTAACTGCAACGCTATTAAATACGCCTTTAAGTTTGTTAACGACAAGCGCTGCAAGAGCGTCGCCTTCAACGTCTTCTGCAATAATAAGAAGTTTTTGACCTTGTTGAGCGATAGGCTCTATTATAGGTAAAATTTCTTGAACTGAAGAAATCTTTTTATCAGTAATTAAAATTACTGGGTTATCGTAAACGGCTTGCATTTTATCGGTATCAGTTACCATGTAAGCAGAAGCGTAGCCTCTATCAAATTGCATACCTTCAACGGTAGTGAGTTCCGTTTTCATTGTTTTAGATTCTTGAATAGTGATAACGCCGTCTTTACCAACTTTATCCATAGCCTCTGAAATTAAAGTACCAATTTCTTCGTCGCCCGCTGAAATGGCAGCAACTTGAGCAATAGCCTTTTTGTCAGTTACAGGTTTAGAAATGGCTTTAAGTTCGTTTACAGCCGTTGCAACAGCCTTAGAAATACCTTTTTTAAGAACGATAGGGTTAGCGCCTGCTGCAAGGTTTTTAAGTCCTTCACGAATCATTGCTTGAGCGAGAACAACGGCGGTAGTAGTACCGTCACCGGCAACGTCGTTCGTTTTTGTTGAAACTTCTTTTACAAGTTGAGCGCCCATATTTTGGAATGGGTCTTCAAGTTCAATTTCTTTAGCGATTGTAACACCGTCGTTAGTAATAAGGGGAGCGCCGTATTTTTTGTCAAGTACAACGTTTCTGCCTTTAGGCCCAAGAGTTATTTTTACAGTATCGGCAAGGGTATTAACGCCTGCTTCAAGCGCTTTTCTTGCTTCTTCGCCATATTTAATTTGTTTAGCCATAATAATCTCCTTTATTCAACTATAGCGAGAATATCGCTTTGTTTAATTATAGTAAATTCTTTACCGTCAATTTTAAAGTCAGAACCGGCGTATTTAGCGTACAATACAACGTCGCCAACTTTAACTTGCATGGTTATTTCCTTACCGTCAATTATTCCACCTGGACCAACTGCAACAACCTTTGCAGTTTGTTGTTTTTCTTGAGATGCGCTAGGTAAAATAAAGCCCGATTTAGTTGTCTCTTCTTTAGAAGTAGCCTCAACTACAACTTTATCAAATAATGGTTTAATTTTCATAAATTGTGCCTCCATTGTTAAAGCGGTAAAAATTAGCACTCTACCGCTTTGATTGCTAATTTTATTATATCAGTAATATATATTTTGTCAAGTATTATCTTGTAATTTGTTCGCATTATTTTGTAAAATTTTGTTGAGATTTTTATTAATTAAGGTAATATAGTTAAATTATATTGCAAAATTTACCTTTATATGTTAAAATTAATTCATTAAGTGATTTTCGGAGGTTACTATGGATAAATGGGATAAGCGCTTTATCGATATGGCGGAAGTTGTAGGTTCTTGGTCGAGTTGTTATCAAGAAAATAGGCACGTTGGCGCTGTAATTGTTAAAGATAAACGCATTGTGGCAACTGGCTATAACGGAGCGCCGTCGGGCGTTGTAAGTTGTAAAGATAAAGGCGAGTGTTTGCGTAAAAAACTCAATATTCCGTCTGGAACTCGTCACGAAATTTGTTTTGCAGTTCATGCTGAGCAAAATGCAATTGCGCAAGCGGCAAGGCTTGGTACTTCAGTAGCGGGCGCAACTATTTACGTTACGCATCAGCCTTGTACAATTTGTACTAAAATGATTATAAATTCAGGAATTAAAAAAGTTATATATAAGTATGGTTACCCAGATGATTTCTCTCTTGAACTTTTAAATGAAGCGGGTGTTGAAATTATTAAGTGGGAAGAATAAAGGAGAATTTTATGGCAACTAATCCAATTGTAACAATTAAGTTAGCAGATGAAAAAGTAATTAAAGCAGAACTTTATCCTGAAATTGCGCCAAATACGGTAAATAATTTCATTTCGCTTGTAAAAAGTGGTTTTTATAACGGTATTTGCTTTCACCGTGTAATTAACGGCTTTATGATTCAAGGCGGTGACCCAACGGGTGTTGGTAGTGGCGGTCCTGGCTACTCGATAAAAGGCGAGTTTACGTCTAATGGCTTTAAAAATAACCTTAAACATTCGCGTGGTGTTTTATCAATGGCAAGAACTATGGCTCCAAACTCTGCAGGTTCTCAATTTTTTATTATGCATCAAGACTCTCCGCATTTAGACGGTCAATACGCTTCGTTTGGTAAAGTAATTGAAGGTATTGAAGTTGTTGACTTTATTGCAGACGTTCAAACTGATTGGTACGACAAGCCTATTGAAGACGTTATTATGAAAGAAGTAACCGTTGAAACGTTTGGCGTTGAATATCCTAATCCCGTTAAAGCATAATTTTTAAACAAAAAATCCGTAGTTTTTGCTACGGATTTTGTTTTGCTTTTAGTTTTTTCGTCTTAAATCGTCAATCGTAAATGGGATAATTTTTGTTTTTGTTTTGTCGCATAGTCTTGAATAAAAGCGTTCATTGTATCTATTATTAATTTCTGCTGGCGTTAAGTTCGTTGTAATAATAAAATGTTTACTTTTATTTAAACGCGTTGAAATTAGGTCTAATAAATACTCGATAGTAACGTTTGTATAGATTGGCTCTGTGCCAAGGTCGTCAATTACTAATAAGTCGCAGTTAGATAAAATATCGGATACTAACAATTTGTCAATTTCGTCTAAATGCATTTTTAAAAATATTTGATTAAGTTCTGTTGCCGTTAAAAATATAGCGGAATAATTTTTAGCGTTAATATCGTCAACTATTTTTTTAGATAATACCGTTTTACCCGTTCCCGCTTTACCTGTAAAAATAAAATTGTTTACTAAGTTATTTGGAAATTTTTCAACGTAATCGTTTGCGAGTTTATAGTGTTTTGTTAGTTCTAATGGGATTGTATTAAACTTATTAATATAATCGTTTTCAACGTTAAGCGCTTTAAGGGTAACAAGTTGTAGGTACTTATAAAAACAACTGCAACGTTTGCCGTTAATGTATCCTGTATCAGAGCATAAATTACACTTGTGTCTTGGTTTTAAAATATCTTCATTTATTCCGATATTTTCTAAAAATTTAACTTTTTTTTCATTTAAAATATTTAGTTTTTCGGTATTAAATTTTACCTCGTCAGTTTTACCTAAATGCTTTGCTTTAGATATTGAAAGTTTGGTTTTGCCTATATCGTTTACAATGCTTATATACTCTTTGTAAGAATATAATTTATCTTCAACGTAAGCAATTCTTGAACTTTCTTTACTTCTAAGGTTTAGATAAATATTATTAACCTTATTTATTAATTCTTCGTTTTTAATCATTTTATACCTTAATATCGTCAATCGAGTCGATAATGCTATTTAATTCGTCTTCAGTGTAATTTCTTTCATTAGCAAAAGAAACGCGTTTACTGTTTTTAGTTGTGTTAGTTTGTTTAACAATTACAGGAATTTTATCTATCGTAAAAATATCTTTTGATTTCCAATCAGACAAAATGCCGTTTATGTAAGCCATTGGGTTAGTTGAGTTAGTTGAGCGCTTACTTGCTTCTATTATCATTTCGTCAGTAAAATTCCAAGAACGCCAAGTAGAAAGATTTTCTCTATCCCAATTATTAGGCTTACGATTAACGCCTGTGTTTTCAAGAATTTTTGTGATAAATTTGTCGTTTGCGCTTCTTTCAGTTATATACGAAGTTATAGAAGAAAGGGTAACGAGTCCCATTTTATATAACGTTGAAATTGTGTCGTTCATTTGTTCAAGTGAACGCTTATTTTTTCTAAAACAATAATTAGATATGAAAATTAGCGTTTCTTCATTGTAGCCTTTTGCCATCCAAGGAGATATGTAATTTTTAATTACTGTATCAACAATTTCAACGTAAATACCAAGATTTTTATTTATTGCAACAGTTAAATTGATAAGTTGTTCTTTACTAGTAAAGTACGATTTTACTTCTTCAACTGTAAAGCGTTTATTGGAATAAAGTTCTTCAATTAAACTGTCAAGTTTTTTAAAGTTTTTAACCTTTTGATTTTTAGCAGTAAAAATTATAATTTCTTTATCAAAACCAAAGTTTTCAGTCCATTTTTTGTAAAGTTGTTGGTCTTCAACTTCAATTTTCTTATTAATTTTTAATGCTTGTAAAACTTCGTAAAGTTCTTTAGACGTCAAAGTATAGTCTGAAAGTTCACGTTCAACAAGTTGAGAGGTAGTTATTCCGCGTGAAATAAAGTCTTTTACAACGGTAATTATGTATTTAGTGCCGATATTACCGCCTTTTAAGTCAATGCAGTACTTAACAATCATAAGTAAAGCCTCGGGCTTAATCGTACTTGATTCTAAAACGTTAAAATACTCGTTGTATTCACTTATAGGAATCATTCTATCAGTAACTAAAAGTTGTAAAGCCTTAGTGAAATCAGCGTATTTTTCTGGCTTAAACTTTTTATATTTTAAACCGCTTTCGTTAAGTGGATAGTATTTTACTGAAAAAGGATCTTCAGATATAACCGACACTATGCCGTAGTCTTCCCAAAATTTAAAAGAGTCTTTAACCACGTCAACGCTAACGTTTAACGTTTCGGCAAAAGAATTAACGTCTTCAAAATTAGAATTTTGGCACAAATATAAACCGTAAAGATAAACCTTTACGGCGCTTTCAGTTGCTTCGGGTAAATAGTTTGTAATAAAAACGTTATCTATCGACGTTTTTCCCGAAGTTATTGCTTCTTTTGAGAACGTACAAAACGACATAATGACACCTTAATAAAATTTGTTACTATATTATCTTGATTTTAACTTGTAAATATATTAAAATATTATTAAAAATAAATCAAGTAATATTTTGTTAACTTTTTTTAAACACAAAATGTTGTGTTTGAGTTGAACATTTTTAACTAACGGAGTAAACTTTGAAAATTATTCACACGTCAGATTGGCATTTAGGAAAAAAACTTAAAAATCGCGAACGCATTAACGAGCAAAAAGAAGTTTTATTTAATTTTTGTAATTACGTTGATAGCATTAATGCCGACGTCGTTATTATAGCAGGTGACGTTTACGATACTTACTCTCCGCCAGCAGAAGCAGAAGAGTTGTTTTTTGACGTTATTAAAAAATTATCTAACTACAAGCGCGCCGTATTAATTATTAGCGGTAATCACGATGATAACGATAGGCTTTACGCTTCATATTCACTTGCTGAAGAGTACGGCGTTTATTTTGCAGGCGCTAAAAATTATTCCGAAAAAACGCTTACAAACGTTAAACTTGTAAAAAATAACGAAAATACTTTTGTTTTTGAAGATAATAATGGTGAAAAAGTATTTTTTAACGCGTTGTCCTACCCAACTGAAGCGCGCCTAAAAGAAAAAGTCAACGATAATGAAAGTTATGATGAAAAAATTAAACGCTGGATAAGTAACGGCGCTAAATATAACCATGATAATTTACCTGAAATTTTAGTAACTCATTTGTTTATGCTTGGTGGTGAAGGCAGTTCTACCGAGCGTCCTATTGACCTTGGTGGAATTAGGAGGGTAAATCACGGCGTTATAAATGATAATTGTATTTATACTGCTCTTGGTCATTTACATAAAAAACAATGCGTAAGCACAACTAAAAACGTTCATTATAGCGGTAGTATTTTAGAATATGCCTTTGATGAGGCTGGAATTTTAAAAACTTTTAACGAGTTTGACGTTATTCAAGGTAAAATTAGTAATTTAAAATTTGTTCCATACGTTGGCGGTAAAAAACTAAAATCGCTTGAAGTTGAAGGGTTTTTAAACTGTGAAGACGTTTTGAATAATTATAGCGAGTATTATATTGAACTTGTTTTACATACCGATAGACCTTTAACAACCGAGGAAACAAAGTTTTTACACACAAAGTTTGAAAATTTGATTTCTCTTGAAATAATAACTAAAGAAGACGAGTTTGATTTTTCAAGCGTTGATAGGCGAAAATTGTCTGACCAAGAACTTTTTGTAGCTCATTATAAAAATTTATACGGCTCTGAACCTGAGAAAGAAGTTTTAGAGTTGTTTTTAAAAATTATTGCAACGGAGGACGATAAATGAAACCTATAAGGCTTACAATTTCCGGCTTAAAAAGTTTTAATGAGAAAGTCACCGTTGATTTTTATCAACTTTTAAAAAGGGGAATGTTTGGGATTTTTGGCGATACCGGCTCTGGTAAAAGCACGTTGCTTGACGGTATTGTTTACGCATTATACGCTAATTTCGATAAAGAACACATCAATAAGCGAACTAATAAAACTTATATAAATTTTGTATTTGAAATATCTTATGAAGGCGTTAGACGTACTTATGAAGTTGAAAGAACGTTCTTTGTAGAAAAACCATCACAAAGTTATTTATATGAAATAACGGGCGATGGTAAGTTTTGCATTGCCGAAAAGACTAAAGACGTTAATGATAAAATTTTACAAATTATAGGTCTAAAAAGTTCAGAGTTTGAACAGTGTATAGTTTTACCACAAGGTAAGTTTGATAAGTTTTTATCTTCTAGTAGAAGTGAAAGAATAAGTATAATTGAAAACTTGTTTGGTTTAGAAAAGTACGGCGTTAACCTTAAAAGTAAACTTGATAGTGAAAGGTTTAAAATCAAAACTGAATTTGACGTGTTAAGCGATAGATTAAATAATTTAAGCGAGTACACAAGCGATGGTTTGTTAGAAGTTCAAAACCAGTTAAACGATTTGACTAATACTTTTAAATTAACAAATGAAAAAATATCTAAAAATCAAGAATATATCAGTAAAAATGAAAGTTTTTATAATGATAAATTAAGAGTAGATTTTTTAAATTCAGAACTACTAAAGTTTGCTGAAAATAGCGACTATTATTTTGAGGCTCAACAAGTTTTTAACGTTATTGATAAAATAAAAATTATCGTTGATACGGCTAATGAAATTGAAGAGTTAAACAATCAAATTCATCAAAAATCTAACGAGCGAGAAAAGATGCTTTTAACTCTTGTTATGAAAGAAAAAAATTTTGTTGATATTACTAAAAATAAAGAAGTTGACCTTCCAAAATTAAAAGAATGTCAAAACGAATTTAAAGTCAAGATTGAAAAACTTAATTTGCTGAGTGAATTGTACAGCGAATATTTGTTAGACGTTAAAAAGATTAACGATCTTAAAATTGAGTTTGAAAATAACGAAAAACAACTTGATAAATTAAATGCAAAACTTACTCAATTGAATGAAGAAATTCAAAATTTAACAACTAAAAAAGAGAGTTTAAATTCAACTGCAATTTTTAACGAAGTAATTAATTTAGTTGCAAGCGACAGTAACGGCGTTTTACTTAACGAAGAGTTAAAATTTCTTGAAAGTTTAAAGTGTCTTAGTGAATTTGAAAATGCTAAGCAAATCAAAAACGCAGTATTTGAACGTATAAGCGTAATTGTAGAAAAAATTAGTTTACTTGGCGATAAAGTTAGTGTTGACGTTCTTTCATCAATTAAGGACGCTGAGAGTAAACTAAGTGAAATTGACACTTTATCTAATAAAATTCAAAAACTTTCAAATGACGTTTCATTACTTCAAAGTCAAATTTCAACTATAACAACTTCAAACGCGCACATAAAAGAACAAGGCGCGCAAATTAAAGAACGCGCGCTTAATAGTAAAGCAAAAATAAGTAATGAAACTAACGGTGAAGATTTACAAACTCATAAAAATTGGTTAATTAGTAGACTTGATAAAACAAACGAAAAAATTCAATTCATTGAAAATAAGTATGAAGAAATTCGCAATGATTTAGTAAGTTTTAAAAATGAAATAACTTCGCTTGAAAGTAACGTTAATACCTTAATTGAAAGATGTGAAATTTCAAAAGTTAAACTTAACAATTCATTCTTTGATAATTATAATAGCGTTGATAAAGCAAAATACGTTTATGAAAAATTTGGTAAAAACGAAACCTTAAAAAACGAAGTTAGTAAATATGTTAGCGTTGTAAACGCATACAAAACTGAACTTAATGAAAAGGAAAAAATTCTATCTCAAAGCAACTTTGACTTAGAAAATTTCATTTCAGTTAAGCAAAATAATGAAGATTTATTAAAAAACTTGTTAGAAATTTCTGAAAATTACGGAAAATTACAAAATAGTTGTAAAAATTACGAGCAAAATTTTAAAAATAAGTGTATAATAGAAGATAACCTTAAAGAAGTAATATATAAACAAAATATTATAGATACACTTTATAAGGTGGTAGATAAACGCAAACTTCTTGAATTTATTGCCGACGAATATTTAAAAGAAATTACCAAACTTGCTCGTAAAACAGTAACTACTTTGTCAAGTGGTAAATACGGCCTTGAATATAAGGGCGAGTTTTTAGTAGTTGATAATTTAAACGGTGGCGCTGTAAGACCTGTCAGCACTTTATCTGGTGGAGAAACGTTTATCATATCACTTTCACTTGCATTAGCGTTATCGCAAGAAATTTTTGCTAAGTCTATGAGACCAATAGAGTTTTTCTTCTTAGATGAAGGTTTTGGAACTTTAGATAGAGCATTAACTGAAACGGTAGTTGAAAGTTTAAATAAACTTAAAAACTCAAACTTCTCAATAGGTTTAATTTCTCACGTTCCCGAACTTATCGACGCTGTTGACGCTAAAATTTTTGTAAAATCACAAACGTTTGAACACGGTTCACAAATTTCGTATCAATTAACTTAAAGGATATATTATGGCTGATATTTTAACCCCGTTTTCATTATGGAATGATTTTAATTTAACTCTTCCGCTTAAAGAAAGTAAAATTAACGTCGTTTCGCTTGGAATGGTAGATTACAACTACATATATTTTTCAGGTAGGCAAACTGACAAAGGTCGCGTAAGAATTTACGGCTTGTACGCTAAGCAAAAAGCAAATTCTAAAGGCTCTATTTTGATACTCCCTGATTGCGATAGTAGTATTGACGAAGAGTTTGTTTTGTACTTTGTAAAACAAGGTTACGACGTTTTGTTTATTGATTATTGTGGCGAGCGTGAAGGTGTTAAAAACTTTACTAAATATCCAAGCGATATTTCGTATGCCAATTATCATTCTTCTGATAGAACGTTTTATTTTGCCGATAAAACCGCCAAAGAAACTTGTTGGTATGAGTGGACTGCCGTTGCTCGTTACGCTTTAAACTTTTTGCAAGAAAATAATCCCAATAAAAAAATATCCGCAATAGGTATTAAGTACGGCGCTAACGTACTTTGGCAACTTGCGGGTATTGACAAGCGAATTTCTTCGGCAATATTCTTATTTGGCGCTGGTTGGCTTGCTTATAAAGATGTAGACAAGCGTTCTGATGCGGAAATTGAAATGAACGACGAACGTTTTAGATTTCTTGCCGCCGTTGACGCGCAAGCGTACGCTCAGTACGTTGAATGTCCAGTATTATTTTTAGGTTCAACTAATAATACTGAATTTAACCCTGAACGCGCTGTTGATACTTTATCCAGAATAAATAATCAAAAAAACGTAAACTTTAACTTTATACCGTCTTCAATTGACGTTTTAGACGACGAATGCTTAAAAAATGTTGATATCTTCTTAAAAAAACACTTAGCAAATGAAAAATTACGTCTTCCAGAGCAACCACAACTTGAAGTTGAGTTTAATGACGGTGTAGTTAACTATAATATAAATTATTCAAATAAAAGCGACGTTGAAAACGTTAAACTTTTAACAAGTTTTAATGATAGCGATCATCTTTTTAGAGTTTGGTACGACGTTTTACCTATAGGCGCTGATAAAAATGGTAAAAACGTTTACAAGTTAAAACTGAAAAATTCAGTAAAATCAATTTTAGCGTACGTTATTGTTAGATATAAAAACGGGTATACGGTGTCGTCAAGGTTCGTTTATAAAAAAATTGACTTAAAAATTGACGCTAAAATTCCTAATATTTTATTTAATGCAGATAATAACTTAATTGAATTTTTAGCAACTGATATTAAATCGCCACTTATTTGCGACGTTTTTACAACAGAAAATTTGTATAAACTAATAGAAGGTCCAAACGGCATAAAAGGTTTATCAACGGTAAACGCTATTACAACTTACTCAATAAGAAGTTTAGCGAATAATTTTAGCGAAAATTCGTTTATTAAGTTTGACGTTTACGCGTCGGAATTTACTTCGCTTGACGTTGTATTAAGTGACGGTAACAATGAGTACTCTTGCGTGGTTAATGTTACGGGTGGCGAAGTTTGGCAAAACGCTATAACTGAATTTAGTGATTTTAAAAATGACAAAGGTTTACCTATTGAAGACTTTACTAAAATTATTTCAGTTACGTTTAAGTCTATTGGTAAATTTACAATTAATAATATTTTGGTGTTATAATGAACGTTAGTGTTGGTAATAAAATTATAACGAAAAAGAAACATCCTTGCGGTAGTGATGAGTGGATTGTAACAAGAACGGGCGCTGATATTAAAATCAAGTGCTTAAAATGCAATCATACCGTAATGTTATCCATTCCTGATTTTCAAAAAAGGCTCAAAAAAGTTGTAGAGGAAAGTAATGCAAATTAATCTTTTAAATCATAAAGTAAAAGAAAATTACACAAAAAAAGATTTAATTGTAGACGTAATTATTTGGGTTACGGCAATACTTTTAATTGTGTTTTTGTTTTTCCTTTCAAACGTCTGGATTTCTACCGTTTGCGTTCAACAAACCTCAATGACTAACACTCTTGATGAAGGCGACGTATTAATTTTAGATAGACTTGCAAAGCCTAAACGTCAAGATATAATAGTTTTTAGTCAAAACGATAAAGAAGATTATATTAAACGCGTAATTGGTATGGAGGGCGACACCGTCTATACTCTTAATGGAATTGTTTACGTTGAATATCAAAAAGACGGCAAGACTGTAAAGGAAATTTTAGACGAGCCGTATATTAAAGAACCTGATAATAAAACGTATTTGAATACAACGGGTAAAATTGATATTCCTAGAGTAACACTCGGCAAGGGTGAGTTTTTCGTTCTTGGCGATAATAGGTGTAATAGCGTAGATAGTAGAACTTATTTTGATAGTTTTGGTAACGAAAATACTCAAACGCAGTCGCCAACTTACGTTGGTATTGTCAAACAAGAACAAATTAAGGGTGTTGTTCATCAATTTTGGGTTGACAATAAAGACGTTACGACAAAAATTTTTGGTAGCAATAAAGAATGAAGTTTATTAAATTTTTAATTAAAAAATTAAATTTAATTATTATTTTAGCAATTTATTTACTGTATTTTATTTTGTTTTTTTTAGGTCTTGACGTCAGTTATGGTTCTATAATTTTTGCAATAACGCACGTTTTAGTTTTTACAACGTTACTATATTCAATATTTAGAATAATTTTTCCTAAAAACAAAGAAAAATCAAGCGGTAAAAACGTTGCTAAAAAAAGTAGTCAAATTGATAATAATACTTTAAAAAATAAAAGCGATAATAAAAAAGAAGTAAATAATAACGTTGTTTATTACGAAGTTAAGCAAGATAATAGATATATGTTTGCTGAATATCCTGATAGATACGAATTGTTTTTAAAAACTGATAGCGGTTTAAAATACGTTAAAACTGATTATAAAAAAGACGTGGAGAAAAAATGATACAATTATATTCAGAAGAATCGTTTAATAAAATAAATAAAATGCGTAATAAATACCTTTTATGGTATATTTTTGCGTTTATAATCGTGCTTGCAATAGAAATTACGCTTATTGTTTATTATTCTACGCGTCCGTACGGTACCCCGTTAGAAACCCCATTACTTATTATCGTTTTAACGCTTGGCGGGGTATTTACTGCGTTTTCAGTAGTGTTTTTATCTATTCCTTACGGTAGAATTGTTAAGTATAGAGATTGCGTTATTGATTTTTTAGATAATGAAAAAGTTATTTCAGACGTAACCGTTTTAAGTTTTGATAAAACTCTTACCGTTAAATACGGCGTTGATTTTTATAAAATGAACGTTATTGAATGGTCCGAGCAAGAAGACGATTACGTTGAACGCACAGTTTTAATTGATAATGAAATTAAGGAACTAGATTTGTTAGTAGGCGATATATTAAAAATTTCAACAACTTCAAATATGCTTGTTGGTTATGAAATTATTTCAAGGAAGTCAAATTAATGAAAAGAGAAAATATTGATATTAAATACAAGTGGAATACTGAAGAAATTTTTAGTAGCGAAAAAGAATTTTACGCTTTACTTAAAAACGTTTCTAATAGTATTTGTTTTGACGAGTATAAAGGCAAACTAGATAACGAAAAAACTATTTACGATTGTTATAAAAAATGTGAAAAGGTTGCTTATGACCTTGAAAAACTTTCAGTTTACGCAATGATGAAAAAAGACGAAAATAGTTTAAATAAAAGCGCTATTGAAATGTCTGACGCCGTTGATAACGTTTACTTAAAATTTTCAATGAATACTTCGTTTATTTCAACCGAACTTTCTTCGCTTGATACCGATACGTTAATTAAACTATCTAAAAGTGAACTTTTAAAAGATTACGATAGAGATTTACAAAGTATTATTAAATACAAACCACATATGCTTAGTGAAGAAGGCGAAAAACTTTTAGCGTCTTCATCAAAAGTATTAGGTGGTTTTCACGAAATTTTCCATTTTATAGATAACGTTGATTTAGATTTTCCAACTATAACCGTTGACGGTAAAAAGGTTAAAGTGACGCACGCAACGTACTCATCGTTACTGCAAAGTCAAGATAGAAAGGTTAGAAAATCGGCGTATAAAAAGTATTATAAAGCGTACGAAAAAGTTTTAAATACAATAACTTCAATATATCGTGGCAACTTGAATAAAGACGTGTTTTTAAAAAATGCGCGTAAGTTTGATAGTTGTCTTGATAAGGCTTTATTTAGTGAAGAAGTTGATAAAAAAGTATATGAAAGTTTACTAGCGAGCGTAAATGAAAATTTACCCGTTATGCACGACTATATTAAATATAGAAAGCAACTTTTAGGTTACGATAAACTTTATATGTACGATATTAGCGTTCCTATGTTTGAAAACGCCGATATTCAACTTGAATATGAAGATGCGTACGAACTTGTTAAAGAAGGGCTTAAACCGCTTGGTAAAGACTATATTGAATTATTAGACCGTGCTAAAAACGAACGCTGGATTGACGTTTACGAAAACGATGGTAAACGTAGCGGAGCGTATAGCGTCTGCGTTTATGGATTAAATCATCCTTACGTTTTATTAAACCACACTAAAACGACTCATTCTGTGTTTACAATTGCGCACGAAATGGGGCATGCAATACATTCGTATAAGTCAAATAAGTCGCAACCGCAAAGTAAGGCTGACTATAAAATTTTTGTAGCGGAAGTAGCGTCTACCGTTAACGAAATGTTGCTCATTAAATATTTAATAAATAAAGAGCAAGATAAAAAGGTGAAAAAATACTTACTTTCGTATTACATTGATACGATTAGAACTACTTTATTCCGTCAAACTATGTTTGCTGAATTTGAGTATATTGCTCACAATATGGCGGAAAACGAAGAACCTATTACAAAAGAAGCGTTTAATAAAATTTACTTTGACCTTAACGTTAAGTATTACGGTGATAGCGTTGTTTCTGATAAAGAAATATCTTACGAGTGGGCAAGAATTCCACATTTTTATAGAGCGTTTTACGTTTATAAATATGCAACGGGTATAATAAGCGCTATAAATATTAGCGAAAAAATATTAAAAGAAGGTCAAACCGCGGTTGATAATTATTTTAAGTTTTTATCATCTGGTGGTAGTGATACTCCAACTGAACTTTTAAAAATAGCAGGCGTTGATTTAACTACTAAAGAACCTTACGTTTTAGCAATGAATTCTTTTAAGGATGCGCTTAATGAGTTAAAAAATTTATAATAAGGTGAGTTATGGCAAATAAAAATTTTTCAGCATTACCATATAATTTAGAAGCCGAACAAAGTTTACTCGGTTCAATTTTGATTGACCAAGAATTGCAGTTTGATATTGCTTCTCAACTTGATATGGACGATTTTTACGTTGAATCGCATAAACTAATTTTCGATGGTATTTCTACCGTTTTAGGAAACAATAAACCCGTTGATTTAGTAACTTTAGCCGACGAAATGGGTAAAGACGTTCCGCTTAGCAATAAAAACCGCAAAGTAAACATTTCAAGTTTAGCAAGCGCAATGGAAAACAAAACGACGCTTGAAAAAGCGGGCGGTATTGAGTATTTAACGGAACTTACTAAAATAACGCCGTCTTCAGCAAACTACGAGTATTACCTTAATATAGTTAAGCGTGATAGCACTTTGCGTAAACTTATTAGAAGTTCTGAAGAAATTATTAAGGACGCTAAAGACAGTACCGACAGTATTAAGTCGTTATCGCTTGCCGAAAAACTTATTTACGATATTTCTGAAAAACTTGAAACTACTTCGCTTACTAATATTAAAGACGACGTTCCCGACGTTTTAGCGTTATACGAAAATATTCAAAGCGATAAAAATTTCTTGCAAGGTTTAAATACTAAATTTACCGCTTTTGATAGACTTACAAACGGTTTAAAAAAAGGTAACTTAATTATTCTTGCGGCAAGACCATCAGTTGGTAAAACAACGCTCGTTATGAATATAGTTACAAACGTTGCTATTGGTAGTGATGCTGTCGTTGCTTTTTTTGAACTTGAAATGACTAAAAAAGAGTTAACTGATAGAATTATTTGTTCAGTTGCTCCCGTTAGCAACCAAAAAGCAAAACGCGGTGAATTAAACGATGACGATTGGGATAAAATATTTAAAGCGGAAAAACTTATTAAACGATCAAATATTTTCGTTGACGATACGTCAAAAACAACCGTTCCTGAAATTTTAAGTAAATGCCGTAGATTAAAAGCGAATAAGGGTAGACTTGACCTTGTTGTTATCGACCACATTCAACTTATGGAAGCGGTTAAACAAAGCGAGAGCCGTCAGTCTGAAATTACTGAAATTTCAAGAGGGCTTAAAATGATAGCAAAAGAACTTAACGTTCCCGTTATTGCTTTATCACAGCTTAGCCGTTTAGTTGAACGTCGTACCGATCAACGTCCCGTACTTTCTGACCTTCGTGAATCGGGCGCAATCGAGCAAGACGCCGATATCGTAATGTTTATACATAGAAATAAGCCTGACGATAAAACTAAAAAATCAGAAGACGGCGACAATACCGTATCATTTAATAAAGATGAAACGGAAATTATTCTTGCTAAAAACCGTTCTGGTCCGGTTGATTCGTTTAAGTTGTTATTTAAAGGTGAAGAGAATAGATTTATCAATATTTCTTACAACGCTCCAGACGAGCCTACCTATTTTAAAAAGAAAGATAATATGACTAAACTTGACGGTGAGTTTGGTAAATCAAACAAAAATACATTAACTGAATTAGACGATACAACTGATTCAGATATTTATACAGATGACATATTCGATTGATACAAAAATTTTAAAAATTAACGATAATTCCTTAAAATTATCAAAAAATTTAATTTTGAATAACGAGTTGGTTGCATTTCCTACTGAAACAGTTTACGGATTAGGTGGACTTGCTACGAGCGACGATGCAGTTAAGAAAATTTACCAAGCAAAAGGTAGACCTTCCGACAATCCGCTTATCGTTCACGTTCATCAAAATTACAATTTAGATAAGTTAGTTTATATTGATTTTGATTATGTTAATAATTTACGCGAAGCGTTTTTACCTGGTCCTTTAACTATGGTATTTAGAAGTAAAGGAAAGGTGTCAAATCTCGTTTCGTGTGGGCTTGATACTTTGGCAGTTAGAGTTCCGTCAAGTAAGCAAGCGCAAGAGTTTTTAAGTTACGTTGATATGCCAATTGCAGCGCCAAGCGCAAACGTAAGCAAACATACAAGCCCCGTTACCGCCGAACACGTTTATAGCGATTTGAAAGGTAAAATTCACCTTGTTTTAGACGGGGGTAAATGTGCTGGAGGTATAGAATCAACCGTTTTAGACGTAACTACTGAAACTCCACGAATTTTGCGTAGCGGTTTAGTTACTTTTGATATGATTAAAAAAGTAGTAGGTAAATGTGAGTACGCTAATAGTAACGATACTGGTAAAGTTATGTCGCCTGGTACTAAATACACGCATTATTGTCCTAACTGTCAATCGATTTTATATAAGCGCGATGAGTATAATTTAGCGCAATCGCTTTATGATAAATACGTTAGTGAGGGTAAAACGCCGTATTTTATGTGCGACGATAATATGTTAAGGTATTTGCGCGGTGAAAACGTTTTAAAACTTGGTAGTACGGGCGAAGAAATAGCGTCAAACTTGTATTTTAGATTACTTCAAGGTGAAAAAATTGCCGATATTATAATTGCATTTGAAGTTGATACGGGTAGCGATATTGATGTTGGAATTATGAATAGGCTTTCTAAGGCTTGTAAACTAAGATAATTTTTAAACTTAAAATGCAAATTTAAAGATAAGGGCAACGCTTTTATCTTTATTTTTTTGTAAAATACCGCATAAAGAAAACTCGCTACTTGACAAACTTTAATATATATATTAAAATATATACAATTATATTAAAGAGGTTGAAATTATGGTAATTTCTTTTGGTGTAGATCACGGCGGTTTCATTGTTGCTGACGACGTAATTAAACATCTTGAAAATAGCGGTCATAAAGTTATATTTTTCGGCACGCATTCTAGTGACTCATGCGATTATCCAGACTATGCTAAATTAGTTTGCAAAAGCGTTTTAGAAAATGAAAGCCAGTTTGGTATTTTAATTTGCGGTACGGGTATTGGAATGAGTATGGTAGCAAATAAGTTTAAAGGTATTCGTTGTGCCCACGTAAACGATTGTTTTAGCGCGGAAATGACGCGTAAACACAATCACGCCAACGTAATTGCGCTTGGTGCAAGAATTGCTACGCTTGAAGAAATTATCAAGTATATAGATATATTCTTAAATACTACTACTGAAGGCGGAAGACACGATAACCGCGTTAATAAAATTAAAAGTATAGAAGAAGAAAATTTTAGGTAAGGTAATATTATGGGTAAACTTCACGTTTTAAATCATCCACTTATTAAACATAAACTTTCAATGATGCGTAAAAAAGAAACTACAACGCGAGATTTTAGAAGTCTAGCGGACGAAATTTCTCTTTTAATGGCTTACGAAGTTACGCGTGACTTACCGCTTGAAGCGTGCGAAATTGAAACGCCGATTTGTAAAATGAACGCCGATTTCGTGTCGGGTAGAAGTATTGGTATAGTTGATATTTTACCGTCGGGTTACGCGATGCTTAACGGTTTTTTAACGTTAGTTCCAAATGCTAAAGTAGGGCATATTGGTCTTCGTAACGATCCGGATACTCATAAAACAGTTGAATATTACTGCAAACTTCCGTTTGACGTTCAAGAAAGGTCGGTTATAGTTATCGACCCTATGCTTGCAACGGGTAAAAGCGCAATAGCGGTTATCAATCACTTAAAAGCGCGTGGTTGTAAATATATTAAACTTATGAATTTAATTGCCGCGCCTGACGGTGTTAAGGCTGTTATGAACGCGCATGGCGACGTTGATATTTACGTTGCCGCTCTTGACGAAGGTTTAGACGAAAACAATCAAATAGTTCCTGGCTTAGGCGACGCTAATTATAGGCTTTTTGGAACAAAATAATTTCAAGTTTTTGCTTCTACGATAATATAATAGAAGCGATATGAGTATATGGAGGTATACAATGTCTAAAATTAAAAAAGCGGTTATACCCGTTGCTGGGTTTGGTACTAGATTTTTACCATATACTAAGGCAGTTCCTAAAGCAATGCTTCCCATTTTAAATAAACCGGCTATTCAAATTATTTTAGAAGAAGTCGTTAATAGCGGTATAGATGAAGTATTGTTTGTTGTTGGTTATAAAAAAGAGGTTATCGAAAACCATTTTATTCCACAAACGGAACTTGAAAACGTTTTACTTGGTAAAGATAAAAACGAATTTTATGATGCGATAAAATATCCTGAAAAAATTGCTAAAATACAGTTTGTTCAGCAAACGGAACTTAACGGCACTGCTAAAGCGATTGAAATTGCTAAAGATTTCGTTGGTAACGAGCCGTTTGCGATTTTGTTTGGTGACGACGTTATGTATAACGACGGTAGACCTGTAATTGGTCAGTTAATCGACGTGTTTAATAAAACGGGTAAAAGCGTTATAGGTTGTAAGCACGTTGATAAAAAAGACGTGCCTAAGTATGCTTCCGTTGAATATTCAAGTAAAGATAATAACGAGTATTTAGTTACTAAAATTACCGAAAAACCTAAACTTGAAGACGTTAAAAGCACGTTATCTCCGTTAGGTAGATACGTTGTAACGCCTGACGTTTTTGAGATTATTAGCAATTTGAAACCTACCGTTAACGATGAGTATCAATTAACGGACGCGCTTTCGATTATAGCAAGCACGAGTGGTATGATTGCTCTTGATTTTGACGGTGTTAGATACGATATGGGTAATAGATTTGGCGCGCTTAAAGCAAATATTGAGTTTGGGTTAAGAGATAGTGAAATTAGCGCCGACCTTAAAAATTATTTAAAAAATTTAAAATTTTAATTACGACTATGGAATCTTATTCATGTACAAAAAGTTTCGCTAAATGTTTAGATTACGCAAAAAAAGTTAGAGCGGAATTTGATTTAAACTACATAGGTACTGAAATGCTACTTTACGGCATTTTAAGTACTCCTGAAAGCGAAGCGTGTAAATTGCTTGGCACTTTTGGTTGTATATTGAAAGATTACTTATATCATTTTAGAAAATCACTTAAAAATATTAATATTAATAGTTACACTCCTAAAGCGTTAAACGCTATACAAAACTGTCAAGCAATATCGGTTAAATATAAGTTCACCTACGTTTCAACAGAGCATTTACTACTTGCAATTTTAAAAATTGAAGATTGTACAGCGGTTGCTATTTTGCGCGCATTAGGCGTTGATATTGCAGGGCTTTATAGTGAAATTCATAAGCATTTAAAAGAGTTTTCAGACAATTACGATAAAAATAGAAAGGCGATGAAGTCTGAAACGATAAACGAGCAATCAAACAAAACTGAAAGCGAAAAACAAATAAAAAATCCGCTTGACGGGTTTGGTTACGACTTAACTTTAAAAGCAAAAGAAAGAAAAATTGACCCAGTTATTGGTCGCGAAAGCGAAACGGAACGTATAATTCAAACTCTTGCAAGAAAAACTAAAAACAATCCTATATTAATTGGTGAAGCGGGCGTTGGTAAAAGCGCCGTTGTTGAAGGTCTTGCAATGAAGATTATAAAAGGCGAAGTTCCAGACGCGTTAAGAGGAAAAATTTTATTTTCTTTGGACCTTGGCGGTTTAGTTGCAGGTACTAAATATCGCGGTGAATTTGAAAGTCGTTTTAAAGAAGCTGTTGAGTACGTTAAACAACAACGAAATATTATTTTATTTATTGACGAAATACATAATTTAGTTGGCGCAGGTTCGTCTGGTGATAGTAAAATGGATGCTTCGGAAATGTTAAAACCGCTACTTTCTCGCGGTGAAATTTCTATAATTGGCGCAACTACTATTGAAGAATATCGTAAATACATTGAAAAAAATCAAGCCTTAGAGCGTCGTTTTCAACCAATTTACGTTAACGAGCCGTCTAAAGAAAGCGCAATAGAAATTTTAAAGGGGTTAAAGCCTGCATACGAAGCGCATCATAAAATAAAAATTTCAGACGAAGCGATAATTAGCGCAGTAAATTTATCAGATAGATATATTCGAGATAGATTTTTGCCAGATAAGGCAATTGATTTAATTGATGAAGCTGCAAGTGCCATAAGACTTCAGACATATAATGCGCCATCCTGCTATTTCTTGGTTCAGTTAATTCAGGATTTAGGCGACCGGCATTTCTTCACAAAAATCTACGGATTGTCCGAAGAGCTTTCTTTATTCCTCCGGTATAATCCATATATGATTATTCCCACTGTTTCCAATATGATCACCAAAGTGTACGGAATGATATTGCCGCCGTTATCGGAAGGACTGATCATGAACAGATTTAACATCAGATTCCATGAAAAATGATAGAGCATTGCAGATAGCTCATTTCTTGTGGTACTTACCAATATGCTGTATATATAACTTTCGATTATACAACCGACACAAAACAGCAGAATGGGAACATCAATTCTACCTTGAATAAAATAATGGTAATGCCAAAGACTCCATATAATGCCTACTACACAGGGAACGACCCATTTCTTGATCTTCATTTCCCGAAGGAACGGCTCAAGATATCCTCTCCATCCCAATTCTTCTGCAACTAACGCCCACAGTAAGATCAGCCATTTAGTCACGGATATATTTCCCAGACAAAATGCTTTTTCAAACACAATACAATACACTGATTTACTGATCAGCATGGTTATCGATGCTATCAGCACCGGGATAACTATCACAGCAGTTATATGTCCCTTTTGATAGATAGCCTTAAAATGCGGCCGGACTTCTTTACTTAACAAGAGAACTGCAAACGCGGCTATCGAAGGCGATGCCGCCTGCACACCGAAAAGCAACAAGTTGACGTTATCATTCGTACTCCTGATTTGAAGAAACAAAGCTGCCATAGGTAGCAAAAAAGAAATCAGTATAAAAAGCGTCAGTTTTGTTGTTTTTCTCATGTTTTAGCCTGCTTTCCTGTTGATTCTCTATACCAAGAAAACCAAACCCCATTGCTACGTTTAACTGTAATTGAACTAATAATAATGCAAAAAATTTCTGCAGCCGTATTCGGTTCTTCATATATCGGACTATG
>CALDOZ010000048.1 GCA_937912025.1 uncultured Clostridia bacterium | reverse complement strand
TTGCTACCGCAATTTGCTCCCCCAATCAAGTCCCACTTAAAATTTTCAATAGCAAACAAAAAAGCCACTAAACTAAGTGACTTTTTTGTTTGGTGCCGCTGGTGGGACTTGAACCCACACGTCATCGCTGACAACGGATTTTGAGTCCGTCGCGTCTGCCATTCCACCACAGCGGCAAAATATTAAAATTGTATTGCTTTTTTTTAAAAAATGTGTAATACTAAATGTATATAATTTTTATAAAGATATAATAGCACAATAATTATAAAAAAGCAATTATTTTAACTTGGTAATTTATGAATAAACTTATTTTAATTGACGGCAACAGCTTAATAAATCGCGCGTTTTACGCAACTCCGCTTTTAACTGACAAAAACGGACAGCCTACAAACGCCGTATACGCTTTTATGAATATGCTTGTAAAACTCATTAGTGAAGAGTCGCCCAAGTATATTTTAGTTGCGTTTGATAGGCGCGAACCAACTTTTCGCCATAAAATGTTCGACGCGTATAAAGGAACAAGAAAACCAATGCCTGAAGAACTCCGCCCACAAATACCTTTACTTAAAAAAGTTCTTAAAAGCGTAGGTATATATTGTTATGAAGAGCCTGGTCTTGAAGCAGATGATATTATAGGCGCTCTTTCTAAAAAATACGATGGCGAAACAATTATAATTACCGGTGATAAAGACAGTTTTCAACTTGTTGACGAGTCTACAAGCGTTCATTTTACTCGTCGTGGAATTTCTGATATTGAGGTTTATAATAGCGAAAATTTCCGTGAAAAGATGGGTATTTTGCCATATCAAATAGTAGACCTTAAAGCGCTTATGGGCGATAGTTCAGATAATATTCCTGGCGTTCAAGGCGTAGGCGAAAAAACGGCGCTCAATCTCGTTCAAACGTATGTAACGGTAGAAAATTTATACCAAAACGTCAGCGAGTTAAAGGGTAAACTTCAAGAAAAAATTATTGCAAGTAGAGATATGGCGTTTTTAAGTAAAACGCTTGCTACTATTAACGTTGACGCTAAAATTCCTGTTGAAATTGAAAACTTAACTTATACTTTCCCGTTTGATAAAACGGCGCGTAAAACTTTTAGCGAACTTGATTTTAAAGGTCTTTTAAAGCGAACTGAACTTTTTACTGAAGATAGTTTAGTTAGTGATGATGAAGAAAAACCTATTTCTAAAAAGGAAGAAATTTCTATAAAAAATCTTACGTCAATAAGCGAAATTGAAGAAGTTTTAAGTAATGATAGTATTACGCTCGTTTTATATAACGGAGTTAATATTTACGTTGAAAAAGACGGTATTGAGTATAAAATTAAGCAAAAAGAAGCGTTTTTTGACGAAGGATTTTCTGATATTGACGTGTTAAACTTTATTAAGCCGTATATAGAAAACGAAAATAAAAAGGTAATAGTTTATTCGTATAAAAAGTTAGCCGAGTATTTAAGCGATTTTGATATATCATTTAACGCTAAGTACGACGACGTTGATATTTTACGTTATCTAATAGATTTTTCGGGCAAAGAAGAGAGTTTTGAACAAACTTTAGAGCATTATTCACTTAATATTCAAACTCCAGCCTATTCTTTATACACATTGTACAAGCGTTTTATTAGCGAAGTTGAAAGTCAAAACGTTTCTAAGCTTTACTACGACGTTGAACTTCCACTTGCAAAAATTTTATTCGATATGCAAGTTACGGGCTTTAAAATTGACGTTAAAGCGCTTGACGGTATGGGTGAAAAGTTTAAAGCGGAACTTAACGAACTTTCAACAAAAATAAACGAACTTGCAGGCGAACAAATTAACCCAAATTCTCCTAAGCAACTCGGTATAATAATTTATGAAAAATTAGGACTTTCTAAGGGAAAAAAGACAAAAACGGGTAGTTATTCAACGACTGCCGAAGAACTAGAAGCAATAGCCGATACTCACCCTATAATTCCGCTTATTTTAAGGTATAGAACTATACAAAAACTAAACTCTACTTATATTGACGGACTTAGGTCGCTTATCGATAAAAAGACGGGGCTTGTTCACACTTGTTTTAATCAAACGCTTACTCAAACGGGTAGACTTTCTTCAAAAGAGCCAAACCTTCAAAATATTCCCGTTAGAGAAGACGAAGGTAGAGAACTTAGAAAATTGTTTATTGCAAGAGATGAAAATAGCGTTTTAATTGACGCCGATTATTCTCAAATAGAACTTAGATTGCTTGCGCATTTTAGCGGTAGTGAAGAACTTATAAAAGCGTATAACGAAGGTCGTGATATTCACTCGGTAACGGCAAGCCAAGTATTCGACGTTCCGCTTAGTGAAGTAACAAGTTCAATGCGCCGAAACGCAAAAGCCGTAAACTTTGGTATTATATACGGCATAAGCGATTTTGGGCTTGCAAAGAATATAAAAATTTCTCCAAAGCAAGCAAAACAATATATTGCTAAGTATTTTGAAACTTATCCAAGTGTTAAAGAGTATATGGACTCTAACGTTGATTTTGCGCGTAAGAACGGATACGTTAGCACGCTTTTGAATAGGAAAAGATATATTAAGGAAATCAACTCGCATATTTTTGCTAAAAAGTCGTTTAGCGAGCGCGCTGCAATGAATATGCCACTTCAAGGCACTTCTGCAGATATAATTAAAATTGCTATGGTAAACGTATATAACCGCCTTAAAAAAGAAAATCTACGCGCTAAACTTATACTTCAAGTTCACGACGAACTTATTATAGACGCGCCTATATCTGAAAGAGAAATTGCAAAGAAAATTTTAGTTGAAGAAATGGAAAACGCCGTTAGCCTTAAAGTACCTTTAACAGTAGAGGCTAACGAAGGTAAAACTTGGTACGAAACGAAATAATGGAAAAAGTTATAGCAATAACGGGTGGTATAGGGTCAGGTAAAACTACTGTATCTAACATTTTAAGAGATAATGGTTTTACCGTTTTAAGCGCCGATACCGTATATAACAATTTAATAAAAAACAAGGGCTTTTCACGAGAAATTTATAATGTTTTAGGCATTCCGTTTGACGAGCAAAAGGGGTTTGACAAAAAGGAAATTTCCGCCGTCGTTTTTAATAACAAGCAATTACTTATCAAACTTGACGAGTTTACTCACCCTAAAATAATGCAAAACATGTTTGAAAACTCTAAAAAATACGATGGGATAGTTTTTCACGAAGTTCCCTTACTTTTTGAAGAGGGCTACGAAGGGCGTTACGACGGGGTAATCGTTGTAATTAGAAATTTATCCGATAGAATAAATTCGGTAGTAAAACGTGATGGTTTAACTAAAGAGCAAGTTGTTCAAAGAATAAAAAATCAATATAATTATGAAAATATTGATAAATTTAAGCATACTGTTATAGAGAACGACGGGGTTAAAGAAAACCTTGAACGTAAAGTTATGGCGGTAGTAAGTGAAATTTCTAAAAATATTTAAAAGAATTTTATTAGTAATTTTAGCGTCGCTTTTAACGGCGCTAATTGTTTTTAATTTAATAATTGGTATAAGATACGTCTGCATTAAAGATTATATATTAAGCGCATCTAACACTTTTAGCGTAAGTAAAGAGTTAATAACTGCGGTTGCATACACCGAAAGCAAATTTAACGGCAATGCAAAATCTAAAAAGGGCGCGGTAGGTATTATGCAGGTAATGCCGTCTACTGCTAAATTTATATGCGATAGTTTTTCGTATAAAAGTCAAATTGACCTTGAAGACAAAAAAACGAACATTTATATAGGAACGGCGTATCTTAAATATTTAATTGATAAGTACAGCGATGAAGTTGTTGTTTTAGCGTGTTACAACGCCGGCGAAGGCAACGTTATAAAATGGCAAAAAAACGGCAAAATTACCGTGGAAAGTATACCGTTTTTACAAACTGCAAACTACGTTAAAAAAGTTATAAAAATTAAAAATTTAATATCAAAATAGAAATATCGTTATTAGTTTTGAGTGTTTCATTATTAAAACTGTGTTAACTATAAAATAGAGTACAACGTACGCGTCTTAGGTTTAGCATACATTACAAAATTTGAGTTTTAATTATTAATATTAAATTTAGAGTAAAAATTGTAAAAAAGAGCATAATAAAAGCGAGGTGTAAAATGATTGATAAACGCTCGCAATATCTTTTAACTTATATAAATAGGGTTGCAAACGATAGATACGTTGTAATTTCTTTAAACGAATTTTGTAATGACATTATGAAAAACACAAACTATTCTACCGACAATTTAAACGACTCTATTCGCGAACTTTCAAGTTTAGGATATATACGCTTAAAGTATGATGACGGCGAAAATTTTTGTGTTTCGTCTACCGAAAAAGGCAGGTCGTTTATTGACGTTGACGAAGAAAATGAAAAGACGTACGTCAAACTTTTTTCAAGGTATAAGTCCGTTGTTGGTTTGGTAATTTGCTCGGCTTTTTTCGGGGCTTTTGCCGGTTCAGTAATATCAAGCGTTGTGATTGCGTTGCTTAGGGGGTAGTATGCTTTCACGAAAAGAAAAGTTTATTTTAAAAATTTTAAACGATACTTCTAACAAGTCTAGTTCGTGCTTAATTACGCCAAAACGCCTCACAAAAACTCCAAGCGGAAATAAAAATTTGAGCGAGAGCGAACTGGATAAAATACTTCAAGGCTTAGAAGATCAAAATTACCTTGACGTTGTTAAAACTACGCGTTTAAACGAAGAAATTTACTGCATAACGCTATATCAAAAAGGTAAAAATTATCTTATGGAAAACGAAAGGGCAATGCGCGCTTTAAAGTATAAAATTTTGCTTGCAGTTGTTGGCGCGTTCGTTTCCTTTATAGCGGGCAGGTTATTATTTATACTTTTTTAGGCTCTTGAATTATTTAAGGGTCTTTTTTAATAAACGATAAACGTTTATATGCGCATATTTTAACGTATTAAAATAATTGATTTTTATAGGTTGCATTTAAAAACTCTACCTATTGTAGACATTAGCTTGAAATTTACTCTATTAACTATCGAATTAGTAGGTTTACACGTTTAAAATTAATATGTAAAATTATAAATGAACATAGTGTAAAGACAAAAAATAGGCAAAGCAATTTGGCGCTCTTCGTATAAAGAAAGGGTACGCTCAAACAAAACTTACAAAATTCTTAGTAATTAGTGATAAATGAGTAACCGCGACATGTTTTTTGATATAAAGTTATTATCCACTTTTGTATCAGTTTTAATAGCGACCATAGGCTATGTTTTAATTATCAAAACAAGGTAGGACTGTCGATAGTAATTTTAAGTGAAATTTTACTTAAACTATTGGAAAAAATTATTGAATATGATATACTAAACTTAATTAGTTAATTTATCAAATAAATTAAAGGTGAGTTTATGGAACTTGAAAAAAAATTTAAACTTCATAGCAAGTATAAGCCGACGGGTGACCAACCTCAAGCCATAAAATCACTAATCGACGGCGTAAACGACGGACTTAGAATGCAAGTTTTAGTTGGCGTTACTGGTAGCGGTAAAACTTTTACAATGGCTAACGTTATAGAAGGCGTTCAGCGCCCAACCTTAGTAATAGCGCATAACAAAACTCTCGCCGCGCAACTTTGCAACGAATTTAGAGAGTTTTTCCCCGAAAACTCAGTAGAATACTTTGTTTCGTATTACGATTATTATCAGCCCGAATCTTATCTTCCGTCAACGGATACTTATATCGAAAAAGATTTGTCTATTAACGACGAAATAGATAAACTCCGCCACAGCGCGACGAGCGCGTTAGGTGAAAGAAAAGACGTTATAGTGGTGGCGTCGGTTAGTTGCATTTACGGTCTTGGCGCTCCGGAAGAGTATTATAAACTTGCCGTGTCGCTCCGTCCTGGAATGGTAATAGAGCGCGATGAACTTATGCGCAAACTCGTATCCGTTCATTACGAGCGCAAAGATATAGATTTTCAACGTAGCGCGTTTAGAGTTAGGGGCGATATAGTAGATATTTTTCCAGCGTCTAATACAGAAACGGTTATTCGCGTTGAGTTTTTTGGCGACGAAATTGATAAAATTTACGAAATGGATTACGTTACGGGCGAAATTATATCAACGTTAAAACACGCCGTAATTTTCCCTGCAAGCCACTACGCCGTTGAAAATGAAAAAATGGCTAAGGCGCTTGCCGTTATTACAAAAGATATGGATGACGAAGTTAAGGCTCTTGAAAGCGCTGGTAAACTTTTAGAAGCGCAACGCCTTCGTCAGCGCACCACTTACGATATTGAAATGATGACGGAAATCGGGTATTGTAGTGGCGTAGAAAATTACAGTAGGTATTTTGACGGGCGAAACCCTGGCGAGCCACCATTTACCTTGCTAGATTATTTTCCTAAAGATTTTATACTTTTTATTGACGAAAGTCATATGACGCTCCCTCAACTCAGGGCGATGTATAACGGCGATAAATCGCGAAAAACTAACCTTGTTGATTATGGTTTTAGACTAAAATCGGCGTTTGATAACCGCCCGTTAAAATTTGAAGAGTTTGAAGCTCGAGTTGGTCAAATGATTTGCGTATCGGCAACTCCTGCCGAGTACGAAACTAAACTTGCCGATAATTTTGCCGAGCAAATTATACGTCCTACCGGGCTTTTAGATCCTACCGTTGAAGTTAGGGCAATAAAAGGTCAAATTGACGATTTAGAAAGCGAGATTAAAAAAGTAATTAGTGACGGTGGACGCATTTTAGTTACCACCTTAACTAAAAAGACGGCGGAGAGTTTAACGGCGTACCTTAAAGAGCGCAAAATTAAAACGAGATATATGCATAGCGATATTGACACGCTTGAGCGTATAGATATCATTCAAGAACTTCGCCGTGGCGACGTCGACGTTTTAGTAGGTATAAACTTACTTAGAGAAGGTTTAGATATGCCCGAAGTTAAACTAGTTGCCATACTTGACGCTGATAAAGAAGGGTTTTTAAGAAGCGATACGGCGCTTATTCAAACGATAGGCCGTACGGCAAGAAATAGCGAGGGTAGAGTTATTATGTACGCCGACGTTATAACGGGCAGTATGAAACGCGCTATTGATGAAACTGAACGCCGTAGAAGTATTCAACAAAAGTATAACGACGAAAACGGGATTGTGCCTAAAACGATAATTAAAGACGTTAAAAATACCCTTGAAATCACTAAGAAGATTGACAAAACTAAGGATATAAGCGTTAAAGATATTCCTGAAGAAATTGAAAAACTTAAAGCACTTATGAAAATAGCATCTAACAATCTTGACTTTGAAAAGTGTATTGAAATACGCGATACTATATCAAAACTTAAAAAGAAAATGCTTGCAAGATAGCACAAGGAGAATAAATATGATCAACTACGATTTTATAGCAAAGTTAGACAAAATAGATAATTATAATTGCAACCGCCTATACGCTGAAATAAACTATGCCGTTGAAGTTAGTAACGTTAACGGTAATAAGTATGACGCGATTATCAAAAAAGCGGTTGATAACGTTTATGAAAGTTATATTAAAGACGGCGCAGTTACGTCTATTGCTTTAAACAATTTCGAAAAAGAACTTGAAGTAATGGTAAGTGATTGTAAAAAGTATGAACTTTTATTGGTAGCGCACGCGCATATCGATATGAACTGGATGTGGGCGTACGACGAAACGGTAGCAATAACGTTATCTACGTTTGAAACAATGCTTCGTTTAATGGATGAATATCCTCAGTTTAAATTTTCTCAATCGCAAGCATCCGTTTATGAAATCGTTGAAAAATATGACAAAGAAATGCTTGAAAAAATTAAGCAAAGAATAAAAGAAGGCAGATGGGAAGTTACTGCTTCTCAATGGGTTGAAGGTGATAAAAATATGGCGTCTGGCGAAGATTTATCACGTCATATTTTAGAAACTAAAAACTATCTTTCTAAACTTTTAAATATTAACGCTGATAGTTTAAATATCGCATACGAACCAGACACTTTTGGACATAACCAAAATATGCCTGAAATTCTAAGTAAAGGCGGTGTTAAATATATGTATCATTGTCGTGGTAGCAAGCCTAACGATATATATCGCTGGGTAGCACCGTCAGGCGCAAGCGTTATCAATTTTTGCGAAGAAGAATGGTACATGGATATTATTAGAAAAGAGTCGTTTTTAGGATACGTATCTCGTATGAAAAAATGGGGTATAAATAAATACCTTAAAGTGTACGGCGTAGGTGATCACGGTGGCGGACCTACAAGACGCGATTTAAACTATATAATCGATATGCAATCGTGGCCTATTATGCCTAAACTAACTTTTTCTAACTATCAAACTTGGTTTAATTATATCGATAGTGAAAACTTAAATATTCCTACCTTTAAAGGCGAATTAAATAAGGTGTTTACGGGTTGCTACACTTCGCAATCGCGCATTAAAAAAGCCAACGCAGAAGACGGAAGAATTTTAATAGAAACTGAAAAGGCTATGGCTTTAGCGCAAGTTTACGCTAATAAAAAAGTAGATGAAAAAGCGTTAACAACGCCTTGGCGTAATCAATTATTTAATCATTTTCACGATATTTTGCCAGGTAGTGGCGTAATTGATACGAGAGAATATTCTATGGGTAAATCGCAAGAATTAAAGGCTCAATGTGCAGTTAACAAATCTTACGCTTTAAAAACTATTGCCGACAATTTAAACACTGTAAAATTTATAAGCAAAAACGAACTTGAAATAGGTACTGGTTACGGTGCGCTTGCTGGACAGGGAGGTCAAATTTCTAGTCAAATTATTTATGGCGAAACTGAAGTAGGCAATAGAAGATTGTATCTTCTTTACAATCCGTCTACCGAAGGTGAATTTATTGTTAAAATTAGAATTTACGACTATGACGGCGAATTTGACTTCTTAAAGGTAACTGACGGCGATGGTAATGACGTTGATTTTGAAGTAGACACTACTAAAAATAAGGAGTTTTTACACTACTATAATTACCTTTACGTTAAGGTTAAAATGCCAAGTATGGGCTATAAACTTATAGTGATTAGTGATGAGAATAAAAAACTTATTATAAATAAATTGTGGAATGAGCCTATAACCGAGTATAATCCAAAATACGTTTTAGAAGATGAATATTTATGTGTTGAAATTAACGATAAAAATGGTTGCATTAAAAAAATTACCGATAAAATTAGTGGTAAAACATACGAAAGTGATAGTCAATTAGGTTTTTATAATTTAATTCACGAAGGTGTTGCAAGTGGTATGACGTCGTGGGTACAAGGCAGTCCAGTTAAGGAAGAACCGATAGTAGATTTTGCAATTACTGAAGACCGATTCCGTAACAAAATTTATAAAAACGGCAATGTTATTAAAACTATTGAATATTCAGTTAAATTCGGCGAGTCAAGTAAAATGACTATGCGCGTATCGTTACAAGCGGGGGTTATTAATTTAGATAGTAAAATTTTCTTCCACGAACAAGATAGAGATTTAAACTTTGTTAAGTCGTTAGAATATAAATTAAACGTTCCGTTTGACAAATATTTATACGATATTCCTTATGGGGTAATTGAAAGAGTTAGTGAAGATAGGTTTGACGAGCCAAGTTTATCGTTTATTTGTGGTTTAGACGCAAACGGCAACGGTTTAATGTTACAAAGCGAAGGTAAAAATGGATTTAAGGGCTCAAACGAAGGCATGAAAGTTTCGCTTATTAGAAACTCTTATGCTCCTGAACAATGCCCAGAAAATATTACTCACGAAATAAATATTAAAATATCTACCGTTAAATATACTAGCAACTTAGAATTATTAAAGCAAGCAGAACGCCAACGCACGCCTATTAGTTATATTAGCGTTAAAGCAGGTAAGGGAACTTTACCTTTAACGGCAAGTTTAGTCGACGTTAAAGGCGCTATGCTTACTTCGTTTAAGGCTGTTGACGGTGGTTACATATTACGCGTTGTTGAAACCGACGGTAACGATACACTTGCTAATATAAATATTAACGGCGTTAAACAAGCGTATTTATGCGACGGGGTTGAAAATATCCTTGAAATACTTGATTTTGATGTTAATGGAGTAAATATTAACGTTAAACCGTATTCTATTAATACTGTAAAAATTGAAATATAATTAGATAAAAATGCAAAACGAAATTATTATTAAAGGCGCAAAACAAAACAATTTAAAAAATATAACCGTTAAAATTCCCCGTGAAAAACTTGTCGTTTTGACGGGACTTTCAGGTAGCGGTAAATCAACGCTTGCTTTCGATACTATTTTTGCCGAAGGGCAAAGAAAGTATATGGAAAGTTTATCAAGTTACGCTCGCCAATTTTTAGGTCAAATGGAAAAGCCCGACGTTGACAGTATAGAAGGATTATCTCCGGCAATTTCAATCGACCAAAAAACGACGTCTAACAACCCGCGTTCAACCGTTGGTACTGTAACTGAAATTCACGACTATTTAAGACTTTTATACGCTAAAATAGGTATTCCGCATTGCCCAAATTGTGGCAAAGAAATTCGCCGTCAAACAGTTGACGAAATTACCGATAAAGTTATGGCTATGCCACAAGGCTCGCGCATTTTACTAAACGCTCCGGTAGTTCGCGGTAGAAAAGGCGAGTTTGAAAAGATGTTCGACGGGTTTAAAAAGAGCGGTTACGCTAGAGTTAGCGTTGACGGTCAAGTTTACGACCTTAGCGAAAAAATCTCTCTTGATAAAAACGTCAAACACAACGTATCAGTCGTAATTGATAGACTTATTATTAAAGACGGTATTCAAAAACGTTTGACCGACGGTATTGAAACGGCGGTAAAATTAGCGGACGGGCTAGTCGTTATTGAATGCGACGGCAAAGAAGATTTGTATTCTACTAAATACGCTTGTCCTGAATGCGGTATTTCCGTACCCGAAATAGAGCCGAGATTATTCTCGTTTAACAATCCGTTTGGCGCGTGCCCAGACTGTAAAGGTTTAGGTTTTAAGTCGGCGGTTGACGAAAGTCTTGTAATAGGCAATCCTAACCGTAGTTTAAACGAAGGCGCGCTTTGTATTACGGGCTGGAATTTAGACACGGGAAGAATGACGCAAATGTATTTTAATGCTTTGTCTAAACATTACGGTTTTTCAATGGATACGCCTATCAAAGACTTACCAAAAAATATATTGAACATTCTTCTTTATGGTAATAACGGCGAAAAAATTAAAATGGAGTATAATACGAGAACTTTCAGCGGTAGTTACGACGGAAGTTTTGAAGGTGTTATTCCTAACTTAGAGCGCAGATACCGTGAAACGACGTCCGATTACACAAAGAGCGAAATAGAAAAGTATATGTATACTCAGCCATGTAAAACGTGCGAGGGTAAAAGGCTTAAAAAAGAAGCGTTAGCGGTAACGGTAGGCGGTAAAAACATTGCCGAACTTTCGGATATGAGCGTCGTTGACGTTTACGAGTTTATAGACGGTTTAACGCTTACAACAACTCAAAGTATTATCGCAAAAAGCATTGTGAAAGAAATTAAGGCAAGGCTTGACTTTTTAAAAGAAGTAGGGCTTGGTTATTTAACGCTATCAAGAAACGCGGGTTCACTCTCTGGTGGCGAAGCGCAACGTATTAGACTTGCAACCCAAATAGGTAGCGGTCTTACGGGAGTATTGTATATTTTAGACGAGCCAAGTATTGGTCTTCACCAACGCGACAATGAAAAGTTAATTAATTCCTTGAAAAAGTTGCGCGATTTAGGTAATACTGTAATAGTTGTAGAGCACGACGAAGATACTATGCGCTCGGCGGACTTTATCGTAGATATTGGTCCTAAGGCTGGCGTTCACGGTGGCGAAGTTGTGGTTGCCGGCACTTTACAAGACGTAATGAATTGTAAAGACTCACTTACGGGCGATTATCTTGCAGGTAGGCTAAAAATTGAAATTCCGCCCGTTAGAGTAAAGGCGGACGGTAGATTTTTAACGGTAAAAGGGGCTAGACAAAACAACCTTAAAAATATAGACGTATCATTCCCCGTTGGGCTTATAACGGCAGTAACGGGCGTGTCGGGTAGCGGTAAGAGTTCGCTTATTAACGAAATTTTATATCCAGCCGCAGCGGCGACGTTAAACGGCGCTAAAATACGTCAAGGTAATCACGATATAGTTGAAGGTCTTGAATATTACGACAACGTAATTGCAATAGACCAATCTCCAATAGGTAGAACGCCAAGAAGTAACCCTGCAACGTATACTGGTGTGTTTACTTACATTCGTGAGTTGTTCGCTTCTACTATGGACGCTAAAGAGCGTGGCTATAACGCCGGAAGGTTTAGTTTTAACGTGGCGGGCGGTAGGTGCGAGCATTGTTCAGGCGACGGTATTATTACTATTGCAATGCACTTTTTACCAGACGTTTACGTTCCTTGCGAAGTTTGTAAAGGTAAGCGGTATAATCGCGAAACGCTTGCTGTAAAATATAAGGGCAAAGATATTTCAGACGTTTTAGAAATGACGGTGGACGAAGCTACTGAATTTTTTGAGCCGATACCAAGAATTTACAATAAAATTAAAACGCTTCAAGACGTAGGATTAGGGTATATAAAACTTGGTCAACCGGCAACGACGCTATCCGGTGGCGAAGCGCAAAGAGTTAAACTTGCAACGGAACTTTCTAAGCGCGCGACGGGTAGAACGTTATATATTTTAGACGAGCCGACCACAGGGCTTCATTCTTACGACGTAAATAAATTAATAAATATCTTCTATCGCTTGCGCGAAAGCGGAAATACCGTTATAATAATAGAGCATAACCTTGACGTTATTAAGGTTGCCGATTATATCGTTGACTTAGGTTACGAGGGCGGTGAAGGTGGCGGTATGGTTATTGCTAAGGGAACTCCTGAAGAAGTTATGGAAATTTCAACAAGTTATACAGGTCAATTTATAAAAAGGATACTTACAAATGATAAGAGATGAATTTAATAAACAGTCCGTAAAAAAAGTAAGCAATAAAGAAATGGAAGGAATACGCAAACTTGGCGAAAGAAGTTATTATTCAAGTCGTATTCCTAAACTACGCGATAGAGTTAAAGTTATGAACTTTTCGGCGTGGTTTGTGTTAATTATTGCGCTTTTAATGGCGATAATGATAGTTATAACCTACCTTGTTGGCGACGGTAATTATGACACCGCATTTTACGTTTATATAGCGTTTACGGTAGCAATGTTTATATTTGCGCTACTATGGTTTTTCGTGTTTAAGTTTACGGTCAAAAAAACTATTGCAAGATATCAACAAGCGCTTAAAGAAGTAACCGAAAAAGATGCTGATAAACAGCAACTTGCATACAATTTTATACTTAAAAATCAAAACGGCAAAAAAGGAGAATAATTATGAAAGGTTTTAAAAACGTTAACGTATACGTTGAAAATAAAGGCATTATTAAAACTGATATCGCTTTTGAAAACGGCGTTATAACGGCAATAGGTAATAACCTTGACGTTGAAGAATTAGGCAAGTTTGACGATAACGCCGTTATCGTTCCAGGCTTTATTGACGAGCATATTCACGGTGCTTCTGGCGCTGACGCTATGGACGGCACTATCGACGCGCTTTATAAAATAGCAACTGCTATTCCGTCAGAAGGTACTACTACTTTTTTAGCAACTACAATGACGCAAAGCCCCGAAAATATTACTAAGGCTTTAAAAGCGGTTGACGATTACATAAAATTAAACAAAATTGACGGGGCGGAAATTTTAGGCGCTCACCTCGAAGGTCCGTTTATATCGCCTAAACACGTTGGCGCTCAGCCACCGCAATACGTTGAAAAACCTTGCGTAAAAACGTTTGAAAAATACGTTGAAGCATCGGGCAATCATATTAAAATCGTATCGTTTGCTCCTGAAGTTGAAGGCGCTGAAGACCTTGCTAAATATTGCGTTCAAAACAAAATTGTAGCGTCAATAGGTCATACTAGCGCAAAATTTAACGAGGCAAACGCGTCCGTTGATTTTGGTATGAGTAGCGTAACTCATACTTATAACGCGCAAACGGGACTTCACCACCGTGACGCAGGCGTTGTTGGAACAGCGCTTTTAAACGACAAACTTAACTGTGAAATTATTTGCGATACCATTCACGTTAGTGTTCCTGCTATTAAACTTGTTGTTAAAAACAAACCGCACGATAAAGTTACGCTTATTACCGATGCTATGCGCGCTAAACATATGCCTGACGGCGAAAGTGAACTTGGCGGTCAACTCGTTATAGTTAAAAACGGCGAAGCCCGTCTTGTTGACGGAACTTTAGCAGGTAGCGTACTTAAAATGAACGACGCTATTAAAAACGTAGTTGAAAAAGTAGGCGTTCCTTTTACCGACGCTATCGACTTTGCAACCGCAAACCCAGCAAAAAACCTTGGTATATTTGATAAAAAAGGCTCTATAAAAGTTGGTAAACACGCTGACTTTGCCGTTCTTGATAAAAACACGTTTAAAGTGTTAATGACGGTGAGGGATGGTAACGTAATATATACAAAATAAAAAGACCGTGGCGGTAAACATCGCCACGGTTTACTTGATTTTTATATAAATGATAAACAAAGGAAATATATATGAAATTAGAATATTTATGTAAAAATGAAAATTATAAAGATATAATTGATTCATTGGATTTTAATGAAAAGATTACTTTTAAAGAAGATAAAACGAATGAATTATGCATCTTGAGTTTTGAAATGGCAAGCGAAAGTAAAGATAGCGCGAAAATTTTATCAGATACAAAAGCAAAGATAAGTGAATGTTCAATTGGAAATGATATGTTTTTGTTGGTTGATGAATCTAGTGAGTATTTTAATAAAGAATTATATCCTTTATATAATAAGTTTGAGAGATTGTTAAGAAAAGTTTTATATCTTGTATCAACAAGGGAAAACAATTCATCTGCTTTTGATATTGCAAAACAGTTAGAAACGTTTGATTTTGGAAAAATATATGAAAATGTTTTTATTTCAAAAAACTTCAATGATAGTATTAAAAGGTATATAAATAATAAATTACGTTCTAAAAATGAACTAATAGAAGAAATTAGAAAACTTGAAGAAGATACTATATGGAATGCGCTTTTTAAGGATTGTAATAATTTTATTTCAAATCATTTTTTAGAAATAAGAGAACACCGCAACGATATAATGCACGCACATAATATATCGTATTTGTCATACACAAACGCATTAAAGATTATTAAGAAAGCTAATAACATTTTGGAAGAAGTTATTAAAAAATGTTTATCAAACGAATTAGATGTTTCGATAGATACCACAATGCTTTTAACAAACGAAGATAATGAGAATGAGTTTGCTTTAAAGGATTTTGAAACAATAACTAATAATAGTGATACTGTTGAAATTGAAAGCACTAATAAAACTGATAACAACAGTTCAGTTGGAAATGCTGATATAAATAAGTAATTTATTTCAAGTCGTGTTAAAACGCGCCTACCTGACACCACCCCGTCATTCTGAGCCTTGCTAACTTTGACCGACCTACGAAGAATCTAAAAAGAGATGTTTCGTAAGTAGAGCAAGTGGAAACTCTCAACATGACACCGCGGGAGATGTTTCGAAAGTAGAGCAAGTAGCCCGTTTCGATATTACGATAAAAAATAAAAACCCCACCTGCTTTCAAGCAGGTGGGGTTATTTTTAATTATTAGTCTTCATTAGCGGTTTTGTCGCTAAATTCGTCATCTTTCTTTTTAGGTTGAGTAACCTTGTTAAGAACGTAAGTTATTGCAATTATAATGCCTATAACTATAAATACCGCAAGAACGCCTTGCCACATTATGTTAAGTGATTGTTTTACGTTTTCACCAACGTTTTCTACTATTGATATAAGTAAGTTAAACATACTCTACCTCCTTATAAAAGACTTAAAATAAGTCCGCCAACGATTGCCGAAGCAATTTGACCTGATACGTTCGCGCCAATAGCGTGCATTAAAAGGTGGTTTTGGTTATCTTCTTTAAGTCCCATAGTTTGAACTGTACGAGCAGCCATTGGGAATGCTGAAATACCAGCCGCGCCAAGCATTGGGTTAATTTTGTTTTTGCTAAATACGTTTAATAATTTACAGAAAAGAACGCCTGCAACTGTATCGAATACGAAAGCAAAAATACCAAGTCCCATTATAAGAAGAGTTTCCCATCTAATAAACGCATTCGCTTGCATTGAGCATGCAATAGTAATACCAAGTAAAAGAGTAATTACGTTTGCAAGGTTGTTTTGAGCGGTATCACTCATAGTTCCTAATACGCCACATTCACGAATAAGGTTACCAAACATTAAAAATCCTACAAGAGCGAGTGATTTAGGAGCAATAAGACCTGCAACCATCGTTACTACTATTGGGAATAAAATTTTAGTAAGTCTTGTTACTGATTGTGGTTTGTATGGCATTCTAATCATACGTTCTTTTTTAGTTGTAATCAGACGCACAACAGGTGGTTGAATAATAGGAACGAGCGCCATATACGAGTACGCTACTACCATTATTGGTCCCATAAATTGACTTTTTAAAGTGTTAGCAACGAGAATTGACGTAGGACCGTCCGCCGCGCCGATAATACCAATAGAAGCCGCGTCTTCGATAGGGAAGAAAAGCGATGCAAGTAAAATCGTAGCGAAAATACCAAATTGAGCAGCGCCACCAATTAAGAAAAGTTTTGGGTTAGAAAGAAGTGGACCAAAGTCAATCATAGCGCCAATACCTATAAATAATAAGATAGGCATTGCTTCACTAACTTCAATAAATTCTTCAAATAACCATTGTATAATTCCCACCGTTTCGCCTTCCGTTAAAACGTTTGTGAGCGGAATGTTTACTAAAATTGCGCCAAAGCCCATTGGTAATAAAAGCGCAGGCTCAATTTTATATTTGATTGCTATAAAAATAAGCAATCCGCCGATTATCCACATTACAACGTGTTGAGGTTGTACGACAGATAAGGCTTCTAAAAGAAAGTCAAATTCCATAAATCCTCCTAAAGTTTTATAAAAAACGCCTCTATTCGTAGTGAATAGAGGCGGTCTTGTCATTTAAAATTAAACCACGAACAAAAAGTTCGGTGCTATTGGTTTAATTCCTTTATAAAAGGCGACTACTCCCCGCAAGAAGTATTTCAATTACAACCATTTTAAATGAATATTTAAAAGATGTCAAGCAGTTTTCACGTTTTTAACACAATGGTATAAACTTTTAATTATTATAAGTGTAATCGTGTATGACTTCCATATCGTTATAAGGAGCAGGATAGGTGACTTTTTTACCATTTATGACATTTTCCATTAAATCGAAAAGCACGCAAAAATCGTCAAATCCGTGATTATGTCCGCCTTCGCGATAGTGGGTAAGGCAGTTTTCTTCTTTATTAAAAATTTTCCATACTTCTTTTGCAGCAAGGTGCGTTAAGTACGAGCCACGCGGGTTTGCCCAAATATCGGCGTATCCGTTTGTTTCAAGAAGTATTCTTGGAGCAACTAACGCTTTAACAAAGTGCATATCGTGTGGTATGTTTTTTTCATTATTTACATATACGCGCATATCTTGCCCCATCCAGTATGGGACTGCCTTAAATAAATCTTCAAGCGTTTCGCTACGTTTAGTGTCGTCGATACTATCGTTTTCAATTTGAATAAAACGGTAACAACCGCAACCGTGCGCTCCGCTGTTATTGGGGTTGACGTATTTAATACGCTCGTCAGTCGCGCCCGCTAAAAGTACTGTTTTTCCACCGCGTGAGTGACCTGTTACGGCAATATTATCTATGTCAATATAATCAAGGTTATAAATAGCGTCAATAACACGATGATATCCCCAAGCCCACGCTGAAATTGCCGAAAATTTAAGGTCTTTGTAAAGTGGGTATATTCCTGAAACTCTATCGCTATTATATAGGTCGGGAGCAAATTCACAACGATTAAACTTTATAACCACAAAACCGCGTTTATTTGCTTCTTCAATAACTTTATCATTGCAATTTTTAGTGTACATAGCGTCGCCTGTTATAATTACAGGGCATTTACCGTCACGCGCTGGTCTATAAGCGGTAAAGCAAAAAGTAAAATCGTTATCGTCTATGACGTTATGAACTCTATAGGTTACTGCAATACCTTTTACACTTTGAGTTAATTCTTCTAGAATAACCTTGCTAGGTTTAGGGGGCATACCACCGTATTCAAGGTTAATTACGTCTTGTAAAATTTCGTTACGGCGCTCATCCCAGTCGGCTATACTGTTTACTGTTTTACCATTATTAAAAATAAAAGGGTTTGGTAGTTTTTTTATAATTTTGTCTTTACGCATAAACTCTCCTTTTATTAAAAATTTTAACATTTAAAAGTGGTTATTTCAAGCCGTTACCTTATTTTTAGTAGCCGTATTTTAACCTTTTATTTTTGCGCTCCACTCGGTTATTAATTTTTCTAACTTGTAGGTAGCGTTTGCAGGGCTAGTAGACGGCAACACCGTTGCTTTTATGTTGATAGATTTTTCAATATACTTAACGTAATATTTATACGCCGTTTTGCCGTTTACAAAAATACGCGTTACGTTACTGTTAGTTAGTATTACGGTTAAGTCGTTAGGGGTAACGTTAGTTATAGTAGAGTCGGCGCTACCTACAATTTCGCAACTTTTAATAACGTCCCACAAGGCTAAATTGTTTGATAAAATTAGATTGCGTTTTTCTTCAATAGTGGTTGGTAACGGGGTGTTAAATACGCTAGAAATTACCTTCCAAAAACGGTTTTGTTTATGCCCGTAAAAAAAGTTTTCTTCACGCGATTTAACCGACGGAAAACTGCCTAGTATTAACGTTTTAGAATTTTTATTATATAATGGCTTAATGGGATGAATTATCATATTTTCTCCTTAATATTAAGTAAGTATACACATATTAAAAATGCCGATTAACCGCCCTATAAGTTAGTTTATTTTAATCATATAACCGTTTTTAACGTTTATTTTATTAATTCCATTATTTATCGTTCCGCTTAAATAAACGTTGCCAAAATAATCGTAAACGGTATAGTTGGCGGTATTGTTTAATTCAAAATATAAATAGTTATCACCACTTGCGTTAAACACGCTATAATTAACGTTGCTATCAATTTGCATTATTTGATTGTTATATATAACGGTTACGTTTTCGTTGTTTAAAGTGCTTGACGCCATAGTGTAGCCACTTTCTACGCCGTAAACTTCAATATCTCCGTCAGTTAAAACGTCACGGTGACAAATCCAAAAATCAAGATAATTTTTCAAAATGGCTTTATGTGATGGGGTTAGACTATCAAGTTTAACCGAAATTTGTGGAACTGAAAACGTTACGCCCAATAATTGATGTAAAACGTTTTCGTTGCTATCGTTAACGTTCCAAATAATCATATCGCTATGAACAGCCGTAGAGCCTGACGTTAAGCGAAGATTAAGCGTACCTATTTTATTTGAGATAGCATCGTCCGGGCAGTCGCCAACTCTAAAAATATTACCGTACTTGCTAATCATAGGTCCAACGTAACTTTGTCTAAACTCTATTATAATATTGGGGTTAATTTTTTTAAGGTTAAGAGTGATTTCGTTTAAAAGTTTGTCAACGCCTTCTTCAACGGAAATGCAGTCCATTTGCGCGTAATTTTTACTGCTTTCAGAAGACAAAGTAAATTTATCGATAAAATCAAGTTTAAGACCGTCGTAACCGTAAGTTTTTACCGCATCAACGTATACGCTTGTTAAATATTCTCTAACTTCTTTAAAGCGCGGGTCTAAAACACTTGTTTGAAGTCTATCAATATGCTTTAAATATTTACCATTAAAACGCTCGTAAATTTTACTTTTATACCCAACGAATGGAACGGAAAACCATAGTATAAATTTTAAGCCCATATCGTGAATTTGGTCTACTAAATTTTTCATATCGGGAATTTTGCTTTTTGCAACTTCCCAATCGCCACAGTAAGCGTAACCGCCCTTATTATCGTCAGTTTGCCAACCGTCGTCAATAATAACGCTTTTAAAACCAAACTCTTTGGCTTTTTTACACTCTAAAATAATATCATTAGCGTAAGTTTGCTGGTGATAACTGTACCAAAACGAGTATAGCGGATATTTTGCCACACTTGGTACAACGGCGCAGTTATGACCATTTTTAGTCCACCATGCGCGCGCGTTTTTTATTGTTTTAGAAAATGATTTTTTTGTATTATCTATTACTAAAACAACGCTATAGGTTGATATTTCGGGCATAATGTCGCTAAATAACGTAACGGAAAACTTAAGTTTAGCGCCGTATTCAACAACGCCAACCGAAATAGCGCAAGCGTTTGCGGTATCTGAAAGATAAACGGTAGTTTTGTTAACGTTAGATTTAGAGTATACCGAAATTAAAGGCATTCCAGACGCCGTTTTACTTTGTTGAACGTGTGGAGCCCATTCGGGTGGAATATTGGTGTTTTGTCCACAATTAGGCGACCATAACGCATAAGCGTCGTTAGCATTTTCACACCACGTTAAAATATAGGTAGAAGGGGAGATTTTTTTACCAAAGTCGATACTTAATAGGTATTCGCTTATTTCTCCGCTTTTTATACATTTTAGCGATTGGTTTTTAATATCGTTTTTAGTTTGGGCGTTAAAAATGATGCCGTTAAGATTAAAATCCATAAAAATTTCTCCCATAAATTTATTAATTTTATTATACCATAAACAATTTAACGTTAGTTAAAAAATTTTGACTTTTTAGGTTTGTAGTATAACGATATTGACAAGTTGACGGTACATAGCAAAAATTAATATATAGGGTATTTATGGCGATAAAAAACGGTTGCTTTTTTTAACTAATCGTGATAAAATAGCCATTGTAAATTTAATAGTTTATGGAGAGATGTCAGAGTGGTCGAATGAGCACGATTGGAAATCGTGTATACGTCATAAGCGTATCGGGGGTTCAAATCCCCCTCTCTCCGCCACGCTAAAGCACCCTTGATATAGGGTGCTTTTTGCGTGGCTTCGTTCAGTAGATTTGCCCTTCGGGCTACCCTTAGCAGGGCGCAAACCCCTCGCAAACTAAAGTTTGCCTTCCCCTTAACAAGGGGCAGAACACCCCCTCTCTCCGCCATAAAAAAAGGATGCCGTGCGCATCCTTTTTTGTTGCTGAGGGGGATTTGAAACAGTAGTGTCAAATTAAATTAATAATATAAAACATATAAGTTTTCATGTAAGTTATCGTGTAAGTTGTTGACTTTCAATTAGTATCGTGTTAAAATATAAATAACTGATTTTGGAGGTAAATATGGATAAATATATTCCACCGTATGACATAACCGAAGAGATGCTTGAATTAACGTCTGAAATAATGGAACTTTTAGGCGAATTAAAAAACGTTAAAGACCTTGAAAAATTGCCAAGGCTTAGGCGTGTTAGTAGAATAAAATCAATACATTCTTCGCTTGCTATTGAGAATAATACTCTAACATTGAAGCAAGTTACTGACGTTATTGACGGTAGGCGTGTTTTAGGTCCAGAAGATGATATAATTGCTGTTAAAAATGCTTTTGAAGTATATAAAACTTTAGAAGAAATTAATCCGTTTTCTATTGCTGATTTAACAAACGCTCATGGAGTAATGATGAAAGGACTTGTAGAAGAAGCAGGACAAATTAGAACTTCCCCCGTTGGCGTAATCAATCAAGATGGCGAAGTAATACACGTTGCACCACCTTCAAGTATGGTGAACGGCTTAATAAACCAACTTTTTGATTGGGTAAACACTAGTAAAACTCAAATGCTTCTAAAGTCAAGTGTGTTCCATTATGAGTTTGAATTTATTCACCCTTTCCGTGATGGGAATGGAAGAATGGGAAGATTATGGCAAACGGCATTACTTGCAAGTTGGAAGCCTATATTTAGATGGATACCTATTGAGAGCATAATTAAAGATAATCAAGAAGATTATTATAAAGCGATAACTCTTTCAACGTCTGAAGGAAAGTCTAATAGATTTATTGTGTTTATGCTTGGCGTTATCAAGTCTGCGCTAAACGATATTATTAAAGATACGCGAAACCATTATAATTACATCAATAATCAAATAACAGCGCTTATGGCAGTTATAGAAAGTTATCCAATGTCGCTCACCGAACTTATGGAAAAAGTTGGTTTAAAATCAAGAGATACTTTCCGCAAAAACTATATAAACCCTGCATTAGAAGCAGGTCTAATCGGTATGACTGAACCAGACAAACCAAACAGCAGAAATCAAAGATACTTTAAGATTTAGGAGATGTTTTTACTTATGAAAAAAGGCAAGAATAACTCACCATCAGAAAAACATTTTTATCTAAAGTGGTGGTTTTGGGCAATAATTATCGTGTTATTTGCTATTACTTGGATTTTTCTTCTAATTCCAGATATAGATTTAAGAACTAGCATTATTGGAATATGTGGAATCTGGGGAAGCACAATAGCCACAATATTTATAGGTATTATAAGTGCAAACCAAAATAAACATTATGAGTTTATAACCAAAAAGAACGAAATAATTAATTCCATACGAGTGGAAGAAAGACTGTTTTTAGAGGATTTTTCGTTAATTGGTGATTTAGAGATTTATACAGACTATGTGTTGTTTCTTGTTTATAATACAGAACACGAAGACCCAAGAAAAAGAATAGAAATTGTTACAAAACATCGAAATTTAGTAAACAAAATAACAAATTTTATGGACAAAATCTTAATATATGAATATGGTCAGTTTAGAGCGGATGAGCTAATGAAAAATGCTCAAAAAATGTACAAATATTTATTTAATCAGTTAAATCCATCAAAAGTGCCTAATATTTTAAGTGAGGAATTCAAAGAGAAATATGCCAATAGTGCTAAATTTTTGTCAAAGTGGATTGCTGATATGACTCAACTAAAAAATGAATCAGTGTATGGATATCAACTTTTTATTAATGCTATAGATAAATGTACAAATTTAAATGCATTAGAGAATCAACATTCAAAAATATTAAACGGCACAAAAAATATGAGAGAAAAGATTAAGCAATCCCTTTTTAAGAAGAAAAGCAAGCAGTCAAAATGATTATTAAACAGTTTTAAGTTTTAATAAAAGATTACAGCTAAACAACAAAATCAAAAAGCAGTTCAAAATTTTGAACTGCTTTTTCTTTTACAATAAATCAATTAACGCTTTTTGCTTTTTAGGGGGTAGTTTTCTAAAACTCTCTAAAAGGCTTTTTTCTTGTTCGCTTAAAACCTCTATTTGCTCATCTTCTAAAAAGAACTGTGCAAGCGTTATTCCAAATGCGTTGCAAATCGCTTGCAACGTGTCTAATTTTGGTGGCGAATTTCTTGCTTTCATAGAAGCGATTGTTGACTGCGTAACCATAGCTTGCTGCGCAAGTTCATAATCCGTCCAACCACGTTCACTCTTTAATTTTTCAATCTTTGCGATAATATCCATAAAAGTTTTCCTTTTATTTTATTATACTACGCATTTGCGTTAAATATACTACGCAATCACATTGACAAAATAACGCATTTGCGATATAATTAAAACGTATTTACGATTCTAAAAGGGTGAGTTGATTATGGTAAAAAGCCAAACAAAATCAAAAGAGCGCGTTAGAGAACGCGGTGAAGTGTTTACCGCCGAGCGCGAAGTTAAGGCTATGTGCGATCTTGTTAAAGATGAAACGGAGCGCATAGACAGTAGGTTTTTAGAGCCTGCGTGTGGCGACGGCAACTTTTTAGCGGAAATTCTTACCCGTAAACTTGAAGTGGTTAAGCGCAAATATAAAAAATCTACGCTTGATTACGAAAAAAACGCCGTGCTTGCAATAAGTAGCGTTTACGGTGTGGATATTATGCAAGACAACGTGCTTGCTTGCCGTGATAGGCTTTTCAAAATTTGGGATAAAGAATATAAAACCGTTTGTAAAAAAGATTGTAACGACCAAACGCGCGAAGCTGTTAAGTTTATTTTAACTAAAAATATCGTTTGCGGTAACGCGCTTACCTTAAACAAAGTTGACGAAAACGGCAACGAAACGGACGAGCCAATCGTGTTTTCAGAGTGGGCGTTTATAACAGGTTTTCAAATGCAACGTCAAGATTATACCTTTGCCCACCTGCTTGAAATGAATAACGACGAAAAGCAAACAAAAAAACAACAATCAATGTTTGACGAAAAACAAGACGAAGGCAAGTTTTTACGCCGATACGTAACGCACTATAGGAGAGTGCAAGAAAATGAGTGATAATTTATTTAATAAAGTTTATAATCCCGATGTTTTATCGTGCCTTGCAAACCTATCTAACGACGAAGTGTTTACACCACCCGAAATCGTTAATCAAATGCTTGATATGCTACCGCAGGAATTGTTCAGAAATCCCGATACAACATTTCTTGACCCTGCTTGTAAAACGGGCGTGTTCCTTCGTGAGATCGCAAAACGCTTGATAAAAGGTTTAGAGCCACAATTCCCTGATTTGCAAGAACGTATTGACCACATTTTCCATAAACAACTTTTCGGTATAGCAATAACTGAACTTACAAGTTTATTATCTCGCCGTGGAATTTATTGCAGTAAATACCCGAATAGCGATTTTTCCGTTAGCAAGTTTGATACCGCGCAAGGAAATATCCGTTTTAAGCGAATAGACCACACTTGGGTAAACGGACGCTGCAGGTTTTGTGGAATAAATAAAACTTATGACCGTGGCGAAGAATTAGAAACTCACGCTTACGAGTTTATACACACCGATAATTTGGAGAAGTTATTTAATATGAAATTTGACGTTATTATAGGAAATCCGCCATACCAACTTTCTGATGGTGGAGCACAAGCGAGCGCGATGCCAATTTACAACAAGTTTGTAGAACAGGCAAAAAAGTTAAAACCACGTTATCTTTCTATGATTATCCCTGCTCGTTGGTATGCGGGAGGCAAAGGATTGGACAGTTTTAGAAGCGAAATGCTCACTGACGACCATTTAAGAATTATTCATGATTTTACAGATGCTACGGATTGTTTTAGTGGTGTTGAAATAAAAGGTGGTGTATGTTATTTTCTTTGGGATAGAGATAATAAGGGTAATTGTGAAATACATACGCACAAAGGAAATGAAATAACTTCAATAATGGAGCGTCCATTACTTGAAAATAATTGTGATACATTTATTAGATACAATGAAGCCATTAGCATTTTAAGAAAAGTTTTAAACGTGAAAGAAAAATCTTTTTCAGACACAGTATTTTCCGCAAAAACATTTGGATATAGAACGTATTTTACAGATTTTGATATAAAAGATGAATCCATTATAAAATATCATAAAGACTTAATCCTTTTATATGCTAATCATTCAAAAGGATATATGCATAGAAAATCCTTTGAATCGGGACGTGAGTATTTGGACTGTTGGAAAGTATATATCCCCGAGGCTGTTGGTAGTGGTAATATGGAAACCGATGAGTTAAAACCGATTCTTGGGACACCTAAAAGCGCCTGTACCGAAACATATATAATGAATGGCCCATATAAAAACGAAGAAGAAGCTACAAATGCAATTTCTTATATAAAAACAAAGTTCTTCCACTTTATGTTAGGGTTAAAGAAAAATACACAACATACCACAAAAGCCGTTTATCAATTCGTTCCTTTACAAGATTTTTCAAAACCGTGGACGGATGAAGAATTATACGCAAAATATGATTTAACACAAGAAGAAATTGACTTTATTGAATCTATGATAAAGCCGATGGAATAAGGAGAAAGTTATGAGAACTAAAATAGTTTATGAAAGTCAAGACGATCATCAAGGCTACGGCGCAGGAAGTGGTAATATAGAACGTTATGAATATGAATGTCCTTGCGGAAAAGGTATAATTGTTGAAGAGCACGATAATATTCCTGGATTTCGCGAACACGATGTTTATATTTCTTGTAATATTTGCTCTCAAAAATATAAATTAGACACTACAAAAGGCGTGCGCAATTGGGAACTTGTACTTAAAGAAGAGAAATAATTATGGAACAAGAATTTTTTATCCAAAGACCTTCGGTTACTCCTACAATTTACGCTTACGAGCTTGTTGGGGTAAATTCGCATAAAGGTTATATAAAGGTTGGCTATACCGACCGTGACGTTGAAACACGCGTTAAAGAGCAATTACATACAAGCGGTATTGAATATAAAATACTGCTTAAAGAATCTGCTATGCGTTCTGACGGCACGTGTTTTACTGACCACGAAATACACACCGCGTTAAAACGCAAAGGCTTTTTACAATTAAATCAAGGGCTTGATAAAAACGAGTGGTTTAATTGCACGATAAAAGACGTTATTAGCGCAATTAATTACGTACGTGACGGAATAAGTACCGAAGAAAACCGTACGCTTACCTTTAAGATGCGCCCCGAACAAACGCGCGCCGTTCAAAAGACGATTGAGTTTTTTGATAAAGCAAAAGCGGACGAGCCTGAAAAAGCGCCTAAATTTTTATGGAATGCAAAAATGCGTTTTGGTAAAACGTTTGCATCCTATCAACTTGCTAAAAAGTTGAACTTTAAGCGCGTTTTAGTGCTTACCTTTAAGCCTGCGGTAGAATCGGCTTGGCGAGAAGACCTTGTATCTCACGTAGATTTTGAAGGTTGGCAGTTTGTTTCTAACAAAGACGCGCACGATAACAAAATTAATATTGACACGCAATTTGCAAGCGCGGATAAATCACGTCCTATCGTTGTGTTTGGTTCGTTCCAAGATTTGCTTGGTACTAACGAAAACGGCGGTATTAAGGCGAAAAACGAGTTTATCCACACAACGCAATGGGATTTAGTTATATTTGACGAATACCATTTCGGCGCGTGGCGTGAAAATGCTAAAAAGTTATTTGAAAATCCTGACGAAGAAGAAAACGCCGACTTCGATATGGAACACTATAAACAAACGGAAGCGGATAATGCTTATAATGAAACGTTTTTGCCTATTACCACTTCTTATTATTTGTTCTTATCGGGTACGCCGTTTAGGGCTATCAACAGCGGTGAGTTTATAGAAGACCAAATTTATAATTGGACGTATAGCGACGAGCAAAACGCGAAAGAATCTTGGCTCGGTGCAAACAATCCGTATTTATCGCTTCCACGTATGGTTATGCTTACTTATCGCATACCCGAATCAATACGTCAAATTGCTTTACAAGGCGAATATGACGAATTTGACCTTAACGTATTCTTCTCTGCAAAAGGCAAAGGCGACGACGCTAAATTTACTTATGAAAACGAAGTTCAAAAGTGGCTTGATTTAATCCGTGGCTCATATTTACCGAGTAGTGTTGATGACTTAAAACTTGGGCAAGATAAACGTCCGCCTATGCCGTTTTCGGATACGCGTTTACTTAACGTTTTATCGCATACTTTATGGTTTTTACCCAACGTTGCAAGTTGCTTTGCAATGGCAAACTTACTTAAACAAAAGCAAAATGCATTTTATCACGATTATAAAATAAATATTTGTGCAGGTACAGGCGCGGGTATTGGTTTAGATGCGCTTTATCCCGTGCAAAGTTCTATGGGTAATCCGCTTGAAACAAAAACGATAACTCTTTCTTGCGGAAAACTGACTACGGGTGTAACTGTTCGTCCGTGGACGGGTGTGTTTATGCTTCGTAATCTTAAATCGCCCGAAACGTATTTCCAAACGGCGTTCCGTGTTCAATCGCCTTGGGAAATTACCGACAACTTGGGCAATAAGCAAATTATGAAGCAGGAGTGTTACGTTTTCGACTTTTCGCTTGACCGTGCGCTCCGTCAAATTTCTGACTATTCTTGCCGTCTTAACGTTGAAGAATCTAACCCTGAAAAGAAAGTTGCCGACTTTATACATTTCTTGCCCGTTTTAGCGTATGACGGAAGCACAATGAAACAAATCAACGCGCAAGATATTTTGGATATCGCTATGGCAGGTACGAGCGCAACACTCCTTGCTAAGCGTTGGGAATCGGCTTTACTTGTTAACGTTGATAACGATACTTTGGGAAGACTCCTTGCAAATAAAGACGCGCTTGACGCACTTATGCGTATTGAAGGATTCCGTTCATTAAATCAAGATATTACGGCGATTATTAATAAGTCGGAAGCCGTTAAAAAGGCTAAAAAAGAAAAGGAAACCAAGCTTACCGATAAGGAAAAGAAAGAACTTACGCAAGAAGAAAAAGAATACAAGTCTATGCGCAAGCAAATTCAAGAAAAACTTATTAAGTTTGCTACGCGCGTTCCTATCTTTATGTATCTTACCGATTATCGTGAACGTTCGCTTAAAGACGTTATTACACAGTTAGAACCGGGGCTTTTCAAAAAGGTTACGGGTTTAGACGTTAACGACTTTAATTTACTTTGTTCTATCGGCGTATTTAACGCAAGTCTTATGAACGACGCAATCTTTAAGTTTAAGCGTTATGAAGATTCGTCGCTTTCATACACAGGTATTGAAAAATCCGTAAAAGACGAAGTTGGTGGTTGGGATACTGTTATTCGTCGTGAAGAGTACGAAAAATTATTCTTTAACCAACAAGCAACAATGCAAGCGACTATATCGGAAGTAATCGTCGAAGAAATTGCCGTTACGGAAGACAAACCGAAAGTTATGCCAAAGGTTAATCCTTACGTGGTTACCACCACTCAAAAACAAGAAGTTAAGGGAGAAAAGCCTTCTTTTGATTACTCAAAGATTGTAGTCGGCTTAGTTGTTACCCACGCAAAGTTTGGCGACGGAACGATTATCAATATTGATAAAGCGCAAAAATATATTAAAATCAAGTTCGCAGTTGGCGAAAAAATGTTTATCTTCGATGCCTTTGAAAAAGGCTTCTTAAAAATTAAATAACAAAACAGGTCTACTTATCATCGAGTAGACCTGTTTTTATATAAAACGTCTTAATTTAATTTTAAAACTCAATTAAGAGTTCAATGAGTGAAGCACACACTCCGCCAAACGTAAATACTCCCTAATTAAACATTTGATAAACTTCAATTTTAATTATCCTTGCAATTCTAAAAAGTGCAATTATTTCAAAATTGAAATTATTAGCCATAATTTTATTTAAGGTGTTAGGACTAATTTTGCACATTTTGCAAAATTTTGTTTTACTTATATTGTTTTCTAACATAAACTTTTCAATAATTTCTACCTTAATCATGTTTTTCATATTTACCTCCAGTTTACCAAATGGTACATATATTATATATTTACCATTTGGTAAAAGTCAAGCATTTTATTACCGTTTGGTATACAATTATTATAAATAAGGAGTTAATATGAATAAGTTTGCCGAAAGATTAAAAGAATTAAGAGAAGAAAGAAATCTTACACAATATGAATTGTCTAAAAAACTTAATATAAGCACGGCTTGTATTAACCGTTGGGAAAAGAATTTAAGAGTTCCAAATATTGATAGTATAATTATTCTTTGTCAATTTTTTGGTTGTTCATCAGATTATTTAATAGGTTTAGAAAACTAAAACTCTATCAAGAGTTCAATGAGTGACATACATACTCTGTAAATTGCAATTTAATCAAAACTTTGGCTCTTAGTTAGGTCGTTTTCTTTATATAACGTATTTGTTTACGATAGCGTTAAAATTAATAATGACTTGGTATTATTGCTAAGCGGAGCGAAAATCAGCTTTAACGTTAGCGAAAAAACTTTTGCAGTGGAACATTTGTATACCAGTTATGTTTGCTCGACAAATGACAAATAAAAATATAACAATAAAAACCGCTACCTTTTGCTTTGGGGTAGCGGTTTAGTTTATGTTTTCTAATCTTTAATAGTATAGCCGTTTACGGTTATTTCATCGCTCTTACTATAAAGCGTAGGAATAAACGAAACAGTTCTCTCTTCGTTCGGAAGTAACGAGAAATAGTTATCACTAAACACGAAATCGCCATCGAGTTCAACCGCGTGGATATAGCAATTAGCTTTTACGCTAACCGTGTCCTTATCGCGCTTTGTAATGGTTACGCCGTTTGTTTGTTTAAGCGGGAGTAATCCGTCGCGATAAAAGCAACGGTCGATTACGCCGTTTACTTCAATATCGCAAATGATAAAATCTTCGTCAATTTCACCAAGCGTAATTTTAACTGCGCTGTATCCTCCAACTTCCACTTTAACTTCTTTTATAACTTTGCCCGAGCGGTTAAGAACTTTTGCCACTCCGCTACCGCTATCGCCGTCGCTAGACACAACCAAGTCGTACTTTCCATCGTCCTTTTTTATTGAGCCTACAAATTTTTTGCCCAATCTAGCCGCCGCGTAGTAAGCGGGTTTAGGGAGATTGTAATAATCGATAAGCGACCAACCCATAGAAGCTGGCCAACAGTCGTTTAGCATCCAAAAAATAAGCCCGTCGCTGTATCCTATATTACGGCGATAATTTTCAGCAACAACGCGTATCCACTCGTATTGAATATACGCGTACTTGAACAGTTTGTCATCGGCATCGTCAAAACCCCCCAAGGCTTTTTGTGCGAACGCCTTGCCGTAGTCGTAAAGCAAGGTCTCAATATAGGGGTTAGTTTTGCAGTGATAGAGCAAAACGTCTTCGTTGTCGTCGTATAAATCAGTTTCGTCCATAAAGCGCAAAAGAGAGCGTTTTGTAGTCATACCGAACACAGGTTCTTCCACGGTAAAGCGCGCCACGATTTGTTCTAAATGTTCTTTATATCCCACGCAATCGGTGTTTATAAAATAGTCGAATATTTCGCCAATGAAGTTGGTTGTATGTGTAGTTCCGCGCGTTACCGCCATATATGGCGTTCCGCCGTATGGCGAAGACAGGAAGTATCGCCGTGAGTAATCGTACTTGCTTATTATCGGCTCTAATCCAAAAATCGACGCCGTTCGTCCGTTAAAGTCGGGTAGTAAATCTTCCCCGTGCGTTGCGTTCTCATTGTCGCCAGTCCACCACACTAAACACGGATGGTTGCGTAAGCGCAAACAAGTGACTTCGGCTTCACGGTTGAGTTCGTTGATAAACCATTGCTCATTTGCTGGGTAAGTACCGCAAGCCATAAAAAAGTCTTGCGTAACCAAAATGCCAAGGCGGTCGCACTCGTCATAAAACTCGTCGCATTCGGCTATACCGCCACCCCAAACGCGCACCATATTCATATTGCCAAGCGCGCTTATTTGCAAAATATTTTTAATCTTATTCGCCGTTTCGCTACTAGGGAAAGGCTCACACGGCACCCAGTTTCCGCCACGACAGAATATGCGTTTACCATTAACGATTACAACAAATCCCGCCGTTTGTTCGGTGCGGTCATAATTTTCCGGTACGGTTAAAGATTTTAACTGCTCTTTAATTTTGTGCGCCGTTTTGCTATACTCGTTATCACGGTCAAAAATTTCGGCAACGCGCACTGTTCGTATACCAAAAAGTTGGGTAAATTCGTTGCTCCCAACCGTTATTTTTAACTTGTATAGCGGATGGTCGCCATATCCGTTTGGCCACCATAATTGTGGGTTGTCGACGTTAACCTTAACGGTTACGCTGGGTTGGTTTACGAACTGGGAATTAACGTAAACGGTTTGCCCGTCGGGAGAGATAATTTCGGTTTTAACTACCGCCGATTTTTCGTAGTTTTTGTAGTTGGTCGTTACCACAACCTCCGCGCCGAAATTGTCAATTCCGCTGGTGTAGACGTACACGTTATCCACTTCGAAATCTTTGCCAACGGCTAAGTACACGGGGCGGTATATTCCGCAGGTTACGAAACGCGCCACCCAGTCCCACGAGTACGTGCATTGCATACGGCGGGTGTGAAGTCGTTCGGTAGTGAACGCACCATCAAGTTTTTCACGTCCTTCCACTTCCTTTATGGGTGAGCGAAAAGCAACTTTTAGCGTGTTATTTTTACCTTTAAGTTTATTGCTAACGTTGTAGCGATAGGGTATAAACATATTTTGAGTTTGGCCTATAACTTCGCCGTTTAACTCGATTGTGGCGTAAGTGTCAAGCCCATCGAAAACAAGTTCGACGTACTCGCCCACGCAATCGAAATCGAAAACGGTGGTATACGTCCACTCAGTTTTTTCAATAAAGTCGCATTTCTCGTTATTTTTGCCGTAAAAATAATCGGGAATTAGTCCGTTATTTTTTAGGTCTGTATGCACGCATCCGGGTACGGTAGCACTAACTTTTTCGTAATCGCCACCACTAAGCGACCAACCGTTATTAAGTAATATTTTTTTCATGGTTTACCCCAAAAAGTCTATCATTTATGTTATTGTATCACGCCCGCGCGATGTTTGCAAGATTTTATTGGGTTTTAAACATTAATTTTTTACCGTCAAAAATCATAGTTTTTGCGCTATTATGGTTGTAGCGTTACTCTTATTTAAGCAAATTGATTTCATCAATAAAGTACGCTCTTGTGTATGCGCGGTAACCTCTAGCGTCTTTTACTTCTAATCTAAACCAAGACGTATTTCTATGCGGAATATCTTTTTTAGTTTCTTCTTTAATAAAACTATTAATATCAAAACTTGCTTGGGTTATATATTCCGTTTGAGTTGCGTGTATGCTTTTTGCAAATCTTATGCCGGTAACAAGTTTTATAAAAACAGCGTTAGACGTAGTCACGTTTACAATGCCGTCTTCAATGTAAAGTTCTTTAATTTCAGGTCCTGTTGATGAATAACAATCACCTTTTTCAAGAGCGTTAATAATATTATCATAAGTTAAAGCGCTTGACTTAATCATAGTCCAACCGCCGTATGCCGAAGACTTTAAAACGTGCGAGTCGTCAGCGCATACGGGAATTATACGTTCGTTTTCGCGGAGTAAATCTTCAAATGGTTGAGTTGTGTCTTCATAACCTGCTCTTGCGCTACCCGTGTTATAAACTTCTACACCCCAAAGACCTTTTAAACCTAAATAATCTTCACTGTTATGAAGAGACCAAACGGGGTGATTGTAGCAAACTAAAAAGCCGTCTTCATTTGCTTTAGCGATTAAATCGTTAATGGATTTTTGATTATAGCATTTTTTGTAGGTGTTATTTTTAGTAAATTCCGAAACGTATGCTTTAGATTGTTCGAGCCATATAGCGTCTTCTGTACAAGCAAAGCAGTCTTTTTGCTTATCACTTTTAGCGTATAAGTTAAGGTGATAGGTTTTTTTATTAATAAAATCGCCCGGCCAATCATCATTAATTGAAATTTCAACGGCGTTAATGGCTAAAAACTCGTTGTCGGTTAAATGGTTTTGCGGAACAAATACTTCATGGTCGGTGTATGCAAGTACCGAATAGCCTTTGCTTTTATAACCTTCTTTTAATTGTTCAGGAGTTAATTTTCCGTCTGAAACGTTACTATGTACGTGTAAATTTGCTTTGTAAAAATTACCACTATTAGGCAAGAGATATTTTTTCATAAAAACTCCTTTATTAACAAATTTAAAATATTGTAACACAACAAAAAAACAAATTCAATACAAAACTTAAATTTATTTAAAAACTCCCCTTAAAAAGGGGAGTAATTATGTTATTTTTTTAAATCAATACCGAGTTCTAAGCCTTCGTACAAATAATTGTTCCACTCAAAATTTTTGTAAAAATTAACGTGATAGCGATGCATTTCTTCTACTAATAACAAAAATTTACCTACAGTTTGACGTTTAGGGAATACGTCAAAATATTCGCCTTTATAGTAAAAGTTAAAGAAACTTGTATCAACCTCAATTATTAAAGTGTATAAGTTGTTATAATCAATTGAAAACTCGTAAGGCTCGCCGTTTCTCGTGCCTTTGTAGTGCATACCTTTATGATCAACCCTTATTTTGCCTTCGCCAACAATAAAACTCGTTTTGTTTTTATCTACAAGTTTGTACTCGTCTAAATTACCTATTTGGCAGTCGTCTTCAAAATAATAGTCAGGATTAGCGCGTATTTCTTTGATAATATCTTGACGTTCTTTTTCTACCCATTCGTAAGGTGACGTTGGTATAACAGCATTTTCGTATGGATGGAAAGCGTAATAATCGTCCATAGTAGCGCCGTTACCACAACTAGAGCATTCAATTTTGTCGCCCTCGCCTTTCATTGTAAATTCTTGACCGCATTTAGGGCATTTATAACAAAAATCTTCTAAGCGGTGACAAATTCTACCGTGTGTTTCCCACTTAATTTTCTTTTCAGCATTCCAAGCGTATTCGTTACGTCTAAATTTTTCGTTTATAATATCATCCATTTCTTCAACGGATAATTTTGTAACGTCTTCTTTAGAAAATAAAAGGGACATTGTAGCATGTGTTTCACCAAGTCTTTCGTCTAAGCAAACCTTAGTATTTTGAAGATATTGACCTTCAAGGTAGCATAAGTAAACGGGAACTTTAAAGTGTTTGAACATTTTACTAGTGCCAGGTACTATAGGTTTATTTGCGCCGTAGTCACTTGCTAAACCTTCTGGGGCAAACGTTACGCAACCGCCTTTTTTAATAACTTCACTAACACCGCGAATTGCGAGTCTATCGGGAGTGTATTGTTTTTTAGGAATAACTTTATTAAGCCCGAATATAAACGAGAATTTAGTACGGTAAAATTCGTTATAACCCGCCATCATATTGGTAATTCTTGGATAGCAAGCGCGCATAACATACATATGGTCAATTCTCGATAAGTGATTGAAAATTACAAAGCAAGGTCCGTCACAGTCGTTAACGTCGTCAATTATATGGAATTTAGGCTTGTATTTTCTGCCTACAATATCATACATTATAATTTTGTAAATGCTCGCAATAATTCTTGGAGCAGGGCGATATTTTCTTTTAGAAAGTTTTTGCGCTATTGTTAATTTTTTTGCCATAATATTTCCTTTTGTGATAAATTTGTGACAAAATTATAACATTTTTTTCACTAAAAATCAATATGAAAACATTAACAAGCATATTTTTAGCAAATGCATAATAAAAAGCGTTTGCGTGGTATGAAAATTGAAATTATTACGATTACACGTTATTGATAGGTTGTTTTTCACATATCTTAATATGAATGCGTTTATAAAGTTATTTAATAATTCGTTTTTCAGTTATGATTATATCAAGCGGAACGTCCCATTCATTAACGGGCAAATTGTTAACTACTTGAAAATCATAGCAAATTCCAATTTTCAAGCAAGGGGTAGAAGCAAAAAACTTATCGTAATAGCCTTTACCAAATCCAACGCGGTTTTTGTTTACGTCGCACGCAACGATTGGCGTTATAACGACGTTAGGCGTATCGCTAGTCGTGTATGATAAAGGCGTTTCAATGCCGTATTTATCTTTTACAAAAACGTTAGACGTAGGTTTTACTGCAAGCATAAAATTATCAATAATTGCTGGGAAAAGTACCACTTTTTGCATAGAAATTAAGCGGTCTATAATAGCGTTTGTGTCAACTTCACCCTTAAAACTTTTATAAACCATGAACGTTTGGTGTTGGTTAATTAATGGTAAAGAAAATAAATTCTCATAGATGCTTTGCGATTTAGATAATATTTCGCTACTTGTAAGATTTTTTCTTATTGATATAATATTTTTTCTAATTTCACTTTGGTCCATATAAGTAGTATATAACTAAATAAATATAATTTCAATTAAATTAAGTTAAAAGGGTAAATTTTTACAACTCAAAAAATCAATCATAATATTAACTTAACAAGCAAAACGCTAAAAATATCTAGGAAAAGTTAGTGTTTTTAATAAATTTTAGCAGTTGTATAATCGTTTTTAGGCGTAATTTAGCATTGCAAATACGCTATAAAAGGTCAATTTTAAAATTTGTTAACGTTTATTGAGTTGACTAAATGAAAATAATTTTTAAAAATTTGTCGAAGAGTGTGAAAAATTGTTGAAATTTTAATCGCATTGTGCTACAATGGGCTTACGTATTTTATTTTATATATATAAATATAATATTTTTTTATTGTTTAGCGTGCGCGCTTGCTCGCTATTTAAGATAGATTGAACGACGGTTTGTTGGGGTTAAAACAGTTATAATTTAACCAATCAACGCCGATTATTACAAAACAGGAGTAACTATGGCACAATTACACATCGGCTTAGACCTTGGCGGTGACACTTTAAAAATTGCATTTGCTTACGAAGACCGCGGTTTTATTAGATACGGTAAATTTTCTAATAAAAGCCGTCTAACGCAAATTGCTTTTCCGGCGCTTGCGTATTACGATCAAGCAAATGATAAATGGTTTTTCGGCGACCAAATAGGTAAGCAAAGCGAATCGTTTATAACGATAGTAAAAATTAAAAACTTAATTTCTCTTTTGTCGATAAATAGCGACCGTAACGTTTGGGAGAGGAATAAAGCCTACTATTATAACGGCGACCAATTTCCTAAATTTAATTTCCCTGCAAGGCGTAAAATTTTCGATAATTATCAAGAAATGATTGAAAGCGGAAGAACTTTTGCAGTAGAAGGGTGCACTCCTCAATCTATTTGTGAAGACTTTTTCGATTACGCTAAAAGCCTTGTTGAAGAGAGGAAGAAAGAACTTGAAGGCTATACCAACTTAACTTTCAACGAAATAAAAGTTGCGGTAGTTCACCCATCAAGCGTAGGCGACGAGTACGTTCACGAACTTTCAATGCTTATTGAAAAATCCTTCGGTTCAATGCCAACTAAAATTTTAAGTACCAATAAAGCGCTTGCAATGAACGCAATTCACCGTAATATGGTAGCGCCTAACGAAGACTTTTTAGTTTTCGATATGGGTGAAGAAGATATAGCGGTAGTTCGCGCGGGTATACTTAAAGGCAACGTTATTATCGACGGTGTAGAAGGTCATAGCGACCCTTTACCTATCGGTGGTATAGACGTTGACGAAGCAATTATTACCTACTTAGAAAAGAGCATTTCAGAGCGTGAAACGTTGGGTTCTCCGTCGTGCGGGCAAGAAGGTCATATTTGCGAAAGCGGTGTATACGGCAAGCAATACCTTTTGATGAAAGATATCAAAAAAGCAAAAGTGATATTTAGTAAAAACGTTGACGGTGAGTATTTCCCTAACGGCGTACCGGTAACTTTTTGTTGGGACTTATGCATTCAACGCCGTATAACCAAAGAAGATTTGCGTAAAAGTATAGGCGTAACTGATAAAACGGGCGTTGCGCAACAAATTGTAGACTATATTATCGGCGAATTAAAACTTCCAATAAACCACGATATAAGAAAGATATTCATATCGGGCGGTCTTACCGAAACGTATTCGTTGCTTGAATACATTAAGCAAGAGTTAAGCACGCTACCTAACCACGTTGAAGTTTGCACGTTTGACGATAACCGCAACATCGGTAACGATTTCACAATATTATCTTATGAAGATTCGGTATTTGCTCCGTCTGTTGGTGGAGCGATAGTATCCCTTAAAAACATCGACATTAAAACGGTTACTTCGTTATCTTACGCAACGTGGGTATACGATAGCAACGTTAAGGTATTGGATATTTTCGTTGATAGAGGAACGCCTATCGAAGCGGGCGACGTGTTTACTACTACCATTAACCTTCGTGGTTGGGGCGTGCCGAGCGACGAAGAAATGTATTCAACCTACGTCACGCGTGAAAAGATTAAGCAAAACAGATACAATGGTAAATGGTCGTTCTCTCAAGGCGGTCAGGTTATCATAGGCGAGCCTGGAAGCGCGTCGAGAATGAAAGCGTGTTCAGACATTGGCTTACACGTCGTAACGGGTGGTAAGCGCGGTCAAATTTACTTTAAGTATCGCGGTAGACGCGTTTACGTTTCACGCGATTACAAGATAGTAGCCGAAGAAGGTATAAGAGTTGACAAAAACGGTAGGGCGACGCCGATTATTAGAAACGTATCGCCAGACAGTTACGTTATGATTGCGTCGAGCGCAACGTCAACTAACTACGAGCGAGTGAGAGCAAGTATGCTTGAAATTTGCACTGAAGGCTTGAACGTAATTGACATAACTAACGAATAAGCGAGGATTGAAAAATGGCTAACAACAATTCAAACAATATTTCAAGAAAATTCTACATTAAATTTACAGTCGGCGCATTCGACAAGGAAATTGAAAGGTCGGGTATTTACGGTTGTAAAAAATATACTAAGCACGTTGCCGAAATGAACAAGGCGGCGGAAGTTTTAGATAGATACGATGATTTCTCGTCGTTAACCTTACTTCCGTCAGACTATGCTCAAACAACGGGCGAATATGGTATTCCAAAGCAAAAATTCCATACGGGTAACGAAAGACTTTTACCACACCAAGCAAAAGCAACTCAAGCCTTTTTAAAGGAACTTCGTGGTTTCGGTTTACTTGCAGACGTTGTAGGTAGCGGTAAAACTTACGAAGCGTGTTCAGTTCTTTCTGAACTTGCGGCAAAGGGTAAAATTAACTCAATGCTTTTAATCGTTCCTTCTCAAGTATACAACACTTGGATTGGCGTACTTGAAATGGGCTTTGGTCTTGGTAAAGGTCAACTTAAAACTCTTGACGCTGACTTTGACGACGAGAATTTCGTTCGTGGCGACGATGGTGTTTTAAAACCAAAACAACCGCTTATCGTTAAAACTGAAGACTTTGTTAAATGGAAAGAACACGACGTTGACAATATTCTTTTCGACGTTGTAGTAGTTGACGAAGCGCACAACCTTTGCGGTGAAGAAGGCGCGTCGGCAAAAGCCCTTAAATTGCTTTCTATTTTAATGGCTACTAAGAAAAAGGCTAAAAAGACGTACTGCTTGCTTTTATCGGCAACTCCTCACTCTGGTAACCTTTCTCAAATGTTCCGTTTATGGTATTTCATTCGTTGTAAAGGTGGTACGCCTGACGACTTTGACGAAAAAGACGACGTTGCAAGAACGGACGTTTATAGAAAAGAAAAATCTTATTATCAAACTTACATTTGCCGTGGCGCTACTACGGTTATGGAGTTTATCAATAAAGTTAAACTTATGGAAGTTTCTGATAACTTCGGCGCTGAGTTTGAAGATTTCTTAGAAACGCGCAATATCAATAACTTCCAATCGTTGCTTGACGGCGAAAAGAAAAAAATCGTTGAAGACTTTATGTTTGAAAACGAAGAAAACGGCATTGCTGGTAAAATTAAAGATAATATTGCTAAAGCATACCACAACGGTGTACTTCGCTCTATTATGATTCGTCAACCTAACGATAGAATTAGAAAGGGTAAGAGAATTGAAAACGTGTTCTTCTTCCCTGCAACTAATAAAGCAAAAGAAATTGCGTTTAAAGGTTTAAACCAAGAAAATCTTACTCTTCACGTTGATAATTTCGGCAAAAAAGGCGCAATTACAACTCGCGAAGGTTCATATTCGATAGAAGAATACATACAAGAACATAAAGGCAATATGCAAACGCGTCAAGCATACGCGGCGTTATTCCTTAACAACGGTATTTTAAACGCTTTCGGTCTTGATGATAAAGACTTCCAAAAGAAAAACTCAATTCAGTTCTATTGGAGACAGTTAAGTTCAAGAAAGAGAACGGTAAGCGCGTCTACTACCGTTTCGGACGAAGACGTAGCAATTAGTTTCCGTCCTGTTTTTGAAAATAAAGTATTCGAGTCTAAACTTAAAGAACTTAAAGAAATTTTAACTAAGCATAAAGACGGTAGAGTTATTGTTTTCTTCGACTACGACATTAAAAAATCTCAAAGATGCTACGAAGAAGTTTTAGCCGAACTTAAAAAAGATCCTGCTTTTGCAAGTAGAATTATTATTGGTGACAATTCAGATAAGTCTATCATTGAAAAGAAATTCAACGAAAAGCAAGACACTATATTGGTAGTAACTGACAACGCCTTTACCGAAGGCGCTAACTTACAAAAGAGTAACGTTATAGTAAACTTCCAAGTAACGCCAAACCCACTTGCAATGGAGCAAAGAATAGGTCGTATTTTCCGTCTTGGTCAAGAAAACGACGTAACTATTTACTCTCTTGCCGATATGCGCGAACTTGAAGGTTACGTTCTTATGTACTTTACAAACATCGGTCTTATGACGAGTAACAGTGGTGACGCCGCAATTATTGCTGGTAGTAATAACGATAACATGGTTACCATTCGTTGTTCGGCGTGCGGTAGCGTTAAACTTATTGCTCGCGAAGATTACGAAGCGTACATTAAAAACGATAGCGACGAAATTTATTGCGCTGACAATCCTAAGTGTACGCAAGACAATAAGCGCGGTACGCTTATGAGTGAAATTAACGGTAACGAAGTTAAGTGTGATAACTGTGGTAACGTTATTAAACGTCAAAATTCAGAGGACGGCGGTCAATACTACTGCTTATCTGTAAACAATACGGGTAGCGGTGTAATGTGTAACGTCGGCGAAAAGGGAGATAGACAACTTTACTGCCGTAAAATTTGCGCCATTTCTCATTGTGAACGCTTTACTTACGGCGCAATGAAAGGTAAGTGTGAGGCTCTTGATTACTATCTTAAAAATCCAAGCGCGTCGGACTCAGACCTTGAAGAAATTTGTTATTCGTGTAAGTTTGCGGGAATGTGTCTTGCAAAATGTAAAATTGGTAGCGGAGTTGACGCAATTCGCGGTTGTATGAACTGTGGCGAAGCGTCGTGTTTCCCAAAACCACACGTCGTTAACTTTGACGATAAGTGGGAGGCTGATTGTCCTGTATGTAAGTCAAACGGCCTTAAAGGTAAGTTAAAACCGGTAGTTGCAAGAACGTTTGAAACGTATATCCGTTCGGCGTACGACTATCAACAAGACGGTGGTAAGTCATTCTGTGACAATTTAGCAAAAGAATCCGAAAAGGTTTCTTTAATTCAAGAAATTTTATCTAACGACAAGGTGAGTGATTAATTATGGCAAAGAAACGAATATTTGTTGGATATGAATATAAAGACGCCTTTGACAGTGTTTGTGAACTTATAAAAGGCGGTTGTTTAAACGACCTTAACTATACCTTGTCGGGCGATAAGGTAATTAGCGACGGTACTTACGAGTACGAACTTTCAAGAAAAGCGTCCGCTCAATCAGAAAAAGTTAAATTTACTTTTGAAGAAAACGGCGCAACTTGGTTTAAAGGCTTGCGTGGTGAAATTGAAGAAAATAGCGACGCTATTTGGACTACTTTTATTGAAAACGTAGGTATTGAATACCACAAGCGTTTCTCGGTAGTAGAATACAAGCAACAAGCAAAAACGCGTCAAGAAAAAGAAGAAGCGTACCAAGAATGTATTAAAATTTCAGAAGAGTTTATTCGCAACTTCTACCCACAATTCCATGGTAAAACGGAAGTCCGCCAAATAGACGACGAAGTTATTAACGAAGACGTTTACGGCGTTTCAATGCGTATAGAACTTTCAGGCGGTACGGGTGCTTCGCTTCCTATTTTAGGTAAAATTTACTTTAACCGTGACGGTAGAGTAATGCGTCCTATAAAAAGTAGTGTTGCAGGCAATATCGACACAAATCTTAAAAAGGTTATTCCTGACGACGATAAAGACGAAACTGCAGTTTTACCTGACGACGTTATCGACGTAACGCTTAACGCGATGGATAATTTAGTAAACGATAGTGACTTAAACTTTGCAGACTTCTTGTGTTATAGTGACGAGTCTGATAAAAGAGCGGTTGAAGGCTTACTTGCAAAATTATCGCACGATGCTATGGAAATTGAATGTCAACGCGTTGATATTTTGTATATTACGCACATTAAAGCGCGTTCGTTCACTTGCGATATTTACTCGGCTGGTATGCCGTTATTTAGATTAACTCTCGGTCTTAACGGAAGTATAAGTATTTCGTGTCTTAACTGCGCTGAAGGCGAAGAACTCGTTAATAGAAACGAAATTGAGTATAAAGATCCGTTTGGTGAAGTTAAAACGGCTTATCTCAAAGCAGAGGAAGAAAACTTTGGTCTTACCGATGAAGAAATCGAAGATATTATTCACGATAGCGATTTAACTAAGCACTTTGAAAAAGTTTCGTGTCTTAAAAATCCACGTCACCCAGGTTGCGAATCGTATAAGTGTAAATCACAACTCTTTGAAATTAAAGAGGGCGACAAAGTTTCGTATAAGTGCGCTGACTGTCCTTACCCTGAAGTCGTTTATACCGACGTTGACGGTGAGAGAAGATATACGCCTAACTTAATTTTTGCTAAAGATATGATGAAACTTATCGAGGCTGACGGTAAGAATAATAAGTGCAACACTTGCGGAAGATTTTTCTCTGAAGAATATCTTAAAAAATCTAAATGTCCGCTTTGTAGTACGGTGGTATACGCTTATAAAGGTAGCGGTGATAAAGTTCTTTATAAAAAATATAAAAATCTTTTACCGCTTGGGGCAAGACTTATGTCGGTATTTGCAACTAAAACTTGCGCGGAAGACGACGAACTCGTTATGTTTAAATTAGGCTCTCACGTTTATGCATTCAATAAACTTAACGTAAAAGAAAAAGGTCTTATTAAAGGACCTAAGAAACTTTATTGATTACGGAGGTAAGTATTATTATGAAAAACAACGCATACACAACTGATACAATAATAAATAATATGCTTCGTAGCAATAAATTCTTTATTTTCGTTGCTTCGCTTTTATCTATTATTGCAGATGCTTTTATTTCAACTTTATTATTTATAGACGGAGTTTTCACTTTCGCTATAATAATGACGGCTATTTCGTTATTAGACGTAATACTCATTATTGCAATAATTAAATCTAATTTTAGATTTGCTTACAGTAGAGTTTTCCCGTCGATATACATCGTTCTTAGTATTATAGTAACTTGCGCGCTCATACCGTTTATGGCGTCTAACGTGTTTACTATAACCGCTATGATTTTATTCGTGGCAACTCACGTTCTTGCAAGTATTGCTATCTTATTTAGTATGCTTGACGCGTCTAAACTTGGCGTTAAAGCAAAATTTATGGCAATTATTACTCTTGCGTTATTTGTTGGCGCAACGGGTTACTATTCGTCTTTCGTATTAACAAACGGTTACTTTGGTCAAGGTGGTATTGGTCACCGCAGTATCGTGTTTGAATTAGACGAAGAAACGGACACTTATATTGCAAGTGATTTATTAGAGGGTAACGGCTCGGTAGTCGTTATACCTGACGAATATAACGGCAAGAAAATAAGCGCTGTTAACAGCAATATTTTCAACTATTCTTCTTTAAAAGAAGTACACTTTAACTGTGATATTAACGTTGAACTTATTGATTTTGAACAATTAAATTTCTTAGACAGTTCTGACTTGAAAGTTTATATTGATAAAACTAAAATTGACGATTTCAAACAAATTTTAGTTGATAAATTTAAAACGGCAGTTGATAGTAGTAACCAATCTAATCAACTTCGCGTGGTAAATTTAATGAATACGCTTGTGCCAAGTAATCTTAAATCAAGCGAACGTTATATTACTTTTGAATACACCGTTGAAAGCCTTATCGACGCTGATTACAAATTAATTAAAACTTGGATTGGTAGCGAAGGCGATAAGTTTAATCTTTCAAATCACGCAACTGGTATTGACTATACCGAAAATTATCTCGTTAACGACGAAGCGTTCTTATACGATAGATTTACAGCGGATGAAAAGATATTAAAAACGTTATTAAACGGCAACAAAGATATTAACGACCTTACTATTACGTCTAACTGTTCTAACGTAAAAGTTGAATTTGAAGACGTTTACCAAATTACCGTTGGTGACGATAACGACGAGTTGTACGAAACTTCAGACGCGTTTAAATCGTTTAATGGAACGGGTAAAAGATACGTTTTAGGTAGCGACCATTTCGACTTGCTTTCAACAATCGAACAAAGACAAGGCTTTACTTTATCTTGGAAATACGGCGCGCATAAATATCAGTTTACTAATCTTTCAGACGTATTAAAGGGTGATGAATATAAAGAAGATAAACAAGTTACTATTTATCCTGAATGGGAACTTAACGCACCTACTATTGAAATGCTTTCTGCTGATAAAGATAACGCAACTTATATTTACGGTGAAGATGCAACGTTTACCGTTTCGGCAACTGCTCCTGTAGATACTATATCTTTAAAATATAGTTGGTGTAATAACGATAATGAAACTGTTGGAACAAACTCTAACACTTACAGTCTTTCAAACGTAAATCCTAATAGTAGCGTGGGGTATTATTACGTTAACGTTACAGCGTTTTCCGATACTGAAACTTCACTTACTTCTCAATCAGTTCAAAGTATTTATCTTACCGTTAACAAAAAAGAACTTAACGTTACTTGGAATTTGCCGTCAGGTCTTACTTATACCGACGAACAAACCAAAGAAGTTATTAGCGGTACTTACGCCGGCGTAGAAAAACAAATTACTTTTACTCACGATACGTCTGACGTTATCAACGGCGACGTTATTACTCTTGCTACTAACTCAAACGGCGTTAGAAATGCGGGTAATTACGTTGTTACTCAGTCACTTCAAGGCGAGTGCGATACGTTATATTACATTCCGTCTAACGAAGCGCAAAAAACAGTTATAATCAATCCTTACGAAGCAACTGTAAATTGGACTGACCTTCCTGACTATACTTACTGTGGCGAATTCCTTGCTCCAATGTCGTCTGTTACTCCTATTGGTGACGACGTATCGGTAGATCTTTTCGTTAGCGGTTCAAGAAAGATTGTAGGTAGCAGTACTGCAAAAGTAACTACTGAAAATACTAACTACAAACTTATTAACGATACTAAAGAATTTGAAATTGTAAAACGTAACGTAACTCTTAATTGGGATAGCACGAACACGTTCGTATACAACGCTGAAAACCAATATCCACACGTTATTTCAGTTGACAATATCGTTTCTGGCGAACAAGATACTTTCATTTCAGGTCTTAGATATGCTGGTTACGGCAAGGACGTTAATGGTTATACCGTAGAAGCGTCTACGCTTAACACAAACTATAATATCCAAAGCGGAAATAACGTTTCTTATACTATTACTAAAGCGCCTCTTACTCTTACTTGGAATACGACTTCGCTTGTATATAACGGTGCAAATCAATACCCTGCATCTTCGTCTATCACAGTTGCAGGCAAATACGGCGCTGACGTTTTAGGCTTAGCCGTAAGCGGTAACGGAAACGACGTTGGTAGTGGATACGTTGCTACTGCTACGATTACAAACGGTAACTATGAAATAACTGAAAACGAAACTACCGTTTACCAAATTACTCCTAAATCAATTTCGCTTTCTTGGAATACGGGAACGTTGGTATATAACGGCGATTACCAAATCCCAGAAGTAACGACTGTAAACGGACTTGTTGGCGGTCAAGATAAGAGTGTTCTTAACATTACTACCGACGGGGCTAACAAAAACGCAGGTAACGGTTACGTTGCTACTGCTACTATTGCAAACGGCAACTATGAAATTTCAAGTGGCACTACTAAATCGTATAACATAACTGCAAAATCAGTTACTATCGTTTGGGAAAACGTTTCTTCCTATATTTATAATAAGGAAAATCAACGTCCTAACGTACTTGACGCAAACGGATTAGTAGGTTCTGACACGTTTATCGACCTTTTAGTAGATATTACTACAAACGCAACTCCAGTAAATACGGGTAGTTATACTGCTACTTGCTTAATCAATAACTCTAACTACACTGTTGTAACTTCAAGCAAGACTAAAACATTCCGCATTAATCCAAAAGAAATTACGATTGAATGGTCTAGCGTTTCTGAATTTACTTACAATGGAACAGTTCAAAAACCAACGGCAACTGCTCAAGGCGTTATTAGTGGGGACACGGTAACTCTTACTTATAGTGGCGACATCAACGTTAAAAACGTAGGTTCGTACACAATAAAAGCAGGAACTTCTAATACTAACTACGCTATCTCGTTGGCAACGGCAAGCAAGTCGTTTACAATTACTAAAAAAGCAGTTAGCATTACTTGGAACAACGCAAACACTTACACTTATAACAGCGCTACTCAACACCCAACTGCAAGCACAAGTTCAGGCGTTATTAGTGGCGATACGGTAACTTATTCTTATGAAGGTAACGGCGCAAACGCTAAAAACGTAGGTTCGTATACTATTACTGCAGTAATTAACAATTCTAACTATTACATTGAAGGAACTAATTCGGCTTCGTTCACTATTGTAGCAAAAAGCGTAACGCTTAATTTCAGTAGTAATAACGAGTTTGAATATACTGGTAATGCCGTTACTTTTGAAGCGTTAAGCACTCCGTATAGCGACTTACAAATTACTTACGCTTACTATAACACGGTAGGTAACGTTTTATTAGCAGGCGCTCCAAGTGAAGTTGGTAGTTATAAAGTAGTAGCAACGGTAGTAGGCTCAAATTACGTATTAAGTGGCGCAACCGAAGCAACGTTCACAATCGTTGCCGTAGAAGCTTTATAATAAGAGGTGATTTTATGATATGTACAAATAAAAGTTGCGGTAAAAAATTCAACGTAGCGTTAGATTTGTTTAACGGTATAAGCACTTGTCCGCATTGCAAAAAAGAACTCACCGTTATTCACGACTTTAAAATAACTCAACACAGCGAAGCGTTATACAACCTTTCAGAGTTATATTTCTTTAGGTATTTATCTCCACAATCGTATAAACCGACGGTAGACGGCGTACTTGCGCTGTCTCCCGCCCAACTTCTTGAAAAGGCTATTGAAATTTGCTCGGAGGCGGCTAAAGACGGTCACCCTAAGGCAGTATACAAAATGGGATATTATAACGAACACTATTTAGACACTTCAAAGAGTGAATCTGATAGAATGAGAAAGGCTTTCGACTACTATTCGGCAATTTGTTTTTACGATAAAAACAGCGTTCCTACTGAAAAGTCTGTTAAGTCGTTTAGTGGTGACGAGTTTGAAGCCTTTAAAAGAAATGCGGCAACGTGTTTACTCAACCTTCTTACAAAATACCCACGCGCGTTTAAAGGCGCAAATAAATACGATTACGAAACCAACAACCAAAGAATTATTTCTATGTACGGCGCGGTAAGCGTAAACAAAAAATTCAAAAAATCTAAAAACGTTGGTAAGTCTAAATCAATACGTCAAATATTAACGTCGTGTTTTAGTAAAGAAAGAGCGCCTTTATTTGGTCTTTTCTTCCTTGGTGCAGACGATTTGAAAGACCTTTTCGATAGTAAAAAGACTGAAAAGGGCAAACAAAACTTCTTGAAATTTATTTCTAAAGGTTTGGACGTAAGATTTTTACAATGTAATAGCGAAGGCGTTGTAGAGTCGGGCGAAAGATATTTTACACGTTTTAAGAGTGAAGATAAACTTAAACAATTCATTTCTGAAATTGCTAACGGCGAGTTCTATTACTTGTATTTCTTTAACACACACGGTAAACACGCGTTCTTATCTAACTCTATGATGGAAAAAGTTAAAACCGAACTTCAACGTGACGATTACGAACTTATAGGAAGATTAATAGACTTCCAAATGCTTGAATATCTTTTCTTTGACGACGATATTATGCAGTTTAAAAAGGGTGGTATTCGCGGTTCTTCTGAAAGACTTATCGATTACGTATGCGGAGGAGACGTATAATAATGGATATCAAAAACGTAGCGGAAATATTAAAATCTAACGGCGTTGCAGTAAACTCGAATTACGTTCACGCTTTGCAAGACGGATGTATAAAAGAATACCAAACGCTGTTAGACAATATCGTTGAAAAAGTTGAAGAGTTTGCGCGTTTTGGCGTAAATGGTGGCTTTTCAAAAGATTTAAAAGAAAACATAGAAAAACTTACCAATCTTGCCGTAAAAATTACCGACCAAAAGAACGGCAAAAAAGTTTCAAAATTTAATGACGAATTGTCAAAAATAGAAAAGGAGACTACAAAACTTATGGAAAAGAATCCTCAATCGTTAAACGTTGTTGAAGAAGTTGTTAAGTATATTGATAGTTATACAAAAGGCGCTAACACCCTTACAAAAATGAGTATGGCTGAGTCAAGAAAGGGTATTTTATACGATAGTATTCAAAAACTTGGCGAACTTAAAACTATTTTACAAGGCGTTGCCGACGTTTCGACTACTACTGCCGGCGATTACGCTAAGAAAATTATTACAGACTTAAAAGAATGGTCTAAAAAAGTTTCCCAAAACATGCACGACTCTAACACCGTTGCATTAATTGACAATGCTATTAACTCGGCAAACTCTTGGACCAAAGTAAAAGTTGGTGTTTCGACGGGATTATTCAAAAAGAGCAATAAATTAACAAGTCTTGACGGTATTTCTTTCGTTAAAGACGATATGTATATGATAGCATCAAGCGAAGGTTACGTTGAACAAATCAACATTTTCTCTGACAACCTTAAAGAATACAAAGAAACTGTTGAAGGCGGTAAATATAGCACCGAGTCTGATGAAAAAGACCTTGAAAATAAGCGTGATGAAATTAAAAACCTCAACGCTAAAAAGATGGATATTATCGCTCAACTTAAAAACGGCGAAATTTCTAAAGTGGAAGCGCTTGAAATTTGTAAGGAAATCGACTACGACGTTTCAGACTTAAATAGAGACGTTAACGAACTTACAACAACTATTAGAATTAATAAAGCGGGCAAGCGTACTTTTGAAAGAGTTATTAAAAAACTTGAAAGAATTAATAAAGTCGTTCTTACTTATAAAAACGAACCAGTTATGCTTTCATTCCTTGGTCAACAATTTAATTTTGATAGCGCAGTTAAAGTAATGCGCGGTACTGGTACTCAACAAGATATTGATAACATTATCAACTTTAACTCTACTAATATCGATATTAAGAAAATTCAAGAAACTAAATTCAAAAACGTTATTAACGCTCTCAACGAAAGTGAAGATAAGTTATACGCTGGTAACGAAACTGAACAAGAAAAACTCTACGAGTCTAATAAAGCTGAAATGGAGAAAAAGAAAGCCGAAGCCGACGATTACTTCAGTTCACTTCTCGGTGAAACCGGTGACACCGTTACTAACGACGTTGACGTTAATACTAACGACAATACAAACAAAAACGTGCTTAATAGTTTGGACGATATCCTTTAATTTTAAAGGTCTATAAACGGCGTTATGCGTCGTTTCTACTTTGGTTGTATAACCCCAACAACCAAAAAGGTTAG
>CALDOZ010000047.1 GCA_937912025.1 uncultured Clostridia bacterium | reverse complement strand
TTTTGTATTAACAAGGGTTTTACCAATGTATTACGCCGTGAGTATGGCGTTAGTTACCGCTAAAAATTATTAAAGAACCTTAATCCTTTAAAAGGGTTTTGCCAGTCATTTCAACAGGTTGCTTTTCCCCTAAAACTTGTAATAAAGTTGGGGCGATATCGGCAAGAACACCGTCGTCGCGCAAAGTAGCGTTTTTGTATTCTTCAGAAACTAAAATAAATGGAACAGGGTTAGTTGTATGAGCGGTAAAAGGCTTATCACCCTTTTCATCTTCATACATTCTATCAGCGTTGCCGTGGTCGGCAGTGATAAGTACGCTACCATTTTTTGCTAAAATTGCGTCCACTATTTTTGAAACGCATTCTTCTACCGTTTTAACTGCTTTAATAGCGGCAGGTAATACGCCGGTATGACCAACCATGTCACAGTTAGCAAAGTTTAAAATAATAACGTCGAATTCGTCGCTTGCAATTTCTTCAAGTACTTTATCAGTTACAAGATAAGCAGACATTTCAGGTTGAAGGTCGTAAGTTGCTACCTTTGGTGATGGAATAAGGTCACGGAATTCGTTTTTCTCAGGCTCTTCAACGCCACCGTTAAAGAAGAAAGTTACGTGCGCGTACTTTTCAGTTTCGGCAATACGAAGTTGTTTATAGCCCTTGTCCGCTAAAAATCTACCTAAAGTATTGTCAAGCGAAATTTTATTGAATGCAATTTTTGCATTGTCAAAAGTAGCGTCGTACTTAGAAAAACCAACGTAGTATGGGTTAAGGTAACCCGTTTTTCTTTCAAAACCGTCAAACTCTTTAACTGTAAACGCGCGTGTAATTTCTCTTGCGCGGTCAGGACGGAAATTGAAGAAAATTATACTGTCCCCTTCTTCAATAAGGCCAATTGGCTTACCGTTTTCAACTATGTTTGTTGGAAGAACGAACTCGTCGGTTACACCACTTTCGTAACTTGCTTTAATAGCGTCAACAGCGTTTTCAGCGTGAACTCCGTTACCAATAGTCATCATATCGTAGGCTTTTTCAACTCTATCCCAACGATTATCTCTATCCATAACGTAATATCTACCGCCTACCGATGCGATTTTACCAACGCCAATTTCGTCAATTTTATTTTGAAGGTCTAAAGCAAAATCAGCGCCACTCGTAGGAGCAACGTCACGTCCGTCTAAAAAGCAATGAACGTAAACTTCGCTAAGCCCTTTTTGTTTAGCCATTTCAAGTAAAGCGTAAAGGTGAGTTATATGACTGTGAACGCCACCTGTTGAAAGCAAACCGTATAAGTGAAGCTTTTTGCCACCCGTTTTAGCATTTGCTATGGCGTTGTTAAGTTCAATATTATCAAAAAACTCACCGTCACGAATTTCTTTAGTAATACGCGTAAGGTCTTGGTACACAATTCTACCTGCGCCCATATTAAGATGCCCTACTTCGCTATTACCCATTTGACCGTCTGGAAGACCAACGCACATTCCGCTTGCGCCAAGAGTTGTTGACGGATATTTTTTTATAAGAGAGTCAATAACGCCAACGTTTGCTTCGCTTATAGCGTTACCAAATTTAGTTTGATTGATGCCATAACCGTCCATTATTAAAAGACATATAGGTTTTTTACTCATAAATACTCCTTTATCGTAATTACCTTTTCAAAAATTTAACCACTCTTAGAGTGGTTAAACTGTTATTATTTATTGTAGTTAACAATTGCCGAGAAGTCAGCCGCTTTTAATGCAGCGCCACCGATAAGACCACCGTCGATTTCTTCCATTGCCATAAGTTCTTTAGCGTTACCTGGTTTCATTGAACCGCCGTATTGAATACGAACTTCATTAGCGCAGTTAGGACAGAAAATTTCAGCAAGAGTTTTACGAATAAAACCGATAGTTTCGTTTGCTTGTTCGCTAGTAGCAGTTTTACCAGTACCAATAGCCCAAACAGGTTCGTAAGCGATTACGAGTTTAGTAAGGTCTTCAACGTCTTTAAGACCTTCAACGATTTGACGTTTTAAAACTTCTTCAGTTTTACCAGTTTCGCGTTCTTCTAAAGTTTCACCTACGCAAACGATAGGAATAAGACCTTTTTTAAGAGCAGTAAGAGTACGTTTGTTAACAGTTTCGTCAGTTTCAGCGAAGTATTGTCTTCTTTCGCTGTGACCGATAATAACGTATTCAACGCCAAGTTCTAAAAGCATATCAGCCGAAATTTCGCCAGTGTACGCGCCACTTTCAGCAAAGTGAACGTTTTCAGCGCCAAGACGAATGTTAGAGCCTTTAATTGCTTGACCTACAGCGTAGATATCAGTTGCGGGAACGCAAACTACAACGTCACAATCAGCGTCTTTAACAAGCGGTTTAAGTTCTTCAACAAGTTTAACACCTTGAGATGGTGTAAGATTCATTTTCCAGTTACCTGCAATAATTGCTTTTCTCATAATAATCTCCAAATTATTTTATCGTATAAATTTTAGCGTTTAATTCGCTGTTTTTTGTTATTAGATTTCGTTAAGGCACGCAATACCCGGTAAAACTTTACCTTCGAAAAGTTCAAGCGATGCACCGCCACCCGTTGAAATGTGTGACATTTTATCTGCAAAACCTAAAGTTGCAACGGCAGCCGCGCTATCGCCACCACCGATGATAGTAGTTGCAGTTTCGTTTTCAGCCATAGCCTTAGCGATTGCAATAGTACCTTTAGCAAGAGTTGGGTTTTCAAATACGCCCATAGGACCGTTCCAAATAACAGTTTTACCTGCTTTAACTACGCTTGCAAAAAGTTCCATCGTCTTAGGACCAATATCAAGACCCATTTTATCAGAAGGAATGTTTTTAACGTCAACAACTTCAACTTCGATTTCAGCGTCGATTGGGTCTGGGAAAGATTTAGCAACAACGGTATCAACAGGAAGATAAATAGTCTTACCTAAATCAGCCGCTTTTTTAAGCATATCTTTACAGTAATCAATCTTTTCGTTATCAACAAGAGAAGCGCCAACTTCACAACCTTGTGCTTTTAAGAAAGTGTAAGCCATACCACCGCCGATAATGAGCGAATCGCATTTTTCTAAAAGGTTAGAAATAACGTTGAGTTTATCAGCAACCTTAGCGCCACCAAGAACGGCGATAAATGGTCTAACAGGGTTTTCAAGAGAGTCTGCCATAACGGTAAGTTCTTTTTCAATAAGGAAACCGCAAACTGCAGTATCAACTAAACCGTATTCAACGATAGCAGCGGTAGAAGCGTGTGAACGGTGAGCAGTACCGAAAGCGTCGTTAACGTAAACTTCGCAGAACGATGCAAGTTTTTTGCAGAATTCTAAGTCTTTACCTTCTTCGCCAGCGTCAAAACGAAGGTTTTCAAGTAATAATACTTCGCCGTCTTTAAGAGCGTTAACTTTGCTTGTAGCGTCAGCGCCAACAGTATCGGTAGCGAAAGTTACTTTACCACCTAAAATTTCGTTAAGTCTATCAGCAACAGGTTTTAAAGAGTATTTAGTAACGTCTTTTTTAGCCTTTTCAATATAAGCGATAGTTGCCGATTCGCGTTCGCTTTCAGGAAGCGCTTCAACAGCCTTCTTTTCTTTTTTGTTAAGTTTAATTTTTTCATTGAACACGTTATGAGGTTTACCCATGTGTGAGCAAAGAATTACTTTAGCGCCGTTTTCCATAAGATATTTAATGGTAGGAAGCGCGCCGTTTATTCTATTTTCGTCAGTAATAACGCCATCTTTCATAGGAACGTTAAAATCTACACGAACAAGGCATTTTTTGCCTTTAACTTCTACGTCTTTTACAGTCTTTTTATTCATAAGTTTAATACTCCTTATAAAATTACATTTTATTCATTTGTTATTTTAACCTTTTTATATAAAAAAGTCAATTATAATTTACAAATTATAAACTATTTTCAAACTTTATTAATTAAAGCGACGCTTAAATTACCTTTTTCGCTATTTTTTACCCTTTTATTAGGTCTTTTAGGCGCTATAATTTTTTCTACCAATAAAGTAAACGGTTTTAATACGGGCAAAATCATTAGCGTTACTAAAACGTTAAACAAGGTATGAAAGTTTGCTATTTCTCTTTCTACTCCGCTTGAAAAACTTGAAAACATAGTTGCAACTTGACTTTTAAAAATTGATAACGGCAAAAACATAACTAACGTTCCAACTAAATTAAACGCAAAATTAAAAAACGCCGTTTGCTTTGCTTCGATAGGTTTATCCATAGCGGCAATAATAACCGAAACGCAAGTTCCGATATTTGCGCCAAGCGTTAAAAACATTGCTTCTTCAAATCTAATTAACCCGTTAGACGCCAAAATTATCATTACGCTTGTTACCGCCGAAGAACTTTGAATAATTGCCGTAATAATAACGCCGTTTAAAACTAATAAAAAGTCGTTTTTTACTAAAAAGATATTTTTAAACTCGTCGAAATTTTTAAAGAAAACAATACCGCTATTTACGATATCAAGCCCTAAAAATATCATTCCAAACCCGACCATAATATTACCTATCCCTTTAAAAACGTCTTTTTTAACAAAGCCGAAAATAAAGCCTATGAACATTATAAGCGCGCCGATTGCCGTTATATCAAAAAGTTCTTCGCCCGATAGCGAAACGAGTTGAGCGGTAACGGTAGTGCCGATATTTGCGCCCATTATTACTGCCGATGCTTGATAAAAAGTCATAATACCACTTGAAACAAACCCAACTAAAATTACGTTGGTGGCAATACTACTTTGAATAAGCGCAGTTGAAAAAGTACCCGTAAGCACACCGGAAATTTTATTTCCCGTTACGCTTTTAAGTAAACTTTTCATTTTATTCCCCGCCATTTTTTCCATACTTTCGCTCATAAATTTAAGACCGAGTAAAAATAGCGTTATTCCGCCAAGTGTTAATAGTACGTTTTGAAAAATATCCATAAAAAAAGCCTCGGTTTAGTATACTTACCAAGGCTTGTTTTTATTACTTACCGCCATTTTTAAAATTCGAATTTTAAAGGCGTTTTTTAAATACAATGAGTTTTTACATTCAACTTATTTACCGTTGAATTTTAGTATTATACTTATAACGAAACGTCTCCGTCTTGACAAGCAACAACCTTAGTTTTCGTTATCATAGCCTTCCACGAAATGCCCTTAGTTACTTGTTGCCATTCGCTTGTAGTTCCAAGATAAGTAATGCTTTCTACCGCCGAACAGTTACTAAAAGCAAAATCGCCAATTTTAGTAACGGTATTAGGTATAGTTATGCTTTTAAAATTTCTCATTTTTCTAAACGCATAAGAATTAATTTTATTTACACCAGACGGAATTACTAAATGAATTATTTCTTCATTGTTAACGAAAAATTTGAGATGGTCGCATGTTAAAACGGATAATTGAAAAGCATTTAAACACCACGACGATATGCTCGGTACTTCAACTTCATCAAATGAAACGGCTTGATTAAAAGCATCTTCGCCAATCGTTAAAGCATTATCATTAAAAACTACTCTTTTTAATTTTTTACAATCTGTAAAAGCCCTTTCTTTAAGTGTAGTTACGCTACTACCAAGCACGACCTTTTCAAGCCCTGAGCAACCGCTAAACGAGCCTATGCCGATTGTAGTAACGTTATTTGGAATAATAACTTCTTTAAGCCCGGAACAACGGTAAAACGAACCGTGACCAAAAGTAATTAACGAGTTTGGAAAATCTATGTACTGCAAACTGTAATTATCAAAAAACGCAGACGTACCAAACTCCGTAATACCCTCAGGCAAACGAATAGTAGCGAGTTTATAGCAACTTGCAAAAGTTGCGCCTTCTATTTTAGTTATACCCTTAGGAATAACTACGCCTTCCATTAGGCTTTCATTTTGAAACGCGCCACTTTCTATTTTTTTTACTGGGTAACCTTGATACTCTTTAGGAATGCAAACCATAATATCATTGCACGTTCCCATACTGATAACGGTAGCGTAATTACCCGTAATTTCAATTTCTAAACCTTTGCTATATTTATAATCGCAAACGGAGCAACCGTCACTCGTCATATCGTGCAAAGCAACGTCTTTTTTCTCGCTACGGTGACCGCAAGTAGCGTCAAACCAATGCTTTTCATCGTCAAACGACAATTTAGAACTATACTCGTGAACGTGCTCTACTATAGGTGGCTCGTCAGTTGATGAATTATTAGAATTTTCTTCTTGGGAACAAGCAAAACAAAAGCACGTCATAATGAGTAAAAGCACTATTGAAATTAACTTTAAAAATAAATTATTCTTTTTCATACAAGTTAATTTTACCATAAATTTTCAACTTTAAAATATGCTTATATAATTTTTTATTATAACCCAAAGAGTTTGTATTAAAAAAACCGCTTAAAGCGGTTAAAAATATTAATCTTCACGTCCCGTAAGCGCGCCTTCGAATAAAAAACCTTCAAAATGGTTTTGACGTAACGCTTCGTATAAAGTAAGCGCTACCGAATTAGACAAGTTTAAACTGCGAATTTTATCGAGCATAGGAATACGCAAAGTATTGTTATAATTCTCTTTAAGTAGCGGTTCTGGAAGCCCGTGACTTTCTTTACCAAAAATTAAAAAGTCGCCGTCTTTAAACTTTACGTCACTATAAACTTTAGCGCCTTTTGTGGACATAAAGTAAAAATTATCGCCCTTATAATGTTTAGCAAAAAGTTCGCCTAAATTATCGTAATAATAAAGTTCAAGGTATTGCCAATAGTCAAGTCCAGCGCGTTTTAAATGCTTATCGGTAATTTCAAACCCAAGCGGTCTAACTAAATGAAGAGCCGTACCCGTTGCCGCGCACGTTCTTGATATGTTCCCCGTATTTTGAGGAATTTCAGGTTCTACTAAAACTATATTTAATTTCATAAGTACTCCGTTATTCTTTTATCCCACGCCGTTTGCTTTGAATTATTCTATAACTTTTTTTAGTGGGGATAACCATTTCACAAATTTTTTCTCTACTGCCACCGCAAATTTCTCCGCTAATATCACTAGCGAGCATTCCCATATTGCTAATAAGCAAAATAGGTAGACCAAATAAATACGAATAAGACCTAACGAGAAAATTATACTGCGGTTTTTCTTCGCTTCCTACAAGAACTATTAAAACGTCGGCGTCGCAAAGCGCCATAGACTTAACGCCGTCAAAATCAATTATATCGTCGCCAATCAAAAGACCTATTCTGCCCTTTGCCGTTTGATAAACTCTATAACCGCCACCTTGAGAATAGGGAGATGAATTAACGTTTAAATTCATATCTGATATTCCTAAAAGTTTACCGTTTTCAGAAATAACGGCGGACTTTCTAATAATTCCGTAATTGTCCGTTATTGCGCCTGAAATTATAACTTTTTTTGTCTTTTTAGACAGCGAAGCAAATTTAGGAAGGGAATTTTCCGCACCGCTAAGTTCGTTTTTGTAATTGATTTTTTTAAGTCCGTCAAAACCGAAAACGACTAAATCGTAACCGTAAAAACTTTCGCCGTTTACGTTTAAAGCGCTTTCACCATTATAGCATAATACTTTCAATAGTCATACCACCATACTATACTATTATAGTTTTATCGGTTAATTTAAGTGCTTGTTTACATAAAACAATCGGCGTTTAAAATAATATCTTTTAACTCGTCGCTATTACTTGCGCTAAACACTTTTTCTTTATATTTTTTACCGCCGACAACGCCTTTAAGATAAAACGCCATTTGCTTTCTAAGTAATACCGCCGAGCGCTCTTTTCCGTAACGCTTTTCATTTAATTCAATTTGTATTAAAATAATATCTTTTAGCGTTAATTGAGTTTGAGTGTTGGTAATTTGAGCAAAAATTAGCGGATTTTCAAGCGCGCCACGGGCAATCATAATTCCGTCTGCGCCCGTTTTATCCATCATTTCGTCAGCATCTTTTTGAGTAAAAATACCACCGTTAGCAATTACTGGAATTTTTACAGCGTTTTTTGCCTTTTCAATTTCTTTGAAATTGCACTCGCCCGAATATATTGCCGTTTTAGTTCGACCGTGTATTGATATTAGCGACGCCCCGCTATCTTCAGCCATTTTTGCAAAATCTTGGGTAATTAAATTATCTTCAGTAATACCCGTTCTAAATTTTACCGTAATAGGCTTACCGCATTTAACCGCTCTTTTAATAATTTCAGACGCTAATTTTAAGTCTTTCATAAGCGCCGAGCCTTCGCCGTTACCAAATATTTTAGGCACGGGACAACCCATATTGATATCTATGATATCAAACTTACTAAGTAGCGGATTATTAGTAGCCCTTTCAATAAAATCAGGGTCGTTACCAAAAATTTGCACTGCTTTTATTTCTTCATCATCATAAGTATATAGCAATTCGTTTGATGCGTTTGGAGAATAATAAAGCCCCTTAGCGCTAACCATTTCGCTAAAACAAAGCCCAGCGCCAAGTTTAAATATAATAGAACGCATTACAGCATCAGAATATCCTGCAAGCGGAGCAAAAAATACGTTATTTTTTGTTGTTACGTTACCGATTTTTATACTTTTTAGTTGCATTTTATTCCTTTGACTTGCGGTAATATAAGTCAATTTCTTCCGCCGTTAATTTTTTGATGTCTTTGCCGTCGGCAATTATTGCTTTTTCTAATTTTTCAAACCTACTAATAAACTTGTCGGTAGTTGCGTTAAGCGCCGTTTCACCTTCAACGCCAAGTTTTCTAAGAACGTTAACGACTGTAAAAATAAGGTCGCCACATTCTTTTTTAATTTCGTCAAAATCACCGCTTTTAATAGCGTTTTTTAGTTCTACTGTCTCTTCGCTAAGTTTTTCAAAAACTTGCTCTACGTTTAAAAAATCTAAGTTATATTTACCCGCGCGCGACGACACTTTTTCAGCGCGCATAACGGCAGGAAAATTGCGCGGTACTGCATTTAAATAATCAGCGCCATTTTCATAACCTTTTTCTATAACTTTGTTTTTATTCCAAACGTCAAGCGCCGAGCCCTCGTCTACCGCTTTATCTTGACCGAAGACGTGAGTGTGGCGAGATATTAGTTTATAACATATCGCCGTCAATACGTCAGACGGGGTAAACGCCATACTTTCAACCCCAAAAATAATTTGGAACGCCGTTTGAAGTAAAACGTCACCCGTTTCTTCAATAATTTTATCATCGTCGCCTTCTTCAATAGCGTCTATCAGTTCATACGTTTCTTCTATTAAATTTTTCTCAATACTTTTAGGCGTTTGAACTTTATCCCACGGGCAACCATTTTCGCCACGCAAATTTTCTAAAACTTCAAGAAGGTCTTGAAAATCATACCTTAATTTTTGAGTTAAAGGTTTTTTATCTATGTAAATAGCAAGGTCGTAACCGTAATAATTAAGCCTATCAAGTTCGTATAGTTTAATAGTTTTAACGCCGTTTAACCAAGTTGCCGTAACTTGATATTCTTCGCCTATTAAATCGCTAAGAGCAAGTTTAACGGCGCTTGCAGTAATTTTAGTATCAATGGCGTAAACTATAAGCGGATATGAAGCAAACTTTAAAAACTTAACGTCGTATGCCGAAATTAAAGTGTAACCGCTCTCTACCGCCTTTACTTTTTCAAGACATTTTGCCCCTGCAGACACGCCTGAAATAACGGTTACGTCTTTATGCTTTTTAATAATTTCCTTAACGGAATTATCTTCAACCGCCGAACCATCTACAAGATAAGCAACGTCGCCTTCTTTAGCCATAGACAAAACTTCTTTGGCTAAATTTTTATTAAGAGTATCGAAGTTGCGACTTTTTTGATACACAAAGTCAAGCGAAAAAACTTCGCCTACAACGTCTTTTACCGCTAAATAACTTGCGGTGTTTTTAGTTCTAACAACTAATTTTATTCCCGATTTAATAATTTCATAGGCTTTTAAAGTAATATCGTCAGACGACAAACCTAAACCCACAACGTAAATTTTACTCATTGCTTTGCGCTCCAACATTTTTAACGTCGTTAAAATTTGCATTTAAAACTCGACGTTTTTTTCGAGTATATATATAAATATATACTAAATTTGAAACGGACGCAACAAAATAACACAAAATATCGCTTATTACCGCTCCAAAAATATTTATTGACGGCGTTTTCATTAGTAAATACGACGTTATTAATTTTACAACGACTGAAAACACAGACGTTATCGGCGGTATATATACTTTGCCTATTGCTATTAAAATTGACGCCGTAGTTTGCATTAACGGTAATAGTATAACTGATAAACTTGAAAGTTTTAATAAGTTTATAGTAACGGCGGAATTTTGAGCAGATAAATTAGGATACATAATTTTTACAACCACGTTTGACAAAGTTAAAAACGCTATTGCAAAAAGTGTTCCTAAAATAAGAGTATACGTTATTGCTTGGTTTGATTTTTTTGTAACGCTTTTATTATCACTAAAAAGTTTAGATATTATTGGAACGCTAGTTACCGCTATTGCGTAGCATATTGATACGGGAACGCTTACTATTGACTCAACCGCCCCCGAATATAACCCGTAAAGCGCCGTTGCGTTATTTGAATAATCGCCTATTACGTTTAACACGAAAAAACTTTCAATAGTCCTTGCCGAAGGTATTACAATCGTTGATAGCATTACGGGAAAAACTATTTTTAATACTAATTTTACGTCCGTTTTAACACTTTTAAAATTTTTAAAAGAATATCCGCGTTTTTTAAATATAACGTAGAAATATAAGCAAGTTATAAGTTCTGAAACGCTTACCGCAAGCGTTGCAAGGCCTGCTTTTATATAAATTTTTTGACTAACAAAACTGCATAGCGTTAACCCTAAAACAAGTTTAACCGTTTGCTCTATTATTTGAGAAATAGCGGTGGGCTTCATATCAGTCAATCCTTGAAAAAACCCACGGAAACACGAAATAACGCTAACTAACAAAACTGACGGTGAAAGCATAGCGTAAGCAAAATACGCTTGGTAATTACCTTGAATTGTTGCTAAATTTTTACAAAACACAAGCATAATTAAACTTCCAGCAACGCCTATTGGAATAAATATTTTAAGCGCTGATTTAAGCAAACTATAGCCTTCGTTTTCATTTTGCGAAATAAGTTTTGAAATTCCGTTTGGAACGCCCGTTGACGACGCCGTTAGCAGTAAACAATAAAACGGAAATACTGCTTGATAAATGCCTATACCTTCAGCGCCTAAAATATTTGTAAGCGGTATTCTATAAAACGCGCCTAAAATTTTAGTTACAAAACCGCCTATTGAAAGTATTAGCGCTCCGCTAACGAGTTTATTTTTTATTTTCATAAAAATATTTTTTGAATTTTTACAATAATTATGTATTTTAACATCAAATATGATTGAGTTAATATGTAAATTTTGATTAAGTTTCAAAATTAACAACAAATATTGACAAATACATATTAAAGTGGTAAAATTTTTCTATCAAAATTTGAGAGGCTATTATGAAGAGAAAATTAATAATTATTTCTAACGACGCTCTCGTTAGAGAGGATATCGAATACCTTAAAACCAAGCCCGCTATTAGAGATATTATAAATAACGGTAGTTTTGTTGAAACGTTAAAAACCGTTTATCCATCTATAACGTATTGTTGCCATACGTCAATGATTACAGGCGCTTATCCTAACAAAACCGGCGTATATAACAACGAAGTTGACGAGCTTAATAATACCGACTGGCTTTGGGAACGCAAATATATTAAAGTAAAAACTTTGGTTGACGCATTTAAAGAAAAAGGCTACACAACGGCAAACGTATTTTGGCCAGTTCTTGGTAACGACGCTAATATTGATTATAACGTTCCTGAATATTGGTCGCAATCAGATAGCGACGATATTTGCGACGCGTTTAAACGCATGGGTTCAAGCGATAAAGTTATAGAAGAAATAGTTAAACCTAATCTTTATTATATTGACGGGCATCAACGCCAACACCCTTTCTGCGACGAATTTATGTTTGCATGCGCTCGTGATATGATACTTAAATACCAACCCGACCTTTTAATAGTTCACCCGGGTAATATTGACGGTATTCGCCATAGGTACGGCATTTTTAACGAATACGTTACCGAACAACTTGACTACACTTATTATTGGATAGAAAAAATTATACGCGCCTTAAAAGAAACGGGCAACTACGAAAATACCGATATAATATTAACTTCTGACCACGGTCAAATGGATATTAAACGCTGGTGTCACCCTAACGTTTTGTTAAAAGAAATGGGACTTCTTGAAGTTGATAACAACGGCAAAGCAATTAACGCTAAAGCGTACGTTAAGCCAGTTGGTTGTTCAGCGCAAATATTTATAACGGATAAAAATGACACCGCTACCTATAATCAAGTTTATAACGCTTTTAAAAAGTACGCTGAGTCTGGAATGTACGGGTTTGAACGTATTTACACTAAAGACGAAGTTAATAACGAAGAAAGATTAAGCGGTGAGTTTGATTTTGTTCTTGAAGGCGATGCCTACACGTCGTTTGGCGGTAATTTTGACGGAAGTTATTTTACTTCTTACGATTTGAGCGACTATCGTTGCGGTAGAGGCACTCACGGTTATCACCCTGATAAAGGTCCTCAGCCTTGTATGATTATGTACGGGCCAGACTTTAATAACGGCGTAAGCGTAAAGCGTAGACCAACCGTTGATATGGTAGCAACTTTAAAAAAGATATTCGACCTTGATATGCCAGACGTTGACGGTTCGCCTATTGACGAAGTAATTAAATAAAACTTGTGTATTAATAAAATAATCGTAAAAAAATCGCGTTGCAATATTAGTGCAACGCGATTATATTTTTAAATTTTAAACGGTAACGTTTTGCATCGATAAAAATTCTTTTACTTTAACGATAGGTATAGAGTAGGAATATTGATGCGCTCCGCTTTGAGTTTCACTTGATGCGTAATTAACGCCAACAATATTAAAATTGTAATCTAATATCGCCCCACCCGACGAGCCACTATCTATTGGCGCTGTATGGCGGTACACGTCAAACTGAACGTTTGATTTATCAGCGTTTGGATTAACGGTTATAGCAGTTTTAGTGTAACCTAAAATTTCACCGAAAGTAATTGCATTTTTTTGACCGTTTGGTTGACCTATTGAAATAATTTTATCACCCTCGCTACAATTTTGAGTGGCTAACGGCCTAACGGGATAACTTTTTTTTGATGAAAACTTAACTACCGCTAAATCGTAATTAGGATCGTTTGCCACGACTTGAGCGTTATATTCAACGTTAAACGCATCCGTAACACTATACGAAAACGAATTATAATTTGCAGTATCTTTATAAATAACGTGGTTGTTAGTTAAAATATAATAATCGTACGTTTCTACCATATACGAAGTGTTTAAAACTTTTTTAAACACCATTCCGCTACCTTGAGAAAGCGACGTTTCATCCGTAGTAATACCAACGATTTTTTTAGACGTGAGATATATAGTGAAATTTGATAGCATAATTTCGCCCGATATATCGTTTACTATTTGCTCTACGTTTTCACTACTACCGCTTGGGTTTTGCGACGGCAAGTTGCTACCCCCGTCCCCTTCGTTAGATACCGACACGGTTATTGGAGCGCAATAGTCTGACTGTTTATCGCCAAGTTTACTTGGTAACGCTTTTACTTTTATTTGATGCGTGCCTTGAGAAAGTGTAGATAAATCGTAAAAAGTAACGTTTACCGTTTCGACTTGCCCGTCAACGTTTACGGTATACTTATTAGCCCCGTCAACACTATTCCAATACACCATTTCTTTAACACTATCAAATTGAACGGTTGGGGTTTTAAGTTTAACGGACTCACTACTTGTAATCATACACCCTGACAACGCAAAAGTTAACGTGAGCGTTAATAAAATAGCCGTTATTATTTTTTTAATTTTAGTACTTAGTTGTTTTTTCATAATATTCCTTATTTTATTTCTAAAATTATTATACACAAAAAAAGTGATATTTTCAATAATTTAAATAAATTTTTTACAAAAAATACGCAACCGTTATTATAGTTGCGTACTTTTATTTATATTATTTTGTTTTTTCAAGTAGTGTTTTCTCTTATACGTTTGAAGTTGTTTCAACTTCTATTTCCTCAGTTTTACGCGGAGTTTTTACAAGAGTAAAGTCAATAACCATCGCAATAACGTAAAGTATTAAAGTGAAAATTAAAACGTTAGAATAATTACCCGTACTATCAATAATTACTTTTGCAATTTGGTTACCCGTTAAACCTGCAAACGCCCACGCCGAAAGCGCAATTCCGTGAATAGAAGAAATTTTACCCATTCCGTACACGTCTGAAAGTAAGGTAGGAAGATTACTAAATCCACCGCCGTAACCAGCGTTTACAATAAGCATAAGCGCAACGCAAATTACGAGTAAAATTATGGTTGCATTTTCAGTTATAGCGCCACTAAATAACGCAACGGCAGTAATAACTATTTCACTTATTAAAATTACTTTATAGATTGTGTTACGTTGTTTTAAATGATCGCCAATAGCAGAGTATACAAGACGTCCACCAGCGTTAAATAAGCCCGTAACGGTTGCTAATACACTTGTTACTATCTCTGTAAGACCTATAAACGTGTAAATGTCTTTTTCAAACGAGATAAGCGCTAAACCACAAGTTATGTTTAAATAGAAAACAAGCCAAATTCCAATGAATTTAGGGTCAAGGAAAATTTTAAAGCGTTTAAAGAACGTTTTAATTTCAAATTTATCGTGAGCTTCAACCCAGCCTTCAGGTTTTTTAAGAAGTAAGTGTCCGGTAAACATCATTACAAACCAAATACCTGCTAAAAGATATAAAGTAAATTCAACGCCAACCAAACTTATAAAATAGGTAATAACAGGAGCAAAAATCATTTTTGCCGCGCCAAAGCCCGCTACTGCAAGACCTGTTGCTAAACCTTTACTATCTTTAAACCAAAGCATTAACGTTTTTACTGGGGAAAGGTAACCAAGACCTAAACCAATACCCATTATTACGCCGTAAAAAATTATTACGAGTATTGCACTTTGAAGTCTTATCGCTAAGCCTGTACCTGCAACGCCTAAAACGAAACAAATAGTAGCAATTAAACTTGCTTTATGAATATCTTTTTCAACAAAGTCGCCAAGGAAAGCGGCCGACATACCTAAAAAGAAAATAGCAAGTGAGAATGCCCAACCAAGCGCCTCAACGCCAAAACTTCCTTCTAAAGCGCTTTGTATTGCTCCGCTAAAATATGACCAACAATACACCGTTCCAATACTACTATGGAGAAGCAATGCGGGTATAGCCGCTCTAGTCCACTTATTAGATAAATTTTTCATAAAATGCCTCTTTTGTTTTTTATTTTACTTAATGAGTATAGTCCTTTGATTTTTATTTGTCAAACAAAAACCACCCTATATTTAATAATTTAAAGATATGTAAAATATATAAAATTGCTATAAAAACCTTATCGTTTTAATTTTTGTCATTGTTAACGTCTACGCTTTCAACAATATCAGAAATAGCGACTTCATCAACGACGGATACGTCAACGTAACTTTCAATTTCATTAGTATTAGACGTTGTTTTTTCAACTTGTTTTTTATTGTTTTTAATCTTTTTAACTGTAACGATTATATAGTGAAGAATAAGACCTGCAACTATTGCAACGACTAAATCGTAAACTATCGTAAGAATAAACGTTGCAATTAAAATAATATCGTCGGCAATATCTTTTGACTTGAAGATTTTAACAAAACTGCGCCATTCACTCATATTGTAAGCAACTATAAACAATATAGATGCAATAATTGGCATGGGAATATACGCTGCGTACGGCATTAAAATAATAAGAACGAGCAATAATACTACGGCGTGAACGATACCTGAAATAGGAGTTCTTCCACCGTTTCTTACGTTTGCAGCAGTTCTTGCAATAGCGCCCGTTGCAGGAATACCCCCAAACAAGCCAGAGCCTAAGTTTCCTAAACCTTGAGCGATAAGTTCGGTATTTGGATTGTGCGTATCGTTTATCATACCATCAGAAACAACACACGAAAGCAAACTTTCTATACCCGCTAAAATTGCAATGGTTAAAGCATCTGGAAAGAGTTCAAGTATTAATTGAAAGTTTAATTTAGGAAATGAAAACGGCGGTAAACCAGAATTTAACTTATACAAATCACCTATCGTTTTTACGGGAATTTCAACCGATAGCGACCTTAATACTGCAAATAATACTCCGCCAATAAGAACGACTATTAGCGAACCGGGAATTTTTTTAGATATTTTAGGCCAAACAATTAAAATTGCAAGCGATACAACACCAACTACAAGCGCTAAAATTTCAAAAGTAGATATATTACTAATAATGCCGTGAAGTTTTTCTATGCTTTCAACGGGGTTGAAGTTTTCTGGGAAAGTTATTCCTAAAAAGTCTTTTAACTGACCTATTACAATGGTAACGGCAATACCGCCCGTAAACCCTACCGTAATAGTTTTAGGAACGTATTTTATTAAAGTACCTAATTTACATACGCCCATAATTATAAGCATCAAGCCTGCCATTAGCGTTGCAATGGTAAGACCATCAAGTCCTTTATCAGCAACGATACCAGCAACAATGGTTGCAAACGCAGCGGTAGGACCAGAAATATTAACGCGACTTCCACCTAATAAAGAAATTATAAAACCAGCAACGATTGCAGTATATAAACCTTTTTCAGGCGCCACGTTAGACGCTATTGCAAGCGCAATAGATAGTGGTAAAGCGATAATTGCTACGATAATTCCCGCAACAACGTCACTTACAAGTTGTTTTTTTGTATAACCTTTAAAGCAAGTCAATAATTTTGGCTCGAAAACTTTCACTTTTGTAACTCCTATTAACTTGTATATTTTACTACTTACAACGTTTAAAGGCAAGCGTTTTTACACGCTTGCCTTTATAGAATTTTTATTTGCTTTGACTTTTCAAATTACGATACTTTAAAGGCGATACTCCTTTAATTTTAGTAAATAAACGTAAAAAATGAGATAAATTTCCAAATCCGCATTCAAAACATATTTCTGTAACGCTTTTAGTTGTATTGATAAGTAATTCCGTGGCCTTGTTTAGGCGTAAATTCGTTAAATATTTAGAAAACGTAATACCCGTATTCAATGAAAAAATTTTAGATAAGTGTTCAGGTGTTAAACAAACATAGTCGGCGCAATCTTTTAACGTGATTTGCTTAGAGTAATTATCGTTTATATACTTTAAAGCATCCATAATTGTTTTTTTACCATTTGTTGTAACGGATAATCTTTTCCCATACTTTTTTAAATGATACAAAATTAAGTTTGCAATTAAATTTTTATAAGTATTGTCATTTTCAATTAAAATTTGTTTGAATAAATTTATTATAAAATCGTCGCTATTTATGTTTTCTAAAATATAAGACGAGTTTTCTGTATTAAAATTATCGTTTACGTCAACACAAATTTTAACGTATTTTGCATTATTTGATTCTCTAACTAAAATGCGGTGTGTGTCAAGCGGACATATTACCACCGCTATATGCTCGTTTACTTTGCTAATATTGCTTCCAACGTAAACCTCTCCGTCAAACGACTCGTATAAAATTATTTCGTAATATGAATGAACGTGTGCATAAAAAGAGCGTACATCTCCACTCTCAACAACTACGCCACTTTCATTTTTTATCATTTTAGGAAAATTTTCACTCATAACATACACCTTAAAAAATGCAAATTTTATATTAAAAAAAAGCAAGTATTTGCTATTAATTGATAATATAATTGTATTATTAAGATTAAAAAAAGTCAATAGGTGTAATATGAAAAAATTTGATAATTTTAATAAGTTTTTTCTTGGAGTTAACTACTGGGAATCTAAAAGTGCTATTAATATGTGGTCTAATTTTAACGAAGACGTAATTAGATCGGACTTTACCGCACTCAAAAATGCGGGCGTTACTCATTTGCGAGTATTCCCGCTTTGGCCTGTATTTCAACCACTAACTGCATTATATAAAACGGGTGGAATAATGGAATACACGTTTGGTGAAAATCCGTTGCCTAATACCGAAGCAGGAAAGGCTGGCGTTAGCGAAGAAGCTATGCAAAACTTTGAAAGATTTTGCTCATTAGCAAATGAGTTTGATCTCAAACTTATTGTTGCGCTAATTACTGGGCATATGTCGTTTAGAAATTACGCTCCGCCGGCTTTTGACGGTAAAAATTTACTTACCGACCATACAGTTATGAAATGGCAAAAACGATTTGTTACTTATTTTGTAAATCGTTTAAAAAATCAAGATTGCATTATTGCTTGGGATTTAGGTAACGAACCAATACACTTGCAAGATTTAAAGTCTGATAACGAGCCAATCGATTGTTTTTACGTTTGGTGTAGCGTAATTTATGGTGCTGTAAAAAGTGTAGACACTGTACGCCCCGTTATTTCAGGACTTGATGAGTTTTCGATTGAACAAGGCTATGTAAATTTAAAAAGCATAGGCGATGTTTGCGATATTCACACCGTACACCCTTACAACATTTTCCAAACTAATTTTACGCCCGTTAACTCGTTACTTCCTATAATTGATTTACCTTTTAAATGTCAAATATGTGAAGATATATCAGACACGGCAACTTTTCCGCAAGAATTTGGTTCTATAGGATATCTAAATTGCAGCAAACAAACTGAGGCGGATTTTTATCGCGCGTGTTTATACGCAACAATTAGCCACAATTTTAACGGAACTATGTGGTGGTGCGCATTTGACCAAGGCCATCACAATTTTGCGCCATACCGTTGGAATACTATAGGTAGTAAATACGGGTTTTTTGATAAAGATTTTAATGCGAAACCTATTGTAAAAGAAAATGTAGAGTTTAATAAGGTATTAAGAAAATTAGATGGTAAACTACCACCTAAAAACATAAATGCTACTATAATTGTTCAGCGTGATGACGGGAATTGCGAACTTCTTAACAAATTACGCGTAACTTATTCATTGTTAGCACAATCTAACGTTTCGGCAAAATTTATTTACGCAACTGATTTAGAAGTAGAAAAATCTCCACTTTTCTTTTTCCCTTGCCCTAACGGAAACATATCTATATTAAAACAAACTTTTGACGCAGTTTTAAATCACGTTAACGAAGGTTCGGTATTATATATATCGTTAGACTGCGGATTGTTAAGATACGTTAACGAAATTATGGGAATAGATTTTGCTTGTAGAGAAAAACTTTTTAAGGAAAATACTGTTAATTTTAACGGTGAAGATTTTAAAATACAATCCACATTCAACTACGTTATTGAAAACTCAAATGCTACTACGCTTGCTCAAGATAGCGACGGAAACGGAGTGTTCTTTAAGGCTAAATATGGAAAAGGTTACGTTTGTTTATTAACGTTACCACTTGAAAAATATCTTGCAGACAATCCTACTGCTTTTTATAAAAACGACACCGCTAATTATCAAAACTTTTACCGTGAAGTAATTAAATTAGCAAACGTAAAGCGTTTAGCCGATACAAACAGTAAATTTGTATTATTAACTGAAAACGTAATAGATGAAAACAACGCTTTTATTTGTTTGATAAATTATGCAAGTTTTACTCAAACAACAACTTTAACGTTATTTGATAATTTTACAGCATACGATTTAAACGATAATAAAATAGATAATTTAACTATTACGTTCAAACCAAACGAGTGTTTAATATTAAAATTAAAAAGATAATATGTTTAAGAGTTTAGAAACAAGTTAGGCTAACACCTATTTTATTCAAAGTGGTGTTTTGAGTGTGTAGAAGCGAGTACAACAAGACTTTAAAAAAAATAACCCACAATAGACCTTGATGGTCATTGTGGGTTAAATTTTTTTAATTGTTACCTTTTATCTTCTAAGGTTTTAGAAGCAAGCAGAACAAGGCTCGACAAGTGAGCAAAGATTAGATTAACCTTTTTGGTTATCTAAGTTTTGAACACTTGGCAGTTAACGCAGTTATGCGTAGATTATAAAGCCTTAGAAATTAGATTTCTGCAAAGTATTTAATAGTTCTAACCATTTGAGAAGTATAAGAGTTTTCGTTGTCATACCAAGAAACAACTTGTACTTGGTAAGTATCGTCGTCAATCTTAGATACCATTGTTTGAGTAGCATCGAAGAGTGAACCAAATCTCATACCGATAACGTCAGAAGAAACGATTTCGTCAGTATTGTAACCGAAAGATTCAGTTGCTTGTGCTTTCATAGCAGCGTTGATACCGTCAACAGTAACGTCTTTACCTTTAACAACTGCGATAAGGATAGTAGTTGAACCAGTTGCAGTAGGAACACGTTGAGCAGCACCGATAAGTTTGCCGTTGAGTTCAGGAATAACAAGACCGATTGCTTTAGCAGCGCCTGTGCTGTTAGGAACGATGTTTTGAGCGCCTGCTCTTGAACGACGAAGGTCACCTTTTCTTTGTGGACCGTCAAGAATCATTTGGTCACCAGTATAAGCGTGAACTGTAGTCATAATACCAGATTGGATAGGAGCGTAATCGTTAAGCGCTTTAGCCATAGGTGCTAAGCAGTTAGTTGTACAAGAAGCAGCAGAAATAATATTGTCTTCTTTAGTTAAAGTGTTGTGGTTTACGTTGAATACGATTGTAGGAAGATCGTTACCTGCAGGAGCAGAAATAACTACTTTCTTAGCGCCAGCATCAATATGAGCTTGTGCTTTTGCTTTAGAAGTATAGAAACCAGTACATTCTAAAACAACGTCAACACCGATTTCTCCCCAAGGAAGTTCAGCAGCGTTTGCTTTAGCGTAAATGATAATTTCTTTACCGTCAACGATAATAGAATTATCAGTAGCTTCTACAGTGTGACCTTTTGCAACGTAGTTACCTTGCATTGTGTCATATTTAAGAAGATGAGCAAGCATCTTAGGGCTGGTAAGGTCGTTGATTGCAACAACTTCATAACCTTCAGCATCAAACATTTGTCTGAACGCTAAACGACCGATACGACCAAAACCGTTAATAGCAACTTTTACATTTGACATAATTTTGTCCTCCATAAATTAACATACGTTAAAAATTTAACAATTTTATTATAGACGTCTACTAAACGTCATCATTGACATTATAAATGTTTTACTACTTTAAGTCAATTATTTTTCACGTTTTTTATAATTATTTTAATTATTTTAAATATTCTGGGTTTAAACATTCAAGTTCTGGTAAAACGAATATACCGTCTTTACGAATAAGCACGTCGTCAAAGTAAATTTCGCCACCGCCGTACTCTTTAGCCATAATTAAAACGAAGTCCCAATGAAGCGCTGATTGGTTACCATTGTCGCAATCGTCGTAACAAGAACCTGGTGTAAAATGTATTGAGCCTGAAATTTTTTCGTCGAATAAAATATCGCCCATAGGACTTGTGATAAACGGATTTACGCCAAAAGCAAATTCGCCAACGTATCTTGCGCCCTCGTCAATATCTAAAAACTCGTTAAGTTTTTGAGTATAGTTTGAAGTTGCATTTATTATTTTACCATCTTTAAACTCTAAGCGCACGTTTTCAAATTTAAGTCCGCTTTTTATCGACGGAGCGTTATAAGTAATTACGCCGTTTACGCTATTTTTAACGGGAGCGGTATAAATTTCGCCGTCTGGAATATTGCAACTACCCGAGCATTTTTTATGCCCAATTCCTTTGATTGAGAAAGAAATATCGGTATCTTTAGCAACAATTCTAACTTTGTCAGTTTTATCAATCAACGCGCCAAGACTATCCATTGCCTTATCCATTTTAGAATAATCGAGCGTGCAAACGTTAAAGTAATAATCTTCAAACGCTTCCGTACTCATACCTGCAAGTTGCGCCATTGCTGGATTTGGGTATCTTAAAACAACCCATTTAGTACCTTTTACGCGTAATTCGTGATGAACTTGTTTACTGTATACGCCTTGATATAAGTTGTTTGCATCAGAATTAACGTCAGAAAGTTCAAAAGCGTTATCTCCCCCACGAATACCAATGTACGCGTCCATATCTTTCATAATATAACTATCGTAATCGGTCATACATTTAATTAAATTTTCGTCAGCACCGTTTATTATTGAACGAGTTATGCTGTTATTTCTAATTTGAACGAAAGGATAACCGCCAGCATTATATACTTGTTCAACTAAGGCTTTTACAAGTTCGCTATCAATATCAAATGCTTCAATAAGACATTTTTCGCCCTTTTTAAGACTTACCGAATAATTTACAAGCACGCTTGCGAGTTTGTTTATTCTACTATCTCTCATAATAACTCCTTAAAAAAATTATTTACGTTAATGATTATACCACTTTTAACGCGCTTTTACAACGTTTTTTTAAATTAGATGGGTAATTTTTATATTCAATGCAATTAAACTAAATGCTTGATAAAGTTTTTAAGCAAAATAATATACACTTGCACAATATTTTAATTTTATTCAACACTATTGACTAATTTGCTTATTTATATTAAAATTAACGTATAGGAGAAAACCGTTATGGGAATGAGACTTAGAAAAACAAACAAAAAACCAAAACCATTTGATTTTAAAAAGAAACCCGTTAAGCCGTGGACGCTTATGTGGCTTATTCATATTATTGTAAGAATAATGCTTATTACGCGTAAACCAAAATGGAAATATATTGGCAAAAAACCAAAAGGCCCTGTTTTAGTTCTTGCTAACCACGCTGCGTTTTGCGACTTTTTTATGTTATTTACTTCTTTTAAAACGTACAACATTAACTACGTTATGACGATTGACGCGTTTTACGATTTTTCACCCTTTTTATGCCGTTTAATTGGTGGTATTGCTAAGCGTAAATTTAGTACCGACCTTACGCTTATAAAAAATCTTAAATACACCGTTAACGAATTAAAAGACACGGTAGTAATTTATCCAGAAGCAAGATATTCTTTAGACGGTACTACAAGTTATCTTCCAGAATCTCTTGGTAAGTTTGCAAAAATTTTAAAAGTTCCGGTATACACTTTAAACTTAAGCGGTAACTACGTTAGCGACCCACAATGGAATAAATATAAAGCGCAATTGCCACTTGAAGCGGTAATAAAAGAAACGGTATCGCTTGAAGAATTACAAACGTTATCGGTTGATGAAATTAACGCTCGCATTAAGACTGATTTAACTTACGACGATTGGGCTTGGCTTAAAGAAAAAGGTCCTATCTTAAAAGAAAAAACTCGCGCTAATAACTTAAACGCAATTTTATATCAATGTCCTAACTGTAAAACTGAGCACAAAATGGTTGGCGAAGGCACTACCCTTACTTGTACTGCTTGCGGTAAAAAGTGGGAAATGGGTATGGACGGTCAATTAACTGCCGTTGACGGCGCTACTGAGTTTAGTCATATTCCAGACTGGTACAAATGGCAAACTAAAAACGTTCACGACGAAGTATTTAACGGCACTTATAAAACCGAATGCGAAATAGACGTATTTACGTTACCTGACGGTATTAAGTATATTCCGCAAGGCAAAGGTAAACTTGTTCAAACTTCAGACAAGACTACTTTATACGTTAACCTTTACGGTGAAGACAAAGTTATAGAATACTCTGGTACTGAACTTGAAAGCGTACATATTGAATACAATTATAAAGGGGACGGAGATTTCTTAGACTTTTCTATTCCTGACGATAGTATCTGGGTACGCCCAGTTGGAGTTAAAGACGTTATTACTAAAATCTCAATTGCAACGGAACAAATTCGCGACCTTGCAAGAAGTAAAATTTAATTTTAAAAGCAGTTTGCAAAACGCTTTGCAAACTGCTTTTTTATTTATGCTTATTTAATTTTCCAAATTTTAGGCTCTCCGTTAACGTAATGCCAATAATTTCCATTAAGCGGAGTTTCGCTATAATAATAAACTACAGTACCAGCGCCCGTATCACTTCTAATTTTGCTTTCTGAAACAGTATGATACGTTGTTTTGCCACCTCTCGCCCACGTCATTTCCCCAGTTCTAATAGCCTCAAACTCGCTTTGCGTTCCTTGATAGAATATCTTTTTTAACGATTTACAGTTGTTAAAAGCCCAATTGCCTAATTGAATTAAAGAATGTGGCAACACTATACTACTAAGTTTATTACACGTATTAAACGCTAAATCGTATATTCTAGTCACTCCTTCTGGTATTATTACATAATTTAACGACTCACAACGCATAAATGCGTTTTTTCCTATGTACTTAATAGTATTAGCAATTTCAATATATTTTACGGTGTTTAAATCTTTAAAAGCATTTTCACCTATTTCCGTTACGGGAAGATTTTCGTATTCCGAAGGAATTAAAATGTAATTTTCATTTACTCCGCCAACGTATTTTTCAATAGTGTATTCATTACTATTATACGGGTTAAGTTTAAAGATAAACTTTTTGCTTAAATTTCCACCGCTATGAGCGTCGTTATCTATAGAAGTTTTTGTATCGAAATCGCCTTCAATTATTACATCGTCATCATTAGTTTTTTCATCTAACGGTTTTGCATAAACAATATCTATTGACCTATCAAAAGTATTTCCGTAATAATCCTTTTTGCGTTCAACACATAAGTAATCTTCTTTCTCGCCTTCATATGTTACTATGCAATTTTCACACCCTAAAAGAACGTCTGCTCCAATACTCTTTACGCTTTTAGAAATAGTTAAGTTTGTAAGCGACGTACAGTACGCAAACGCCCAGTCACCTATACTTTCAACGCTATTACCTATAACTACGTTAGTAATAGAGTCGCACCAATTAAACGCGTAATTGCTTATTTTTTTTGCCGTTTGTAAATTAACTGTTTTTAATAACCCGCCGTTAAAGTACATTTTCGTTGCGTAAGTAATGGGGTTAGAATACACGTCTTCAAATTTAATTTCAGCCCACTCGTCAATAACGCCTAAGTAGTTTACTTTTTTAAGCCCCGTACATCCATCGAATGCGTCACCGCCTATGCGCGTTATAGTATTTGGCAACTCGACGCTTGATATTTTTTTATTATTGCGAAAAACCTTTTCGGCAATTTCTACAACGGGTAAGCCGTTATAAGTACTTGGAATTTCAACCACGTCTTTTTTTCCGTTATATTTTGTTAAGACGTAACCGTTTTTGCTACTATTAAATTTAAAACTAAATTCTTTACCTAAAAATGAAAATATTCCCATAAAGCTCCTCTATTAGTTTTATAAACTACAAATTGAAGTAATATATTTTATTTTATCATTATATCGCCCTATTTGCAATAAATTTATTAAAATTTGCTTATTTAACCATTTAAAACCACTAATAAAAATAATCAACTTAAATTTTAAGCGCTTTACAAAGTAAAATATTTGTAGTAAAATAGTTTTAATGGAACTAATTTTAGCAAGTAATTCGCCTAGGCGCAAAGAACTTTTATCAAAAGCAGGGTTTTCGTTTAAAATTATACCGAGTACGGACGAAGAAATTGCCGACGCAACTTTAACTCCTCAAAAGTATACCGAACAACTTGCGTTTAATAAAGCAAAGAACGTTTTTGACCTTTACGGTAACGTCGTTATAGGCGCGGACACGATAGTATATATAAACGGCAATATTTTAGGCAAGCCCAAAGATAGATGCGACGCGGAAAAAATGCTTAAAACTCTATCTAATAAAACCCATCAAGTTACTACGGGCTACGCTATTATATCAAGCGATTTAGTAATTATTGGTAGCGAAACTACGTTAGTTACCTTTAATAATCTTAGTAACGACGTTATACAAAACTATCTTGACAGTAATTTGTGGGTTGGAAAGGCCGGAAGTTACGGCATTCAAGACGGTTATAATTTAGTTAAAGAAATTGTAGGCGATTACGACAACGTTGTCGGTTTGCCAGTAAATAAAATTGCAAATATTTTAAGAGAGCGTTATGAAAAATAAAATTGCATTAGACCTTGGGTCGTCATTTACAAAAATATATAAAGCAGGAGCGGACGTCGTTTTATGTGAACCGACGGTTATCGCCATTGAAAACGGTAACTACCGCAAACCGCTTGCCGTTGGCTTTGAAGCGGAAAAATTGATAGGCAAAACGGGCGATAGCGTTAAAATTATTCACCCCGTTAAAAACTGCGAAATTGTTGACGAAAAAGCATTAACTGCTCTTCTTTTAGCGTTCATTAAAAAAATCAAAAGCGGTTTTGAGTTAAATCCTGACGTATTATTTTCCGTTCAATGCGGTAGCGACCGTGAAGTTATTAAGAAGTTTGAAAAAGTTTTAAATAACGTTGGACTTTATAATATCGACTACGCTGAAAACCCTTTGCTTTGTCTTTTAGGTACTTACGCGCCTATTACCGAAACTACGGGCTGCGCCGTTATTGATTTTGGCGGAGAGCAAACTACCGTATGCGTTTTAACGCTTGGCGGTGTTATATCGGGCGTTTCTATGGCGTTTGGCGGTAACAAGTTAAACTCAATGATTATCAAGCATATTGAAGAAAATATTAAACTTTCAATATCTTCAACGCAAGCGGAAATTTTGAAAAATCAAATTGCAAGCCTTATCAATGAAGACGATACCAAAACGGTTATTAACGGTAGAGACGTGCTTACCGGAAAAACTCGTTCAACTCAAATTTTAGCGTCTGAAATTGCGCTTCCCGTTAAAAATTTCGTGGATAAAGTTATTGAAATTACTAATATGATATTTAAAAAACTTCCACAAGAAGCCTTGCTTGAAATTAAGAAAAACGGCATATATATAACGGGTGGCGGTAGTAAACTTTACGGTATTGAAGACTATTTAAGTTTTGCCCTTGGTTACGACGTTGTTGGCGCTGACGAGCGCGATATTGCCTGCATAATAGGTGGAGGTATTGCCATTGAAGATAAAAATCTTTTAAACAAAATTAAACTTAAACTTTAGCATAAGGAGCAATTATGAATATTTGGAAAGATATAAATAAAGAACGTATTCGTCCAGACGATTTCGTTGCTTGTATTGAAATTGAACAAGGCTCTAAAAATAAATACGAACTTGATAAAGAAACGGGGTTAATTATTCTTGACCGCGTATTATACACAAGCACTCACTACCCTATGAACTATGGTTTTATTCCTCACACTTTATCGGGCGACGGCGACCCGCTTGACGTTTTTGTTTTATGCAGTCAGCCTATTGAAAAAATGAGTTTAGTTCGTTGTTACCCTATAGGCGTTGTATTTATGACCGACCGTGACGAAACGGACGAAAAAATTATAGCCATTCCTTTTGGCGATCCGCAATACAATGGTTATAGAGATATTTCAGCGCTTCCCGACCATATAATTACCGAACTTAAACACTTCTTATCCGTATACAAACAACTTGAAAACAAAGAGGTAAAAGTTTTAAAAGTTGGCGGAAATGAAGTTGCTAAGCAAACTATAATTGAAAATATTAAAACTTTTGAAGAAACGTTTTGTAAATAATAAATTAATTAAGTCCACTTTGAAAAAAGTGGACTTTTTTATAGGAATAATTAATATATTTACATTTTAACTTTAATTATAAACTTATAAGCAAGAAAAAAGGAGTTTCAATAGAAACTCCTTTTAAAATGAAATGCGGCAACTCCTGCCCCTCCCAGGCCGTGTCCAGCCAAGTACTAACAG
>CALDOZ010000046.1 GCA_937912025.1 uncultured Clostridia bacterium | reverse complement strand
CAATTTGCTCCCCCAATCAAGTCCTGTTACGTTTACGCGTTCAGTAAATAAAAAAACAAGCCACAAAGGCTTGCTTTTTTATTTGGTGCGGATAACAGGACTTGAACCTGCACGGTCGCCCATTGGATTCTAAGTCCAACGCGTCTGCCATTCCGCCATATCCGCATAAATCTACGTTATTATAACACAATTATTTATTTTTTACAATGATTTTATAGTCTAATACAACGAAAACCGCATAATTTATTTATGCGGTTTTCTACTGCATTATTATAGTATGCCTTTTAATTTTTTTCAATCATATACGCGCTTGCGCTTGGAATTTTAATAACGTTTTTACCATTAACTAACGGCTTAGTAAAATCATATCCTACTAAAACGTAACCGTCGCCCTCAACGTCAACAGTTACAGTTTGCTCGTCAAACGTATAGTTTGCCATAACTTGACCAAACTTACCGTCATTAGACGTAAACGCGCTTGTATGAACGGCTGGAACAAGGAAAACTTCATCTCTATCAAGAGGCTCGAATTTTAAAATTTCACAATCAACTTTAATAGGTTTTACCATGCTACCCGTATGTAAAAATTCAGGCTTAGTTTGACGCCAATAGTTAAGATTTTTAATGAGGCTACAAATATGAGTTTGGTCGGGCAAAATATCCTTTTTAGCCTTGCCCCAAGACCAATCTATTTTACCGTCAACGGTTAAAACTGCCGTAAGCATATCGCCCGCAACAAACGAGTACGCTACACGTTCTGCTAAGCAAAGCGGAGTTTTTAATCTATCGATAAACGCGTTTGCGCAAACTTGGTTGCCCATAAAGTTATTTAAATACTCGTGATAAATATACGCGTACGCTGGAACAGGCGAACCAATACGATAGTTTAAAATGAAACGGTTATCGCTAAATAACAATTCAGGAATGTAACTTTCAGCGGCGGCAGACTCGCATCCAAACAACACTTTATTGGTGTTTTCGCTGGCTTTTCTCAGTAATTTTTTAACCGCGTCCACTTGCCACTTACCCGGAACAGGTGGGTGATTATGCTTTTTAGAATAACAGAAATATGACGTTCCGCCGTGGTTTTGGTCCATAAGTTGAATATAGTCGATGCCAGCGCCTGCCATTAACTCAACTTGCTCTTTTATAACGTTTATAGTAAAATCACGCGTTGGACATAAGTCGTAACCGCTTCTTTGCGCTCTACAAATATTAGAATACGGCAAGTCTTGCTCTGGCGATAAACACATTTCTTCTTTAAGATTTTCTTTTTCAAATTTTTCAAGAGTGTTGTATATATCGTCGGTATGACTTTGAATAGTCCAACCAAGACCACTACAATAAACGCCTAAAACGTCGCCACGCTTATGAAGTTCGTCAATAAGTTCTTTAAGTTTTTCTTCACCGCCGTACGGTGGCCATACGATAGGCGGAGCCCAAGGCGCCGTTCCTTCCCAATGCATTAAAAGCACCATTATTTTACTACCGAAAAGCTTTTCGTATTTTTCTACGTCTGGCATTATATTGATATATGGGAAATGCGCGTTTGGAGTCATTACGTCTGTATCGTGCACGCCTCTAACGGGATAAGTGATAATTACTGGCGACTCACCATACCATTTAGGAAGATTTTTATTGTCTTCAATCTTAATAAAGTCGGTAGCACTATTATTTTTAAACCAAGTTTTATAAATTTCACACGCATCGCGCCAATCGCCTTTAAAGAATTTTATAACGGTTGGATAAGGAGAATAATATTCTTCGTTAAAATCGCAACCGGTAAAATGTCTAAACTCAAACTTAATACCGCCGTTATCAGTTAAAAAGTTAACGCCTTTAAGAGAGTTTGTATTATCGTGCGTAGCAAAATACATACCTGAAACATCGTTATAATACGCCATAAATTGAGTTTCAACTATTGCAGGGAAAAGTGCCGCTATGCCTTTTGACGGGTACGTTGGCTCGAAACAATCCCAGCTATTTTCTTTCATAGCCATATTATCAATTAAAACGCCTTCGTTAAAGCCCCATAAAATTTTAGAATTACCGCCGTTATCTCTAAGGTCGTTTGGAGTTGTTATATACGGATAGTTTACAAATTCATAAACGAAATTTTCAGGCTTGCTTAAACGTATTTTCCATTCAATTCCGTCAGTAATTTCAACAAAAATTTCCGCGAAAAGTTGGCAATTTTGATACAAACACGAAAAACCGTTTGAAGTCTTTTGAGTTTTAACGTGAACGTAATCGAAAATTGACGTACGCGTTTGTTTGCCGTTTTCGCTAAGAAGTGATAAAGTAAATAATGGGGTAACAGCACCGATGTATTCTTTATCTTCATACTTGAGTGATTTAACGTAACCGTTTTCATCGTCATATACAAGAGTTATTGCATTTTTAGTTAAAGTAATCATATTCTCTCCTTGTAAAATTGTATAACAATTTTTAAATTTACTATTTCATTTTAGCACATTTATTTTTTTATTACAATACGTTATTCAAAATTCTTACTATTTTTAAATACTCTTGGCGAAATACCCGTTACTTTTTTAAAAGTTTTATAAAAGTGCGAATAATCGTTAAAGCCACAATCAAAAGCAATTTCTTCGAGTAAATGAGTGGAGTTTTTAAGTAGCAATTTTGCTTGTTTTACTCTAACGATAGATAAATACGCGAGCGGAGTAATTTTAAAACGCGCTTTAAATAAATTTATAATTTGGTTTTTACTAAAATTAAACTTATTTGCAACGTCTTCAAGCGTAATGCGTTTATCGTAATTAGAAATTAAATACTCAGATATACGCTCGGCAACGGTAACTTGCGTTTTGGGGTTTAATTGCGTGAGTATTGAATAAAAAAGCGAGCATTGTAAAACGTAGCTTTCGTTGTTGTAGCAAGAAAAATGGAGTTTTTCCATTAATGGTCTTAACGTTTGATAATCAAACTTGCCGTAAATAGGCAATCCTCCGTCATTATCAGTCCACTCGCAGTAAAAATGAACGTATAAATACTTAGGCGAAGAACTAGCAATAAGCCCCTTTTGAACTTTGCCTATTTGTTGAACGTAATACTCTCCGGCGTAAACTTCTTTTTCTACACCGTCTTCTGAAAACCTAAGAACTCCGCTAAAAACTAGTAATAAAACGTTGAAAGGGCTGACGCGCGCAACGTGATGCTCGTTAGGTTTAAAATATCTTAGCGACGCTTCTTTATATTCTATTTTTTGATTTAAATTTAGTTTTAACATAAAATCTCCCCGTTTACAATAACACAATATTGTGATATTTGCAATGTTTTTTTTGATAAATGAATATACTTCACTCAAAAAAAGTGCAATAATGAACTTATAAACAAAGGAGTTTTACTATGAAAAACTGGCACTTTTTTACAAGTAACGAAATATCTCCAACTGGTTGGATTAAAAGACAACTTGAAATTCAAGCGGAAGGGTTGTCTGGCAATCTTGATAAAGTATGGCCTGACGTTAAAGACAGCGCTTGGATTGGCGGTGACCGTGAAGGTTGGGAAAGAGTTCCGTATTGGCTTGACGGGTTTATTCCGCTTGCATATTTATTAAAAAATCAAGACATGATTAACCGCGCTAAAAAATACGTTGACGCTATAATTAAAAATCAACGCGCTGACGGGTGGATTTGTCCTTGCAATGAAGAAGAAATATCAACTTACGATACTTGGGCGGTGCAACTTATATCTAAAACTTTAACGGTATATTACGAGTGTTCTAACGACGAGCGTATACCTAACGTAATATATAAACTTATGAAAAACTACTACGAACTTTTAAAAAGCGGTAAAATTTCTTTATTTGGATGGGGAAAACACCGCTGGTACGAAAGTTTTATTGCTCTTGAGTTTTTGTACGAGCGTTATCAAGAAGAATGGATTAAAGAGTTATCAAAAATTTTAAAAGAGCAAGGCGTTAATTTTGTTGATAATATTAAGTATTGGAAACGCCCTTTAAATAAAATTTTAATGGAAACGCATATAGTTAACATTGTAATGATGCTAAAATACGAAGCGGTTAGCCATAAACTTTTAGATCTTCCTTACACCGACGTTGCCGAGCGCTTGCTTAAAGTTCTTGATAACTATAACGGAACTCCCGTTGGACTTTTCACGGGCGACGAACATCTTGGCGGACTTAGCCCAATACGCGGAACTGAACTTTGCGCCGTTGTTGAACAAATGTATTCATACGAAAGGTTGTTTTTAAAAACAGGCGATTATAAGTGGCTTGATAGACTTGAAGTTATTGCTTTTAACGCACTTTCAGCAACTATTAGCGATGATATGTGGGCGCATCAATACGACCAAATGAGCAACCAAATTAGTTGTCAAAAAATATTAGGTCATCCTATATTTGGAACTAACTCAAACGACGCGCATATTTTTGGCCTTGAACCAAACTTTGGCTGTTGTACGTCAAACTTTTCTCAAGGCTGGCCTAAGTTTGCCCTTTCATCTTTTGCAATTAGTGGCGATACAATTATAAGTACTATGCCTATTCCTAGCAGTCTTGATTGCGATTACGCTAACGTTGAAGTTGTTTCCGACTACCCGTTTAGGAATTTTGCAAACTATAAAGTAACTGCTAAACATAATTTTACTTTTGAAATAAGAATTCCGTCAGTATGTAAATACGCTACCGCTAACGGCTTACCCGTATATCAAAAAACACTTTCTTACACGCTAACTAAAGGACAAACGTTAGAAGTTTTACTTAATTTTGACGTTGACGTTGAAATTGTAAACCGCCCTAACAATTTAAAAGCAATTAAGCGCGGTTCGTTAATTTTTGCATTGCCCATTGAATATCAAAAAATACCGTACGAATACGTTAAAGACGGCGTTGAAAGAAAATTTCCGTACTGCGACTACGAGTACGTTGGCAAGTCCGACTGGAACTACGGGTTATCTGACCTTGAGTTTGAAGTTGAAGAAAGAAACGTAAGTGATTGTCCGTTCTCATCAGCGCAACCACCTATAATTTTAAAAGCAAAAATGAAAAAGATTTGTTGGGGCTATGCAGACGGGCATGACACCGTTTGCGCTAAAACTCCTAAAAGCGTTAGCCCTATTTCAGTTGAAGAAGAAAAATTGTTATACCCTTACGGTTGCACAAAATTAAGAATAACCGAAATGCCTCTTATTGAAGAATAAACAATTTATTTAAAAGCGCCCGTCACGTTTCGTGACGGGCGTTAGTAGTTTTAATAAACTCGTTTATTTATATAATATTGATTGTATTATTTTTGCAAATTCCAAAAAATAATAAAACGTCCATAATTATGGATTTAATTTGTTTTTATTCGATTTTAGAAAGAAGTTGAGTTTTTTTAGAGTTGTATTCTTCTTCGGTTATAGCCCCTGAAAGTTTAAGGTTGTATAATTTTTCTATTTCTATAAAAACTTCTTCTTTTTCAGATGATAACGCATTCTTATTTACGTTATAAACGCCGTTTTTTGCATTCTCGCTCCAAGAGTCTAATTTTAAGCGAAGTTTTTTGAAAACAATTCCTTTTTGCAGTAAAAATATAAGTACGCCAACAACTAAAAGCACAATACTCATAAACTGCGACGGCGATAAATAAAAACCCGTTGCTCCCCTATCGTCTCCACGCCAAAATTCTAAAATAAATCGGAAAATACCGTAAAAAACTAAGTAAATTGAAAGGTTGTACTTTATAAGTTTTTTATTAAACACAAGCATTACTGCAAATAGTATAAGTTCAAACGCCACTTCAAAAAGTTGAGTTGGAACGACTGGAAAACTACCCTCGCCCGTTAAAGTGTTTGGGTATACCTTAGCGACGTAACTATCCGTTGGAAAAACGACGCCAAACGGCCCTTCGGTAATAGTGCCAAAGCAACAACCTGCCATAAAGCAACCAACTCTACCAAACGCGTGCGCAAGAACAATGCCCGGAATTATATACGAAAAAAGTTCTATTTCTTTCCCGCGCTCGCTTTTAATGAATATATGCGACAATATCAAAAACGCAGTAAATCCGCCAATCACACCGCCTTCCCAAGTAATACCACTCATTACAAATTTACCTTCTTTTATAGAGTGGAATAACGCGTCGAAAAATCCCGCGCTAAAATACATAACCACAAGTGAAATTAGTGATATAAATAGCGTTTGATATATTGTATTAAAGTCTTTTTTTGCAATTTTTTTTAGTATTATATACGCCGTGATTACAAAAGCAATTACGCCCAAAGCAATCATAAACGTATACGACGATATTTTTATAAAACCTAAATTTATATATGGTAACATTTTAGTATTTTCCGTATGCCTTATTAACGTTAACTTTTATAACGTTACTTGCTGAAATCATTCCCTTTTTATCGTCATTTCTTGAAAAAGTTGCGGTTAAAGTTGTTGATTTTGAGTTTGGATGTCTAAAAGAAGTTGCTTTAATTTCACTATCGATAAACAAATTAACGTCTGAAAGAGAGTTGCCTAAACTGTCTGAAATATCAAGGTTTACAACAAAGTCTTTAATATCTTTATAAGTGGTAACGGTAACCGTTACTTCAACTTTATAATAATCGTATAAGTTTTCAATAAACTTTTTCTCGGTATGTATTTCAACGTCGTAATCTTCAGGGTCTATACGATCAAGATTTTCTATAATCAACGCGCCCATTCCACAGTCCGACGGGTTGCAAGTACGCACGCAACCTGCAAAATAGTAGCACGGAGCAACGTAACAATTGTCGTGACACGACTCGTCCATAATAACACACGAAAAAGTAAGGCAATCACTAACGTCGCCCGCGCTTTCTGCTGTACACGCAACCGCTTCTTTAGTTTCTTGGTCTATACAGTTTAAGCAACTGTTAAACGAACAACCCGTTCCTATAATTGCCGAGATTATTACCATTATAAACGTTAAAAGCGTAATAAATTTTTTCTTCATTTTAATCACCAATAATTGACATTACTACCATTATACTGCTAAAATATAAAAAAGTAAACAAAATATTATTTAAAAATACGCTTACAACACTTTATAAGTTTATATAAAAATTTTACAAAAGGAGAAAAATATGAAATCTAAGAAAAAAACGGTTGCCCTTATTGCTCACGATAATAAAAAATCGGCAATCGTAAATTGGGCGTTAAAAAACAAAACTGCTCTTGAAAAGTTTGACCTTTGCGGTACGGGAACGACTGCTAAATTAATTTCGGAAGCAACTGACCTTCCTATTAAAAGATATTTATCAGGACCGCTTGGCGGAGACCAACAAATAGGCGCTAAAGTAGCAGAAGGTAAAATTGATATGGTAATATTTTTTTGGGACCCACTTGAATCTCAACCACACGACCCTGACGTTAAAGCCTTACTTAGAATTGCCGTTGTGTATGATATTCCTATCGCAACAAACCGCGCAACTGCAGACTATTTAATACACTCGTCTAAAATTAGCGAACAATAATGAAATTCCCGTAAAAAGTTAGGCTTTTTACGGGATTTTTTTATATCTTAATGGCTATAAACGTTTGCGCTGATAGTTTTTGCATAGTAATTAAAATCTATGCGCTTATCTTCTTTTTTGTAAGGCAAAACAGGCTGTTCAAGTTCTTCTATATTAGAAATTTTGCCTTTTAAATAATCGTTTAAAACTTTACGGCAAGAAATTAATCTTTGCTTTACACCGCCAAGTCTATGTTGTTGAATTTCAAGACCAAACGGTTTACACTCTTTATTCCATTGCTCTTCAAAAAGTTTAATAAACACTTCAAGTTTCTTAATTAAGTTAGGGTAAATTTTATTTGCTATAACTTCAAGTGCTTCTTTATCTTTATTTAGGTATGCTTTTCTCGTTTTTATGCCAAGTTCTGCCTTTAAACTTAAAACGTCAGATAACGCTTTACCCGTTTTTAAAATATACTCGTACTCACCAACCTTTTTACTTGCTATGCTAAGTTGCTTAGAAAGTGATTTATAATACTCGTCAGCGCCGTCAAGCGAATAATCGAATAGCCCTGTAAAAGTATCGTTATATAGCGCGTATTTACATTCGTTATCGTTAGGATGTTTACGAATATTTAATTTATCAAGTTTCATAAACGCATCGAAATCAGCGCCAGTAAGTTCTTTAAATTTTTGTTTAATGTCAGACATTTTTTCGTTGCCCTTGTAAAACTCTACAGCGCATAAAAGCGACGGTAAAATAGAGTAGAACGACGCTTCAGAGCCATCGTCACCCCACACGGTAAAGAAAACTTCGTTTATTCCCATTTTTCTACAAGAACGCATTGCTTGTTTAGTGTAATTGATAGAAATAGTGTTTTGAGGCGCAAAACCCTTCCATCTCCAAAGACCACCCGCAAATATAACGTTATCTGAAACGTACTTGTGCATTTTTAAGAAAGTATCGTAATCGCTTTGCTTTTCGTGATAATAATCCCACGCGCATAAAACAACGTCGTCAGGTACAATCGGTTTGATTTCATCAAGTTTTTTAAGGTCTAGGATTTGAGGGCGATAATTTCCTTTAAAGGCTAAGCGGAAGAACATATCCGACCACATAATCGACCTATACCCATATTTTTTAGCAATTTCAAGTACTTTTTTAAGATGCTCGTTAAGTATTTCAAATCTATTTTTAAAACCGTTATTATCTAGGTATTTACCAAGACCTAAAAAATGCGCTTCGTCCATTCCTATATGAGCAATGTCGGTAGACAGGCATTCTTTAAATGTTTTAAACATTTTATCAATGAGCGCGTAAGTTTTTTCTTCACCACAAAGCAAAATGTCGTTACAGTCTTGAATGTCTTTATACGTTTCCCAATTAAATATTTGATTTAAGTGAGCAAGTGTTTGAAAGCATGGTATAACGGTAATACCAATGCTTTTACAGTACGCGTCAAGTTCTTTTAATTCTTTTTTAGAATATCTACCGCGAAGATGACCAAAATACGGCTCGTCTTCAATTTCGTAGGTGTCTTCTATGTAAAGGTAAATAGAGTTATAATCAAACTTTTTTAAAATATCGCAATAGTTTTTAAGCTCGTCAAGTTTCATAACTCCGTTTCTTGAAAAATCAAGCATTACGCCAAAAGTGGTGTTTTTCATAAAAATCCATCCTTTAAAAATATTGTTTTTATAGTGCTTTATAATAATTTTATTATAATTGTTGGCGATTAGCTCTTCTTCTCATTTTATATAAAAATATTCTCATATATTTGCATTTTTAAAAAAAGCAATTAAAAACAATCAAAAATTTTGCTTAAATAAGCATTATTTAAAAAAAATCGTTCAGTTTTACCTTTTTAAAAAAATCACTTGCAATGTTTTAGCCTTGATAATATACTTTAATTAGTTGCTTGCGCGTTGTATATGCGCCAATCTTTAGCAATAAACTAAAGGAATTATTATGAAAAAATTGATTTGCTTTGACTTAGACGGAACTTTAACACAACACAGAACTCCGCTTGAAGAAAAAAACAAAAGCGTACTTGATAGGCTTTCTAAAAAATATAAACTCATTATGGTTGGCGCTGGCGGAGCAACTCGTATTAACAAACAACTAAACAATTACCCTATTGATATTTTAGGTAATTACGGCATGAACGAAGGCGTTTTCGTAGACGGCGAACTTAAAATTGTAAGGGACGATAAGTACGAAGTAGACAAAGAATTTTTCTCTACTAAAATTGAGTATTTAAGACAAAAATACGGCTATACCGAATATAAAGGCGAAAGTGTTGAATTCCACACTTCAGGTATGGTAACCTTTCCTCTTTTAGGAACGAAAGCAGATATTGCCGACAAAGTTAAGTTTGACCCAACGCGTGAAAAGCGTAAAGTTTTATACCCTGAAGTTTTAGAAATTTTTAAAGACTATACCGTTTATATCGGAGGCTCGTCGTCGTTTGACTTTTCTAAAAAAGAATACAACAAGTACGACGCGGTTATGAAATATGCTACCGAGCACGGTTATTCAAAAGACGAAGTTTTATACGTTGGCGATGATTTTGGCGACGGCGGTGGCGATAGTCATATCCGTATTTTTGGGCTTGATTATATAAACGTAACCGACTATACTAAACTTGAAGAATTTTTAAAACATTTGTTTTAATAACACTAACAACCATTGTAAATGACCATATCAACAAAAACACGCGAAAAAAAACGCGTGTTTTTCAATTTTTACGAGCATTTTAATCAATATATAAATATAATTTGATTGTTTTAAAATAATATATTAAAATTAAACTATAAAATTTGCGCGCTAAAAAAATATTGGCGTTAAACTTATAATAGGTGTTTATCACTAATAAACGTAAGGTAGGTTATTATGTACGATATTATCGTAATAGGCGGTGGAGTTATTGGCGGAACTGTTTTTCGCGAATTAACTAAGTACAATTTAAGCGTTTGTTTGCTTGAAAAAGAAAATGACGTTGCAATGGGGCAAAGTAAAGCAAATAGCGGTATCGTTCACGCAGGTTTTGACGCGCCCGAAGGCTCACTCAAAGCAAAATTTAACGTGCTTGGTAGTAAAATGATGAAAGAGTACGCTAAAGAACTTGGCGTTAAGTACGTTAACAACGGTTCTTTGGTAGTTGCTTTTTCTAACGAAGACATTCAAACTTTACAAACTCTTAAAAAGCGTGGTGAAGTTAACGGCGTTGAAGGATTATATATAATTGACGGCGAAGAACTTCATAAAATAGAGCCTTCTATATCTAAAAACGCTGTGGGCGCGTTAGTTGCTCCTACCGGCGCTATTATTTGCCCTTACGAACTTACCATTGCTTCTATCGGCAATGCTATGGATAACGGCGGAACGCTTATTACTGATTTTGACGTTTGCCAAATTCAAAAAACGAGCGACACGTTTAAAATAACTTCAACTGACGGCAACGTAGTAGAAGGTAAAATTATAATTAACGCATCGGGTATAAACAGCGGTAAAATCGCTAACCTTGCAGGCGACGATACAATTACAGTTAAAGGTAGACGCGGTGAATACATTTTACTTGACCGTGAAAGCGGTGACCTCGTATCTCACACGTTATTCTTCACTCCAACTAAAAAAGGTAAAGGCATACTCGTTTCTCAAACGGTAGATAACAATATTATTTTAGGACCTACCGCCGAAGAAGTTGACGTTGCTACAACGGAAACGACGGCTAACGGTTTAGCAAACGTTATTTCTAAAGCGGGCGAAATGATAACGTCCGTTCCGTTATACAACACTATTACTTCGTTTACGGGCGTTAGAGCGTATAGCGATAAACACGATTTTATTATTGAAGAAAGCGCGAAAGTTAAAGGACTTATAAACCTTGCCGGCATTGAATCGCCAGGTCTTACTTCCGCCCCTGCAATAGCAAAATATACCGTTGAAGAAATTGTATCTAAACTTATTGTTTTAACTAAAAACGAAAAGTTTAACGGCGTTCGTAAACCTGATTATTTCTTTAAAAATCTTACAGTTGAAGAAAAGAACGAACTTATTAAAAAAGATAAAACTTACGGTAGAATTATTTGCCGTTGCGAAAGCATAACTGAAGGCGAGATTATCCGTGCCGTGCGTGAAAATCCTAAGGCAACGTCAATTGACGCTGTTAAACGTAGAACTCGCGCTGGTATGGGTAGATGTCAAGGCGGTTTTTGTCAACCGTACGTTGCGGAAATTATTGCAAGAGAACTTAATATTCCGTTTGAACAAGTTACTAAATCAGGTAAAAATTCTAATCTCGTAGTGGGGAAAACTAAATGAAAAATTACGATATAGTTATTATTGGCGGTGGTCCTGCCGGTCTTGCCGCAGCAATTTCCGCATACGATAGCGGAGTTAAAAATATTGTTATTATTGAGCGTGAAGAACGCCTTGGCGGTATTTTAAACCAATGTATTCACAACGGTTTTGGTCTTACGAGATTTAAAGAAAGTTTATCTGGCCCAGAATACGCGGCGCGCTTTATTGACGGCGTTACTGAGCGCAATATTGAAGTTATGACGGAAACAATAGTTTTATCAGTTACTAAAGATAAAATTATAACCGCTATGAATACTAGCGAAGGCATTTTTGAAATTAACGCTAAATCGGTTATTCTTGCAATGGGTTGTCGTGAAAGAAGTCGTGGCGCTCTCAATATTGCAGGAACTCGCCCTGCCGGTATTTACTCGGCGGGTACGGCGCAAAAATACGTTAACGTTAAAGGTTATTTACCAGGTAAAAACGTAGTTATTTTAGGCTCGGGCGATATCGGTCTTATTATGGCAAGACGTATGACGCTTGAAGGCGCTAAAGTTCACGCCGTTTGCGAAATTATGCCATACTCGTCAGGTTTAAAACGTAATATCGTTCAATGTCTTGACGATTTTGGTATTCCACTTTATTTAAACCATACGATAACTAAAATTGAAGGCGAAGGTAGAGTTACGGGCGTTGTCGTTTCAGAAGTTGACCCTGCAACTAAAAAACCTATTAGCGGTACTGAAAAGCATTTTGATTGCGACACGGTTTTATTCTCAGTTGGCCTTATTCCTGAAAACGAACTTTCTAAGACGGCGGGCGTGGAACTTTCTCCAAGAACTCGTGGCGCAGTAGTTTACGAAAACAGAGAAACGTCTATTGACGGTATATTTGCTTGCGGTAACGTTTTACAAGTTCACGACCTTGTTGACTTTGTTTCTGAAGAAGCCGAACTTGCTGGTAAGTCGGCGGCGGAATACGTTCTTGGCGGTCAAAAAAAGCGTGACGTTGTAACTACCGTTAACGGCAAAAACGTATCGTACGTTTTACCACAAAAAATAGATAAAAACGCCGGTAACGTAAAACTCTTTTTGCGTGTTACCAATACTTTTAAAGATTGCGTAATTAAAGCGGTATCTAACGGAAAAACTTTAATTGAAAGAAAAAGACGTATTGCCGTTCCAGGCGAAATGGAAACTTTACTTTTAACAAAAACTGCCCTTATGGACGTTGACGGCGAAATTACCGTTTACTTGGAGGAATAATGAAAGAAGTTTATCTTACTTGTATTGAATGCCCTATGGGTTGTAGAATATGTGTTAAAGTATCTAACGGTCAAGCCGTTGAAGTTGTGGGTAACACTTGCGCGCGCGGTAAACTTTACGCTCAAAACGAAATAGTATGCCCAATGAGAGTTGTTACGTCAACGGTTATGACGGATAAAAATATTCCCGTTTCGGTTAAGACGGATAACCCTGTTAAAAAATCTGAAATGTTTGTCGTTATGAAAAAAATTAACGACGTAACCGTTAAAACACCTATTAAAATAGGCGACGTTATTATTAGCAATATCAGTGACGGTGCTAACTTAGTTGCAACTATGAATATGGACTGATAGGTGGATTATGCACGATTATTTTAATAAAAACGCCGATAGACTTTTAACTAAAAAACTTTGGCTTTTTGATATGGACGGCACAATTTACCTTGAAAACGATTTATTTAAAGGCGTTAAAGAATTGCTAAGTTATATCGTTCAAAACGGCGGTAATTACGTTTTTATAACCAACAACTCGTCAAAATCGGTAAGCGATTACGTTAACAAAATTAACGGCATGGGAATAGTTGCTAACGAAGATAATTTTTTTACTTCGGCGCAAGCGTCGGTGCTCGTACTAAAAGAAAAATTTGGTAACGGTCTTATTTACGCTCAAGGCACTAACTCGTTTATTACGGGACTTAAAGACGCTGGTCTTAATATCACTACCGAGTACGATGAAAGTGTTAAAGCCATCTTAGTTGGGTTTGACACAGAACTTACTGGCGAAAAACTTCGAACGACGTCTAAAATGCTTACTAAAGTTGACGTTCCGTATTTCGCAACTAATCCCGATTGGGTATGCCCCGTAGATTTTGGGTATATTCCTGACTGTGGAAGTATGTGCGAAAGTTACTATCGCGCAACGGGTAAACGTCCTACTTTTATAGGTAAACCAGAGCCTACTATGGTTAACGTTGTATCTAAAAAATTTGGCGTAGATAAAAATGACGTTGTAGTACTTGGCGATAGACTTTATACCGATATTGCATCTGGCGTTAACGCTGGAGTTGACACGGTATTTGTTTTAAGCGGAGAGGCAACTCTTAAAGACCTTGAACAAAGCGAAGTTAAACCGACGTTTACTTTAAACGGCGTGTGGGAAATTTTAGAGAGGAATTGATATGCAAGTTAATATTGAATACAAAAAAGAAAATTTAGGCTTTCCTATATTTTTTGAAAGCATAAAAGGTAAAACTGTAACCGTTTTTTGCGACGTAAACACTGCTGTTTACGCTAAAAATATATTAAATCAAATTAAAAATTACGCTAAAGACACGGTGTATCTTGAATTTAACGATAAAGACCTTGTTCCTAACGAAGAAGTTATTGATGGCGTTATTAAAGCGAGCCAAAACTCTGATTACGTTCTTGCCGTTGGTAGCGGAAGTTTAAACGACGTATGTAAATTTGTTGGAACTACTCTTAATATTCCTTGCGGTTGTTTAGCAACCGCCGCTAGTATGGACGGGTATTTATCAAAAGGCTCGGCTATTATGCGAAAGGGCGTTAAGGTTACCGACGTTGTTAAAATGCCTAACGACATTTTAGTTGACCTTGATATTATTACTACCGCGCCTAAAATTATGACGGCGGCTGGGTTTGGCGATATTATGGGTAAATTTACTTGTATGACGGACTGGAAACTCGCTAACATTTTAAAAGGGGAAGAAATAAACCAAACGGCGTATAACCTTATGGAAAAAGCGCGTTTAGATTGTGTTAACGCGTTTGAAGACCTTACACAATATAAGCCAGATGCAGTTGCTAAACTTATGGACGCGTTATTAACTGCCGGACTTTCTATGGCGGAATGTGGAAATTCACGTCCTGCAAGCGGAAGTGAACATCATATGTCGCACTACTTAGAAATGGACTTTGTTCGTAGGGGTGAGCCAATTCCAGCGCACGGAATAAAAGTTGCTATTGGAACGCTTATTTCTATTGAACTTTATAATTACTTAAAAAATAACAACGTCGAGTTTGAAAATAACGATAAAGTTTTTGAACTTGTAAAAGAGTTACCAAAAGTAGACGACGTAAAATATATGCTTGAAAAAATGGGATGTCCTACCAAATTTTCTCAAATTGGCGTACGCGAAGAAGTTATGCTTGATATGATTAAAAACGCCTACACAGTACGCGACCGTTACACTATTTTAACGTTTATTAACGAACTTGGATTAACAAGCGCTGTAACACCGCTTATTATGGACAAATATTTTTAATTAAACCACTCACTTATTCCATTTAATTTTCTTAGAAAAAGGAAGAGCAACACTCGTTGCTCTTCCTTTTTTGTTGCTATTTATTTGCTTGATTTTCTTCTATTATGCTCTTTACAAAGTAATTGACAATTATTAACGTTTGTTTTACCACCTTCACACCAGGGCGTTATGTGGTCGGCTTCCATTTCGTCAATCTCAAAATGCGTTTTTTCTCGACCTTCTTTAACGCAATATGGACAAATTCCCTTTTGTTTTTCATAAACTTGACGTTTTTCGTTATCGGTAAAAGCACGAATATTTAAATATTTTTCATTACCAGAAAGTAAATACTCATAAATTCCAGAGCGTTTAGTCACGTCGTCATCTTGCATTAAAGCAACTATTTTTGTTTCTAATTCTTGCGGATTATATACCTTGTCGCCATATATATTATAAAGGATACCCCACGCTAGACCTTTCATTTCTTTACGATATTTAGGAAATATTGTTTGTGCCCAATTTATAACCGATTGAAAATATTGCCATAACGGCGTTGCATGACTATCGTGTTGATGAATTGACATATAATCTTCAATTTTTATGTTTTCTTTTGCTGAAATCCACGATAAAACTGTTTCTAAATAATCTTGTCTATTTACTTCACCGTTAAGATATTTATTTGCTAAATTGTATGCAACGCAATTATTTTTAGAAAAATATCTTTTAGCATCAGATAGCCACTCGCCCGTATAAATAGCGTTTCGTAGTTCTTGCTCTTTTAATTGTACGCCTGCAATATTTATTATTTTAAACCAATCAAGTTTTTCCTTATCGTTACCCTTACAAATATAAATCATAAGGTCATAATCTAAAATAGCGTCTTGCTCTGTTTTAGTAAGATTGTGAAAAGCACGGCTATTGAGTGAAAAGTCGCCGTTTACATATTGACATATAGAAATTGTACGCTGTTGACCATCTAAAAGTTCATAATTCCCGTTTTTGTCTTCAACCCAGTACATTACGTTTAAAGGAAAGCCTTTAACAACTGTTTCTATAACAGCATTTCGTTGTTTTTCTTTATATACAAATTCACGTTGAAAAGCAGGGCGAATATTAAGTTTGCCACCATACCCAACAACTCCGTTTTCTTGGCTATCAATATAACCATTTACAATATCTCTAATTTTTATTTCGTGTAAGTCTATTTGCATATTATTTTCTCCTTTTTATTACTATTCTCATATAAGGAATAACTGGTCTACCATCTTTATTATAATAAGCAAGCACTGGGTGGTCTTCTTTAATAGAGCCTTTACCACCGTATTTGTAATAATCATCAACAAATTTTTGTGGTAGTCCTTTAAGTGTTAATTCTCTATACAAATTTCCTTGCCCTTGTCCAATAATTTCAAATTGTTCTGAATTGTATTTATCTAAAAAAGTAATCGGAACGCCCATACAACCATCATAATCAAACGGAATATCACAAGTTTTATCTACATTTATAGCATCATAATTAATGTATTTTGGATATTCTTCAGGATTGTAACTTTTATACAAAATTAAATTTTCATGTCTTTCCTTGTAGTCTATATTTGTGTACCAGCGTACACCTACAACCCTAATGTATCTATTTCCGCTTTCGTCTATTCTTAAAGACTTTGATCTTACTTCATAATTGTTGGGGATTCTAAATTCCCTATCTCCACTATGTATGCTATTTCCAAGCCATATTTGATTATTCTTCAATAATGGGAAAATTTCTTTATAAGTTATTGCATTTTGATTACCTATTATAATAAATTTCTTATTATATTCTATAAGTTGTGCAACGTACTCACGGAATAACGAAAATGGTGGATTTGTAACTATAATATCTGCTTGTTTTAAAAGTTCAATACACTCTGCGGAGCGAAAATCCCCGTCGCCATTTAAAATTGAAAGCGTGTTTTTCTTGTTTTTTAAAAGATATTCAACGTCTGTTAAATCTACCGCGCCGTCACCATTATAATCAAGAACTTCAGTTATTTCTATTTTGTAAGGCTTTTTACTATCTTCTTTATAAACTTCTATGTTTTCATTATCTAAAAGCGAAAAATAAGTCCACGCAACAGGCGAAGTTGCATAGCAAGTGCAAATCAATTTTTTAAGCCCTAAAAAATTAAAATTCATAGCAAAATATTTAAAAAAATTACTTTCAAAAGGGTCGTCGCAGTTACAAAACACAATTTTATTTTTAAAATGCTCTTTATAGTGCTTTAATTCTTTTTCAATATCTACAAGTTGTGTGTAAAATTCATCATTTTTGCTTTTTTTTGCCTCAATTAAATCTTTCTTTGACATTACTAAGTGCTCCTTTTCATAAAGTCGCACCATTTATAAAATAAAAAGTGCGCCAACCGAAGTTAACGCACATAAAACGCAAACCCCGTCGTTGTCACACGAACAAAAGCAATGACTAAACACTCCCATTGTTGGAATTTGCGTTTTTAACAAATTACTATAATGGGAGTATGTCAAAAAAAGGGTATAATATTCCCTCGTTTAGCCTTGCTCAAAATATTTAGTTCGTGTGACATCATCAGTATATCACACTTTAAATGTTTTTTCAATAAATTTTTATCAACACAAAAAAACTCGACCTATGAAAAGTCGAGTTTAACACAAAAAAATAATTATTACAGTAAAATTGCTTTGTCTGAAAGGTCTAAAATAGCGTCGTTACTACCTTTAAGAATGAAAAATTCTTGATGGTACGTTTTATGCGGAATAAGATATACCCTTTTACCGTCAAAAAACTTTTTAACGTCTTTATCAAGAACTTGAGTTTTTAAAATATAATCGCAAATATCTACGTTTAAATCGATAATAACCGAAGAATAACCATCGTGAAAAGTATCTAATATGCTAGTGCGAATTTTCATAACGATATAATCGTTAGAAAGTATTGTTCCTTCGCCTTTACAGTAAGGACACGGTTTGTTGAGTTTAGACGATAAATCTTTACGCTTTTTGTGCCTTGTAAACTCTATAAGACCAAGCCCCGTCATTCCTACAACGTTACATTTTACTCTATCTTTACTAAGTTCTTCTTTTAATTTCTCAACGAGAGCAAGTCTATGCTCTTCGCTTTCCATATCAATAAAATCGCAAACGATAATACCGCTAATATTGCGTAGTCTAACTTGTCTTGCTATTTCTATTGCCGATAAAATATTAGTTTCAAAAACCGTTTGTTCAAGCCCGTCTTCTCCAACGTAACTACCCGTGTTTACGTCTATAACAGTAAGAGCCTCAGTTTTATCAATAATAAAATACGCCCCACTTTCAAGTTCTACGCGGTTATGAAGTAAACTTTCAACGTCCTTATCAAGCCCAAAAGCCTTAAAAACATCAACTTTTTCCAAGAATAATTGGGTTTTCTTCTTAACGTCGTCACGCGATTTAGGTAGGCTTTTAATTCTTTCGTAAATGTCTATATCAGCAACGATAATTTTATCTACGTCAGTCCCTACAACGTCACGAAGTATTCGCATTACGATATCGCCGTCAGAATACAAAACGTCGCCAACGGAAGCGGTATTAAAACTTTTTAAAACTTCTTCGTACTGCTCGTTAAGTTTTTTTGCTTCTTGTTTAAGTAGCGACGGCTTTACGTTTTCAGATGCCGTTCTTGCAACGTAACCACCGCATTTACGTTTTAACGAAGTTACGGTTTTTGCTAGTTTTTCACGGGAATTTTCATTAGTTATTTTGCGTGAAACGGTATTAATTTCAAAATCTGGAACGTAAACTAAATATTTGCCTGCAAACGAAATATTAGTGGTAAGTCGCGCGCCCTTACTGCCAACGGGATCTTTGACCGCTTGCACCATAATTTCGTCGCCTTCTTTCAAGTTTAAAATGGACGGCAACACCGCGCCACCTTCAAGTTCAGTTTTATCTACAAGGGTATCGCTAACGAACAAATAACCGTTCTTATTAAGCCCAATATCAATAAACGCCGCTTGCATTCCTGGTAATACGTTTTTTACTTTACCTTTAAAAATACTACCTACAATTTGCGTTTTATTGCACTTTTCAAGTTGATATTCAACAAGTTTTTTGTCTTCAGCGACGGCGCATATAACGTTTCCGCCCACCTTGTCAAAATAAATATTTTTAGACATATTTACTTTTGTATCTCCAAATATTCTTCTACACTTTTACCGTTTAAAAATTTTACATCTTTTTTTACTACCAAGACGTGTTCACCACCGTATAACTCAATTATTTTTTCAACGAATACGTCCGGACGTAAATTATCGTTTCCAAACTTAAACTCGGCAATTAAAACGTCGTTATACCAATTAAGGCTAATAATTTTATCAATCGCTTCTTTTTCGCCTTGCTTTTTATCACGAACAATAAATGATTTTGCGTTTAAAACTTCGCTTACGTCAAAGTAATTTAAGCCTTTTATATGATATATCGCGCTCGTAATATCCGCCGCCACGTTTACTTTTTTATTAACGTTGTACGCTTCAACACACTTAATACCTTTAGGCGTTTTTGAGTTGAATAACTCTTTAAAATCATTGCCGTTATAATCGGTATCAACAACGCAATACTCACTTTCGCTTTTAAGCCCAAGTGGAATTGGCGAACTCATATAAATAAGCATATGCGGATTAAATCCTTGCGAATACTTAACGTTTATGCCCGTTCTTCTAATAATTTTACCTAAGTGGCGCAAAGTATCAAGATGCGAAATAAACTCCGCGCCGTAAAGTTTTGAATATCTTATAAGTATCATTTTATTTCACATCTCCCCATAAGACCGCAACCTTTACAACCGCTTTGACAACCGCCCGTACATACTCCGCTATGCGCTTTTTGACGTTCTTTAAGTAAAAAGTTTTTGGTTATGCCTATATCGATAAAATCCCAACAAAGAATTTCATCGCTATTATATTCGCGCTTATATTGCTCTTTGTCTACGCCTGCCTCGACAAACGCTTCCATCCATTTCAAGTAATCAAAACGCTCGCCCCAACTATCGAAATAACAACCTTTTTTATAGGCTTTTTCAAGAACTTTTGCCATTTTTCTATCACCGCGAGCAAGCAAAACTTCCATTTCAGAAAGGTTGTAATCGTTCCAGTTTAAAGTTACGCCTTTTATAAATAAACGCTTTTTTAAAACTTCAAGTTTATGCTCAACTTCTTCGCGCGTAACAAACTTTTCCCATTGAAACGGCGTAAACGGTTTAGGAATAAAAGTAGACACGCTAACGTTAATTCTTAATCCGCGAAGGCGTTTAGGGTTTTGAGAATAAACTTTTCTAATTTGATCTACTATATTATAAATGCCTTCAAGGTCTTCGTCCCTTTCGGTAGGTAGCCCCATCATAAAATACAACTTGATTGCCGAATAACCAAGATTGAATGCTTTTTGTATTCCCGACAAAATTTCGTCTTCTTTAATATCTTTATTTATAACGTCACGCAAGCGCTGAGTTCCCGCCTCGGGAGCAAACGTTAAACTGTTCTTTTTGGCTTGAGTAGCGTAATACTCTTCAAAACTATCAATTCTAAGCGAAGGTAACGACACCGGAGTATTAGACGGTAGACTACCGCTAAGCGAAGTTAAAAGTTCTTTTAGTTGCGGATAATCGCCCGTTGATAAACTGTTTATACTTAAACTTTCAAACCCCGTAAATCTAATTAAGTCGCATGCCGTTTGAGTTAAGTTTTCAACGCTACGCTTTCTAACCGGACGGTATATAAATCCTGCTTGACAAAATCTACAACCACGATAGCAACCGCGCATAACTTCAATTACCGCTCTATCGTGAACAGCCTCGACGTTCGCAACGGGTTGAGTATGCGGAAACGTTGCATTTTCAAGGTCTAAACAAAACGCCTTTTCAACTTTTGCGCCCTTAAATGAAACTATACGCCCATTTTCATCGTAGTTAGGCGTAGTAAGCGACGGAACGTATACGCCTTTAATTTTAGTTGCTTTTTGTAAAAACTCCGCCTTAGTTTGGCAAGAAAGTTTTAATTTTGCAAGACTTTCCATACTCTCTTCACCGTCGCCAATAACGAATAAATCGAAAAACTCGGCAAGCGGTTCGGGGTTAACGGCGCAAGGTCCGCCTCCTTGAATTATAGGAAAATCTTCGCCCCTATCTTTAGCGTATAAAGGTATGCCTGCTAAATCAAGCATATATAAAACGGTGGTATAACTCATTTCATACTGCAACGAAAAACCAAGCATATCAAATTCTTTAAGCGGTTTTTTTAAGTCAAGCGAAAATAAAGGTATGCCGTTTTCTTTAAGAGCGCTACCAAAATCGTACCAAGGCGCAAAACACCTATCGCACATAGCACCGTCAACGTTATTTATAACTTCTTGAACGATGCGTATACCTAAGTTAGACATTGCTACTTCATAAACGTCTGGAAAGCATATACAATAATTAAATTTTTCTTGTTTAATTTCACGTTCGCCAAACTCACCGCCAATATAACGCGACGGTTTTTCAACGTTTAATAAAATTTCGTCAACAGTTTTCATTATAACACCCAATATTCTATTATTTTAACATATTTTAGTGTTTATTGCAAGGGGTGATTTTTGTTTTTAGCGTATTTTTAACGTTTACTATATAACGTCTTTAATTTTTTGATAAGCGCTTGACAGAGTTATTACGTTTATTAGTTTTTCCCCTGATAATACCGCTATTTTTTTATTTCCGTCATACACGCAAATTTCATAGTAGCAGTTGCTATCTAAAATTGAATACAACTGCTTTATTTGACTATCAGCGCTAATTGCAATTCTTTTTATTTGCTTAGGAGTAGTTACGTTAAAAACGAAATCAGAATAAACTTTGACGTACTTATTTTTATTGCTATCACTTATAGCGCCTACAAACATAAACAACGCAAAAAATAGTATGGTTATATTAACGGCGGTAAAACAAGAATATATAAATAATAAAAATATTAAAACTGATAAAGCAACGCCTATCCCCTTAACTATCTTTACCGCTGTTTTGCGATTTATATATAAACTTAACGTTGCATATAAAAAACGTCCGCCGTCAAGTGGGTAAGCAGGAATTAAGTTTATAATAGCGATAGACGCGTTTGCCATTACGATTAGTTCGGTATACGGATAAACGTCTGGAACAAACCACCATAACGCAATAAATGAAAAAGCAATTACTACGTTAATTAACGGGCCTGCAACGGCTATTTTGCATTCGTCTTTATAACTTAGCCCCGTCAAATCGCCAGAAAGCGTTGCTCCGTACGGCATAAGCGTTATGACGTTTAATTTGTAACCTAATTTTTCTGATACGGAATAATGCCCGTATTCGTGAATAAGCGCCGTAAAAGTAAACGCTAAAAAAGAAAATACTTTGCCGGTTATGGCAAAGTATAGTCCAAATATAAAAAATAGTGGATGTATAGTTATTTTTACGCGAGCCATATAATTTCATCGTCAACTATAGAATATTTTGTTAAACGAGAAGTTCCGTCAAACATACTTACTTGCATTGCTTCGCCCGAATAACCAAGCGCTACGTTAGAATAAACGTTGTCGCCAATTGCGTTATAACATAATTCAAGCCCTGAAATTACGGTTGTAAACGATTGACTGTGTCGAATTGTAACGTTGAATTTACCGTCTATTGTTTGAACGTCTTCAACTACGCCGTCACAAGGGGAATATACGCTACCGCTACTTACCGTCATAACGCCGTCTTCAACTGAAATTTCACCAGTTTTTGACGGAGAAAGTGGCTCAAACGCTGAAAATTCCGCCGTACTAATTACTTGCGTTTCCGTACCGAAAACTGAACGCAATAAATTATTCATACCGCTATCTTCAATGAATATATTAGTTAAAATTATACCAACAACAAGCACGAAAATTGCAACCACTTGAACGGAAACAATATCAAACTTACTACTTTTAACGGTAACCGTTTCACTTTCAACCGGCGTTACTTTTTTCTTTTTTGGCTTTATTATCTTATTATATAAAGCGCTTGGCTTTAAAATTTTGCGACGTTGTTTTTTGTCCGTTTCTACAACGCTTGTTGACGTTTCGTTAATTTTTTGAATAACTTCTTCTTTAACGTCTTTTTTCTTTTTACGGCTTGGTTTTACTATTACGTCGCACGACTGCACTGGAACTTCTACCATTTCTAAATAGTTTGTATTACTCATAATTAACTCCTTTTTTTTGTTTGCGTATTATATGCTATGAAGTTAATTTTGCTATTAGAACGAACATTTTATAAAATTTTTTGACTAATTTTGTATTAAACTAAAAATTACGGCGCATAATAACTTTGGGAGGGAATTATGAAAAATACTAAAACTAATTCTTCAGTAAAAAGTACTGCTAAAAACAGCGCTCAAACTTCAACTACTAAGTCAAAAGCAAAAGCAACTACTAATACTAAATCAGTTAAAAATTGCAAGTAATGAAAAAGAAATTAAAAAAGAAATCTTTTTATTCAACTTTTGACCCAAACGGAAGTTACACCGGAGTATCTAAAGACGGTGAGCGACCTTGTCAAGATGCAGACGATTTATAATTAAATCCTAAAGAGGCAGACGTTTCCGTTTGCTTCTTTTGGTTTTTGCACAATTTTTCTTAGTAATTTTTTATATTCTACCGTGAGTAGAGTAAATTTTAAAAACTCTACTAAACTAAAATTTTGATTAGAACTCGAAAACTTATAAATAGAGAACTATTTGGAAATAATAGTAGTAAAATAATATTATTAAAATTAAAGGAGATATTTATGAGTTTTAAAATATTTACCGATTCATCTTCAAATTTACCTGATAATATTATTGATAAATACGACGTTGGGATTGTTAGTTTATATTATATAAACAACGGCGAAATTTACCCCGGTTACGTTAAAAACGATGAAAACGCTATAAAATCTTTTTACGAAATGCTTAGAAATAAAGATAATTTATCAACGTCTTGCGCTAATAGTCAAGCGTTTATCGATGCTTTCGAGCCAACTTTAAAAGACGGTGAAGACTTACTTTACATTGGTTTTTCGTCAGGGTTATCAAAGACGTATAACGAAAGCGTTAAGGCGATAGAGTTTTTGAAAGAAAAATACCCCGATAGAAAAATTACCGCTATTGACACTCTTAACGCATCGCTTGGTCAAGGTTTAATAGTTTTAACGGCGTTAAGGCTAAAACAACAAGGCAAAACTTTTGAAGAAGTTGTTGAGTTTACCGAGAAAACGAAATTAAACGTACACTCGTTATTTACCGTAAAAACCCTTACATATCTTGCTCGTGGCGGAAGAATTAGCAAGGCGACGTATTTTGTCGGCTCTATTGCCGATATTAAACCTACTATGCACGTTAATGCAAACGGCAAACTTGTTTCAGACGGCAAAGTTATTGGTAGAAAACGCTCGTTATTTGCACTTGTGAATAATGTTATGAAAAAAATTATTGAGCCTAGTAACCAAACTATTTGCATTTCTCACGGCGATTGCATTGAAGACGCTAAATATTTAGCCGAACTTATAAAAAATAAAATTCAAATAAAAGAAGTTATATTTAACTACATAGACCCAACTATTGCCGTTCATAGCGGACCTGACACGTTAGCAGTTTTCTTTTACGGCGAAGAAAGACAAGATAAATGAATAATATAGAAGCAAAGTACAAAGATTTAAAATTACAAATTAAAACTAAATATGATAGCGAGTATAAAGATCTTAAAAATTCTTACAGCGAAAAATTAAAACTACTTAAACAAAGTAAGCATGACGACATTTTGCAAATTAAACAAAACTTAACTTGCGAACTTAACGAGTATTATAATAGCGAAGAATTTATTATGCAACGCAACCCACCAAAACGTAGCGTTCTTGAAGAAGTAGGAAACGCCGTAACCCACGGGCTTGGCGCGTTATTTGCTATATTTGCCCTAATAGTAATGCTAATTTCGTCGACTACTATCACTCAAAAAGTTTCGGCAATTATTTATGGAACGGGAATGTTTTTGTCGTTTATATCAAGTTCGCTTTACCATTCTTTTAAGTTTGGAAGTAAGGTAAAACGCCTTTTTAGAAGGTTTGATTATATTTCAATTTATCTACTGATAGGAGCGACGTTTGCGCCAATTTTACTTTGTATGATAAACACAACGCTCAGTTTTGTGTTTTGTATTGTACAATGGGCTGTTATTATTGTAGGCGTTACTCTCGTTTCAATATTTGGCCCACAAAAAATTAAGGCTATAAATTTTACTCTTTATTTTATTACGGGTTGGAGCGGACTAATTTTTATACCCGATATGATTAGCGTTAGTTTTGAATTTTTTGCTTTTATTCTTGGCGGTGGTATTATTTACACGCTTGGAATTATCCCATTTGCAATTAAGAAAAGTTCGGCGCATTTTATTTGGCATATTTTCGTATTATTTGGCGCGATTACTCAATGGCTTGGAATTTTTTACTATATATTTTAACATAAAAACGGCTAAACATATAATTTAAAACAATCTATTTTTGCTGGCAATAAGAACCCCCACTGCATTTTGAAAATCAAAATGCAGTGGGGGTTTAAAATAGTTTACGTTTAATTAACGCTAAAAATATCGTCATACGAAACTTTTAATACATTTTTAATGTGAATAATTTCATCGGAGTATAGATGACGTTTAGCACTTCAATTTTTTTAAAGCGCGCTACGAGTAAAATTACAATTAGGTAATTATAATTTAGTCGCAAGTAATTCTTGTGGAATGCCAGCCTTTTCTCTTAATTTGCGTATATTATTTCCTACCGCCGTTTCAATTATATTATTCAAAATATTTACTCCTATACATAAGTTGTATTAAATTTATCAAAAATAGGTTTTAAGTATTTTAAAAGTATTGTAGTTAGCAAAATTTTAATAGCGTCAATAAGCATAAACGGAACAACGCACACTAAAAGTGCAACTATAAAATTACTGTTAGTTACTACCATATACCACGCTAAACCTAATAAATATATAATAAGCGTTGCAATAGCCATTATCATAAACGGCGAAATTTTTGTTTTTTGATATAAAAGACCAATTACAAAAGCGCAAACAGCGTAACCTATAATAAATCCACCAGTCGGCCCAAGCAAAACGCCCATACCACCTAAAAAACCTGAAAATACGGGAAGGCCTATTGCGCCTAACGCTATATACACTGCAACGGATATAGTTCCGTACGTTTTACCAAGTAATAACGCTGATAAAAATATAGTTATGGTTGAAAAGGTAATAGGCACGCTAAAAACTGGAATGGAAAAGGGTGAAACGATACAAATTATCGCCGTCCATAATGCAGTAAAACATAGTTTTTTCGTAGGAAAAGTGGTTGTTTTTTTATTAGTTGTCATTTTAATTTCACACTCACTTCTCCAGATGATACAACTATATTCTGCCCGTTTTTATTTACCGTAAGCGAACCGTTAGAGTTAATATCTACGGCAATAGCGTCGTAAACGTCGCTTCCTGAATAAACAGTTACAAGTTTTCCTAAAATAAAACAGTTTTTTCTATATTCGTCAAGGTATTTACCGTCGTTTATTTCTTTTTCGGTGCTTAAAAGAGCATTGATAATTTGGGCGATAAGTTTGTTTTTATCTACTTTAATCTTACTTTCGTTATAAATACTTGTTGCTATAGATGAAATTTCATTAGGAAAAACTTGCGTGTCTACGTTTATTCCTATACCAACAACGGCGTATTTTAATAAGTTTTGCTCAAAATCACAACTTGCTTCAGTTAAAATTCCGCAAACTTTTTTGCCGTTTAAAAACAAGTCGTTTACCCACTTAATTTTTAAATCAAGCCCGCATAAATTAAGAATTGCGCGCCTTACAGCAACGGCAGAAAAAGTAGTGATTTTTACACCGCTTGCAATAGGTAAGTTGGGACGAATTATCACGCTTAAATACACTCCACCGCTTGGAGAATGAAATTTTCTATCCATTCTACCTTTCCCACCCGTTTGAGTTAAAGCAATAACGGCGCAATTTTTTCCACTTTCGGCAAGATTTTTAGCATCTAAATTGGTACTTTCCGTTTTATCTAAAACGATAACGTCAATATCGCTAGTTAGATAACTTTTTATAATATCTTTATTTATGCCTTGATTTTTTTCAAGCAAATACCCTTTATTTGTAACGGACGTTATAGCGTAGCCTTCGTTGCGCAATTTATCTACCGCCTTTTTAACGGCAACACGCGATACGTTTAGTTTTTTTGCAATGACTTCACCCGACACAAACTCGTTTGAAGATATTAAAATGTTTAATATTTTACTTTTTGTTTTCATATTGTTAACCTAATTACTTTTAAAAAGTTTACAATTGTTTTATTTTTATGGCTCTACTATATTTTGTAGAGCCAGTTTTTATCTTATTGTTTAATATTGTGCGTTTTTAAAGGGATAGAAACAAGTTAGGCTAGGCTCATAAA
>CALDOZ010000045.1 GCA_937912025.1 uncultured Clostridia bacterium | reverse complement strand
CGTAAAAACCACAGTTTTTACACTTCAAGTTTGAAATATGGCGAAGTTATCGTTCCTTGCAATCAAAACACTAACTTCTTATATTATAATTTACAATCATCATGTTTTGCTATCTCAAAACATGTACAAAACTAACGTTTTGCCGTAAAATCTTACGCTTTTACGCTTGTAAATTGAAATATTACGAAATCATAAACCCTTGCAAGCAAGTTTATGATTTCTTATATTATATCACTTATAAAAAAAATATGCAACTACTATAATTAATTGCTAAAAATAACGAGTTGTATATTTCTTAGTGTTCTTGTTAACAATCAAGTCCTGTTACGTTTATACGTTCCATAAATAAAAAACAAGCCACAAAGTGCTCTTCTCTTAGAGATTTTTATAAACATTATATAATTGCACTTTCAAGCGGAGAAAAATCGGATTCCATTACGGGGTCTGATTTTTTTGTTTAACTCTCGTTATTAAATGGCGAGAGTTTTCTTTATACAATCTTAATGCCGACGAGAAAAATCATAACGTATTCTTTATAAAAAATATAGTACAATAATTAGCGAAGAAAGATATTCTAGAGGTGTGTTTATGGAAGTTAAAACAAAATTCAAATTATCTTCCTTTCAAATTATTTTACTCGGTTTTGCAGCAGTAATTTTTATTGGAGCATTTTTGCTTTGCCTTCCTATATCAAGTAAATCGAGCGAATGGACTCCCTTTATTGATTCTTTGTTTACGTCAACGTCAGCTGTATGTGTGACTGGGTTAGTTGTTTTTGATACGGCAACGCATTGGACGATTTTTGGGCAAATAATAATATTGATTTTAATTCAAATCGGTGGTATGGGTATTGTAACGGTAGCGATATCGTTTGCGCTACTTTCAGGTAAAAAAATTGGTCTTTTTAGTCTTGGCACGATGAAAGAAGCAATATCTGCTCCAAGCGTAGGCGGTATAGTTCGTTTGGTTGGTTTTATATTAAAAGGAATATTTATTATAGAATTAATCGGCGCTTTAATAATGTTGCCTATCTTTTGTAGGGATTACGGCGTGGAAGGAATTTGGATGGCAATATTTCACTCTGTATCTGCATTTTGCAATGCGGGGTTTGATATTATGGGGACGAAAAGTGGAGATTTCAGTTCGCTAACAAATTTTTCTGCACAACCCATAATTAGTATAACTGTTATGCTGTTAATTGTAATAGGCGGTATTGGTTTTCTTGTATGGGAAGACGTTTGCAAGCATAAATGGAGCGTAAAGAAATATAGAACTCAAAGTAAAGTCGTTCTACTTGTAACGGGACTTTTAATCTTTATCCCTTCTGTTTATTTCTTTTTCTTTGAGTTTACTACTTTACCGATAGGTGAAAGAATTCTCGTTTCTTTATTTCAAGCCATAACCCCGAGAACGGCAGGATTTAATACGGCAAATATAACCACTATTAGTGGAACAGGCTTGTTGCTTATGATAATTCTTATGTTAATTGGAGGCTCGCCGGGTTCTACGGCAGGCGGTATGAAAACGACTACGGTTGCGGTATTATTCTCATCTGCAATATCCGTATTCAAGAAAAAAGACAATGCAGAACTTATGAAACGTAGAATAGATGATGATACTGTTAAGAATGCTATTACAATATTCTTGATGTACGTAACGTTGTTTGTGCTTGGCGGAATGATAATAAGTTCCATTGAAGGGTTGCCAATTATGACATGCCTTTTTGAAACGGCATCGGCAATCGGTACGGTTGGATTAACTCTAGGTATTACGCCATCTCTTGGGATAATATCGAAAATAATATTGATGATTTTGATGTTTTTTGGTCGTGTTGGCGGGTTAACCCTTATATATGCGACTTTAGGTGGAAATAAAAAACAAGTTTCAAAGTTGCCAATAGATAACATAACGGTAGGTTAAGGAGAAGATATATGAAGAAAAAATCAATTTTGCTTATTGGACTTGGTCGTTTTGGAAAGCATATCGCTATGAAATTAAACGAACTTGGACACGAAATTATGGCAGTTGACCATGACGAAGAAAAGGTCAATGAGATTATGCCTATTGTAACCAATGGACAAATTGGGGATAGTACGAACGAGTTGTTTTTGCGTTCACTTGGCGTAGATAATTATGACGTTTGCATCGTTACAATCGGTGGGGATTTTCAAAGTTCGCTTGAAACGACTTGTTTGTTGAAAGAACTTGGAGCTAAAAAAGTTGTTTCGCGTGCTGAACGTGATGGGCAGGCAAAATTCCTATTACGTAACGGTGCTGACGAAATAGTATATCCTGAAAAGCAACTTGCGTCTTGGATGGCGATTCGATATAGTGCAGACCATATTCTTGATTATATAGAACTTGATGAATCTTGTTCGATATTTGAAGTATCCGTTCCCAAAGAGTGGATAGGTAAAAGCATTTTGCAAATTGATATACGTAAGAAATATAACGTTAATATCATAGCGATTAAAGAAAATGGAAAAATAAACGCAATGTTTGCGCCTGACACTGTACTAACATCAAATAAAACGTTGCTCGTGTGTGGAGAGTATAAAGCATTAAAAAAATGCTTTAATATATAAAAGCGGTAAGAACACAAACTTATAAGGAGGTTACATAATGGAAAACGAAGTATTAAGAGATATATTATTAATAATAACCGTATTAACTGTTTTTGTGTTCGGCTTTTTCGTTATGAAACGTCTTGACAAATTTTTGAACGAGAATTATAAACGGTATTTTAGAAAAGATGAAGAAAAACCGACACGAATCATACACAACGAAGATGCATCGGACAAAGAAATCCTTTCAGACATAAAAAAGATTAGAGAAAAAGGTGGCAAGATGAAAGTAGTTATTTCCAATGAAGATGACTCTTGTGATGAATAAAATAATTAAGGAGCATAGGTTGTAATAGATTTTTTTGAAAAGATATGTTATAATAGAAATGTAAAAAATAAAAAGGAGATGAAGTATGGTGCAAAATGCGGAAAAACAATCCAAGAAAAAAGAGCATATTTTAGTTGGGCTATCTTCTGCTCCTTCCAATTCAAAAATTGTTGAAACAGCATCGAAAATGGCAAGAGCGTTTGACGCTAATCTTACTGCGTTGTATATAAAAACTTCCCAAAGTGAAGTTTTATCAGAGGAAAATGCAAAGCGATTACAAAATAATATAAAGTTTGCAGAACGAATGGGTGCAACGATTGTGACCGTTTATGGTGAAGACGTAGCGCTTCAAATGGCTGAATACGCAAAAACGTCAGGGGCTACCAAAATCGTTATCGGTAGAAATGCAACGAAAAGAGCGGGAATTATACGAAAACCTACTCTTGCGGATAAATTGATTGCTCTTGCTACGAATATAGATATTCATATTATTCCTGATGCTGATTCTGATTTAAGAGAACAAAAAGAAACTTTATTTAAGAAAACAAATGCTTTGTCTATTGTCAAAGACCTTGCAATAAGTCTTGGAGTAATTATAGTTGCTTCTTTAATTGGACTATTTTTTGCCCATCTTGGCTTTTCTGAAGCTAATATTATAACGCTTTACATTCTTGGTGTGTTGATAACATCTATAATTACGAGCAGTAAATTAGCGTGGGGATTTTCTTCGGTAGCAAGCGTATTGATATTTAATTTTCTATTTACAAAGCCGAGATTTTCATTAATGGCTTACGGTGACGGATATCCTATTACGTTTGCGATTATGTTTGTCGCTTCTTTAATTACGGGTAGTTTGGCGTCTAAAATGCATAACCAAACGAAACAATCTTCACAAGCGGCATATCGAACGAAAATTCTTTTTGATGCTAATCGGTTATTACAACGAGCAAGCGACGACGACGAAGTTTTGAAAATAACGGCGGAGCAATTAAAAAAGTTATTAAATAGAGAAATTGTTATTTTTAAGCAAAATAAAGATGCTTTGCAAACTCTCGTTTATGCGTTAGATGATTCATTTCAGATGGGAGAAAAGGAACTTAATATAGCTACAAACATACTTATAAACCATTCTTATGATTATAAAGATGCTCAACTAAGATGTGATTACTATCCCCTTAAAACGCAATTACGAACATATGGTATCGTTGCTGTATATAAAAATGAAAAAGAAATTGATTCTTTTGAGAATAGTATTGTATTATCACTTGTGGGCGAATGTACGTTAGCTCTTGAAAATCTTTTTAACGCAAAAGAAAAAGAACTTGCCGCAGTGCTTGCCGAAAATGAACAATTGCGTGCAAATCTACTTCGTGCAATTTCACACGACTTGCGTACTCCGTTGACTGCTATTTCGGGAAATGCGAGCAATCTTATTTCGAACGCATCTTCCTTTGACGAACAAACTAAATTATCAATTTATAACGACATTTACAACGATTCAATGTGGCTTATAAATCTTGTTGAAAACTTGTTGTCCATAACTCGCCTTGAAGAAGGCAGAATGAATCTAAACTTCACGGCTGAACTTATTGACGAGGTTGTGGCTGAAGCCGTTAAACACGTTCATATACGTCAAGGTGGACAAAAAATAACCGTAGTCCATAAAGATGAATTTTTGCTTGCAAAAATGGATACACGCTTAATTATTCAAGTTATTATCAATATCCTTGATAACGCAATAAAATATACGCCGTCGGATTCAATGATAACGGTAACAACTGAAAAGCAAAAAGATAAAGCAATAATTAGTATTGCCGACAACGGCGCAGGTATTCCTGATGAATTAAAAGAGCGCGTGTTTGATATGTTTTATACAGGAGCGAATAAGTTAGCCGATAGCCGTAGGAGCATCGGGTTAGGTCTTTCGCTTTGCAAATCTATAATTAGCGTGCACGGCGGAGAAATTTTTGTAAAAGACAACGTGCCGAGTGGCGCTATATTTACCTTTACTTTACCTATTGGGGAGATAAAAATAAATGAATAATCCATTGATATTGATAGTTGAAGATGACGCGCCTATCCGTAATTTAATTACGACTACGTTAAAGGCGCACGAATACAAATACTTAACCGCTCAAAACGGAGAAAACGCAATAATGCAAGCATCTTCACACAATCCCGATATTGTTTTGCTTGATTTAGGTCTTCCTGATATTGACGGGATAGAGGTAATAAAAAAGATACGAACTTGGTCGAAAATGCCAATTATCGTTATCAGTGCCAGAAGTGAAGATAATGATAAAATAGAAGCGTTGGATGCAGGCGCTGATGATTATTTAACCAAACCGTTTTCTGTGGAAGAATTGCTTGCGAGAATTCGTGTTACCACACGAAGATTGTCTGTCTTGCATTCAGCAATGCAATCGGACTCACTATTTACAAACGGCAATCTTAAAATTGATTATGCCGCAGGTTGTGCATATATTAACGACAACGAGTTACATTTAACACCTATTGAATACAAATTGCTATGTTTGCTTTCTCAAAACGTAGGAAAAGTTCTCACCCATACCTTTATAACGCAAAAGATTTGGGGCGCGGCTTGGGAAAGCAACGTTGCGTCCTTGCGTGTATTTATGGCAACGCTTCGAAAGAAGATTGAAATAGAACCAGATTCTCCACAGTATATTCAAACGCATATTGGCGTTGGATATAGAATGATGAGAATAGAATAATATTACAGTTATAAAAGTAAAAAATACACCCTAAAGCGTTATTTCATACAAGCCTATGCTTTAAAAGTCCTGTTACGTTTACGCGTTCAGTAAATAAAAAAACAAGCCACAAGGCTTGCTTTTTTATTTGGTGCGGATAACAGGACTTGCCGTTTTGCTCGGCGCCCCGCTAAAATGCCACACAGGGCATTTTATTCCGCT
>CALDOZ010000044.1 GCA_937912025.1 uncultured Clostridia bacterium | reverse complement strand
ACTACGAGTTTTATGGTGGATTCAATGATGCTGAAAGAAAGATAGTAGTATTTATTCCGGATTATATAGAAGATTTTAAAGAAACAGACAATCCGATTGCTGCTTTAAGAATTGATAAAGATAATTTTTCATCATTAACTCACCGTGATTATCTTGGTGCTTTGATGGGGCTCGGTATTAAACGAGAAATGATAGGTGATATTTTTGTTGATGATGAAGGCTGTACAATTGCTGTCCTAAAAAGCATTTCGAAATATATTATTGATAACTTGCTTTCCGTCGGCAGAGGAACAGTTCATGTAACCGTTGCTGATAGTTTTGCTGAATATGAAAAAGAGTTACATTTTACTGAAAAAAGATGCTATGTAGCTTCAATGCGTGTTGATGCAGTTATTTCATCGGCTTTCGGAATATCAAGAACTATGGCTTGTGATAGAATCAGAGCATCTGAGGTTTTTGTTAATGATATAATAATTAATAAACCTGATTATAAAGTTGATTTCGGCTCAAAGGTTGTTATTCGAGGTAAAGGTAAGATAATTATAAAAGAGAATGCTGGAATTACAAAAAAAGGCAGACAAGCATTTGTTGCTTTAAAATACATTTAGGAGATGTTTTTATGTTAAATTTTGGTCACAGAGGATTCAGCGGTAAATATCCTGAAAACACAATTGTAGCGTATAAAGCGGCATTAAGTCTTGATATAGACCAAGTTGAAATTGACCTTCACATGACAAGTGATGGTGAAATTGTAATGATTCACGATCATACCGTTGATAGAACGACAAATGGTACGGGATTTGTAAAAGATAAAACTTTAGCAGAAATTCGCGCGCTTGATGCTGGTAGTCATAAGGGTGAACAGTTTAAAGGTGAAAAAATACCACTTTTTACTGAATATCTTGAACTTATGAAAGACTATCCTGATATTGAAACTAACGTTGAAATTAAAGAATATCCTGAAAATAACGAGCGTTGGCAAGAAGCAGTTGATAAAATAATTGCGTTAATTGAAAAATACGATATTTCTCATAAAATTTACATAAATACTTGGTCAGGCGAAGTTGCTATGTACATAGCAAAAAAATATAACGGAAAATACCGTTTACACGGATATTATCCTGTTTGGTTAAACCACGGTAATTACGACCAAAACGAACTTTATAAACACCTTTATTGCGTATGTTTATTCAACGTTTCAATTGACGAAAACGGAAAGAGAGTTAACAATCCTAATCCCGTTATGGACAAAGAACATTTTGACTACGTTAAGAGTTTAGGCTTAGAAGCGTGGGTTCATTTCCCTGCTAAGTACGACGATATTAAAAACGCTTACGATAACGGCGCGGACGCTTATACTTTAAACGACGTTGAAGACGGTATTAAATATTTAAACGATTGCGGAGCAAGAATTTCAAAATAAAAATTGACCACTACTTAGTAGTGGTCTTTATTTTATGATTGTAAAGACAAAGTTATATTAACTAGTACGTTATATAGAAAAATTATTATATTAATGTTGGAAACACATTTATTAATAATAGTGAAACGAAAGTTAAAAGTATACCTATTATACTTTTTAGAGTGATTTTTTCTTTAAAAAAAACGGCGCTCATAACAAGAGACAAAGTTAGGTTTAGTCCTTGTTGTAGTGGGTATTGGAACGTTGCTTGTAAATTTGCGCTTGCAAGAGTAGAGAAGAATGAGTTTAAAAACAAACACATTGACATTACAATTATATATCCGTAAATATTTTTTAAAAGTTTAATTGGTGAATTTTGTTCTTTAAAGTTATTATTTTTAGCGTTATTTAGCGGGGTGGTTTTATTGTTAATAAAGTAATAATTTATTATGAAAAATAAAGTTAAAATTATTGCTGAAAAGACGTAAACGTAAAAATTAAATGCGTAAACACTTTGATTTCCGCCTAAATTAACAAAGAATTTTTGACAAAAAAGGTTTAATCCGTTACTTAAACCACAAAGTAAAAGAATTATTATACTTTTAAGGTTAAGTTTTTGCTTTTTTATGGAGTTATTATAAGATGCCATTATTAGCGTGGAAATTACCAAAAGTATAAAACCTATGATTTGGATAAATTGTATTTTTTCGTTATATATCATTAAAGATAATATTATCGGCGCTAAAGTAAATAGCGTTAAAAAAACGTCAATTAACATATAAGCGCTATCTTTGACTGCAATTAACCAAGTAACAACAAATATTGAAGTTAAAACTCCTGATAAAACACTTACTAAAAAACCATTTAAAGATAAATTTAGCGACGATACGTTTTCAAAAATAAGTATTGCAATAAAGCTTATAATTGCGCATAGTACCATACGAACGGAATTTGCAAATGATGCATTTGTAAACTCGTTTGTGTATTCGCTAGTTTTTTTACCGCAAAATCCTTTGGTAAGTCCTGTAAAAACAACTAAAAGTAAATATAAATAACCTATACCCATAATATACCCGTTAAAGTTTATAAATAAATTATACGCTAATAATCAAATAAAAAATTGCGTTTATTTAAGATAAAATTTACATTTTTTAATGGTTAAATTATTTTACCATAATAAAACCTAACAAACAATGTACTAAATTGATTTTTATGCACATATTTAACTGAATATAAAAACATTTAAAACTGATATATAACGTATGCGAATACAATATATAATACTATTATTAAATTAATTATATAAAGTAGCTTTTAGCACTTGACAAATAATTGCTCGTGTGTTAAAATATGTGAAAATAAAATCTTTAAGTCGATACAGAGAGATTGGCAAGGTGTACATAAACGTTTTAAGGCAGGGTATAGTCTGCCGTATTTTGTGTAGGTCTTGTCTTTAGCAAGGCTTTTTTTATGCCGAAAGGAGTTATATGGCTAATTTAAAATTAAACTTAGTTATAGATAATAAAACCGCAAAACACATTGCGGATAATTTTGATTTATCGGCTTATAATGATAGTAAATACACCCTTTTTCCCGGCTTTTTTGACGTTCACGTCCATTTAAGAGAGCCGGGTTTTTCATATAAAGAAACAATACTTACAGGCACTAATGCGTGCGCAAGGGGTGGATATACAGCGGTATGCTCTATGCCAAATTTAAACCCCGTTCCAGACTGCGCAAAAAACTTAAAAGTCCAAACTGATATTATTAAAAAAGACGCCGTAATTAGCGTTTATCCGTACGGCGCTATCACGGTAGGAGAAAAGGGCGAAACTTTATCCGACCTTGAAAATATGACTGACGCTATTGCTTTTTCTGACGACGGAAAGGGTGTTCAAAGTGATGAACTTATGTTAAAAGCAATGCTTAAAGCAAAGTCGCTAGGTAAAATGATAGTTGCTCATTGCGAAGTAAACGAACTTTTAAAAGGAGGGTATATTCACGACGGAGAGTATGCAAAACTTCACGGGCATAAAGGAATATGTTCTCAAAGTGAGTACCAACAAATAGCGCGCGATATAGAACTTGTTAAAAAAACGGGGGTAAAATATCACGTTTGCCATATATCTACAAAAGAAAGCGTTGATATTATAAGAAAGGCAAAAGCGCAAGGCGTTGATATAACGTGTGAAACTGCTCCGCATTACCTTGTTTTAACTGATATGGACGTTAAAGAAGACGGTAAGTTCAAAATGAATCCACCACTTCGTTCAAATGAAGATAGACTTGCATTAATTGAAGGCATTAAAGACGGAACAATCGATATGATTGCAACCGACCACGCCCCACACTCGTTTGAAGAAAAATCACGCGGACTTGAAAAAAGCGCGTTTGGTATAACGGGTATTGAAATTGCATTTCCAATAATGTATACTTATCTTGTAAAAACGGGAATTATAACTCTTCAAAAACTTATTGACCTTCTCGTGTACAACCCACGCAAAAGGTTTGGTATCGAACTTAAAAACGAGTTTTCTATATGGGAACTTGATAAAGAATTTACCGTTGATACGAATGAGTTTTTATCAAAAGGCAAATCAACGCCGTTTGAAAACGTAAAACTTTTCGGCGTAAACCACTTAACGGTAAAAGATCTCAAACCAATTTATCAGAAAGAAAATAAAACTGTAAAATTTGTAGATAAAATTACAAATAAACCAATTGCTGATAATGAAAAAGAAAAGGTAAACAAAGAAAAAAATAAAGAACTAATCAGAATTTAAAATAAATAGGAGAAATACAAATGGCTAAAAGGACAGATTTAAAAAAGATTCTTATAATCGGTTCAGGACCTATCGTTATAGGTCAAGCGGCTGAATTTGACTATGCAGGTACGCAAGCGTGTCTTGCTCTTAAAGAAGAAGGCTACGAAGTAGTTTTAGTTAACTCTAACCCTGCTACTATTATGACGGACACCACTATTGCCGATAAAGTGTATATGGAACCGCTTACGTTAGAATACCTTGCTAAAATTTTAAGATACGAGCGTCCAGACGCAATTGTTCCAGGCATTGGCGGACAAACTGGTCTTAACCTTGCTATGCAACTTGAAAAGAAAGGCGTGTTAAAAGAATGCCACGTTGAACTTTTAGGTACGAGTAGCACTAGTATTGAGCGCGCTGAAGATAGAGAACTTTTTAAAGAACTTTGTCAAAGCATAGGCGAGCCTGTTATTCCTTCTGAAATTACTTATAGTATTGAAGAAGCAAAAGTGTCTGCAAAACGTATCGGTTACCCAGTAGTTTTACGTCCTGCGTTTACTTTAGGCGGAACGGGTGGCGGTTTTGCAAATAACGAAGAAGAACTTGTTGAAATTGGTTTAAACGCATTTAAACTTTCTCCCGTTCATCAAGTTTTAATTGAAAAGAGCGTTAAAGGCTATAAAGAAATTGAATTTGAAGTTATGCGTGACGGCACTGATAACGCTATCACTATTTGCGGTATGGAAAACGTTGACCCAGTTGGCGTTCATACGGGCGATAGTATAGTAGTTGCTCCTATTTTATCTCTTAGTGAGCATGACCACAAAATGCTTAACGATAGCGCAATTAAACTTATTCGCGAACTTAAAATTGAAGGTGGTTGTAACGTTCAGTTTGCTTTAAACCCAAATTCGAGCGAATATTACCTTATTGAAGTAAACCCACGCGTTTCGCGTTCATCGGCGTTAGCGTCTAAAGCAAGCGGATATCCTATTGCAAGAATTACTGCAAAAATAGCGGTAGGTATGCGCCTTGACGAAATTGAACTTGCAAACACTACTGCTATTAAAGAACCCGTTCTTGATTATATAGTAGCGAAATTCCCACGCTTCCCGTTCGATAAATTTACGTCTGCCGACCATAAACTTGGAACTCAAATGAAAGCAACGGGCGAAGTAATGGGTATTGGCTCTAACTTATGCGAGTGTATGCTTAAATCGGTTCGTTCGCTTGAAACGGGCGTAAACCACTTCTATCTTAAAAAATTTGATAGTTACACAACTGAAGAACTTTTAAAATACCTTGAAGATTTCCAATCTGATAACGTTTTTGCAGTGTTTGAACTTCTCCGCCGTAACGTTACCATTGAAAAACTTTATGAAGTTACAAAAATTACTCCGCTTTTCCTTGAATGTTTTAAAAACATTGTTGAAATGGAAGAAATTTTAAAACAAAAACCAATGGACGTAAAAGCGCTTAATAGTTCAAAAATTATTGGCTTTTGCGACGCGTATATCGCTAAACTTTGGGCGGTTAGCGAAAGTGAAGTTTTAAAACTTCGTAAGCAAAACAATATTGTTCCCGTATTTAGAATGGTTGACACTTTACACGCAGGAGCGTATATTCCTTACTTCTATTCTTCTTACATGGGTAAAAACGATTCAGTTTTAACAACTAAGAAAAAAGCAATAGTTCTTGGCGCTGGTCCTATTCGTATAGGTCAAGGCGTTGAATTCGACTATTCAACGGTACACGCCGTAACTACTATTAAAAATTCTGGTTACGAAGCAATTATTATAAACAATAACCCTGAAACCGTTTCAACCGACTACACAACGAGCGATAAACTTTATTTTGAACCGTTAACGCCGGAAGACGTTATGAATATTATCGACTTTGAAAAGCCTGAAGGCGTTCTTGCTTCGCTTGGTGGACAAACGGCGATTAACCTTGCCGAGCCACTTGACAAACGCGGTGTAAAAATTATCGGTACTGATTGTAATGCAATCGCTAAAGCAGAAGACCGTGGTTTGTTTGAAAAATTACTTTCAGACCTTGGTATTCCTCAACCAAAGGGTAGAGCGGTTACTAAAATTGAAGACGGTGTAAAAGCGGCAAGCGAAATAGGCTATCCAGTATTAGTTCGCCCAAGTTTCGTTTTAGGTGGTAGAGCAATGCAAATAGTTGCTAACGAAGAGCAACTTCGCACCTACCTTAAAACTGCCGTTGAAATTGACGAAGATAAACCTGTTTTAGTAGACAAATACATTATTGGTAGAGAAGTTGAAGTAGATGCTATTTGCGACGGTATAGACGTATTCGTTCCAGGTATTATGGAACTCGTTGAAAGAACTGGTATTCACTCTGGCGATAGTATAAGCGTATATCCATCGTTTAGTATTTCAAATAAAGTAAAAGGCACGATTTTACAATACGCTAAAAAACTCGGTCTTGGAATTGGTATAGTAGGCTTATACAATATTCAATTTATCGTAGATAATAACGACGAAGTTTATATAATCGAAGTTAACCCACGCTCGTCAAGAACAGTTCCGTTCTTATCTAAATCAACAGGTTATAGTTTAGCAGACATTGCTACCGAAGTTATTTTAGGAAAAACCTTAAAAGAACAAGGAATTTTCGGTATTTATCCAGAAGAAAAGAAGCGTTGGTACGTTAAAGTTCCGGTATTCTCGTTTAACAAAATTAGGGGCTTAGACGCATATCTTTCTCCTGAAATGAAGTCAACGGGCGAAGCGATTGGTTATGACGATAAACTTAACCGCGCTTTATATAAAGCCCTTCAAGCGTCGGGGATGAAACTTCAAAATTACGGTACTGTACTCGTTACTATTGCCGATAAAGACAAAGAAGAAGCCCTTCCTTTAATTAGACGTTTTTATAACCTTGGCTTTAATATTGAAGCAACGTCTGGCACTGCTAAATTCTTAAAAGGTCACGGTATTAGAACTCACGTTCTTCAAAAACTTAGCGATGGTAGTGAAGAAATTACCGACGCTATTAGAAAAGGTTATATTGCTTACGTTATAAATACTAGCGATTTTGGTTCAACAAATTCAACTAGCGATGGTTTTAAAATTAGAAAATGCGCAACCGAAAGCAACGTAACAACTTTCACTTCGCTCGATACCGTTAAAGTATTGCTTGACGTATTGGAAGAGACTACGCTTTGTATTTCGACGATCGACTCTTAATTTTAAAGGCTAAGGCTCTTCAATAATTTTTTACAATATCTAACGGCTTAACTACTACGCAACTCTACGTT
>CALDOZ010000043.1 GCA_937912025.1 uncultured Clostridia bacterium | reverse complement strand
AGCATCTCGCCTTTGTACAGATAGGCTACCTGATCGGCATACACCATGCCATCGGGTTGGTTGTCGAGCCATGGAGTGCCCTCGAAGACAGCATCACACATTTCTGTGACGGAACTGGGGACGGTAACGGAAACCAAGGATGAGCATTTACAGAATGCAAACTGTCCAATGTAGGTGACGGATTCGGGGATAACGATCGAGGCCAAGCCAGCGCATTCCATGAAGTCCTCGTGTCCGATGCTGGTGACACGCCCGGGAATGGTCATCGAAGTCAAGCCAGAACAGCCACGGAAGGCGTATCTATCAATGCAAGTGACGGTTTCTGGTATAGTCAGCGAGGTCAGGCTTGAGCAGTAGTAGAACGCGGAAACACCTATCCTGGTCACGCCATCGGGAATGTTTACAGAGGCTAGTGAAGTGCAACCTTCGAACGAATAATCAGAAATTTTAGTTGCCGTAGTTAAATTAGCTTCAGTTACAAGTTCTCCGTTTATATATAACTTTTTAGCAAAACACAATGGATTAGAAGAAGTACTAAATTCTATTTGAACCCACTCATCTATCGTTCCAGTATAATTTACGCTCGTAAGTGAACTGCAATAATAGAACGCAAAAGAACCTATACTCGTTACACTATTTGGTATTTCTACGCTTGTTAATGAGTCGCAATCAGAGAACGCAAAATCACCTATACTTGTTACGCTATCTCCAATTACTACGCTTGTAAGTGAGTGGCAACTAGCGAACGCATGATCACCTATACTTGTTACGCTATTTGGTATTTCTACGCTTGTTAATGAGTCGCAACCAGAGAACGCATAGTTTTTAATAACGTAATCTTGTCCGTTAAAATTTTGAGGTAATTTAAGTTCAGTATCATTGCCTATATAGTTAACAAGATAATTTGTTCCGTCAACAGTTATGAATAAATAATCATTTGCGTTTACTATCTTACTTTCACCTTTATGTACAATTAACGCATTTAACCCATAAGAATTTTTTTGTATATCTAAATCACTCTTGTTTATTACTTCTACAAGTTTACCGCAACCACTGAACGCATATTCGCCTATACTTGTTACGCTATCTCCAATTACTACGCTTGTAAGTGAGTCGCAATTATAGAACGCACGTCCTCCTATACTTTTTACGCTATCTCCAATTACTACGCTTGTTAAGTTATCACAATTTTCAAACGCATAACTTAATATATTTCCACCTGTTACTGTTACTTCTTTTAAACTTGTTGGTATATAATACGTTGCACTTGTGGTGCTACTTGTACTACTACCGTAATAATGTTGTGTTGTTGCTGTTGAGCCTGTATAACTACTTGTTCCAAATATATATCCAAATGGATATTGATAAGTATCACTACTTGTTACACCTGCTTTTGCTCCTACAAACGGTATTGTTATGCTTTGTAATTTGCTACAGCCACTAAACGCACCACTTTTTATACTTGTTACGTAATTAGGTACTACTATTTCAGTTATAGTTTTATTTTTAACTCCGCTAATAACACAAGTAGTTGCAGTTGACGTAAAGTTAAAGTTTGCCATTTCTGGCTTTAAAGCAAATTTAGCGGTAATATTTTTATCTATAGTAACGGTATAACATAAACTATCGCTAAGTAATTCTTCGCCACTATACCAATTAACGTTGTAAGCTAAAATAGGAGAGGATTGTAACGTGATTTGTTTGCCATATTTATATTTTCCTGCGCCAGTAATACTACCTAAACTTTTATTAGCATTGCTTACAGTATATTCGTTACGTTGATAATACACTTTAAGAACAGTTGTGCCGTTACCATTAATATTACCACTTACAGTTTGCTTTTCTGCCGTAAAATGTTCAAACGTTTTAATTTCGGCATAAGCAGTTGTATCGGTAACACCCGTTAAATTTTCAGTTTTTGTTAAAGCATATTCTTCGTTTTCTAAATTTTCTAAATAATATTCTACGGTATAAGGGGTGTTATCGTTAGCCGTCCATAAAGCCGTTACTGTTTCGTTTTTGGTTATTGGGGTATTAAAATCAAAATCATAACCGTTAAAAGTATAGCCTGCTTTTACTAAATCGTTAGGTTTTTGGGCTAAACTATCTTCTTCTATAACTTGGCTTTCTATTGTAGTATTGTTATTAGTTATAAAATCTACCGTGAATTTAGTTCTTAAATAAATGGTTACATGATAGAAAATATCTTCGCCGTTTACCGTTGCTAAAATATAGCATTTATTTTCGCCTATATTTACAAGGGTAAATTCTTTTGCTTTAAGTTCATAATCGCAATTTATATCCCTATACACTTTATAACTAGCATTACCTACTAACGTAATAACGTCTGGGAAATATACCGATTCCGTTTCACTTGCTACTTTTGTAAATACGTTTCTACCATTTACTTGATAATTAGAGTTAAACGCAAAACCACTTTGTAATTTACTACCTACGTCCGTTATAGTGTCAGTTGCAATACAATTTTCACACTTTGCAGTTTTAGTACCGTCGGCATCATAAGTTGCATTATTATCGCTTATATAGTTTGTAAAACTGTGACCTAATTTACTGTTAACGTCGGTTATAGTATCAGTTTTATTACAGCCGTTTCTGTTACAAACAGCGGTTTTAGTTCCGTCTACTTCACAAGTTGCATTATTATCGCTTATATAGTTTGTAAAACTGTGACCTAATTTACTACCTACGTCCGTTATAGTGTCAGTTTCTTCACAATTTTCACATTTTGCAGTTTTTGTACCGTCGGCTTCACAAGTTGCATTATTATCGCTTATATAGTTTGTAAAACTGTGACCTTGCGCGACACCGCTTTCAAACGTTTCCGTGCCTTTTTCTCCACAAGAGCAAGAGAAATAATAAGTTGCCTTATTTTCGCAAGTAGCACCAGTTGCTTTATAAATATCACTTGCAACTTTTTCTTTAAAATCACAATTATGAATTAGGCTAAATTTAGCATAAACGGACATATCACTAGAAAGTGGAGCATCTAAAAGTGAATTTGCCGTAAATGGTTTTTCCCATACGTCTTTATCCCAAAACCAACCATCAAAAGTATAGCCTTCTTTAGTAGGGTTATCAGGTATTTTAATAATTTCTTCACCATTAGTGTTAATGGTTGAATAAACTTCGCCGTCAACAATAAAGTTTACCTTAAACTTTACCCCACCACACGCAGACAGCGTGAAAACACCTGCGCAAAGCACAAAAATCGTTAGTAAAATGGTTAAAAGTTTCTTTTTCATAAATTTTCTCCTTATTCTAGCAAAAATAAAAAGTGCGCCATTTCATAGCGAAACAACGCACCCGTAAAAATGCACAATTTCGCTTGCCGCGACGCAATTAAAAATCAATAATTCAAACAAAGATTTATGTAACGCGAAAATAGTACACTTCTACCGAAAGTATACTTTGCTTGAATTATTAAATTACGTCGCAAGTATATTATAGCACTTTGCACAATATAATGCAATATTTTTAATTGCGTAATATAATACGAAAATTTAAAAAATAGTATAATAAAAAACGATAGACCTAAAAAAATCTATCGTTTATTTTATATGTTTTATTGGGTTGCTAAATTTGCTTTTATGAATAATTCTAACCAATATTCAGTTTCAAAACATTCTTTAAGAGCAATCGAAAAATACACCCCCGTTTAGGAGTGCATTTCGTTGGTGCGGATAACAGGACTTGCCGTTTTGCACGGCGCCCCGCTAAAATGCCACACAGGGCATTTTATTCCGCTTAA
>CALDOZ010000042.1 GCA_937912025.1 uncultured Clostridia bacterium | reverse complement strand
ATCGTGTCCAAAATATTTTATGAGCCTAGCCTAACTTGTTTCTATCCCTTTAAAACGTACATTATTTAAGTTGGGTTAAATTTATGTCTACAATGACCCCAAAGGTCAGTTGCAACCTAAAATTATATAAAAGCGCAAACAAAAAATAAAAATTGCGTTAAAAATATAAAAACACATTGTAAAGTACTATCGTATACGGACACTTTTTTAAAAATATGTCCGATTTCGATAGTATTTTTACAATAAAAAACTACAAAAAAACGAAAATTAGCGTTAAATTAGTAAATAAAATTGCATAACGTTAAAGTATTGTGGTAATTAAACTAAAAAGGTGAAGTTTTGTTTTCATTCAAAAATACAACATTTTGAATAAAAAGCGTTTACAAAAGTTAAAAAATAGTATATACTATAACTAATAATTAAAAGCAATTAAAAAATCCCACGCTTTTATACTACACCCGAGTATGTTCAATTCAGTTATCACTTACACTTTAATACAAGACGGTATAACGACCGAAAATACTCTATACGGAAGATACGATTTCGTTGGGAGTTTTTTTAGAGTCGTTTTTTTTATTGATGCAGACGGTAGTCAAAGCGAGCATTCTTATATAAAAACGAGCGATAGCAGTTTTAAAATTTCAGTAAAAGGTAACGTTTCGTATTCAGTTGACGTTAAGCAAGGCACAACTAGTAACGCCGTTTTGAAAACGGACGGGGTTGTTTTTCCGTTTGAAGTTATAGCAAGTAAGTGCCAAATTACTGCAAACGAATACCAAATGGATATTTTAGCCGAATACGATATGATTACTTTTGGTCAAAAAATAAACAACGTTTTAAAACTTAAAGTTTGTAAAAAGGGGGATATAGAATGTTAATCAACTATTACGGTCATTCCTATTTTTTATTGCAAGGCGACGAGTATTCTATTGCGTTAGACCCTTTTAAAAACGTAGGACTTATAGAGCCTAAAATTACCGCAGATTACGTTTTTAAATCTCACGACCATTTCGACCATAACAATTTATCGTTAGTTAGCGGGGCTAAATTAATTGATAAAAGTAGCGGTAAGTTTGAAATAATACAATCTTACCACGATGAAGTGGGCGGTAAAAAGCGCGGAATAAATAACGTTTTAAAATTTAGTTTAGACGGTAAAACACTCGTTTTTATGGGTGATATTGGCGTTATTGATAAAAACGTTATTGAAAAAACTAAAAATTGCGACTATTTGTTTATTCCAGTTGGCGGAACGTACACGATTGATGAAGTGTTAGCAAAAGAATACGCAATTAAAATTAACGCTAAGTGCGTTATTCCAATGCATTACAAAGTTAATGGCTCAACCGTTGACGTCAAACCGATAACGCCGTTTTTAAATTTATTTGATAGTTACGTTAAAGTAAAAACCCCGTACAAAACGACGGGCGAAGAAAAGGGCGTATATAATGTCGAATATTAAAACTTAACGTCATCTTTGAAAATAAGGAGTATAAAATGTATTACACTCGTGAATTTTTACAAAAAACTACTATACACGTTTTACGCGATATTTTGCGTAGACTTAACGGCACGCCGTCTAATATACCTAAAAACGAACTCATTGATAAAATTTTGAGTATTCAAAACGGCGAAGTCGTACCCGAAAGAGATAGTCGCGGTAGACCTGCTTCTAAGCGTTCGGTTTTAGAATACGGCGAGAGTGAGTTCGAGCCTGTAATTTTGCGTTCGCCAAACGGCGATGGTACTGACGTTACTATCGATAGCGTTGGACCAAACGTGTACGGCGATAGTCTTGTAGGTCAAATAATCAAGACTAAAGGCGTTTTTAAATTAAATCAAGACGGGTTTGGGTTTATTCATTGCAACAATTGTAAAGTAGACGTTACTACCGACGTTTACGTTTCTAAAAACGTTACTAATGAATACAAACTTCGTGACGGCGATTATATTGAAGGCGTTTCTTCGCTTAGAGAAGACGGAATTTATTTGTTGCGCGGTATAGACTATATAAACGGAGAACGTTATGATAGTGAAGTTATTGCTAATCGACCTAAGTTTGATGAGTTAGACACCGTTTTATGTAATCAAAAAATAATTTTTGACGGGACTGATTGTGAAGACAGTTTATTGTTAGTAAAATATGCTTATCCGTTAGGTAAAGGCCAACGCTCGTTAATTTCCGCGCCTAAGTCGTCGGGCAAATACAAATTTATTAAACACTCTGTAAATAGCGTTAAGAGTGACGATAATATTAAGCAAATAGCTCTTTTAATTGACGAAACGACTGAAAACGTTTTATACGCTAAAACAAACTATAAGTGTGAAATTGTATACACTTCTATGGGTGAAAGCGCCGAAACGCACGTTAAGGTTACCGAACTTGTTTTTGAAAGAGCAAAGCGATTAGTTGAGCAAGGTAAAGACGTTATTTTGTACGTTGACGGAATTACAAGGCTTATAAAAGCGTATAACAGTGTTATTGAAAGTTCGCAAAAAACTATTGGCGGAGTTGACGTTGAAGCGATAAACAAAGTAAAAAAATTACTTGGGTTTGCGCGTAACACTAATTACGGTTCGCTTACAATTATTTCCGTTTGTCAAACGGGTAGCGTTAACGACAATTTAATTTACGATGAAATATCGCCAATTTTCAATAACGAAATAATTATTGAAGGCAAAACGTTACTTGCAGATTTTAGTATTGATTACAAAAAATCATATACTAATAACACCGAAATTATACTTACTCCAACCGAAGAAACTTTAGCAAAATGCATTAAAAAAGCAATAGTTAAAGGGGTAAGTGAAGAAGAAATAGCATCGGCAATTAGAAGTAGTAACGGTGAGTTTGAAATAATAGAAAACGTAAGTAAACTATATTAAAATTGGTAGTTAAAGGCGTACGAGTAAAAGTTTTTAATAAAACTTTCCGCCATTCGTTCGGGGTGAAACTGTACGGCTAAAATAGGTAGAGTATTATGCGTTATACACTCAGCGGTATTATCGCTTGAAGCGTATAAAATTTTAAGACCTTCGCCCAACTCGTCTATCGCTTGACGGTGGCACGAATTTACGAGCATACCTTCGCCCATAACTTTTTGTAACGGATGAGAGGTGGCGCTACCAACTAAATGGTAAAGGTCTTTACCGTTCATAAAGTGGTAATCAACGTTTTTAAGCGTTCCGCCAAAATAGACGTTTAAAATTTGCATTCCCTTACAAACGCCTATTATTTTCTTTTTTTGTAAAACGAACTTATTAATTAAAAACGTCTCGGCAAGGTCTGTTACGGCGTCAACGTTTTTTAAAGTGGTTAAAGGTTTATTGTATAAATAAGAAATAACGTCACCGCCACCGGTTAAAAGTAACGCGTCACAATCGTAACTCAAAGTTACGTCTTTATTCAAAATAGGCTCGTTACCGCAAATTTTAACAGCGTTAACGTAGTTTTCTAAATTTAATCCGTTATCATAAATAAAAACTTTCATAACTCAGTTTATGTAAAAATATCGTAAACTGTTAAAGGAGAAATATGTCGTCAATCAAGAAAATAGGAATGGTTGTTGCTATGGATAAAGAAGTAGCGCCCTTTCTTGAAAAGATGGGAAAAGAACAACAAGTAGAAAAAATTAACGGTTTTACCGTTAGAAAGTTTAACTTTTTAGATAAAATCATTTACCTTGTAAAAAGTGGTATAGGTGAAATTTACGCGTCATCGGCTACTCAACTTTTAATTACTAAGTTTGAAGTTGACGCTATACTTAATTTTGGCGTATGCGGAAGTTTAACCGAAGAAATTGGCGTTTCAGACACCGTATTCGTTGACGGTGTAGTTCATTACGATTTTGACTTGTCGCCAATAGACCCCGTAGTCGTAGGACAATATCCGGGATTTAATTCACCTATAATTAAAGTTGAAAACGAACTTTTAGAGATTGCAAAAAATTTATACAAAAACGTTCCTACCGCTATATGCGCGTCGGCGGACAAGTTTGTGGCTGATGAAGTAGTAAAAGAAAAACTTCAAAAAACGTTTAACGCAAAAGTGTGTGATATGGAATGCGCCGGCGTGCTATTAACGTCAATTAACGCAAACGTTCCTACGCTTATAATAAAAGCGGTGTCAGACGGTAAGGGCGGAGCGGAAGAGTTTAACCGTAGAGTTCATTCTTCTGCAAGGGTATATATCGATACCGTTAAAAAATTATTGGAGGTTATATAAATGATAAAGTCAGTTAGCGTATATAATAAAAAAAGAATTGTTGAAATGAATAAACCAATGAAGAAAAAATCTATTATAACTTCAAGTATTTTTTCTGTAATGTTTTTAGGTCTTGGCGTATTTACGTTAGTAAACGCAATTATGGCGGGAGCAGTTTTTAATATCGTTTTAGGCTCAATTACTTGTTTAATTTCTTTCTATCCTATATATAGAGCGGTAAAACAAGCCGATGAAAACGCCGATAAAGCGGTAAAAGATATGGGAATTGAAAGGTATTCTATAAAAATTACTTTCGTATTTAAAGATAAAAGAATAGAAGTTACTACTCAACAAAAAGACGAAATTAAAAATGATACGATTTTAATAAGAAATATCACTAAAGCAAGAAAGAATAAAGACGGTTTAGCGTTATATCTTGGTGAAAAAATGTATTACATTACAAACGCCGATTTTGAAGAAGGTAGCGTTGACGACGTTATTAGAATTTTATATAAAAACGGAATTGAAATTAAAGGCAAATAAGTCTTTTTAATAAGTTTACTTCATACAATATGCGTATGAAGTTTTCTTGTAAAAAAATAAGCATAATAACCAATATAATTTTGAGTTTAATAGTGGTGGCGGTCGCGTGTGTATCGTTTATCCCGAGTAGCGCCGTTACCATTTCAGGCACGGGCGAGTACTACGCTATATACAACGGTAAAAGAGATAGCGGTGGCGTTTGTTTAACTTTTAACATTTATGAAAATACTGAAGTTGTAAACGGTATTTTAGACGAATTGAAAAAAACTAACGCTAAAGCAACATTTTTCGTTGGCGGATGTTGGGCGGACGATAACGCCCAAACTTTAAAGCGAATAATCAACGAAGGTCACGAACTTGGAAACCACGGATATTACCATAAAGACCACAAAAAACTTGATAAAACGGGTAATTTTAACGAAATTTCAAACAATCATAAAATAGTTTATTCGTTAACGGGGTACACAATGAAATTGTTTGCTCCGCCGTCGGGCAGTTTTAATAAAACGACTTTAGAGTGCGCAAAATCGCTTGGATACGATACTATTATGTGGTCTAAAGACACTATTGATTGGCGTGACGATACCGTAAGTTTAATAGTAAATAGGGCGGTTAAAAACTTAACCGCGGGCGATATTATTTTAATGCATCCTAAAACTCACACGTTAAAAGCGTTGCCTCAAATTTTAAAAAGCATTGAAGAAAGAAATTTAAAAACTTTAACCATTTCCGAATGCGCGCGTTTAAACGTAGAAGTTTAGGTGTAAAATTATAAAGCGTACGCATACTTAAATAAAGGAGAAAAATGGAAAAAATAAAAAAATACGACAACGGACTTACTCTTATAGTTAGCGAAGAGCCTGCGCTTTCCACGTCGTTTGCTATAATGGTAGGGGTTGGAAATATTAACGAAACTGATAAAACGAGCGGTATATCTCATTATATCGAGCATATGAATTTTAAGGGCACTAAAAAGTTTACGGCGTTTGATATATCAAATAAACTTGAATATCTTGGCTCGTCGTTTAATGCGTACACGTCGGCAGAAGTTACTTGCTACTATGCGCAATCGTTACCTGAAAACACCGAAAAAACTTTTGAGATTTTTACCGACGCCGTTTTTAATTCAATATACCCAGATGAAGAAGCAATTAAAGAAAAGCAAGTCATTTTAGAAGAAATTAAAATGAGTGAAGATACTCCTGACGACGTTTGTCGCGAACTTGTAACCGAGGCTTATTACGGCAACAACGGTTATGGAAGAAGTATTTTAGGTAACGAGAAAAACGTATTGTCTTTTACTTCAAGCGACGTTAATAGTTACGTTAAAGCCCATTATATTGCTAAAAATACCGTAATTACTTTCGCTGGCGTTATAACGTTTGAAAAAGCGCAAGAATACGTCGAAAAACACGTTTTACCATATATAACGCGCGGTGAAAAACAACCTATTCCAGAACATAACGTTATAAATAAAAAATTAGCGCTATGTAAAAATAAAGACATTGAACAATGTCATATATACTTAACTTTTCCGTCTAACACCTTTATTGACGAAAACAAAATTGCAAGCGATATAGCAATTAACGTTTTAGGTGGCGGAATGAGTAGTAGATTATTTATGAAAGTTCGTGAAGAATTAGGCTTAGCCTATTCCGTTTACGCTTTTAGCGCAAGGTATTTAGATAGCGGAACGCTTAATATTTACGCCGGAGTTGGTAACGATAAAGTTGGCGAGTGTTACGACGCTATAAAAACGGTTATAGACGAAGCCAAAAAAGGTATTAGCGACGAAGAATTTGAAAAGGTAAGAAATTCTCTTAAAGCAGGCTCGCTATTTTCTCAAGAACGGCCGTCAACCAAAGTTCAACTTTTTTCAAAATACTATTTATTAACGGGAAAACTCTATGATTTTAAACAGCGAATTAAAGCGATAGACGACGTTAAAAAGTCAGACGTTATAGACGCTTTAAACGCCATTTCAACTCTTGATATGGCGTCGGCAATAGTTGGTAAAGACGTAAAGCCGTTAATTTAAAAAATTAAACACTCTATTTCTAGCGCGGAAATAGAGTGTTTTTTATGTAGTTTAGTAGCCTAAAAATTCAACTCCTTTAAGTAAAACTTCGCTTATAAGTTCGTTTTTAAGAGAGTAAAACATTATTTTACCTTGTCTTTTATATTTTACCGCGCCTAAATCTCTAAGAAGTCTAAGTTGATGTGAAACGGTCGTTTGGTTTAAGTTTAGCATTATAGATAGGTCGGTTACGCACATTTCAGATATTGCCAGCGCCGATAGCATTTTAAGGCGCGTTAGGTCTGAAAAAATATTAAAAAAACAAGCGACTTCTTGTAAAATTTCATCGTCGGGGACGTAGTCGCCAACAAGTCCCTGCAAACGCTTATCAAGGAGTAAAACGTTTTGTCTTTCATTCATAAATTTACTTCCTTTTATTTTATTAATATTATTTTAAATTACAGTGTAAAATATGTCAATGTAAGCATATTAAAAAATTTTTCGCATATTGTAGAATTAACGGAAGTTATGTAAAAAGGAGATATTATGAACACTTCTAATATTGTTTTTTTCGGTTTGATTTTTTTACTTATCGCTAACGGTACGATATCGCTTACTCAAGGCTTGTTATTATTAGCATTGCTTTCTACCGTTATTTGTTGTACTTGTAACAATTCTAATAATAATTTTAACTTTAACAACACTACAAGCACTTAAAATGCCTTTTAATAATGCAAAATTAATTAATAATTTTAAAATTTTATTAAAATAATAAAAATACAAACAATAGGTTGACAAAATGTAAACCTAGGGTTGTTGACTATATATTGATGCGCGTATTAAAATAAAGTCAACAAAAATATTGGAGGATACCAAAATGAAAAAAATTGTAAAACTTTTATCAGCAACGCTTTTGACGGTATTAACGGCAGTTATGCTTCTTGCATGCGCTCCCGCAGACCTTGACAAAGCAGAAGAAAAAATGGAAGAAGCAGGCTATACTTGCATGGAAATGACTGGCAATGATTTAGCGGATTTTGTTCCTGAAGAAGAAATTGACAGCGTTTCAGGTGTTATTACAGGTGTTAAATTAGATGACCAAGAAGACGCTTTTTATGCTATTATCTTTAAAGATGAAGCAAGCGCTAAAGACGTTATGTCCGATGCTTCAACCGACGATATGCTCGAAGGCTTTGTTGTAAAACAAGAAGGTAAATGGGTATTTATGGGAAGTGAGACTGCATACGATGCGTTTATGGCATAATTTTAAAGGTCTATAAACTGCGTTATGCGTCGTTTCTATAAAATATTGTTG
>CALDOZ010000041.1 GCA_937912025.1 uncultured Clostridia bacterium | reverse complement strand
CTGCTTAGGTTCAACACTTCGATAACCAAAAAGGTTAATCTCAGCGTTTCCCCTTCGCGAGCCTTGTCTTGCTTGTTTCTATCCCTTTAAAACCGCACAACATTAAACTAAGCAATTAAAAAAGCGTGGAGTTTTCCACGCTTTTTTGTGTGTTTAGTTTTGCTAAAACGTAAAAATATAAACTTGTTTGGCATAATAAATTGACAAAAGCACTTTTTTATATTAGACTAAAATAAAGGAGAAATTTATGAAAGTTATTTTATTAAAAGACGTAAAAGGCTCGGGAAAAGCGGGCGAAATTGTTGAAGTAAGCGACGGTTATGCAAGAAACTGTCTTATAAAAAAAGGCTTAGCCGAAGAAGCAACTTCTGTAAAAATAAATAGCCTTAACATTAAAAAAGACGCTCAAAACTTTCACAAGCAAGAAGAAATTAAAGCGCTTCGTGAAACTTGCGCTCGACTTAGGGGCGCTACCGTTGAAGTAAGTATTAAGTGTGGTGAAAACGGTAAAGTTTTTGGTTCAATAACAAGTAAGGAAATTGCCGACGCCGTTAACGCATTAGGTTATAGTATAGATAAAAAGAAAGTTTTACTTGATAGCCCTATTAAAAATCTTGGCTCTTATACGGTAGAAATTAAATTTCTTCCAGACGAAGTTGCTAAAATTACCGTTATTGTTAAAGCGTTATAATATATGATTAATTTTAATAGTGACAATGCAAAATTATTAAACGCGTATATGGTTGACGGCATTAGTTATCCCGTTTACACTAACGAGTACGAGTGTCCTTGCAAAAAGGGCGTAATAACGTATGAAAGAGTTCCGGGGTTTGACGACGACTGCGCTACAATCGAGTGTGACGATTGCGCTAAAAAGTATAATATATTGTACGGGCGCGGGCACGCGTGGGCGCTTATAGAAAAATAATTTAGTTAAAAGGGTGTAAATGTTACAGTTTACGTCCTTTTTTTGTGTAAAAAATTGACAATTTAATAAATATAATGTATCATTAACAAAAGCAAATTCTTATTAGGAGGCAATTTTATGGAAAATTTAAAATCGTTATTAATTAAATATCTTTGTGAAAACGCAAGATATACGGTAAACCAGCTCGCCTCTATGACGGGCGCAGACGAAAAGGCTGTCGCGGCCGCCATCAAAGAACTTGAAGAAGACGGCACTATTTTAAAATACGCCGCTATTATTAACTCTGAAAGGGTAGAGGGCGAGTATGTAGACGCTTTAATTGAAGTTAAAGTTCAACCGCAAAAATTAAAAGGCTTCGACGCGTTTGCCGAAGAACTTTGCGCTTTTAAAGAAGTTCAATCTCTTTATCTTATGAGCGGTGGTTACGACCTTGCCGTATTTATTAAAGGAAAAACTCTTAACGAAGTTGCGCGCTTCGTTTCTGAAAAACTCTCGGCTATCGACGGTGTTATCGGTTGCGCTACTCACTTTATTTTGAAAAAATATAAAGTTGAAGGTCAAAACACGGTAATTATGGGCGAAAGCGAGCGTCAAATTGTGTTATGAGAAATTTTATTTCAAAAAAGGCAGACGGCATTAAACCGAGTGGAATTCGTAAATTTTTCGACCTTTGCGCAGGCTCGAAAGATATTATTTCGCTTGGCGTTGGCGAGCCTGACTTTATCACTCCTTGGCAAATTAGCGAAGCGGGTGTAAAAACAATTAAAACTGGTAAAACTCAATACACTTCAAACAAGGGAACCCCTGAACTTAGAAGTGAAATTTCATCTTATTTAAAAGATAGATTTAACGTAAACTACGATAAGGAAGAAATTATCGTTACCGTAGGCGCAAGCGAGGCAATCGATATAGCCTTACGCGCAGTTTTAGACGAAGGCGACGAAGTTCTTATTCCAGAGCCTTGTTACGTTTCGTATTCTCCGTGCGTAGAACTTTGCGGAGGAAAGGCGGTAGGCATTTCTTGCGTTGAAGAAAACGGATTTAAGTTGACGGCTGAAGCGCTTGAAAGGGCAATTACGCCAAAAACTAAAGTGCTTATTTTTCCATACCCAAATAACCCAACGGGTGCAATTATGGAAAAAGAATATATTGAAAAAATTATTCCCGTAATATTAAAGCACGATATTTTAGTATTGTCTGACGAAATTTACGCCGAACTTACTTACGGTCAAAAACACGTTTCAATCGCATCGTATCCTGAAATGCGTAACAACGTTGTATTAATTAACGGATTTTCTAAAGCGTTTGCTATGACGGGTTGGCGTGTTGGATACGTTTGCGCTCCACAACCATTGCTTGGCGCAATGCTTAAAATTCACCAATACGTTATAATGTGCGCGCCTACTTTTTCTCAGTACGCCGCTCAAGAAGGTTTAAAAATTTGTAAAAACGAAAACTTTGCCGTTGTTAACGAAATGCGTGACGAGTACGACCGTCGTCGTAAATTTATGATTAACGCATTCAACTCAATGGGGCTTCATTGTTTCGAGCCAAAGGGCGCGTTTTACGTTTTCCCATGCGTTGAAAGTACCGGTATGACCGGTGAAGAGTTTGCTACCAAACTACTCGCCGAAAAGAAAGTTGCCGTTGTCCCTGGCGATGCTTTCGGTTCAAGTGGCAAATATTTCATACGTTGCTCCTACGCTTACAGCATGAAAAGTTTAATTAAGGCTACTACTTTGATTAAAGAATTCATAGACAATTTAAAGTGATATAAACTGCGCAATACTGCGTTACTGCTTAGGTTCAACACTTCGATAACCAAAAAGGTTAAT
>CALDOZ010000040.1 GCA_937912025.1 uncultured Clostridia bacterium | reverse complement strand
TCTAAAGTTTTTCTAAGTGTATATTCTGAAATTTCTTCTTCGTCGCTTTCAGATTTTTCTTCATCAACTTTTTCTGAATTAACAATTCTTCGTATATATGCATTTTCCAAATCTGCAGAAGGATTTGTAAACCATTTTCTATTATTTCTTATCATAGAAGCATAGTTCTGACCATATTCGTACATAAGACTTTCTTTTCTTGTTGATGTTGGATCAGAAACTAAATTCAAATCATTTTCACTCTCTTTTTTTTCTTTATCATCTGAACCTAAATTCATATTATTTTTAGATTCTGAAATTGTTACAATGGCACCTTCAATATAAAACAAAGGTCTAACATCATTTAAGCTTCCTACAACAATTTTATCCATATTATAAAGATTCATATTTCCAAGAATTTCCGTCTTTATCGTAACTTTCCTTTACTCGATTATTTGAATCGTACAAAACTCTTTCGTGCCATACTTCAAGGCCTGCCCGGTTCTTGCCGATTACTTCACACTTTTTGCCGTTTTCATCGAATCTCGTGCAAACTACCAGTCCATTCGAATACCGCTCTTCTGTGATTTTTCCATCCGCATTATATGCATACAAAACTTCGGCCCCGCTCACCAGATCCTTTATCTGCTTTGCTCGTCCGCAATTATCGTATTCATAACAAACATCAAAATTTTTTCGCTTAAATTTAGCAAGTTTGCCTATAACGAAAAATTTTTATTATATAAACCGACATAATTTACCATAAAAACTAAGCCTAAAACATAACAAAACACAAAATGTTATACATTGTGTTTAAAAATAAATATAACAAAATAAAAAAATAAATTTCACACAAAAAAAGTTTTAAAATATATTGCAATTTGCATAAAAATGTATTATAATTGTATCGTAAAATTAAAGTGGCGAATTTCCGCCCTTTTAAAAAAGTTAAAAATTTTATTTTTAGCGATTATACAAGCAATTTTATCTCAAAAAGAGAAGAGTTTTAAAATCAAATAACTGCGCAAACTATTGTAAAGCGTTTTCTTTTGCAAACAAAACGCCGTCGCCACGTCTACGCCGTGGCGAATAAATAGCAACTTTTATTGTTCTCACGCGTACGCGCGTAATAATATAAGTGGGCGCGTTGTTCGGTTGCGTTGAGGGGTTTCCGTCAATAAACCGCTCAATGCAAGCAAAATTAGTACAAATAAAAGATGTAATAAAATTAAAATGAAACAAAACCGTTATGGTTATTAAATTCGTTTAATCTTGATGCAAATTAAATCTTACATAATTTGCATTAGTCATATTTATTTTAAGGGAGAAAAATATGAAAAAACTTTCTAAAATTATTGTTGGAGCAGTTTTATCGGTAGCGATGGTTGTTACTGGTGGTATAGCGGCTTTAACGATGAGCAACTCTTACGCTGCAACAAGTTCAGTTAAGGTTGTTGGTGGTGTAACATCTTCTAACGGTACGGTAGAATACGGTACTTTTAAACAAGCGTCTGGCAATGAAGTTACGGGCGTTAATCTTTCAGGTGTAAAAGGCTCTACTTTTAATCTTGGAACTATCAACGTTAACGATACTTACTTTGACGATACTTGGTCTTACACTAAGGGCTCGGGTATTTCTTGTTCTAAGGTAGATGGTACAATTTATAATGGTACCGACCAAGCGTTTACGGGCGCTAGTGCAGACACTCGCAGTTTTATTTCAATCATTTTCAATCCTGCTAACGGGTATAGGCAAAGTAGCAATACTGAATATTTCCAAGTAACGTTAACGGAAAAAAATAAACCTGAAAATTTCGTTACTTATCACGTTTCTTCGTATTACGAGTCTGCAGAAAATTCTTATGAGCTTGCAATAAAATGTTCGGCAACTAATAATGGTACTTATGCAGAAAGATTCCGTAGTGCGGGTATTAGATTTGATCAAGACGTTCGTCGTGTAATGGGTCTTACGGCTACCGGTGGTCATACTGAAGCGTTAAAACTTTATTACGATTTCAGTCAGCAATCTGCTTACACTAACGTTGCTTTTCGCTCTGGTTTCGACGGTATTTACAAAGCGTTTAAAATCCGTGATTTTGACGCGGTAAGCGAAACTTCTAACTACCAGTCTATTCCTGGTGACGTTAAATTGTGGGCTGGTTTTAGTGAAAACGCCGACCTTGACGTAACTTTAACGTTTACTAATACTTTTAGTACGGATGATGATTCAATGTCAATTATTCTTACTTCGCTTGGTGGAACAAGTTTTGCAACTTCTACTTTACAAGCAAAACAAAACGTTGACGTTGTTGCTGGCGTAGACGTTGACCTTACGGGCTTCTTGTATTACAAATCTTCTTTGGTTGAATATGAATATACAGCTAACGAAGATGTAACTGTTCAAGTTGATGGTACTCCTATTTCGGGTACTACTTACGCGTTTACTCAAGATGCCGTTGTAACGTTCTACGATGCTGAAAATAATCCTATTGGAACAACGAGCGTTTCGGTAGTTGACGAGTTTGATTATGAAACAATCGCTACTAACGGAACTGTAGAGCATTACCGTGGTGGTAGTAAAGTTGACGCGCCTGAAAAAATTAAAATAGGCGACGTTATTCGTTTTATTGCTGGTAAAAACTCTCAAACTGGCGTTGTTTACGACGAACTTAATTCTGCTTACCTAAACGGAACTGCTATTAATGAAGATTCTTTCGTTAAAGGCGAAGGCTACTACGAATACACCGTTAAGCCTACCGATATAGTAGGCGGTAAAGTTAACGTTTCGGTTGTTCTTGATAAACTTTGCGATATTACTTATATCGACGAGTATGCAACTCAAACGACTACTGTTACTAAAATTTCTGCTATAAGCGGTTCTTATAAACTTCCTGCAACGGCTGCTGCAGGTGCAATTGTAAAAGGTAATAGTACTGATAAAGTTTTACTTGGTTATATTAGAGAAGACCTTACTTACGATACGGATAAGAAAATGTACGTTAGAGAAGATTACCCTGAATACGCTCACGAGGCGATAGATGGTGGTAACGTTAAATCTTTAAGTAACTTCTATGGTAGTAAGAGCGGAAACGCTACGATTTCTAACAATAACTACGAGTACGGCGCGTTATTTATGCCAATGCCTGGTATGGTATTTAGGGCTGTTTATGCTAGCGCAACTTACTCAACTGAAGTTAGATTTGAAGATAACGTTCCTAAGGTTTACATTAAATATTCAATCGACGCAGAGCCAATTGATAAAGTTAATTCTTTAAGTACTAATCTTGAAACTAATGAAAGTTTAGTTCAAACAAAAGTAAACATAACTCCACGCGCGTTTGCTTCAGTCGTAACAAGCGAAAGTGAAATTACTAGCAACCACGTAACGGGTACTATCGGCACAAATAAAGTTGAAGTTACTAAATGGACTAAAAACGGCGATAAGTACGAAGTTCGTATTGAAATTCCTGCTGGTGAAATGATTGCTTCAAGTTTACACTTTGGTAGCGCAAACGTTTCTCAAAATTCTGGCGATAACAATAAGGGCGGTAACTTTGGTGTATCGGCAATGATAATTAAACCGTTTAAAGCGTCTACAAGTAATGAAGTTGCAACTGCAATGTACAACAAATACGTTGCGGTAGGTGGCGCTAATAAATACAAATTCTATAACGCTGACGGTGATTTGTGTTCAAGCGACTACACGTTAGACCACGTTAACGCACTTGCTACGTTATTAGGTAAAGCAACGTTTACAGAACAACCTGTATAATTAAAAACGCTATTACTTGCTTAGTTAAGGCTAGGCAAGTATAACGCTGTTTAGTGGAAATATAAATTATGAAATTCACAAAAAAATTATTAATAACAATTCTTTCGGTTTTAATGGGATTGTCGTTATTGGTTGGATGTGGAGAAGTTGAAAATAATAACGCTAATAATAACGTTGATAATAGTGGCGACGTTGGGGTGGTAGATCCACCACCAGTTGTTGTTACCGGTGAAAACTTTGCGCCGAGTGATTATTATGACAATGTTATCGTGTCAGACGGGGCAAGCAAAGAATTTGGCGAGAGCGTTCAATACGTTAACGGTAAAACTTATAAAGGTTTAAAACTTACCGGCTCTCAAGGCGCAACGTTCAATCTTGGTAATATTGACATATCAAAATCGTCGTGGGACGGTGACTGTAAATCAATTACCGGCAAACATAATAGTTTTATTGATTACGTTTATCAACCGTCTTCAAACTCTGTTGAAATTTCTTCACTACTGATAACTTTAACTGACGTAACTAATTCCGAAAAGAATATAAAGATATACGTTAACAAAGGTAAAAAAGACGTTATTTACGTTGTTGCCAAGGCAGATAATCAACAAAAATTAGGTTCGTTTATAGCAAATCAAGGCTTTTTTGAGTATGTTAGTGATACTGCTTCACCGATAGCGGCGTACAAATCGGTAGTGCTTTCAAACACTGCTAAGGCGCTTGGGCTTGAAGAAAAAGATTATAGCGTAAACTTCAAGGGTAATTCAGATTATCCGGTATCGCTTGTCTACGATAAAGAAAAAAATACTTTATACTCTCCAATGACGGACGCTTCAAGCGATAATATAAAACAATCATTTGCTATTAGAAGTTTTAACGATTCTTACCCAGAAAAATATTACGGCGACCAAGAGTGGTCTGGGTTTTCAAATAATATTGTTAACGTAAAACTACAATTTGTCAAAGCAAAAAACGTTTCAAGCGTAGTCGTTACAAAAATAGGTAGTTACGACCTTACCGGTACGGAAGTTTTCGTTGCCGATAACGATTATATTGAAAGTGTTTCTTTAAAAAATCCACAAGGCGCAGTTGTTAACGAAGAAATTACGTTGTACTCGCCTGAAATGTATACCGTTATCCATCAAAAACCTATGCTTAATTCAAAGGTTAATATCAGTGGTAACGGAGTAAATAAAACTCTCACGTTTGACTCTCAAACAAAAACCTATACGTTTACTAAAAAAGGTACTTACACCTTAACTTATTATAAGGAAGACGGAACAACCGTTCTTGGTACAAGTAAGATAGTTGTAGCGGGTGCTAAATTATCTACCGATACGCTTAACGTAAAAACGGATAGTAGCGCTTCTAAAGTTGAGTACGGAACGTATAAACAAGTAGTAAGCGAAACGGAATTTACAGGCATAAAACTTACTGGTGGAAGTAATGCTGCCTTTAATCTTGGCAAGATTGATTTAAACAAATCAAACTGGAACGGCACTTACGACGTTTTGAAGGCGTTCAGTGAAAGTTTCTTTGAATTTGTATTCCTTCCAGGTAGCAATCAACACGAACTTGATGAGGTTACGTTTATACTTTCGCAAGGTAGTAAGTGGATTAAGTTTAGAGTTCGATACGCTCAATACGACAGTAATTGCAACGAATTTTTAATAACGGCAAAAAATAACGAGCAAAAAGAATACCGTTGTTACCGTAACGGTCAACCCAATATGAATAAAACGGTGCGTAAGGGCTTACTTAAAAAAGAAGATGCGTACGTTTTACTCGGTAAAAGTAAAGACTTTAAAATGGGTATGGAAGGTGATACTGAAGTTCCCGTAGCGTTCTTCTACTCGAACGGTGGGTTGTATTCTTCTTCAACGTATATTAATAGTCAAGCCGACCTTAACGACTCAATGTTAATTCGTCAATTTACAAGTAGTAATTTAAACGATAATAACTTCTCAACGGATAAAAATGATGGAATTACCGAACCGTGGTCTGATTTCACAACGGATAGTGAAGGTAAAAAAGAAGTTGAGTTAAAAGTATTGTTTGGTACGCTACAAAACGACGCTACTAAAACGTCAATAGTAATAACTAAACTTGGCGATAATGACCTTGGCTTAGGCGTTGTTAATATTAATGAAAGCGAGTTTACTATTGAAACTCCTAACGTTAAATCAAGCGTTACCGTTGGTGAAAGAGTGTACGTTTACGCTCCGATAAAGAGTCACGTTTTATACCGTAATTATATTCGCGGTAGTTACGTTGAAGTTTACTTTGGCGGTAGCAAGGTTGACACTATTACGTTTACTTCACTTGCTTACGAATACACGTTTAATAATATTGGCGAGTATACGCTTATGTATTACAACGCTAGCGGTGAGTTAATAAAAACTTCAATTGTTACGGCAAGTGGAACGACGTAACGTTGCAACTATCCTACGATTGTAACGGGCTAACAAGTAATTTAAACAAAAACAAATAAAAAAAGAAAAATACTTTTCCTTATATAATATACGCGTGTACGCGCGTTAAAAATAAACTAAAAACAAATCGTTTAAAAACGAAATTTTAAAAAGGGAGATTTTATGATGAAAAAACATGGCTTAAGTAAAATCATTGCATCATTGACGCTTTCGTTAACTATGGTAGTATCTGCCGGGTTAGCGTTTTCGCAAATGACTAGCAGTGATTATACAAGCGCGGCTACCCTAAACGTATCTGCTGGTGCTTATGCAAATTCTATCGTAACGGGTGGTGAAGGTACTGCTTCTGTTTACGATGGTACTTATACTGCAGTAGACACTGGCGCTGACGATTCTAAGAGTGATGATCATTCTTTTACGCGTCAGGGTATAAAACTTACGGGTAAAGCCGATTCTACTTTTGATCTTGGCAAAATTGATATTTCTAAATCTTCTTGGAATGGTACTGAAACTTCAATTACGGGCGCTTATAACCCGTTTATTGAGTTTGTGTATCTTCCAACGACGGATAAACTTACTCAACGCCAATCAGAACTTACACAGTTTAGCATTAAACTTACAGACGCAACTGATGAGAATAATTACGTTGAAATTTATGTTAACGTTGTTGAGCATGATGCAGGCGGTGGTAACGTATACAAAATGATGTCTTTTAAAACGAAAGGCAATAACCAAGGTAAATTCGGCGCGTGGAGAAACAGTGTAGGTTTGGTTACAAGTGGTTACGTTGCAAAAGAAACTGTTTTAAATACTGCTAACAGCTATCAATTTGGCACAAATACAGCTTCTGCAGTTAGACCTAACGGTATGGCTAGATTTCCAGTTGGTCTTGTTTACGATAATAATACGTTATATAGTAACGTAACGTTTGCTACTAGTAGCACTCAACTTTCTTCTTCATACGCTATTAGAAATTATAGCACTTCTTACGATGCTTCTAACCAAGCAACTTGGGGTGGCTTTAAAGGCGATTTTGTTAACGTTTCAATTAAGTTTAACGCGCTTGTTGACGGTGTTGACTCAACTTCTATTTTATTAACGTCTCTTGGCGGTTTTAAAATTGCTAAAAACGGTGAAAACGTAGAATTTGTAGTTAATAGTGATGATCTTAAAATTCAACCTGTACAAAATAAAACTTCGGTAACGAAAGGCGTTAGCGAAACTATTAACGTGCCGTCTGTAAAAGGCGATTCAATTTATAGCGTGCCATTAACTGAAAGAAGCGTTACTATTAAATACGGTGGTCAAGTAGTTGCTACTGCAACTGAAACCGATTTAGTAAACAACGCATATTCGTACACTTTTGAAAACGAAGGTTTTTATTACGTTACAATTGCTAACGGTAGTGAAGAAATAGAAACTTATAAAGTTACTTCACTTCCTAGTGGTTTTAATGGTTCATTAGATTTTAGTGACGTTACGGTTGCAACTTCTAGCGAAACTTCAGCAAAATCGTATGGTACGTTTACTTATACCGCTAATATTGGCGCTGTAAATAAACCAACCGAAAACAATCTTGTTGACTCTTCTCACGAAGGTTTAAAACTTACTGGCACAAACGGCGCAACGTTTGACCTTGGTACTATTGATATTTCTAAATCTTCTTGGTCTGGTACGGAAACTACAATAACTGGTGCATACAAACCGTTTATTGAGTTTGCTTATATGCCAACCCAACCTAACTTAAAAGCAAACGTTAGCGAACTTAAAAAGTTTACAATTATTCTTACAGACGCTAACGATGCTAACAACTACGTTAAAATTCAAGTTACGTCTGAAAATCATAACCCTGTTAGTGGAGACCATACTCAAGACTATGAAATGATGGCGTTTAGAGCAATAGCGTCTAACCAAAACGTTTTAGGTTGTTTTAGAAATGGTGGACCTGGCGCTACAGCAGCTGGACTTTTAACTAACTACGTTGCAAAAGACACAATCTTAGCTGACGTTAATAACTATCAATATGGTGAAAACGTAAAAGTATATACCCGTCCTAACGGTTATATGAAAAAACCTGTTGCGCTTGTATTTAGCAACAATACGTTATATTCTAACGTTACTAGTGAACTTGCGGATGGTCTTAAAACCGCTTTCGCTATTAGAGATTTCTCAAGCACTTATGACAATAAAGACGTAGCGTGGTCTGGTTTTAGTGGTAATAACGTAAACGTTTCAATTACGTTTGATAATGTTACAACTGCAACTTCACTCGTTGTTACTTCTCTTGGCGGAAATAAATTCACTGCTAACGACGTTGGTTCAATGAAAGCGTACAGTGGCGTTGAATTTGAAATGCCTACTGTAGCAACGTTAAAATCTGCTATTCCTAACCTTACTGGCGTATTAAATTATAAACTTTTAAATTCTAGCGACCAAGTTGTTGGTACTTACGAAGGCGCGTACGTTGACGGAACAAAACTCACTCTAAGTGATAAAGGCAACTATAAACTTATCTACGTTGACGCGTTCGAGCGTGAAATAACAATGCCTATAACTATTAACCCTACGCTTAAAGTTCAAGTAGGCGCTAATATGAGCGTTGTTATCAATGGTAAGCCGGTTGTACGTGGTGAAGTATTACTCGTTGACGGTGATCAAAATATTGAAATTACGTTCGATAAAGGTTACCAATTCAAAAACGCTAAACTTAACGGTATTAATTACGCTACTGGCGCTGAAAACTTCACGTTAAACTTTGCAGATCTTGCAAGCGCAAACAATATAACTCTTACCGCAAGCGCTATACCTTATAGTTTAACTTATAAAGTAGACGGCGTGGCTGACGACGTTACTTCGTTTAATATGGACGAAGTTAAAGACAAAAAAGAACTTAAAGTTCTCGCTGATACAGCTAACGAACAATTCAAAGGTTGGTATTTTAACGGAGTTAAAGTAACTAGCGTTGCAGAACTTCCTTTAGAAGACGGTGTTGTGTTATACGCTAAGTTTGGTTCGTTTACTCACAAGGTAAGTTACGACCTTGGCGATAGCGTTCAAATTCAAGAAGTTAACCGTAACGATAAACCAATTTCTTACGTTCCAACTAAAGATGGTTACACCTTCGCAGGTTGGTATGCAGACGAAGCTTGTACGATAGCTTATAATTTTGACACGGCGCTTAACGCAAATACTACTATTTACGCTAAGTGGACTCAAAACGTTGCCGTTGACGGCGCTGATGCAAACAATTCTTCAGTTAATATTAGCGCTGACATCATCGAGTATGAACAACCTGTTAACGTATTACAAGTAATATTCATAATAGTGTTCGCTCTTGGTGTAATAGGCACGATTACGGTTGTTGTGTTAGCAATTATTAAAAAACGCAAAAACGGATAAGGAGAACGGGTAAATGAAAAAAATTAAAAACACTAAAAAATTAGGTGTGGCAATGCTTTCATTGGTGGCGGCTATTTCGATAGGCGCAACTGCGATTAGTACCGCTAATTACGGCGTTGCTAACGCTGCCACGGACATTGTTTATACTAAAGACCCTGATAGTTTGGCTGCTAGATTTACTCTTGGTGAAAAGGTTGAAATTGAAGCCGGTTATATTGCTCCTTCATACATGATGGCGGAAGCAACTGCAAATAGCGGTGTGTACTTCAACTTTACTGATAAAAACTCGTTCGTTGAAGTTAAAAAGACTTACAAACCTAACGAACTTGAAAATTTACTTTCGTTTATTCCAATAGTAGACCAAAGTAAAGTTGGTGTTACTGCAGATATTGGTAACTTTACGGTAATTATTTACGATAGCGCTTCGCCTGATAAAAAGATTACTTTCACGTCGCACAATTACGGTCCGGAATGGATTAAATTGAATTACTCTGGTCTTACCGTTGCTTATTCATATGAAATCGACGCGTTTGAAAGAGACGAAAACGGCGAATATATACTTGACGAGAACGACCAAAAAATTCCAGTTTACGTTTTAGATAAAGACGGTAACCCAACTACAACTCAAGCAAAAGAAGTTGTAAGTCAAATTCCTGCAGGTCTTACTTACTCGAGTGCAACAGACGTTTCTTCAACCGACGAAAACCCAATAATGCGTAAAAATATGGGTAAACTTATTACAAGTTGTTATGCAGGTAGTAAAAGCGGAACTAAAGCAATTAATATAGGTTATATTCAAAACGGAACTGACGTAAAGGCTACTGCAACGCCAAGACAAGACAATGAAAAGGATACCGACGTTCTTCGTGACTTTAAACAAGAGGTGTTCTACGTTCACGATGCTGCTCACGCAGGCCGTGGCGGTGGTAGTGATGAAGAATGGGCTAAACTTCAATCGGGTAACGCCATTGATAAAGACTTTACTTTCGGTGGTTTTGACCCTAACGCTAACCTTAAAATTAAATTTGGCGTAACTAATGGTAGTGGCGCTATCTTAGTAAGCAACCTTTGCGGTGAAGATATATCTAACCCAATTAAAGCGGGAAAAACTTTCAAAGGTTTTGCTGGACTTAACTATACTATTCCTGCTCCAAAATTCTACGAATACAACAAAGCGGGTGAAGGTTTTACTAACGGAGATCTCACTTACGTTCTTACCGATAAAGACGGAAAGGTTATCGATACTAACGATACTGGCTTAGCAAAAGACGCTAATAGCGCACAAATTGCAACTACGGTAACTAGCGGTTCGGTTTATAACTTCAAAACTGAAGGCGTTTATACAATGACTTATACTTACATCTATAACGGTGCAAGTGGAAAAGAAAAGTATGTTGGTAAGTATGAAATTGAAGTTATGCCTAACGATGAGTTTGCAACGGTTGATATTGCGTATGCAAGCGAGATGGATGGCATTAGTAGACGTAACGCAACCGTTGGTATGATTTTCGATATTGGCGCAACGTCAACTTCGTATATTTACAATATTGGTGATGACTCTAAAATTAAACTTGATATTTTATTAGATAACGCTCCACTTGCTACTTTTGACAACTTAGAAGCAAATAAATTATATCAATTTGATAAAGCTGGCGTTTATACGTTTAAATATTACGCAATTGACGACGTATTTAACGCTACTTCAGAGGCTCTTACTTGTCTTTACACTAAAACTGTTGTAATTTCAAATAATTATCACGCTCTTGAGGTTCCTGCTAAGACTTCTCTTTCTGAAGGTGACGCTCTTAACAACCTTAAGATTGATAAAAACGTTGTTAAATTCTACGATAGCGCTAAACTTAGCGGTTTAACTAATGGCGAAATTTATATGGCTGTTAAAGTTCCTGGCGCAACTGAGTTCGTAGAACTTAACGCCACTCAAAAAGAAGAAGGTTACAACTTTGCTAAAGGTGTTTACGGCGACTATGAATTTATCTATCTTGCCCAATACGCCGTTAATAGCGAACAACGTTTTATTCCTGAACAACTTGAAGAAAGTAACAATATTAAAAAGATTGGCGATAAATATTATTACGCGTTTACTGTAACCGTATGCGATACTTCATCTCCTACAATTTACTTAATTGGTGAAGATTATCTTACGGGCGCAACTAAAATTTCTTCAAACGCAAACGCTCACACTTACCAAGTAATTAAAGGTACTAAAGTTGAGTTTGCAAAACTCCAAGCGCTTGACTTGATTGGTAGTACAAGTGATTATTCTGACCAAATCGCTCTTGCCGTTACTAAAGACGGTACGGTTTTAGGCGCTGAAACTGCAACTTACGCGTCAAATAGAAACGCTTATAGTTATACGTTTGCAAGCGCAGGACAATATATCTTCAAATTTACCGTTACTGATGGTTCAAGCGAAGATACGGTTAGCCTTATCGTTAACGTTGAAGAAGAATTCTACTCAATTTCTTCAAATGCAAACTTTAACACTTTATATTCAACTGCAGACTTAATTAACGTAAATTCGTTTGACGTTGTAACAAGCAAAGGCGCTATTGCAACTAACGTAACTAAACAATTTATCGTTACTAAAGACGGTGAAACTGTTTACACTAATAACGTTCTTAACTTTAACCCACAAAATGCAGGCGAATATCAAATAAATTTCGTAGCAAAAATCGGCTCGAACGAAGTTGCTAAAAAATCGTTCACGATTAGCGTTGAAGATAAATCTGCTCCTGTTATTGAAGTTAAAGGTAAAGTTATTAAATCGGCGCTTCTTGGTGAAGAAATTGAAATTGCATCAATGGTAGCTAGAGATAACGACGATACAGACTCTATTTTAGTAAATTCTATATCTATAACTTTCAACGGTAAAGAAATTAACGCGTTTAGAGGTAAATTCAATGCTACTGAAGCAGGTATTTACACTGTAAAACTTACTTCTACCGATACAAAAGGTAACGTATCAACTTACGTTTACGAAATTGAAATTATTGACGGCGCTAAGTTAAACGAAGGTAAAGTTATTGGCGTAGACGTATGGGCTCTTATCTTAGGCGCTGTTGGTATTGTTCTTGTTGTTACAACGCTCGTGGTTTTATTCGCGGTAGTGCTTAAAAAACCCAAAACTGTAGAAGTTGACGACACAACTGACGTTGACGACACAACGACTACTACAGATGAAACTAATGAATAATAACTTTAGTAAGTAGCGTATATATCGCGCTTACAAGGTTAAAAAAATAAAAAACAAACTTCCACCCGTTTCAAACGGGACGGGTGGAAATAAAAAATTTTAAACGTTAAGGAGACAAAATGAAAAAGAAAATCTTGGGTTTTTTACTCACACTTGTAATGCTTTTCTCGGCATTTACGTTTACTGCCTGTGGTGACAATTCAGGCATTGGTGGCAATAATGGTGGAAATGGTGGCCAACAAGAAGACAATTCAAATAAAACAATGCTCTACGCTGTATCTTACGATGGTGGTTGGGGTGTAGAATGGCTTCACAAAATGGCTGACGAATTTGAAGAAATGTATAAAGATCACGAATTTGAACCAGGAACTGGCAAAAAAGGTATTAAAATTGAAGTTAAGCCTGGTAAAGAAGACGTTAAGGGTGACGGTCTTAAAGGTTTAATGGCCGCTAATACCGATTACGATATTTTCTTCTCTACGTTCTCGCTTCGTGAATATATCGGTGAAGGAAGACTTTTAAATATTAGCGACCTTGTTAAAAACACAATGGACGCTAAATACAAAAAAGTTTGGTCTGATTTAGGCGAAACTAAAACAATCGCAGAAAAAATGGACCCTACTATTAAAGATTACGTTTTATATGCTAACCACGTTGACGGCGTAGAACAAGAAGACGCTTACTTTGGTATTCCAATGTACTCTTCTTTCTACAATATCAACTATGATATCGACCTTTTCTATGAAAAAGGTTTCTATATGGACGTTAATAAAAACTTCATTACTGGTACTGAAATGGGTAATACAGAAGAAGCAATCGACGCTGCTAAACACGTTGGTCAAGACGGTGTAAAAGGCACTGAAGACGATGGTCTTCCTATTACTTGGGACGATTTTGCTAAAATGTGTACTCAAATGCGTTCTAACAATACAATGCCAATGTCTTGGTCTGGTAACCTTGACGCTTACCGCTCAGGTTATTTAACAAACTTCTGGGCTAACTACGAAGGCGCTGACGATTGGTATATCAACGTAACAGGCGAAGGTAACGACAGTCAATTTGGCGAAATTTCACCAGCACTTGAAAACGGTTATAAACTTGCAGGTCAAAAAGGTAGATGGGCAGCGTTAAAATTTGCTGAAAACATCGTATACAATAACTGGTACGACACAACTGCTTCTACTGGTACTAACCACACTCAAGCGCAAACTCAATTCTTAATGAGTAAAGTTTACAACATGTTAAACGGTACTGACCATATCGCTATGTTCTTAGAAGGCGGTTGGTGGGAAAACGAAGCTAAGTCTACTTTAGAAAACCTTGCTTCTAAATACGGTATTTCTAATAGACGTTTCGGTATTATGACTTACCCAAGAATGGATGACAATCACTTCGTTGACGCAAACGGTAATAATGAAATGGCTCTCGTTTCAGTTACACCTGACGCTAACGTTGCTATTAAGAAAAATCCTAAACAAAAAGATGCTGCTGAATTATTCTTAATTTACACAACTACTGAAAAATCTTTAAGAACTTATACGAGAATGACTGGTTCTACTCGTTGCTATGATTACAACCTTACTGAAGATGATTACAAAGAAATGTCTACTTTCAAAATCTCTCTTTGGAAGACTTATAAACGTGCGTTAGACTCTGGTAACATTCGTTACATTAGCGGTCCTGGTCGTTTTGGTCAAATTAACAATAGATGCGTTGAAAGCAACTTCGGTGTAACTATTACTGATTTCGGTTATGCTTCTAAAGACGGTTTCGGTTTATTTATTGAAGCTAAGAAGAACAATACTGGTTTAACTGCTGAACAATATATCCAAGCATATAAAAATTATTATACTCAAGCAAAATATAAAACTACTTTCTTAGATCAATTATAATTGGGGATAATTATGGCAAAAAATAATATCGAACTTGCTACCCGTAAACCGTTAAAGGATAAAATATTATATCCTTTTACGGTTGCCGGAAGGGCAATTAAAAACGTTTTTTACGATATGAGCGTTGGTATTTACAATTTATTTTGTAAAATAACCGGCGCTGATAAGCGTAAAAAGGTGCGTTCACAAAAGAGTTATAAAATAGGCGAAGCCATTTTCGTATGGGCGTTGCTTGCTTATCCTCTTTTACAATTTCTTACATTCTACGTGGGCGTTAACCTTAACTCAATTTTACTTAGCTTCCAAGAACTTGAAGAGTATACTGTTATGGTTGATGGAATGGCGCAACTTGCTACCCGTTGGAAGTGGCTTGAAGGCGCTGAATTTTTCAGTAACTTTGAAAAATTCTTTACCGAATTAACTGAACAAATATACATGTCTACAATATTAACTAACTCGCTTACTGCGTATTTAGTTAGTACGCTTATTGGTTTACCACTTAACCTTACGTTTGCTTACGTTATTTACAAAAAAGTTCCATGCTCGGGCTTTTTCCAAGTAATGCTTTACGTTCCACAAATGGTATCAAGCGTTGTTATTTCGTTAATGTTTAGTAAATTTATAAGCTTCTCGTTACCAACGTTTATTAACGATTTCTTAGATTTAGATACGTTACTTAATATTGCTCCGTTACAACCAGACCTTTTAGACGATACTAGTACAGGTTTTGGAATGAACTTATTCTATTCGTTATGGGCAGGCTTTGGCTCGCAACTTATTTTGTATGCCGGCGCAATGAGCCGTATTCCAGACTCGCTTATAGAATTTGGTGAACTTGAAGGTATTACGTTATTTAGAGAATTCTTCAACGTAGTTATACCAATGGTATATTCTACTATTACGGTATTCTTAGTAACAGGTATTGCTGGTATATTCTCTAACCAACTTGCTCTTTATAACTTCTACGCCGAAGGCGCTAATCCGGTATTTAGAACGTTTGGTTACGAATTCTACGTAATGGTTGTAGGCGGTAATGGTAAGGAAGAATATCCATACGCATCTGCTGCAGGTTTAATTTTCACGTTAATAGTTGCGCCAATTACTTTAGTTGGTAGACATTTGCTTGAAAAATACGGTCCTACGGTAGAATTCTAAGGGAGGCTTGATATGAAAAACAAATTTAGAATTAAAAAGCCTTTCTATAAACAGGCATTCCCTATGACGATATTTATATTGCTTATAGTTTACGCGGTTTCTTTCTTAACTCCGTTTATTTGGGCAATATTTACATCTCTTACAACTAGCGAACTTTTCGATATGTATCAACGTGTACTTGAAGGCGTTGACACACCTTGGGATATTTTCTGTAAAGCGTTTAGCGTTCCCGTTGCGGAATATCCAGTTAAGTATATACACAAACCTACGGGTGAAATTAGAGTATTAACAACTCTTGAAGGTTTTACTTTTAGCAACTACGAATGGGCTCTTTTAAACATTCAAGTTGACATGCCTTTAACGGGCGGTGTTGCTAAAATTGATACGCTTTTCTTTAACTCGTTCATATACACAATCGTTGCAACTGCAATAACAACAACTACTCACTCTGTTACTGCTTATATTGCCGCAAGATATAGTCATCATAAAATAGCGTCTATCTTATATCCGATAGTTATCGTAACAATGTTACTTCCTATCGTAGGCGCGCTCCCATCAGAACTTAAAATGATGCAAGACTTAGGCATGTATGATAGAGTTTGGGGTATTTGGCTTATGAAGGGTGGTTTCTTAGGAACTAACTTCTTAATATTCTACGCTTCGTTTAAGTCAATTTCTTGGGAATATGCTGAAGCGGCGTTCGTTGACGGCGCGTCACACTTCCGCGTTCTCGTACAAATTATGATGCCTCTTGCAGCGGGCACACTTGGCGCTCTCGCGCTTATGACGTTTATTACTTTCTGGAACGACTGGAAGGTTAACGTTCAATACGTTCCTAACACTTGGCCAATGATTTCGTACGCTCTTTTCAGATTTAACGGCGACGGTTCAATTAAAGGTCTTACAGTTCCTAACCAAATGGCTGGTTGTATAATGATTGCAACGCCACTTATTCTCTTATTCATAGCATTTAGAAAGAAACTTATGGGTAGTATTACCATAGGTGGTATAAAAGGCTAAAAATATAGCGGAGGAAAATATGAAAAAAAGAAGTATATTACTAACTGCATTCACCGCATTGTTTGCTTTTTCAGCAAGCGTTTTCGCGGTGTTTGGAGGGGTAAAAGCAGACTTACCGTCAAACGTTACTGCTAATACTAATTCTGTTGAGTATTGGCGCAACTATTTTGACATTGAGTCTGACGGCGATTTGATTTTCACGTCTGAAGCAAAAAGACCAAAATACCTTAGTAAATTAACGACTACAGCGTTAAGTGACAACGTTGAGATTGGCGCTAACAATGCTCCAATTGGTCTTGGTGTTAACTTTACAGACGATTTTTCAATGACCTATAAAACCCCAATTAACATTAACTCATTCACGGCTACAGATGCGCTTTTAGAATTCTACGTTAACCCAGCTACTACTACTACTGACTTAGACGCATTGTCTACTACTGCCGACCGTGAATTTAACCAAATTACGTTAGAATTAAGAGGTATTGAAAATCCTGATCAATACGTTAAATTCTATATTGCTCCGTCAAGCGACAACCCTAATAAAGACAATATCGTTTGGGGCCGTGTTGAAACTAACACAATGACTGCCGGCGGTATTAAAAAGGGCGCGCTTGATAAGACTGTTACTAAAGGTTCACCGCTTAATAGTTCAGGCTTTATGGGGCTTGGAACTAAAACAATGGCGCTTGCTTTAGATTATGAAACTATGACTGCTTACGGTTATAACCGTTCATATTCTGACGTAGACGGTCACGTTATTAGAGCGCTTCAAGAACCTACTCACCTTTCGGGTACAGACCAAGCGTTTGAAGGTTTTGACGGCAACTACGTTACCGTAACCGCAACATTTGGTAGCCTTTCAAATGAAGAAGTTCCTGCTAACGTTATAATTACTAAATTCTGTAACCAAGCATTAAATGGCAAAGAATTTGTCGACGTTGATAAACCACGTCTTACTTTCCCTACTGATATAGATAAAGACGATATTCCTGTAGGTGAAGTTGGCACGTTCTATCCTTTCTGGGATTTTACAGCGTCTGACGTTTTTGATGGCGATATTACTGAAAAAATCAGTTATAAAGTTGAATATTTAGGTAGATATGGTACAGATTCTGCTATTAGTGTTGCTAACGTAGATATGGTTAATTTAGGCTTTACACCTGATAAGCCTGGTTTCTATAACGTAATTACGTCAGTTACAGATAAAGCGGGAAACGAATCTGACAAAATAACTACCAAACTTGAAGTTCTTCCTATAATTGACGCTATTGAACTTACGCTTGATTCTACTATTCCTGAAAACGTATCGGTAGGTGAAACGGTAACTATTCCTAACTACTCGGTTAAAGGTGGTAGCGGAACGCTTAAAGTTGATTTAACGGTTTCATTTGACGATAGAACTGAACAATTCCAAACTTCTTCTGGTTTTATTAGCATAGAAAAAGCAGGCGTATACAAAATTACTTACGTTGTTTCAGACTATCTCGGAAACGAAAAAGTTTACGATTATCCAATTTATTCAGTGCTTTCTGATAAGCCTGTAATTAACAAAACGGTAGTTCCTGAATACTGGAAAAAGAATAACGCAATTACGCTTAATTTACCTAAAGCGTACGACTTTAACTCTATTCCTGGTCAAAAAATTGAAGTACCTGTAAAAATGTACGTTGCTAAACAATTAGCAGGTCAAGAAGTTGGCTCGTATAGTGAAGTTAAACCAAACGAGTTTGGCGATTACGTTGTTGCTAAAGACTTTAACCTTGAAAAGTTATACGTTAAATATTCGGCTAAAGCGCACGTTGGTAACAACGTTAAAGAAACAGAGCCTAACGTAATTACTTACGTTAATCCTGTAACGCTTGGCGATTATTTCATAAACGTTAACGGTGGTATTGAGGCTAATTACGAAAACTATATTGGTGGTAGTAACCTTGAAAACGTATTTACCGTTAAAGAAAACGGCGCAACTATAAGATTCTTAAATCCGTTACTTGCTACTCAAACTAAGGTAAGACTTAATTTTGAAAAAGAAACCGCTAACTTTAAAAAGATTTCAATAAAACTTCAAGATAGCGAAAATATTAACGAAACGGTTACTTTCACGTTAACAAGAAAACAAGATAATGAAGTTTACTTAACAACTCCACATTCTAAATTCAGTTACGTTAAAGGTTATATAAATAACTTAAAGGCTGATACTGGTGACGTGTTCTTCAAGTTTAAACTTGGTAAAGTTATAATTGACGACTCTGGTTCAGAGGTGTTCACTATTAGAAATTATGATAATGGTGACGAGTTTACTAAATTTAGTAGCAATAAAGTTTACGTTGAAATTAGATTTGATGAAATTGACGCGATTGGTGGCAAAGTTAGCAAAGTAAGACTTTCTGACTTCTATACTCAAGCAAGATTCTTTGCAAATGAAATAGCTGGTAGCGACGACTTGTTCTATGGTCAAGACGTATCCGCTCCTGCAATTCAACAAGATACGTTCATTAATTCTTACAGAAACTATCAAGAAACTATTACTCTTCCAGCAGCAAAAGCATACGATATGTTTAGCCCTAACTGTGACGTAACTCTTTCGGTTATGGCTCCAGACGGAACTTTCATTTTAGGTAGTTTAACTACCGGTGTAGCGGCTAACGTTGAGTATTCTATAACGCTTGACCAATTAGGTATGTACGTTGTTCGTTACAAAGCGTTAGACGAAAGAGGCAATGGTAAAAATCCATTACCAATTATGATTAACACTCTTGACGTTATTGCTCCTACTCTTGAAATTGACGGTCAAATTAAGTCTAACTACAAAGTTGGCGACTTACTTATCGTTCCTGAAATGATAGTAGAAGATAATATTGCTACGCAAGATGAGTTAAATAGTTACGTATTCCTTCAAACACCATCGTTTGGATTTAAAACCCTTTATACTAACGGAACTAAAGGCGATTACGTATTCCAACAAAAAGGTACTTACGTACTCAAATTTGTTGCAATGGATAAAGACAGTAACGTTACTGAGAGATCGTTCACTCTTACGGTAACAGATTAATAGGAGGGCAAAATTATAATGAAAAAATATCTTTCTAAAATAGTAAGTCTTCTTATGTGTTGTACGCTTAGTTTAACGCTTGTTGCTTGTGGCGACAATAATACTGGAAACACGGGAAACAGCGGTAACGAAGGCGGTAATCCAGATAACAAACAAAACAGTAGTGTTGCGTATAACGAGTTTATCGATACTTACGTTGATACTATCAATAAAGAAGTTGTTACTGATTCGGATATAGTTTTATACACTAACGGTACTACAGACTATAAAATAGTTGTTTCTAGCGATACTTATAGCCAAATTGCCGAACTTAAAGCGGCGGAAGAAATTAACTTCTTTATGAAGGACGCTGTAGGTATTGAATTCCCAGTGCTCATTGAAGGGGAAGACGAAGTTGCTTCTGCAACTGATGCGGACGGTAATTTCGTAACTACCAACAAATACATTTGTATTGGTAATACGTCGTTCTATAAAGCAAGTCCAATGTACAACACGTTTGATTTTAGCGACATGGGTAACGACGGGTTTAAAATTCAAACTCACGGCAATACCGTTATTATGAACGCTTTAGGTAACAACGGTATAGTTTATTCTTCATACGGTTTCCTTCAAAGAAATATGGATTACCATTATTACGCTCAAGACGAATGGAGAATTACTCACGACGCTACAAGATACCTTAAGAATATGGACGTTGTAGACGTTCCTGAATTCCAAAGCCGTATGCTTGACACGGCAACTAATACAAGTGATACTTCTGATTGGCTTGTTCGTTTACGCCATCACGGTTCACAAGGTAGCCGTTATAACTATGAAGGTATGGAAGCTGCAGGTTGGAAACTTGGCGACCAATCGCTTTGTCTTGAACTTTTAAAAGCAAAAAAATATTACCATAATGAAGAAGGTGAAGTTCACTCTCACGGAAACTGGTACACTGGTGACGGTTTAGCCTATACTGGTCAAATGTGTATATCTACCGTTCTTCAAAACAACGAAGAAGCAGACGGTTGTAGGCCTTTAGATAAGTTATTTGAAGAACTTGTTCAAAAAATCGAAAGCTTCCCAAATGACCGTGTATTCATGCTTGGTATTAACGATAACCAATTATATCAATGTCCAGGTAAAAAGAACGGCGTTTGTAGATGCGCTGAAGAATTTACAACTATTAAGTATTCTGGTCAAATGTGTCTTCTTGCAAATGCGTTAATGAAGCGTATTCTTTCTTGGCAAGCAGGTACTTATAACGAAGATTATGACGTTCCAGTTGAAGACGTTCCGATTCCAGATGAACACGACCAAAATAGAGTAATTAATCTTTCTTTCTTCGCTTACCTTTATACTATCGACGCTCCAGTTGAATATAACCCAGTTACAAACGACTATGATATTATCGCTTACGACGCTCCGTACGAAGATTTTGGCGGTAACGGCAAATACGGCGACGAAGCAGAAGGCGACGGCGACGATAACGACCTTGCTTTAATGGATAACATTATCGTTCGTATTGCTCCTATTCGTTCAGTAAATATGCACACGCACTATGATACAGAATATAACAACTCTGCTTACTTGGCGTTTGAAAACTGGAAAGAAATTTCTCCAATCTTAGCAGTTTGGGACTATGGTACAACGTTCAGTGATTATCTTTCTCCATATCCAGATTGGGGTGTAATTCAAGACGACTTTAAATACTTCCGCGCTTGTAACGTTAAAGAACTTTTAACTCAACTTCCAGCGCACACTTCTGGTACGTCGTTCTTCGCGTTAATGCTTTATCTCCGTTCTGAACTTATGTGGGATATGGACCAAGACGTTGAATTCTTAATTAAAGACTTCTTCTATAACTATTACGGTCCTCAAGCGTTTGACGCTATGTACGGCTACTTCAATTGGCTTAGAAATTACTTCCAAATGATGGATGCTGTTTATGTGGATGAAAACGGAGATAGGGTTCAAGGTTTAGTCAACGCTGACGGTAAACGTATTTATTATCACGGATATATTTATACAATATTTACTACGGCAGACTACTTCCCATACGTTACTTTAAATCAACTTAAAAAGTACTTTACGGAAGCAGAAAGACAAATTGAACTTGTAAAGAATACTGAGCCTAAGTACCAAAAATATCTTGATAGAGTTCACGTTGAGTCGTTATTCGTTCGTTACATCGACCTTAAAGAATTCTACTTACAATATAGTAACGATGAATTAGCAGATATGATTGACAAGTTTGAAGCGTACGCAGAAATTGGTAAACTTACTCGTTTTGACAACAGTAAAGCACCAGATGCTCCACAACAACTTGCAAACTTCGTTAAACGTATGCGTGCTCAATTAACCTAATAACAAATAAAAAAATCTACTTGAAATTTCAAGTAGATTTTTTGTTTTTTTCAATTTCGCGATATTGTTTAGGGGTAATGTTCGTTTCGCGTTTAAATATTTTAGAAAAATAAGTATTAGTTCCAAACCCAACGTTAAGCGCGATTTGGTTTATACTCATATCGGTAAGCGATAAAAGTGATTTTGCCTCGTCTATTTGTTTAGAAAGTTTATAATCGGTAATAGTTTTGCCCGTTTCCTTTTTAAACGTATGTATTAGCGTAGAGTACGACACCGAAAGTGCAGTTGCAATATTTTCAGTTTTAATAGGAGCGTAAAACCTACTGTCTATATACCTTTTTGCGCTTTCAACCAAACTCGTGCCGTGAACTTCGCCAGAGCCTTTTTGCGCTAATGAATATCTAGACGTTAAAGTGCAAATAAGTTCGGTATATAAATTAACGGCGTCTTCCCAAAAACTATCGCCACACTTAAGTTCTTCAAATAAACTTTTATAGCAACGCGACAACGTTTGACTGTCGCTAAGTTTAGGAGAAAAAACTTCAATGCCTGTGTTGTTTTTAAAACCAAAATCGTTTACGCCAATAGCGTAAAAGGTAAGGTTTTTGCCTTGTACTACTTCTTCACGATGTTCAGAAATAGCGGTTATTACGGCGCAGTCGCCTTTCACTAATTTAATTTTATCGTTTTGAGTAATGACGTAACCTTCGCCTTCGCTAACGTAAATAATTTCGGTGTTTGGGTGAGAATGAGAAACGGGTATAAAGTCTTTTTCAACCGTTGTTACCGAAGCGTAAATAAGGCGTGACGTTTTACTGCCTGTATATAATAATCTTTGATGCATAATAAAACTATACACCTAAACTAAAAATATGTCAATCGTTTGCAATATTGTTATAAACATTTGCAAAATTGGTATATCATTTCTTAAAAAAGTGTGTTACAATAAATATATAAATACAGTTAAGGAGTAATTATGTATTATCTTGCAGTAGATATTGGCGCGTCGAGCGGTAGACACATTCTTGGTAAGTTTGAAAACGGCAAAGTTGAACTTAAAGAAATTTATCGTTTTGAAAACGGCGCGGAAAAAAAGGGCGAAAGTCTTATATGGGATATTGAAAAACTTTTTAGTAACGTAGTCGCTGGTATTAAAGAATGTAAAAAACTCGGCGTTATACCATACTCAGTTGGTATTGATACTTGGGGTGTAGACTACGCGTTACTTGACGAAAATAATAAAGTTATTGGTGACGTTTATTCGTATAGAGATAATAGAAATCAAGGAATGACTGAAAAGAGCGAAGAATGTGTTTCGTTTAAAGAACTTTATTCGCGTACGGGCATTCAGCACGCCGTATTTAATACCGTTTACCAATTATATCACGATAAATTAACAGGTAAACTTAGCAAGGCTAAAAAGTTTTTAACAGTACCTGATTATTTACATTACCGTTTGTCTGGCGTTATGGTTAACGAGTATACCGACGCTTCAACAACGGCGCTTATCAATGCAAAAACTCGTAATTGGGATTTTGATATTATTAAAAAGTACGGATTTCCTACTGAAATTTTCCAAAAAGTAGTTGAGCCTGGCACGGTGCTTGGTAGGTTTACTGAAGAAATTAAAAATGAAGTTGGGTTTGACGCGTACGTCGTTATTCCTGCAACGCACGACACGGCAAGCGCGGTAATGGCTGTTCCTGCAAAAACGAGCAATCCGCTTTATATTTCAAGTGGAACGTGGTCGCTTTTAGGCACTGAATTATCTGAGCCTATTACAAACGAAAGCGCTTACAATTTTAATATGACTAACGAGGGTGGTTTTGCCCACACTATTAGATTTTTAAAAAATATTTCGGGAATGTGGACTATTCAGTCTATCAAAAAAGAACTTCAAAGCAAGTATAACTACGAAGAACTTATGCTTATGGCAATTGAGGTTGGCGATTTTGGTAGCGTTGTTAATATTAACGACGATAGATTTTTAGCCCCTCAAAGTATGATTAACGAAGTTAAAAACTGTTGTAAAGATAACGGACTTAAAGTTCCTGAAACTATTGGCGAAGTTATGAACGTTGTATATCGCAGTCTTGCAACGTTATATACAAAAACTATAAAATCGCTTGAACAAATTACTGGAGTAACGTATTCGGCGTTGAATATAGTTGGCGGTGGTAGTAAAGATAGATATTTAAACGAACTCGCTAAAGAATACACTAAAAAATCTGTATTCGTAGGGCCTACTGAAGGTACTGCGGTTGGTAATTTACTTGCCCAAGCAATATCGTCTAAAGAAGTTAAAGATATTAGCGAAGGTAGACAAATAGTAATAAATTCATTTGGAATAAAGGAGATTTAATTATGTCAAGATTTAACGATGCTGTTAAAATTTATGAAAAATTTGGTATAGACGTTGAAAAAGCGCTCAAAACTATTGCGGAAATTCCCGTATCGCTTCATTGCTGGCAAGGTGACGACGTTCTTGGTTTCGATTCTACCGGCGCGCTTTCAGGCGGTATTCAAACAACGGGTAATTATATAGGTCGCGCAACTACTCCAGAACAACTTATGGCAGATATGGAATATGCTATGTCGCTTTGTCCTGGTAAGAAAAAAATTAACGTTCACGCAAGTTACGCCGTTATGAACGATGAAAACCGCGCTGACCGTGACGCTATTAAGCCAGAACACTTCAAGCCTTGGGTAGACTTTGCTAAAAAGCACAACGCTGGTATTGACTTTAACCCTACTTTCTTTTCACACCCTAAAGTTAAAGACGGGCTTACTTTAACAAGTCCTGACGAAGAGACTAGAAAGTTTTGGATTGAACACGGTAAAAGATGCGTTGAAATTTCTGAATATTTTGCAAAAGAAACGGGTATTCCTTGCGTTATGAATATTTGGATTGGCGACGGTTTTAAAGACGTTCCTGCCGATAGAATGGGGCCACGCCTTCGTTATAAAGATAGTTTAGAGCAAATTTTATCAATCCCTTATGATAAAAATCTCGTTAAACCGTGCGTTGAATCAAAAGTATTTGGTATTGGCGTTGAAAGTTATACGGCAGGTAGCGGAGAATTTACTCTCGTTTTCGCTGCTAAAAATAACATTTTACCGCTTATGGATAACGGACACTATCATCCTACCGAAGTTGTTTCTGATAAAATTTCGGCGCTCCTTTGCTATTTTGACGAAATTGCGCTTCACGTTACGCGTGGTGTTCGTTGGGATAGTGACCACGTTGTTGCTTTTGACGATGAAACTAAAGAAATTGCAAAAGAAATCGTTCGCAATAACGCATTAGACCGCGTATATATTGCTCTTGATTATTTTGACGCAAGTATAAATAGAATAGCGGCGTGGGCAATCGGTTTAAGAAATATGCAAAAAGCATTACTTAACGCTTTACTTTTACCAAACGAAATGCTTAAAAAGTTACAAGATGAAGGTAAGTTTACTGAACTTTTTGCAATGCAAGAAGAAGTTAAAACTCTTCCGCTTGGCGACGTTTGGGACGAATATCTCCGCCGTCAAAACGTTAAAGACGGTATGGAATTTATTAGCGCTGTTAAAAAATACGAAGAAGAAGTTTTATTAAAGAGATAAAAGGAGAATATTATGGGTTTTATGGACGACGTAAAAAAACAATTCACTCAAACTTTTGGTAACGTTTGCGAAGCGCCTTTCGTTAAGGCAATACGCGAAACTACGGCAAATATGTATAGACTTGGTTGGGACGAAAGAAACGGTGGTAACATCAGTTATCTTTTAACTAAAGAAGAAGTTGAAACTTATATTGACGTTAATAACGTTATCCGCACAATTCCTATCGGTTTTAAGGCTAAAGAATTAATTGGTAAATATTTCTTAGTAACTGGAACTGGCAAGTATTTTAAAAACGTAGATAAAGATCCTGAAACTAACCTTGGTATTTTCCGTATTAGTGGCGCTGACGGCGACGTTGCCGAACTTTTATGGGGTTATAAAGACGGTGGTAAGTTTACTAGCGAACTTCCTGCGCATCTTATGAGTCACATTTCGCGTTTAGCAGTTGACCCAACGCACCGCGTAGTGTTACACAGCCACCCAACTTACACTATTGCAATGGGTTCAGTTTGTCCTATTGACGAGATTGAACTTACCCGTAGATTATGGAAGTCTAACACCGAAGCGATCGTTGTGTTCCCTGACGGCGTAGGCGTTCTTCCTTGTATGGTTTGCGGAACTAACGCAATCGGTGAAGCAACTGCTGAAAAAATGAAAAAATTCCGTTTAGTAATGTGGACTAACCACGGTATTTACGGTACTGGTAAAGATTTAGACGAGGCGTTTGGCTTAGTTGAAACGGTAGAAAAAACTGCTCAACTTTATATGCTCGCTCAAGGACATAAAACTATTAACGTTATTTCTGATGAGATTTTACAAGGCTTAGCAGACCTTTGGAATTTAAAACCACTTGAAGGAGTTTTAAAAACTAAAAAGAAATAACTATAAATTTTGTTAATGTGGCGTACTTAAAAGTATAATTTACCATAAATATCAAAACACGCTTTGATTTAATCAAAGCGTGTTTTTCGTTGTTAAGTTTGTGATTTAGTGTAAATTTTAAATAGATGATAGTTGGTTTAAAGGCGGTCTATGGCAGTTTACGGCTATTTATTATACTTGCGATATTTTGCTGGGGATAACTTAAAAAACTCTTTAAACGTCCTGTTAAAGCCCGATATTTCATTATATCCTACCTTTAACGAAATTTCTAAAACGGAATAGTTAGTTTTTCTAAGTAAATATTCTGCGTAAGCCATTCGCGAATGAATTATAAACTCTTTAGGATTCATGCCCGTGCTTTGTTTAAAATATCGCCTTAAAGTCGAAACGCTTACGTTTAAAAGTTTAGCAAGCGAATTTTCACTTAAACCTTTGTTATCGTCAAGGTTACTACTTATAAAATCAATAGCAGGTTGAATTTCGTTGTAATAATTTTTAGCGTTACCTATTAAATTATCGCGCGCTGACTTACGTTTAATGCGTTTGCAAAATAAAATTAAAGAACTAACTGTTATTGCAAGCGCTAAATTTTTATCTTCGCTTTTATCATTATATTCTTTAACAATATTGTTTAAAGCGTTAGTTAATTCGGGGTATTCGTTTTCTTCGTAAACACCGCATAAAAAATTATCGTTATTTGCTAAACTAATAATGCCGTCAGGGTCGGTTATACCTAATTCGCTAAAAAGTTTAATCGGGTTTACGTTAATCCATATCCAGTTACTACGATAGCCTAATTTAGATTTAGACAGGTGAGAAACGCGCGGTGGTAAAATTTGAATACAACCTTTTTTATATTTATAAATTCTATTTTCAACGTAAGTTTCGCCTTCACCGTCAACACAAATACCAAATTCGGCGTGGTTATGATAATGTAAAGCGGTAATAGGCGTTGCCGATAACGCTGGAGTTTGACCAACGCTAATAGAAGACGTTTTTTCAGTTGGGCTAAAAAAGGTTGGTAAATTTTTGTCGTTTAAAACGTATTGCATAAGCGCTCCTGAGAGTTTTGTATCTTTATTATAATATAAAAAATGTAAAATTACAATAATATTGGTAGAAAAATACAAGTTTTGATAGAAAAGTAGTAGAATAATAATATAGCCTTTGCTAAAATAAACATACAAAGCAGTTAAGGAGGCTTTTATGATAAGAAGAATTGTAAAATATAATAAAGAACGCTTGCGTGATAAAATACACGCTTGTTGGATTGGTAAAAATATAGGTGGAACTATCGGAACTCCGTTTGAAGGCACCAGAGAGTTTTTAGACGTTAAGGGTTTTAATTCTAAACCTGGCGAACCACTTCCTAACGACGACTTAGATCTTCAACTTGCTTGGCTTATGGCAATGGAACTAGAAGGTCCATGGTATTTTAATGGTAGAACGCTTGGTGAGTATTGGGCTTTAGCTATAACGCCGTACTGGAACGAATATGGAGTTGGCAAGGCTAACCTTTTTGATGGTGTACCTGCTCCGCTTTCAGGAGAACTTTATAACCAAAAATGGCGTGATAGTAACGGCGCGTGGATAAGAAGTGAAATTTGGGCAAGTTTGACGCCTGGCTTACCTGGTATAACGCGCTACTACGCTTTTGCTGACGCGACCGTTGACCATGGTATGGGCGAGGGTACTTACGCTGAAATTTTTAGCGCGTCGCTTGAATCAAAGGCGTACTTTATGAACGATATGATGGAAATAGTTTTAGAAGGTTTAAAATCAATTCCTGAAACGTGCAGAGTTTATAAAGCCGTAAAACTTGTAGTTGACGAGTATAATAAAGGTACTCCTTACCGTGAAGTGCGTGATATGCTTGTTAAGCAAAGCGAAGATATCGGTTGGTTCCAAGCGCCTGCAAATCTTGGCTATGTAACTATCGGTTTATTATACGGCGAAGGCGACTTTAAAAAATCGGTTATTTACGCCGTAAACTGCGGTGACGATACAGATTGTACTGGCGGTACTGTAGGCGCTATTATGGGTATCGTTTACGGTATGGCGGGCATTCCTAAAGATTGGGCGGAATACATTGGTGATGAAATTAAACAAATTTGCATAAGTCCTATGTATAGAAACTGGGTTGCTAAGTCGTGTACCGAACTTACAAATAGAGTTATGGATTTATTGCCAACGGTGTTATTAGCGCACAATATTAAAGTAGAGTGGACTGACGGCGACGACGAAATCCCTACAATTAAACAAGGTTTCCATATGAAAGACTTAGCTGAACGCGGTAGATATTGCTTTGAAATTCCGCATACTCCTTACCTTTTCGGATTTGCCGAATACGACCGCGAGCCTATTGTAAAAGCAGGCGAGCAAATTAAAATTCGCTTAAACGTAAACGCTGGCACGGGCGCTTATGGTAGAGCGTATGCGGGCGACGGATACTTAAACTGTGTCAATTATAAAGTTAAACTTCTATTGCCAGACGGATGGAGCGCAGATTACGTAAAAGCGTTTAGCGTGCGTGAAAGTTTGAAAGAAGAACCTGCTATTTGGGAAGGTGTTATTAACGTTGGCGAAAACGTAGACGCAATTAACCACGTTTACGCTATAGTAGAGGGTAATAATATTAATAACGCTTTAATGATTGATTACGTTATTAAAGGTTAATAGAATATAAAATTAAAAAGATGCACGGAAAGTTTTCCGCGCATCTTTTTTAGTTGTTGTTTTTATAATCAGTTGGAGAAAGCCCCGTTTTTTGCTTAAAAATTTTTGAAAAAGTCAAAGGATCTCGGTAACCGACTGAAAAGGCAATATTGCTAATCGTTAAGTCGTTGCGTTTTAAAAGTTCGCACGCCTTTTTAATTCTATAATCAACGATATAGTCTTTAGGCGATATACCGCATTCCTTTTTAAAAAGCGCGTATAAATATTTTCTACTAATACCTATAAACGCCGAAATTTCATCGACCGAAAGTTCTTCAAAAAAGTGAGATTTAATGTATCTAACGGCAATGTCGTAATAACTGTTTTGCTGTTTTTCATTGCTTTTAAACGACGCTACTAATAAAGACATAAAATCATATAATTGCGACTTAAAACGCATATTTTCGGCAAGGTCAGACGAGCGTTCTTTAGGCATTGAGCGTAGTAGTTGTAAAACTTCCGCTCCGTTAGTTAAGGTTATAACGGGGTTTAGGTTAGATATTCCTACGCTATTAAAAATTTCTTTAACCTCATCGCCCGTAAACGTTGCCCAAATATAATGCCACGGATTATGCTCGTCGGCTTGATATTTTACAATGGTGTTAGGAATAATAACAAAAATTTGCCCACTTTTAACGGTATATTTATTAGTTCCGCAATAAAAAGTGCCTTTGCCTGAAATGACGTAGTGAATTAAATAGTGATTTCTAACGCCTGCGCCCCAACTATGAAGTGGCGCGCATTTTTCTTCGTCAACGCTAAGCGGGGTAATGCCGTAGCTTACGCTATTTGTTTTTATAGGCTCGTTAAAGCAGTTTGACATAATAACTCCTTTATATGATTTGTAGACATTATACCATATATTAGCGACATAAAGCAATAGACTTTTAAAAATTATAGGTATAAAATAAAATTAACCTTAGTAAAGGTTTTGGAGGATTAATTATGAAAAAATTTGCATTTATTGGTGGCGGTAGTTTTGGTTTTACTCGTACGCTCGTTAAAGACCTTTTAACTTTTGATGCGTTTAAAGATGCCGAAATTGCACTTATGGATATTGATGAAGAACGTCTTAACTACATTAAACTCGCTTGCGAAAAAATCGTTCGCGCAGGTAATTATCCTGCAAAAATAACGGCAACTACAAACCGCGTTGAAGCATTAAAGGGCGCTGACGGTGTTTTGTGTACCATTTTAGCAGGTGACGTTGAAGTTTGGAAATACGATATTACAATTCCTAAAAAATATGGTATTGATATCAACGTTGGCGACACTCGCGGTCCTGCTGGTATTTTCCGTGCCCTTCGTACTATTCCCGTAATGCTTGACATTTGTGCGGACATTGAAAAATACTGTCCTAACGCAATCTTCTTAAACTATACAAACCCAATGGCAATGCTTTGTCGCGCAATGCAAGAAAAATTCCCTAAACTTAAAATTACGGGACTTTGCCATTCCGTTCAAGGCACTGCAAAAATGCTTGCAGAATGGTGTGGAGTTAACCCTGAAGAAATTGACTACACTTGCGCCGGTGTAAACCACCAAGCCTTCTACCTTGAACTTAAACACAATGGTAAAGACTTGTATCCTACGCTTAAAGAAGCAATGAAAAAGCCTGAAATTTTAAACGCAGAGCAAGTCCGCAATAATATGTTCTTAAATTTAGATTACTACGTTACTGAATCAAGCGGACATAATAGCGAATACGTTGCTTGGTATAGAAAACGCGCCGACCTTATCGACAAGTACTGCACGAACGGCACGAACTGGAACCCTGGCGCGCACGCGTATATCCTTGATAGTTATACAAGCAGAAAAGATACTTGGCGTAACGAAATTAACGAGTTTTTAGATAAGCCTGACGGTGAAGTTGACCTTTCTCGCGGTTTAGAGTACGCCGCTTACATTTTCAACGCAGTATTTGGCGATAATACTATTTTCAAATTCAACGGCAACGTAAGAAACTTTAACCTTATTGACAACCTTCCATACGGATGTTGTGTAGAAGTTCCTGTTGTTGCAAGCAAAAACAAACTCGAAAGCGTAGCGGTTGGTAAACTTCCCGACCAATTAGCAGTTTTAATTAATACAACGGCGCGCTGTGAAGAACTTGCCGTTCAAGCCGCTTTAGAGGGCGATGCAAGAAAAGTTTTCTGGGCTTGCGCGTTTGACCCGCTTACTTCTGCAGTTCTTACTCTTGACGAAATTCAACAAATGGTAACTGAAATGCTTGAGCAAAATAAAGACTACTTACCTTGGTATAAATAAAAATTTGGTTAACGTAAAACGCTCCTTTACTTAGGAGCGTTTTTAAGTTACTTGTTGAATGTGAGTTTAACTGATTAACGGGGTAATTTATTTGCCTTATCACGTCATTTAGTGCCTACGTTCTTGACGATACCAAGCGAAGCAATCTATCGTCCACTTGTCATTTTAAAACGCGCCTACTTGACGGGCTAATGAATAATCTTTTTCACGTCATTCTGAGCCGTGCTAACTTTGACCGACCTACGAAGAATCTAAAAAAGATGTTCAGTAAGCGGTGCAGGTAGTCCGTCTTAACATGACAAAACCCACGCCGTCATTCTGAGCCGTGCTAACTTTGACCGACTTACGAAGAATCTAAAAAAGATGTTTAGTTAGCGGTGCAGGTAGTCCGTCTTAACATGACAAAAAATATATAATTTTACCGTATATTCAGTAAACTAATATAGAATTCAAAATAATTTCGTTCAAAATAAATTAAAAAAGGTTGCTTTATTTTGAAAGCAACCTTACGTAAATGCTTAAATATACACCCGAAAAATACTTAATCACTTACGATAGTTATATATTAGCATATAATTTTTAACGCGTCAAGCAATTTTAAACAAAAAAATACAAAATTTTTAAAATATTTTTTAATTTTGAAAAAACGGTTTATTTATAATTACTTGAGATTAAATAATTTATAAAAACAATCAAACTCAACATGACAAAACCCCACCCCGTCATTCTGAGTCTTGCTACCGTGACTTACCTACGAAGAATCTAAAATAGATGTTTCGCAAGTAGAGCAAGTAGTCCATCTCAACATGACAGTATGAGAGATGTTTCGCAAGTAGAGCAAGAAAGCCCGTCTCAACATGATAGTATGAGAGACGTTTCGAAAGTAGAGCAAGAAAGCCCGTCTCAACATGACAATACTGCAAATAAATTACTTCGCTAAGTCCATAAAAAAGCAGCGTGATACAATTAACGTATCACGCTACTAGTTTAATCGCTTAAATATGATGGAATTTTATTTTCGTAAACAGCGCTTGACGTTCCGTTTACGCCTAACTTTCTAAGCATTTTAGAATCAATATGCGAAAGTAGTACAGACGAGTGGAATTGAGCGCCCCTAAGTTTAGGTAATTGGTGTATTGCAAGTTCGGCGTTTTTATTAGTAGCGCAACTTGAAGATAACGCAATCAATGTTTCGTCTATATGTAAACGCGGAGTTTTACTTCCAAGATAGTTTACTTTAAGTTTTGTAATAGGAACTATTCTTGACGGCATTAAAATCTTTTCTTCGTCAGGAATATTAGCAAGGTATTTTAAAGCGTTTAATAGCATTGCGCTTTGGCTTTCAAAAAGTTCGCTAGTTTTTCCCGTAATAATTGTTCCGTCAGCAAGTTCAATTGCCGAACAAGGAACGCCCGTTACTCTTGCTTTTTCAAGCGCGGCGGAATAAACTTTTCTATCCGTAACCGAAACGTTAAGACCTTTCATTAAAAGCAAAATCTTGTCAGACTCGTGCGGTTCAAGGTTGTTTCTTCTTTCGTTTTCAAGCGCTTTTAAGTAACGGCGGATAATTTCTTGCTTAGACGCTTCACAGCACACCTCATCGTCACAAATAGCAAAGCCAGCCATATTAACGCCCATATCCGTTGGGGATTTGTATGGAGAAGTTCCCATTAGTTTTTCAAACAAGTTATTCAAAACGGGGAAAATTTCAACGTCGCGGTTATAGTTAACAGTCGTTTTGCCGTACGCTTGTAAGTGCCAAGGGTCTATCATATTCATATCGTTTAGGTCGGCGGTTGCCGCTTCGTAAGCGATATTTACGGGGTGATTAAGGGGTAAGTTCCATATAGGGAACGTTTCGTATTTAGCGTACCCTGCTTTAACACCGCGTTTAAAGTCGTGATATAGTTGAGATAAACACGTTGCCATTTTACCACTACCAGGGCCGGGCGCGGTTATAACAACTAAATTACGAGTCGTTTCAATATAGTCGTTCTTTCCGTAACCATCATCACTAACGATATGCTCAACGTTGGCAGGGTAGCCTTTAATGTTGTAGTGGCGGTATACTTTTAAGCCTGATTTTTCTAAAATGTGTTGGAATTTTACAGCGGGTTCGTTACTTTCTTCAAAGCGGGTAAGAACGACGCTACCAACGTACAAGCCGTAATTTCTAAAAATATCAATAAGCCTTAAAACGTCAAGGTCGTAAGTGATGCCAAGGTCGGCGCGCACTTTGTTTTTAGCAATGTCAGTTGAGTTTATAGCAATAACAATTTCAGCCCTATCTTTAAGGGTGCAAAGCATTTTAATTTTATTATCTGGCTCAAATCCAGGAAGAACGCGTGCAGCGTGAAAATCATCGAAAAGTTTACCGCCGAATTCAAGGTAGAGTTTTCCACCAAATTCGTTAATTCTTTCGGTAATTTTTTCCGACTGCATTAATAAATATTTAGCACTATCAAAACCTTGAGTAACCATAACGCACTTCCTTGGTAAATTGTTTAATCGTTTTGCTGTAAAAACCACAGTTTTTACACTTCAAGTTTGAAACACTGCGAAGTTATTGTTCCTTGCAAGCAAGTTTTCAACTTCTTATATTATAAACTATAGGAAGTTAAATCTTTTGCTAGTCGCAAAATCTTTGCAAAACTGTCGTTTTGCCGTAAAAACCACAGTTTTTACACTTCAAGTTTGAAATATGGCGAAGTTATCGTTCTTTGCAAGCAAAACACTAACTTCTTATATTATAAACTAAACGAAGTATATCTTTTTACTAACGTAAAAATCTTTGTAAAACTATCGTTTTACTACGCTTGCTAAAGCAATCGTAACTTCTAGTTTGAAAAACTACGAAGCTTAAAACCCTTGCAAGCAAGTTTTCAACTTCTTATATTATATCTCATTTAAACTTTTAAAGCAATACAAAACGGCAAAAAAGAAAGTTTTTTATTATTTAAAAAAACTTGTATTTTATTTAGTATATGTGTTAAAATAATAACGTATCAATTAAAAGCATACAAATTTATTTAGAGGTGCAATATGGCTTGTAATCACAACTGCTCGTCTTGTAGTGATAATAATTGTAAAGACAGAAAGAGTTTTATTGAAACTCCTAAACCGTCAACCAAAATAGGTAAAATGTACGCCGTTGTAAGCGGTAAGGGTGGCGTGGGTAAATCGCTCGTTACGTCGCTTCTTGCCGTTGCTAGCAATAAAAAAGGTCTTAAAACGGCTATTATGGATGCGGACGTTACAGGTCCGTCAATTCCTAAAACGTTTGGTCTTGGCGCAAACGACCGCGCTCAAGGTAGCGACGAAGGCTTGTTTCCCGTTCAAACAAAAAACGGCATTAAAATTATGTCTATAAACCTTCTTTTAGAAGAAGAAACAATGCCGGTAGTTTGGCGTGGCCCTGTAATTTCGGGTGTTGTTAAACAGTTTTATACCGACGTTTTATGGGGCGAGAATGACGTAATGTTTATCGATATGCCTCCTGGAACGGGCGACGTACCGTTGACGGTATTTCAAAGTTTGCCAATCGACGGTATAATTATAGTAACCACTCCGCAAGATTTAGTTGGAATGATTGTTGATAAAGCCGTTAATATGGCTAAGATGATGAATATTCCCGTGCTTGGTCTTATTGAGAATATGTCGTATATAACTTGCGAAAATTGCGGGGAAAAGTCTTACATTTTCGGTAAAGGCAAAACTAGTGAAAAGGCAAAACAATTTGGTATAGAGTTCTTAGGCGAACTTCCAATCAACGTAAAAATTCGCGAACTTGTAGACGCTGGCGAAATTGAAAACGCTGACGTTACGGCGTTTAGTTTAATATTAGATAAAATAGGGGTGTAATTATGACGCTTGAACAATTTAAAAAAGAAAAAATTGAAGCAATGAAAAGTAAAGATAAAGACGCTGTTTCGGCGCTTAACGTAATTATCACGAAAGTTATGGCGCTTACCATTGAAAAACGTTCGGTAGGACAAGAAGTTACGGACGCCGATATTTCTTCTCTTTTACAAAAAGCCGAAAAGGAATTAACTGAAGAAAGAGCAGGTTTTGAAAAGGCAGGACGTGAAGAAAACGTTAAAAGCCTTACCGCTCAAATTGAAGTTGTAAAAAAATATCTTCCTAAACTTTTATCGCAAGACGAAATTAAAGATATTATTTTAGGTCTTGAAGATAAGTCGATACCGTTCGTTATGAAGTATTTTAAAGCAAACTATAACGGTAAAGTTGATATGCGTCTTGTGCAAGAAACTTTAAAAAACATCTAAGAAAAGTCCGTTATTTTTATAAAAAACCACAATAAAAAACACACTATTTTTAGCAAATAGTGTGTTTTTAAATGTAAAAAATTATTTATGTTCGTGCACGGTAGTAAGCGAGTCGTTAAGTTCAATGGTGTTCTTTTTAAGCATATCGTCGCTTTCAGATTTATCTTTATACAAAAGTTTTAAAAGTAACGGCGCTAAAATTGAACTTGCTAAAACTAGCATAACTACAACGGTTAAGTTCGTTTCGCTCATAAGCCCTGCGCTTATACCTTTTTGCGCAACAACGAGGGCAACTTCGCCACGGGCTATCATACCTACGCCTATGCGCAAACTGTCTTTAATATTAAACTTGCATGCTTTAGAAATTAAACCGCAACCTATTATTTTACTTAAAATTGCAATTATTACAAACGCTAAACCAAACCAAAGTATGCCTATATTCATTCCGTCAAATGAAATTTTCATACCTATATTTGCAAAGAAAATAGGTCCAAAAATTAAATACGAGCCAACCGCCACTTTTTTATCAACGTACTCAGCCGCGCGGTGATTAGTAGATAGCACAACGCCTGCTATGTATGCGCCAGTAATGTCCGCTACGCCAAAAACTGCTTCGGCAACAACGGCGTAAATAAAGCAAATTGCAAGTGAATATACGGGTAAGCGGTGCGTGTCTGGGTGTGACGACGCTATTTTTTTGAAAAGTTTTGAAATAAGTATTCCGCCAATTATTGCTATTACAAAGTAAGCAATCATCCAAAGTATTGAAATTATTGCGTTGCCGTTAGGGTTAATTGCGTTAAGTATTGCGTTTTGTTCGGCGCTACCGCCCGTCATACTCATAAAAACGGTAAGAACGATAATGCCTATAACGTCGTCAATAATAGCGGCGGAAACGATAATAGTTCCAACTTTATTATTGAGTTTACCAAGTTCGCGTAACGTTTCAACCGTTATACCAACGCTTGTTGCGCACATTATTACGCCAATGAAAACCGCTTCCAAAACGTTACCGCTGTTAGGGTAAAGGAATATAAGACCAACAACCGTACCAAGACCAAGCGGAACTAAAACACCGCCAAGAGCAATCAAAAACGCTTTAAGACCAATTTTTTTAAGTTCTTCAAGGTTAGTTTCAAGCCCCGTACTAAAAAGAACTAATATAACGCCTATTTCCGAAAACGACTCTATAACGTGACTGCTTAGCGGAAAAAAATCGTTTTGCGGTACGAACGTAGACCAAATAGTAGGGCCTATTAAAATACCTGCAAGAATGCTACCAAGAACTTGCGGTAACCCAAGTTTACGCATTAATAATCCTAAAAACTTAGTACTTATTAAAATGATGGCAATTGTGTACATTGCCAAAAGTGGTTGAGACATAATAATTCCTTTGTGAACGTTTTTTATTTATTTGTGTTTTATTTATATAGATATGCGTTGTAAATATTGATAAGAGGTGTTTTAAAATCTTACAAACCATTATATTCTGGTATTTGAATTAAAATTTTAATTTTATGTTAACGCAAAATTTATATAAAACTATCGTTTAGATTTTAAAACTTTTAGTTTTAAATGTCAACGGTTTAGTTGGTTTTTTTAATTATTTATTGTTTTGTTTATGCGTTTGGTAAGAAAATCAACCTATGGGGCGTTTTTTATAAAAAACACTTGTAAATTATCATTTTATATTGTACAATATAATAAATACTAATGAGTAACACGAAAAGAGGTGTCTATGAGTTTTTTTAATAAAAACGATAATAACGTTGAAGAAGAAGTGTTGTTTAATATATCCAATTCTCTTAACGGTGATAATGACGTTGAAGAAGAAGTTTTATTTAGAAACGACGAAGATATTGATTTTATCGAGCCTGTAAAACCCGTTACTACTGACGATAACGCTACGGGTAGTGAAGTTTTATTTTCAGGCCGTAACGCCGTTAGCGAAGTTGAACTCCTTGATAATTATTCTGACGTTGACGACGGCACGGGTAGCGAAGTGTTGTTTAATTTTGATGATGAAGGCGACACGACTGAAACGTTAACTTTATCAGGTGAAGATATTGATTTTGTCGAGCCAATAAAGCCAACTAACGTTGAAGAAGAAGTTTTATTTACTAACACAGCCATAGTTGATAATACCGCTGTTAATACTTTTGAAACGGCAGGCGGAATTATCGCTGAAGACTTGCTTTCGGGCATTTTAGATGATGACGACGATAAAAAAGTATACGTTGACAAAAACTTTGCCCAAAAAATGCTTGAAGCAGACCCTGAAATTTTACAGCGCTATTTAGAACTTAAAAACGTAATTTTAGCGTATAAAAAAGTTAAGTCGAGAATTTCAAATAATTTTGATAGTTTTAATATGGGCAGAACTCAACTTTTCAAGTTGTGTACGTCGGGTAAATCGTTAAAACTTTATCTTAACCTTAATTACGAAGAAGTTGAAACGCGTCTTAAATGTAAATACGTTGGTGATAAAAAATCTTACGCCGAAGTTCCCGTATTTTTAAGAATTAAATCTCCACGCGCGTTTAGAAACGCTAAATATCTTATTGAAAAAGTTGCCCAAAGATTTAATTTAGAGCCTAACAAAAAATTCGTTCCTGTTGACGGGCTTAAATTATTACAAGATAAGTTTGACGTTGAACAAAGTAGAAAAGGCGATTAAAATTTTCTACCTCATTAAAATATTAATAATCAAAAAATTAGCACGCTATTTTAACTTAAATAGCGTGCTTTTATCATTTGTAAAAATTTTAATTAACCCATTAAACTTGCAATAAAACTTTCAACCGTTTCAAATAAAGGCGCAAACAATTCGTTTAGCGGATTGATTTCGTAAATCAAACTTAAAACTTCACTTGCTTGCAATGCTTCGTTAGTTTGGCGAAGTATGTACTCGCTATCTTTAAAAGTATAGCAAAGCGCGGTAAGAGCAAGAACTATTGCTACCGAAACAACTGCGTTTACTAAAAAGGCAAGGAAGTTGTCAAGTCCTTTTATGAACCCTACTTTATTTCTTAAATTTTCAGAGCCTTTAAGTAAAAGTTTTCTAAGCGCGTGTAAAATAACGCCGTAAATAATAAACAACACTAAAATCATTAAAGCGTAGCCAATATAATAAGCCGTTGTTTCAATAATTTCTTGACCGCCAGGAACTTTAGAATTGCCTAAAATTTGAAGCCAAACTTCTTTAAGTCCGTCTAAAACGCCCCACTCGGTAAGGGGATACGTTGCGGTAAAGTACGCGCCAACGCCCGCGCCCGCAATACAAACGAGAACGAGTAGCGTGTCTATAATCATATAGTACGAACCTTTTATAAGACCGTATAATGAAAAGCCAACAACGAAAAATATTGCTATTATATCAAGTATCCAAGTCATAATTGCTCCTATTCGGAAAACCGAAATATTATTAGTTTTGTTTAGGTTTAAAACTGTCCTTCATAGAAGTTATTTCAGAAAGAATTAACTTTCCGTTTTTATTAACTGTTTTATAGTACCCCTTACGAAGAAGTTGGTACGACACGTTTTCGCCGTTACTTAAAAGATAAGGCTCGGCTTTTCCATTAAAAATTTTAACGCTATCGTAATTCATTCTTTCGCTAAAATCTTGACCTGCGTATTCCGCGTCTTTTAAAAGATAATCGTACTTTCTAATTTCGGCGTCAACACACGTTTTAGCATCAACCCAATGAATAGTACCTTTAACTTTAATTCCGCTAGTATCGTTACCCGACTGACTTTCAGGAACGTAAGAACATAATAATTCTTTAACTGAACCGTCGTCGTTTAAAATAACGTCGTCACACTTAATAATGTATGCGTTTTTAAGTCTAACGTATCCGTCTTTTTTAAGGCGGAAATATTTTGGCGGAGGAACGAGCGCAAAATCTTCGCTTTCAATATAAATAGTGTTAGAGAAAGTAATTTTTCTTCTTCCAAGTTCAGGTTGGTTAGGGTTTATATCAAATTCAAGTTCTTCGCCGTCTTTTTCATAATTAGTAATAGTTACTTTTATAGGACTTTCAATCGCCATAGCGCGTTCGGCGTAAGTGTTTAAATAATCGCGAATAAAATGCTCGAAATAACTAATTTCAATTTCGCTGTTTGCCTTAGCAACGCCAATTTCTTCGCAGAACTTTTTAAGCGCAGGCGCAGGTACGCCACGATTTCTAAGACCTGTAAGGGTAGGCATACGCGGATCGTCCCAGCCTTCAACAGCGCCGTCTTCAACCAATTTTTTAAGGTAGCGTTTACTCATTACCGTGTTAGTTATATTAAGGCGCGCAAACTCAATTTGACGTGGCTTATGCTCTACTTCCGTATTTTCAATAACCCAATTATATAAAGGTCTATGGTCTTCGAATTCAAGCGTACAAATACTATGAGTTACGCCTTGCATACTGTCGCAAAGCGGGTGAGCAAAGTCGTACATAGGATAAATGCACCACTTATCGCCCGTGCGGTGATGAGTAGCGTGTAATACGCGGTAAATAACGGGGTCGCGCATGTTAATATTAGGCGACGCCATATCAATTTTAGCGCGTAAAACTTTCTCGCCGTCTTTAAACTTACCATCTTTCATTTGCGTGAAAAGTTCAAGGTTTTCTTCAATAGAGCGGTTGCGGTAAGGACTTTCTTGTCCAGGCTCTGTAAGCGTACCGCGAGTATTTTTGATTTCTTCAGCGGTAAGGTCGCAAACGTACGCTTTACCGTCTTTAATAAGTTTTACGGCAAGAGAGTATATAACGTCAAAAAAGTCTGACGCGTAATGAATAGTATGCCACTTAAAGCCAAGCCATTCAATATCCGCTTTTATAGCGTTAACGTATTCCGTTTTTTCTTTTGACGGGTTAGTATCGTCAAAGAAAAGGTTACATAATCCGTCGTATTTTTTAGCCGTGCCAAAATTAAGGCAAAGGCTTTTTGCGTGTCCTATATGAAGGTAGCCGTTTGGCTCGGGCGGAAAACGTGTATGCACGCATTTCGCTACGCCACTTTCAAGTTCGTCGTTAATAATTTCTTCAATAAAGTTTTTTGCATCCATATAAACCTCTAAAGGACAAATAAATTTTAGAATAATCCCGAAATGTTGCCTTCGCCGTCAACATCGATATTTTCGGCGGCGGGTTTTACGGGAAGTCCAGGCATAAGCATAATTTTGCCTGCTATCGCAACGATAAATCCTGCACCGCTACGAATTTCAATATCTCTTACGTTAACGGTAAAGTTTTCAGGGCGAGCAATAAGAGTTGCATCGTCAGATAACGAGTATTGAGTTTTTGCTATAATAACGGGTAAATTTTTAAATCCGTTAAGTTCTGCTTTTTTAATTTTTTCAAGGGCAAGTTCGCTAAAAGTAGCGCCGTTACCGCCGTAAATTTTAGTTATAACGCTATTGATTTTATCTTCAATGCCGTCTTGAAGGTCGTAAGCGTAAGTAAGTTTAGACGGTTTTTCAGTTGCTAAAACAACTTTGTTAGCAAGTTCGATTGCTCCGTCCGCGCCAAGTGAGTACGCTTTAGATATAGCGCATTCAGCGCCTTTACTTTCAACGCCTTTTCTAATAAATTCAAGTTCGTTTTCAGTATCGGTTGGGAATTTATTAATTGCAACTACGACAGGTTTATTAAATACGCTTGATACGTTTTCAATGTGCTTATATAAGTTTGCAAGACCTTTTTCAATAGCAGGAATATTTTCGCTATTAAGGTTAGCCTTTTCAACGCCACCGTGGAGTTTTAAAGCGCGCGCCGTTGCTACGATAACTACCGCCGAAGGCTCGATGCCAGCGGTACGGCATTTAAGGTCAAGGAATTTTTCAGCGCCAAGATCAGCGCCAAATCCCGCTTCGGTAACGGTATAATCAGAATAAGTCATAGCCATTTTAGTTGCTATAATAGAATTACAACCGTGCGCAATGTTAGCAAAAGGACCACCGTGAATAAATGCAGGAGTGCCGTAAATGGTTTGAACGAGGTTAGGTTTGATAGCGTCTTTAAGTAAAGTAGCCATAGAACCTTCCGCCTTTAAATCTCTTGCGTAAACTAAATTACCGTCCATATCTTCGCCAACGGTAATATTGCCAAGTTTAGTTTTAAGGTCAGCGTAGTCGTTAGCAAGGCAAAGCGTTGCCATAACTTCAGATGCCGCCGTAATAACAAAACCTTCGTCACGCTCAATACCTTGATTTCTACCTGCTACTTTAGTGTAGCGGAGCGCTCTGTCGTTCATATCAATAGCGCGGTGGAAATAAATTTTTTCAGGGTTGAGTTTAAGTACGTTGCCGTGGTAAATGTGATTATCTATAAGAGCGGATAACAAATTGTTTGCCGCGGTAATTGCGTGAAGGTCGCCAGTAAAATGCAAGTTAATATCATCCATAGGTAATACTTGCGAATAACCGCCACCCGTTGCTCCGCCTTTAATACCGAATACAGGGCCAAGAGAAGGCTCTCTTAAAGCAAGGCATGTCTTTTTACCTATTTTATTCATAGCGTCTGCAAGGCCAATTGATACGGTAGTTTTACCTTCGCCGGCGGCGGTTGGGTTAATTGCGGTAACTAAAATAAGTTTGGCTTTAGGGTTAGTTTTACCGCTAATTTTTGCTTTATATTTTCCGTATAATTCAACGTCGTCAAGATTAACGCCGAGAGTTTTTGCAATTTCTAATATTGGTTTGAGTTCTGTGTTGCGTGAAATAGTAATATCGTCGAGCATTTTTTAACTCCTAAATATGATTTCTTTTTTACATTTTAGCACATTATTTTGTAATAATCAATTATAAATAAACTATTTATTAAGTAATATCAATAAAAAAGTTGCTTATAGCGCTAAATAGACTGCTTTTTACTTGACAATATTTGATAATTTTAATAAAATATCTTCAAATTAAACTTTGTTAGAGGTGCTTTATGGAAAAAAGAGCAGTTACAATGGATAAACTTGTAAACTTATGTAAATTACGCGGTATTATTTTCCCCGGTTCTGAAATATACGGCGGTATGGGTAATACTTGGGACTATGGTCCTGTCGGCGTAGAAATTAAAAACAATATTAAACGCGCTTGGTGGAAAAAATTCGTTCAAGAAAGCGAAAATTCTTTTGGTGTTGACGCTGCTATTTTAATGAACGCACGCGTTTGGGATGCGTCTGGTCACACCGCTTCGTTTAGCGACCCTAAAATGGATTGTAAAGAATGTAAAAATCGCCAAAGAGCAGATAATTTAATTGAAAATCACTCTAAAGGCGCTGTTAACCCAGATAAACTTACTCAAGAAGAAATGCAAGCGTATATCGACGAGCATAAAGTTAATTGTCCTATTTGCGGAAAGTTTAATTGGACGCCTATTCGTAACTTTAACCTTATGTTCCAAACTTCACGCGGTGTAACTGACGATGGCGGTAACGTAATTTATCTCCGTCCTGAAACGGCTCAAGGCGAGTTTGTAAACTTCCTTAACGTTCAACGTTCAACACGCGCTAAAGTACCGTTTGGTATTGCTCAAGTAGGTAAAGCGTTTAGAAACGAAATTACCCCGGGTAACTTCATTTTTAGAACTATCGAGTTTGAACAAATGGAACACCAATGGTTCTGTAAAGAAGGTACTGATATGGAATATTACGAATATTTCAAAAAATCGGCTAAAGACTTCCTTTTAGAACTCGGCTTTAAAGAAGAACACCTTCGTTATCACGACCACGATAAACTTGCTCACTACGCTAAATCGGCTTGTGATATTCAATATTTATTCCCAATTGGCTGGTCTGAACTTAACGGTATTCACAACCGTACTAATTACGACCTTTCTCGCCACCAAGAATATTCAGGTAAGTCAATGGATTACCTTGATCCGTTCACTAACGAAAAATATATTCCTTACGTCGTTGAATATTCTATCGGCGCTGACCGTCTTATGCTTGCAGTTTTATCTGAAGCGTATGACGAAGAAACGTTAGAAAACGGCGAAGTAAGAACGGTTATGCATTTCCACCCAGCAATCGCAGCGTACAAAGTTGCAGTTTTACCACTTCAAAAAAATCTTGGCGAAAAAGCAAAAGAAGTTTACAAAAAACTTGCTAAACACTTTATGTGTACTTACGACGAAGCAGGTTCTATCGGCAAACGTTATCGCCGTCAAGACGAAATTGGTACTCCATTCTGCGTGACTATCGACTTTGACACCTTAGAAAATAACACCGTTACTATTCGTGATAGAGATACTATGCAACAAATCCGTCTTTCTATTGATGAGTTAGTGGGATATGTTCAAGACAAAATCACTTTTTAAAGGTCTATAAACTGCGTTAGGCGTCGTTTCTATAAAATATTATTGACCACGATGACCAACAAGGTCAATCGTGTCCAAAATATTTTATGAGCCTAGCCTAACTTGTTTCTATCCCTTTAAAAACGCACAATATTAAACCAACTAATAATTACGCAATACTACGTTTCTACTTTATTGTCTCGACCCAAATAGCCACAAAGGTCAATTCAGTCCGCAATAGTAAAGTGAGCCTTGTCTTGCTCGCAACTCTGCCTTTAAAACTGCACTACATTAAACTAATCATTAATTACGCAATAAGGCGTTTGTATAAAATTTTATGTCTACAACAACCGCAAATGTCAATCGTGTCCAATTAAAAAAAGCGTGGATTTTTCCACGCTTTTTTAGTTTGTTCTTATTCAAATATATCAGAAGTAATATAATCAACGCCCCAGAAAATCAAAAGTTCAGCAACGTCTTTTTCATTTACCGTCCAAACGTTAACTTTTATGCCAAGTTCGTGTAATGCATCAATTCGTTCTTTTGTTATAGACGAGTATAAAATATCTAAATCCCATTTTTTAGTAACAAGCATTGGTATAAGAGAAACGTCAAAATTATTAGTTAAAAATTGAATTTCAGCATTTGGGAAAAGTTCTCTTACAGCGTCAAGACTATGCGCTTGGAACGATATAAACGTGGTGTTATCAATATATTCAAGGCTATCTACTATTTTAGCAATAAGTTTAGAATTTTCGTAATTTACTTCTTTAATTTCTAAAACTGCGCGTTTATTTCCACTCTTACAAGCGTTAATATACTCTTCAAGTGTCGGAATGCGGTAATTTTTGTCTGGCTCGCCGTTTTTACCTATTAAAGCAATACTTCTAAGTTCGTCAAAAGTCATTTCTTCAACTTTTCCTTGTATACCTGCAAGTCGTTCAAGTTCATGGTCGTGAATGACTACGAATTTACCGTCTTTAGTAGCGTGAACGTCACATTCAATGCCATAAGCGGTTGAATTAGCGGCTAAATTAAATGCTTGTAAAGTGTTTTCTACTTCAACCTTTCTAAATCCTCTATGCGCTACCATTTTGGTGTTTTTGTTATCAAGTTTAATTGTTTTTTCCATATAATTCATATTTCACCTCGTTAATTATACCTTGATTTTAATATATTCTATCACGGCAACGCAAAAAAAACAATATGCAAGATTATATTTGACTAAAAAATGACTGCAATAAATTAACGCTCAAATATTTTGACTATTTTTTGTAAAATAATCAAAACCGAGCAAAATAAATATTTACGCTAAATCGTTGCAAGAAATTGCACTGTGTGATAAAATATTTTTGATATGAAAACTTTAAAAGATGCTTTAAAATTATTTTTATTATTCTTCAAAATAGGTATTACCACTTTTGGCGGTGGGTACGCTATGATTTCTATAATCGAAGAAGAATGCGTGTCTAAACGTAAGTATATTTCTCAGCCTGAAATGGTTGAAATGGTTGCCATTGCCGAAAGCACCCCAGGACCTATTGCTATTAATGCGGCAACTTACGTTGGTTTTAAAAAAGCGGGAGTTTTAGGTAGTGTATTTGCAACTCTTGGCGTTGTTTTGCCATCGTTTATAATAATATTTATAATATCTTTATTCTTTGAAGAATTTATGGCTTTAACGTATGTTAAAAAAGCGTTTAAAGGCATTCAATGCGGTGTGGGGGTGTTAATTGCTTTAGCTGGAATAAAAATGTTTAACCGCCTTGATAAAACCCCGTACAATTTAATATCTTCTATCTTAGTTACCGTGTTTATGATTGTTTGCGGTATGCTTGCATTTGAGTTTTCCGCGCTATATATAATTATTATAGGTGGGGTTTTAGGGCTTATTATGACGGCAATAGGTTGTGTTAAAAACATTAAAAATTCCCGTGAAAAGTCCGCAAAAATTACCGAAAATGAAGAAGCGGTTGATAAGCAATCGAATGATAAGGAGGGTAATTTATGAATTTATTTTCCTTATTTATAACGTTTTTCAAAATTGGCTTATTTTCTTTTGGTGGTGGCTACGGAACTATTCCGCTTATTGAAAGTGAAGTTATATCAAAAGGCTATATTTCATCGGAAGATTTTATAAATTTTGTTGGTGTTGCAGAAAGCACCCCAGGGCCTTTTGCCGTTAATATTGCAACGTTTATCGGCGCTAATATCGGCGGTTTTTTTGGTAGTGTAATTGCAACTCTTGGCGTTGTTCTTCCTGCTTTTATAATATTATTAGTTATTTCAGCTCTTTTAAAAAATTTCACAAAAAACAAATGGGTAAAAGGTTTTATGGAAGGTGTTCAACCTTTTGTAATAGCATTAATAATTTCTACGGGATTGCTTATAATAATACAAGGTATTTACGTTAATTTTGGTGATTTTACTACTGCGCCAACTATCGACGTTATAGCGCTTATCGTAACGGCTATTATATTAGCGATAAACACCGTATACAAAATTATAAAAAAGAAAAACTTATCGGCAATACCGCTAATTTTAATTTCAGCGGTGCTCGGTTTAATATTTATGTAGGTGAGTTATGAAAATTATTTTTAACCAAGACGAAAAAGTCGTAAACGCAATAAGACAAGGTCTAAAACGTAAAGATGGTTATTGTCCTTGCCGAATTCAAAAAATTGAAGACAACGTTTGTATGTGTAAAGAATTTCGCGACCAAATTGCTGACCCTAATTTTGAAGGCTACTGTCATTGTAGGCTTTATTACAAATTCAAATAATTTTAAAGGCTAAGGTTCTTTAATAATTTTTATGCAATATCTAACGTTTTAACTACTACGCAACTCATCGTTAAAGC
>CALDOZ010000039.1 GCA_937912025.1 uncultured Clostridia bacterium | reverse complement strand
AAGTTCGCTGACCATCATCTTGATTATGTTTCCGCCGAAAAGGGTAGCGAGTCCGCTGACGATGGCATTGTCTTGTTTTTCGGCAAGAAGCTTGACTGTCTTTTCGCCGACAATCTGCACTTCGCGGCGATGGTCGTCTTCGTTGGGGCAGCTGATGAACATTGCCACAAGGAGCGCGACGATGATTCCGATAGCAATGATCGGACCGCGGCTGCGGCGTTTGCCAAAACCTGCAGCAGGTGTGGCGATGGGACGTCCGCAGTTGGGGCAATTGGGAGAAAGGTCGGAGACTTCGCGACCGCATTCGGGACAAGTGATGAGAGCCATATTCTTTTGTCTAAGGTGTACTGATGATAATAATCTTTTCTGTGCAAATTTACAGAAAAAGAATGAAACAACGGCTATCGGCGCGTCGAATTTCTAAAATTTTCATAAAATTTAAGTCCTTTGCCCCATTTTTTACTCTCACAACACGCGAATTTCCATTTTTTCTGCGTAAATTTGCAGCCAAAGAGATGTTTCGCGAGCTTCGCGAAACTTGAAATAATTTTCACATAAAAGTTGAAAACTATAAACTTTAATAAACATAATTTCAACACTAATAAAAATATTATTTTTTACGATAAAACGCTAAAATTTAAACTTAAAAAATAGGTTATAAACATTTCAACACCCCCTACTACTAATACTATTTATAATATATATAAAAAATATTTATCAATCAATGAGGTAAAAAGTTATGAAATTTATAGTTAGCGGACAAGAACTTTCAAACGCGGCAAGTAAAGTTGTAAAAGCAATTTCATCAAAAACAACAAATCCTATACTTGAAGGTATAAAACTTTCAGTTAAAGGTGACGAACTTACTTTAACCGCTACCGATACTGAAATTACAATTGAAAAAACTATAGCAGTTTCTACGTTTACCGAAGGTGAAACTGTTGTTCCTGGTAAATTTTTTACCGACTTTATTAAAAAACTTGAAAATGAACAAGAACTTGAAATAAAGATTGAAGATAGTGAACTTAAAATTGTTTATTCTTCTTCAGAACTTAATATTTCAACGCTTAACGTAGAAGAATTTCCTTTAATTAATAAAAATATTAAAGAAAAGTCTTTTACAATGAAACAAAAAGATTTTAAAGAACTTATAAACAAAACTATTTTTGCTTGTTCTCAAACTGCTCATAACAGCAGTAGAGTAGACGGATGTTTTTTATCTATAGAAGATGATAAAATAAGCGCCGTTGCAACAGATACGGGTAGAATAGCAATAAATAAAAAGAAAATAGAGCAAGCGTCTGATAATTTTAGCGTAATTGTTTCACCAAGAACGTTAAATGAAATTGTTAGAATTTTAGATAAAGAAGAAGATTTATTTACAGTTATTGTTCAAAAGAACGTTATAATGTGTGAAGTTGAAGGAACTATTTTAATTTCAAGTCTACTTGAAGGTAATTATATAGATTATAAAAATATAATTTCAAACAACTTTAAAAGTGAAATTAAAGTTAAAAAAGCATCTTTTTATTCAGCGCTTGAAAGAGCGTCTGTCGTTGCAACAGACTATAACAAAATTATTAAGTTTGACGTTACTGAAGATTATATAAATATTCTTGCAAAAAGTGAAATTGGTAAAGTAAGTGAAAACGTACAAATAGAACTTGAAGGAAAAGATATTGAAATTTCATTCTTCTTTAAGTATATAACAGATTCATTAAAAGCAATTGACGACGAGTTTATTAAAATTTGTTTTAATTCTTATATAGAACCATGTGTAATTAAACCTTTCTCGGGTGATGATTATCTTCATTTAATAGTACCTGTAAGAAAAAACGTTTAATGAGTTGACAAAAGTAAAAATAACAAGTATAATGCTTAGGCATAAAAATAAAATTAAACCAAAAAGGGAGTTATAAATTATGAAAAGAACTTATCAGCCTAAAAAAAGACAAAGAAGCAAAGTGCACGGATTTAGACAAAGAATGGCATCTAAAAACGGTAGAAACGTACTTAAAAGAAGAAGACAGAAAGGTCGTCATAAACTTTCTGCATAATTAAAGTTTTGGATATAAGACTTAAAAAACAAAAAGATTTCGACCTAGTTTTTAGTAAAGGAAACCGAGTTTTTAGTAAAAGTTTAACACTTGTATTTATAAAAAGTAAAAGTCTTAAAATAGGTATAAGTTTAAGTAAAAAACACGGTAAAGCATTTTTAAGAAACAGAATAAAAAGACTTCTTCGCGCGTGTATACGAAATTATATTGATAAAATTGACAATAATTACTATATAGTAATGTTACCAAAGGTCAGTGAAGAGTATAATTATTCTGTATTTTTAAAAGATTTAGAATATACTTTAAAAAAAGGTAAAATAATAAATGGTTAAGAACTTTTTGCTTTTTCTACTTAAAATTTATAGAAAATACATTACTCATATATTAAGGTCAAGGTGTATATATACGCCATCTTGTTCGGTATATGCAATCGAAGCGTTGAAAAAGCGTAAATTATTCGACGCTTTGTTTTTAATTGTATGGAGAATTTTAAGGTGTAACCCTATTGCAAAAGGTGGATTTGACCCTGTTCCTGACGATCCTGAAGTTTTAAAATGGGTTTTATAGTAAAATTTTAATATTTTATAAAATTAAACGTTAGTTTAATTGATAGTGAGTATAATATGAATGTAATTAATATTTTAGCAGGTACTGCTTTAACCGTTTTTGAAGAAAGTGGTATATTTTCTGTTCCTTTAGAAGGAATAGATAAATTCGTTAAAGACGTAATTGAGTTATTCTCTTTTGGAGGAATGATTGGTTTAGGTATTTTATTATTTTCGTTAATTTTAAAAATTTTACCTTTACCTCTTGACATTTATTCACGCGCATCTACTAAAAAGAACGCGTTAAAAATGGAAAAAATGCGTCCTGAACTTGAAAAGTTACAAAAACAATACGCTAATAATAAAGAACTTTATTCTCAAAAAATGATGGCTCTTTATAAAAAAGAAGGATATTCGGCGTTAGCGTCTTGTTTACCAACGATAGTTACTTTAGTATTCTTTATTATAGTTATTTCGTCTTTTAATAGATTCTCAACTTACTCTAACTTAGAAATTTACAACCAAATGGCGTATTCTTACAATAATACGGTTGTAAAAGAAATTGAAGATAATTATAGTGACGATTACGAGTTAGTATACGTTGGCGAAGGTGATAATAAAAAATTAAAAACAGTATTAAAAAAAGATACTTTTGATTTAACGGACACTGAAGTCCAATTAATTATTAAAAAAGCGCAAGATTCTGCCGCATTAACCTATAAAGAAGAAATAAAAAAATATAAATTTTTATGGGTTGAAAATATTTGGATAGGCGATTTACCTTGGAAAAAGTCGTTTATTTCAATAGATGAAAGAGAAACTTTATTATCTTATTCAGAAGGCTGTTCTTCTACTAAATTAGAAAACCATTTCATAGAAAATGAAAGTAATTTTAAGCTTTTAACGGGTTCTGAATTATTAAACGAAGAAAAAGATAATATAAACGGTTATCTTATTTTAGTAGTATTATCAATAGGCACGATGCTTGTTTCTCAACTTGTAATGAGTAAGAGCCAAAAAGCGCAAATGGAACTTCAATCGGTAGACGGTATGAATGGTCAAGCTGCTCAAACTACTAAAATGATGACGTGGATGATGCCTATTATGTTTGGTATATTCTCATTCTTCTATTCGGCGGCATTTTCAATTTATCTTGTAGTAAGTACCGTATTTAGTATGCTTTCAACTATAATTATAAATAAAATTATGGAAAAGAAGTTTGAAAAGCAAATTATAAAAGAAGAAGAGGAAAAATATCAAAAGAGATATGGTCATCTTTTAAAAAATAAAGAAAAAAAGGATTAATAAAATGAGTTATTATTACGGAAAAACCGTTGAAGCGGCTATTGAAGAAGGTTTGAAAGACCTTGGCGCTACAAAAGAACAATGTAATATAACGGTTATTGAAGAACCAACGAAAGGTGTTCTTGGTATTGGCGGTAAAAAAGCAAAAGTTTTAGTGGAACTTAAAATTGAAGATAGTAAAAGAGCAACTAAATTTCTTGACGGATTATTCGATTTATTAAAAATTCCTGCATCAAGCGAAGTTGTTGAAGACGGCGATAATATAGTTATTAACCTTATAACTACCGCTTCGTCTACTTTAATAGGTCATCGCGGAGAAATGCTTGACGCTCTTCAAACTTTAGCGGGCGCAGTTGCAAATATAGGAAACAGTGAATATAAAAGAGTTGTTGTAGATTGTGAAAACTACCGCACAAAAAGAGAAGAAACGTTAAAAAACTTAGCAAACAAACTTGCTAATAAAGCAGTTAAAACGGGTAGAAAAGTTACTTTAGAACCTATGAACCCGTTTGAAAGAAGAATTATTCATTCTGCTTTAAGTGAAAATAAAGACGTTAAAACTGAAAGTCAAGGAACTGAGCCAAACCGTTATATTGTAATTATTCCTAATAATTTAAAACCTTACGGTAAAAACGATAAAAAGGGAAGATTTGATAAAAACGGCGGAAGAAACAAAGGCGAGCGTGACGAAGTTAAAAAAGTTGATAAAAAACCGCTTGGATTTGGAACTTTCCTTGGAAATAGCAATAAATAAAAAATACCCGTTATTCAATTCAAGTTGAAATAACGGGCTTTTATTTTATAAAAGAGAAAAAAGTTATAAAAAACAAATAAAGAACAATAAAAAACCGCATTATAGGGCGGTTTTTATTAATTATTTAGTTTATAAAAGTGTAAAAGAAAAACTTTATTGTTTATTTTATAAGTAGTTTTTAAATTACGCTAAATATTTTTGAATAGCATTTGCAATTACGTTACTCATATTATAAACTAAGTTAAGCCTTGTTGAAGAAGTAATATTTGCAAGAGCGTTGTTTTTTTCGGCAACAATTCCGATAATAGAAGCGTCGCCAATAATTGGTAGAGTTTTATTAACTCCAAGCCCCGGTTTTATTCCGTAATCGCCAACTTTTATAAGTCCGACGTCCGCTTTTTCTCCAACGCCAGCGTCAATTGCTAAAATTTTTGATTTTGGGTGTAAAAGGCGTATAGTTTTTGATATTGTTGCCGTTTCTTTTGCGGTAACGGGTGACGTCAACGTTCCGTAAACGTACGCTTTACCTTGCAACGTTTTTGATAAAATAGTGCCTATTAAAGGACCTAAACTATCGCCGATTGCAAGGTCAGAGCCAATACAAACTATGACTGGTACGCTTGTGTTGTAAACAAGAGAAAGACTGTCTTTTATAGAACTTTCAGCAAAGGAAGAAAAATAATTATACACAAATTTATTCATAAAAAAATTATAGACAAAAGTTATTAAATTTAAACGTTAAAAGCGTTTAATTAAAATAATATTGTCAAAAATCAATCTATAGGTATGTTTTTTTAGTTTTTAACGTAGAATTTATTGTCACACAGTGTTGACAGTTAAGTTTTTGTGTGATATACTGTGTTTACAAAAAGAAATTACTATATTAAGCCATAAAGGCTTAAAGGAGGAAATATGTTGAATTTAATGTCTACATTTGCTATTGGCGACGTTAATATTGCGATTATCGACGCGATTGCTCTCGGTATTTTGTTAATATTCTTTATCATTGGTATGGTAAAAGGCTTTTTCCGTCAAGTTTTATCACTTCTTGGTTGGGTTGCTGCTATCGTTATCGCTGTATTAACTTGTACTCACGTTGCAACTTTCATTTCTGATTCTTTCCCTGACCTTGTTACTACCGTTAACGGTTGGTGGAACGGTTTGGTTAGTGATAGTTTTAACGGTGTTACTGATGAAGCGTCGTTACGCGCTGCTTTAGAAACGTCTACTATTCCTGCATTCTTACACGAATCAATCGTTACTTTAGTTGGTCAAGAATTTACAACTATCGTTGATACAATCGTTAATACTCTTACAAGTTGGTTCTTTATTGCAGTAAGTTTCATTTTAATATTCTTAATAGCGCTTATCGTATTTAAGATTATTAAAGGTATTTTCAATAAACTTACTGAACTTCCAGTTATTAAACAAGTTGACAAACTTTTAGGAGGTATTTTAGGTTTAGTTGAAGGTTTAGCGTTACTTATCGTGGCAACGGTTCTTTTAACTGGTTTAGGAGCAGAATGGTTTAACGCTCTTTTAGCGCCAGTAGTAGACGGCGAACCTGTAACTTGTATCTTTAACGAACTTATGAATTTTGTATTAAATCTTCCATTAATTCAAGAAGCATTAGCGTCAATCGCTCTTTCTTAAAAACTAAACAAAATTAAAACGCTTTACAAAACGTAAAGCGTTTTTTAATGCAAAAATTTTAAATAGAGTAAAAGATAGGTTTAGTAAAAGTAATTAAGTAAAAAGATATTCAACCGTTTCACATTCATAGCGCTCGGGTAGTTCAAGTTTACTAAGCATTTTATCTAAAACGTTTTCAGGAACAACGTCAGGGCGGTTTTTGTTTCTATATAACTGTGTTTGAACGTCCGTTTCTAAAAATACAGTTTTTACCGATGCGTTATATCTTTCAAAAAGAGAAATTTGTTTACTTCTAATTTCAGTAGTTATATTGGTTGCATTCCATACAAAAGACTGTTTTTTTCTTAGAAATTCCTTTGCTTTTTCGTGCGCTGTATATATAACGGCGCTTTGATTATCCGTTGGTAAAACTTTAAGATTTTTTCTAATTTCATCTAAAGAAATTACGGGCAAATCAAACGTTTTTTGTATATAAGTATCTTTTCCTGTGCCGGGAAGTCCTGATAATAAAATAACTTCACCCCAACTGTTTTTAAATAAATTATCGTTTTGCCAATTAGTTTTATCTAAAAAATAACAACGCATCGTAAAAGGCGAAGAAAATTTAAAAGGCTTTTCGTAGCAATTATTGTCTTCACAAAGCATTTTAAAGTATTCGACTTTTTCAAGTTGTATATTTTGGTCGCTACTTTTTCTGCCTAAAACGTCTGCTTTTTCAAGCGTGTATAATTTTTTCAAGTTAAAACCGCTAACAAGTTCGCCGTTTGAAGATATTTTTAAAAGTTTTTTGACGCTGTTTTCTTCTTTAATACTATACGGCGGAAAGGAATGATATTTTATTAATAAACAAATGCTTTCTCGTAAATTTTGAGCGCTTTCGTTACCACATAAACCAAGAGTTTTCCATAAAAACTCACGCGCCACTAACGAGCCGTAAAAGGAATGGCCTTTTGACGTTATTTGCTCTCCGTCTATTTTAGTGCGTTTAATTTTACCAACGTCGTGAAGCATGGCGGACAAAAACAAAACTTCTTTATCAAAATTAGTTGAGTTTTGATATTCAGGCAAGTTTATTAAATTTTCTAAAACAAGTTTAGTGTGGTTTAAAACGTTACCTTCGCCGTGAAAAACTGCGTCTTGTGGAGTTTTTTCCATTCTTATCAAAAAAGGAGCAAGGGGAGTGTTATAAAAAGCGTCCCAATCAATTTTTGTAGTTTGTTTAGGAATAAGATTTTTTATTAAGTTGTAATTAGTGTTAGTAGTTGTTATCATTTTTTACTAAGTTTGGAATTATTGGGCGTGATTGCCAATGTCCTTCAGATAAATTTACGCATTGCAAAAAAGATGCTCTAACGTATTTATAACGGCCTTTAACTTCGCCGTTTTCTTCCATTTTAATATATAGACCTTCCATAAGCATAGACGGGTCGGTTTCTCTTAATACTTTTTCTTCGTTGTAGCCACCTTTTTTTACTTGGGTTTTTAGGTTTTCAAGGTGATTAGTCGTTATGTAATTTGAGTTTGTTAATAATGATAGAATTTGCTCTTTTTTTGTAAACACGCCCGACTTTAACACGGGTACGGAACTAACGATTTTTAATTTTTCAGTTATACGTTTTCTTGATGGGGTGTCTAAAAACACGCCGTTTTGCCTATCAAAGATATCAAATTCCATAAAATAATCGGGCAAGGCGTCGTAAAAAACGGTGTGTTTAGCGTACATCCATTCGCCAAACATAATATATCTTTCACCTAAAACGTCAAAAAATAAGTCGCGGTTAAGGTTTGCCCATTGTTTTAATAAATTATAGTGTCGTTCACGGTATCCGCCAATCAAATAATGCCCCCTGCTTTGTATTAATAAATTGGCATCGCCGTCAAAAGAAATTGCCGAGTTTGCGCCGTCTATTTTTTCTTCAACAACTATGTTTTTATTAAAAATTTCTTCGAAGGGAATTTGACTTAAATCTTCGTCTCCCGCTTGCAGTCTAGAGCCTTGTAAATGCGGAGTGCGTGGATATTTTAAAATTTTATAATCATACGTCATAATTTACCTACCATAAACAAATGCCCGTTAACGCCGTCGAAAGAAAGATTAGTTACGCCACATTCGTTAAAATAATTAGTTAAAGTTTGTTTGTCCAATAAGTGAATGTGTTCGGGGTTGTCGTCTTCCTTTGACGGAACGGTTACAATAATATATTTTTTTGCAATTTTTACTGCGTTTTCTATGGCTTTTTTTACGTTTGGAATATGCTCTAAAACTTCAAGCAAGGTAACAACGTCAACGCTTTTAGGGGGAATAAAGTCGTTTACAATATCACTTTTTAAAACGGATAAGTTTTCTAACCCCCCGTCTTTTATGCAAGACAGCATATCAACGCGATGATCTAAAACGTCAATACTCGTTGTTTTTATAAAAGGAAAATCGTTTAAAAACGGTATTAAAAACGCGCCACGACCACTACCAACGTCAAGTAAACTTTCAAAACAAACGCCCTTTAAAAAACTTAAAACTTTATGAATGCGCGGAAGAATTCTTTCACTTTTTTTAAAATAATGTAGTTTAAAATCGTTTCGCTTAGCAAAATTAAAAAGAGTAGTCTTATCGTCTAAAGTTAAACTTTCAACGCTTTTATTTAAAAAGTAGTCTATATCGGTGTTATTAAGTTTTTTTATTGCGCCTAAAATATAATAAAGCGCTAAATCTTCATAATATCTAGTATTCATAGCGTTAATTATCGTTTAATAATTCCTTATATTGTTGTGGTGAAATACCTGTAACCGCCTTAAATTTTCGTGAAAAGTAAGGGTAGTCGAAATATCCGCAAAGTTCAGCAATAGCGTAAAGCGATGCGGAATTTTTGTAGTTTGCAATAAGTTTTTTTGCGTGGTTAATTCTAATGTCAGTTAAGAATTTATTGGGGGTTTTCCCAGTAATTTTTTTAAAAATCGCTCTTATATAATCTTCAGAATAACCACTTTTATTAAGAAGTTTAGTAACGTCGAATTCGGGGTTTTCAAAGTTTTGGGTAATTTCTTTTATAATGGCGTTGATTGACGTGGTTATATCGTCAACGTAGTCAACGTTATTAGAAATTAGTAAAATCAAGGCGTCTATAAGCGACTGTAAATAATTGGCGATAGAAGAATATCTGTTTAAGTATATAAGTTTAATTAAACTAATAGCGTCTTCATTTATTATAGAACGAATAATTTTAGTTTGTAAATTGTTTATATATGGAGAATTAATGCCTGAAACGTAATAGTATTCATAATTAGGAGCGTCTGACGTAATACAATGCAAAACGTTACTTGGAATAATTAACACGTCGCCTTTTTTTACGATATATGAAGACTTTTCATAATTAAACGTTGCCGATCCGTTTGTAAATATAATAATTTCATAATTATCGTGCGAGTGATAATTAAACCCTTTTCTTAAATTTCCTACCTTATCAATAACGTAACTCATATACACCTTTTTAAAATTAGCTACAAAATTCTTTCAAAACTACGTTTTGCTACGCTTGCTAACGCAATCGCAACTTCTAAATTGAAAAACGTCGAAAAACTAAACCCTTGCAAGCAAAACGCTAACATAATGTATTATAATTAAGAAGTTAAATCTTTTTACTTCGTAAAAATCTTTCAAAACTACGTTTTGCTACGCTTGCTAACGCAATCGCAACTTCTTAATTGAAAAACATCGAAAAACTAAACCCTTGCAAGCAAGTTTAGTTTTTCTTGTATTATATCTCAAATCTATCTTTTGTGCAAGAATTTTACGGAAAAATGATAACGTTTTTTATTTTATAGTGATATAATTAAACCGCTAACAATTTATAGAGAAATATTAACGTTAAAAATATAAAAAATAGCAAAGAGTAATTATTTTGCATAAATTAAACAAAAGAGAAATTATGTTATTTAACAATAAAGATATATTTAAAATAATATTCCCAATTTTAATAGAACAAATTTTAGCTATCACCGTAGGAATGCTTGATTCGGTAATGGTTTCGGTTGTTGGCGAAAACGCAGTTTCGGGCGTTTCATTGGTTTCTTCTATAAACGTGCTGTTTATAAACTTTTTTACGGCAATGGCAACGGGTGGAGCAATTGTTATAGCGCAGTTGCTTGGTAGAAAAGACGAGAGCGAGGCAAAGGAATCGGCAAAACAATTACTTTATTTAGTAACGACGCTTGCAACGTTTGTTGGCGTTTTATGTTTTGTTTTTCGCGCTGAAATTTTAAATTTAGTGTTTGGTAAGGTTGAGTCCGACGTAATGCAAAGCGCGTTAACGTACTTCTTTTTTACAACGCTATGCTATCCGTTTATAGGCTTAAGAAATTCTTGCGCGGCAATTTGTAGGGCGCAGGGCGAAACGAAAATGCCTATGATATTTTCCGTAATATGTAATTTTATAAATTTGGGTGGAAATGCCACGTTAATTTACGGGTTTAATATGGGTGTTGCAGGAGCAAGCATAGCAACGCTAATATCTCACGTCGTTGCAACGGTATTTCTTTTATCATACGTTTTAACAAGCAAAAAACTCGTTGTAAAAATTGAAAAATTATTTAAATATAAATTTAGTGGTAGTTTAATAAAAAGAATTTGCGCAATAGGCATTCCTAACGGTTTTGAAAATAGCGTATTCCAAATAGGTAGAGTGCTTTTAACAAGTTTAGTATCAGGTTTTGGCACGGCAAGTATAGCGGCAAACGCAGTAGCAAACTCACTATGTAATTTTCAGTACGCGCAAGGTAACGCGGTAGGCGCTGGCGTAACAGCCATTGTTGGTAAGTGCGTAGGCGCTGGCGAGTTAAAACAAGCAAAGCAAAACACTAAAAAACTTGTGGGTATAGCGTACGTTGGAATGTACGTCGTATCAATTATACTATGCGTGTTCTCGTCCTTTTTTATAGGGTTATATAACTTAGAACCGCAATCTACAGAACTTTGCACAAATTTAATTTTTATGCACAGTATTATGGTTTGTTTAATATGGCCAATAGCCTTTGTTTTACCACAAGCGTTTAGATCGGCAAGCGACGTTAATTTTACCACCGCAATTTCAATGATAGCAATGTGGGTGTTCCGTGTCGGTTTAAGTTTCGTTTTGGCGTACGCGTTTAATTTTGGCGTATATAGCGTGTGGTTTTCAATGTTCTTAGATTGGGTGTTTAGAATAATATTCTTTATTCCAAGATACGTTAAAGGAACGTGGTTAAAGAAATTTACTACTTAAAAAACAACGTAATAAAATCCCGTCTTGATAGTTCAAGACGGGACAATTTTTTATAAACTTAAAAGGGCGGTTTTTAAACGATTAACGCATTCGTCTTTACCTAAAATTTCGGCAATTTCAGTTGCTCCGCCAGGTGTAACTTCAAGGCCTGTCAAAGCAATTCTCATAACGTAAAATAGTGTTTTCGTTTTAATTTCTTGCTCTAAGGCTATTTCAGACATCGTAGAGAAAATATCATCGTTTTTAAAGTTTTCAATAGCGGGAATTTTATCAATAATTAACGGAATAAGTTGTTTAGCAAGTGCCGCTGTTGACTTTTGTTTTGCGTTTTCGTAAAGTTCGCTACTTGGCGCAACGTAGTTTACTAAAAAGTCGAGTTTTGAAGGAATATCAGATAAAATTTCAATTCTCGATTTAATAAGTTTGCAAAGTTTATAAGCGTCGAATTTTTTAAGGTCTTCGCTCATAAACTCAACGGCGCGTTTAGTAAATTCTTCATCGTCCATCGCTTTTAAATATTCGCCGTTAAGCCATTTACACTTTACTTCGTCAAAAATAGATTGTGATTTTGAAATGCCTGTTAAGTCAAAATTTTCTATCATTTGTTGCATGTCCATTTTTTCAAGATTGTTTTTAGGACACCAACCTAAAAGAGCAACGTAGTTAATAATTGCTTCTTCAACGTAACCTTTTTTAACGAAATCGTCAAAGTTAGCGTCGCCGTAGCGCTTAGAAAGTTTTCTAGTAGCGTCTTTCATAATAGGCGGAAGGTGAATATAAACAGGTCTTTCCCAACCGAAAGCGTCGTACATAAGGTTGTATTTTGGCGTTGAAGAAAGGTATTCAGTTCCACGAATAACGTGCGTAATTCCCATTAAGTGATCGTCAATAACGTTAGCAAAGTTATAAGTTGGCATACCGTCAGACTTAATTAAAATATTGTCTTCAAGTTCGTCGTAATCAACTTCGATAGTGCCGTAAATTAAATCGTCGTAAGAACTTTTTCCGTTTGTAGGAATGTTTTGACGAATAACGTAAGGCTCGCCCGCTTTTATACGGCTTTCAATTTCTTCTTTTGAAAGTTTAAGGCAATGCTTATCGTATTTTCTGTTGCCGTTTTTATCGGTAAGAGATTCTAAACGTTCTTTAGAACAAAAGCAGTAGTACGCTCCACCAAGTTCAATAAGTTTATTAGCGTATTCAAGATAAATGTTTTTTCTTTCACTTTGAATATATGGACCAAAGTTACCACCAACGTCCGGGCCTTCGTCGTATACCATACCAGACTCTTTAAGTGAAGAATAAATAAGTTCGGTTGCACCTTCAACGTATCTGCCTTGGTCGGTATCTTCTATACGGAGAATAAAATCACCGCCGTTGTGTTTAGCGTAAAGGTAAGCGTATAGCGCTGTTCTTAAACCGCCAAGGTGCATAAAGCCTGTAGGACTTGGGGCAAATCTTGTTCTAACTTTCATATAAATCTCCTAAATATTGTTTTTGTTTACGGTGTTTTTAATGTTTTGTAGTCGGTTATCGTAGAAATAACTGTAAATTTCGTTACCGCTAACTATAATATGGTCGTAAAAATTTACGCCGTATAGTTGCATTATGCTATAAAGTTTAGCAGTAGTTTTGTCATCATCTTCACTTGGGAAAGGATATTTTGAAAAATGGTTGTGCGCAATTATTACAGCGTGCGGTTTATTAAGCACAAGATGTTTTGTAAAGTCTAAAACGTTAAGTTCAACGTGAGTTTTACTGTTGCCGTCAATCTTAATAAAATTAATAACCTTATCTTGTTTATTCAAAAACAAAGCGTAAAAAATTTCGCGTTCTGCTTCTTCAAAAATTTTAATAAGTCTACTTTTTGCTTCGTTAATAGTGCAAACACTTGATGATTTCGTTTGTTTTTCATTAGATAGTCTTTTATTAAGCGCGCCCGTAAGCGACAACAAACACGCGGTGTGTTCGCCTACGCCGTCTACACTTTGCAAAACGTCAACGGGCTTATTTAACACTTCGCTTAAACTACCAAACTGAGCAATTAAGTTATGAGCAAGCTCGTTAGTGTCTTTACGCGAAATAGAATAACCAAGCAATAATTCTAAAAGTTCGTGATCTGATAAAACGTCGCTAAAAGTAATAAATTTAGTTTTTAAGCGTTTTCTATGCCCTTCGTGAATATTTTTACCTTCCATTTTTCTTCCTTACCGTATTTTTTAATATTTTAACATAAAATAAATAATTTTGCAAAAATATATTATACTTAATTTACTTAAAATATAAAATATGTTAAAATTTTAATAAGGAGAAAACATGAACAAATATATAAAACAGTCTTTACACACGCTAAAAAGCGTTATGGAAATAAAAAGCGTTAAAGGGAAAAGTACAGCAGATTGTCCTTTTGGCGAAGGACCTAAAAAATGTTTAACGTATTTTTTAAATATTGCTAAAAGTTTGGGTTTTGAAACGGTTAATTACGATAATTATATTGGCGAAGTCGTTTACGGTGAAGGTCGCGATGAAGACGGGCTTGCAATTTTAGCCCATCTTGACGTTGTTCCAGAAGGCGATATAGCGTCGTGGAAATATCAACCGTATACGTTGTCTTTTGACGGAGAGTATTTATACGGCAGGGGAGTTATAGACGATAAAGGCCCGGCGGTAATTTGCTTGTATGCAATGAAAGAACTTTTAGATAGCGGATTTAAACCTAACAGAAAAATCAAACTCATTGTTGGGACGGATGAAGAAAGCGGTTGGGGTTGTATTGAACACTATAAAAAAGTTGCTACTTTTCCGCGCGAAGGGTTTACGCCAGACGGCGAGTTTCCAGTAATTTATGCTGAAAAGGGTATTTATCACGTTGAATATACTTTTAACGTTGGTGGCGGAATAATTAATATCTTAGGTGGCGACCGCGTTAATATGGTGTGCGATAAAGTTGCTATAAAACTTAACGATGGTGAAAAACTCCTTGAAAAAGCCCGTTGTTTTAACGGCGAATACGTTCAAGGCGAGTATGTTTTTAGCGGAAAAACGGCGCACGGTTCTACCCCCGAGCTTGGCGATAACGCAATAAAAAAAGCGCTTAAATTTTTGGTGGAGATTGATAAGTTTTCAATTAATGACTATAACAATTTGTTTGAAAACGCAACGGGTATTAAAGACATATCAGACCAAACGGGTAATTTGACTTTTTCGCCTAACGTAATAACGTTTGACGATGGTAAAGTTTATATAAAAACGGACGTAAGATACCCGTCAACTAAAAACCTTGATTATATTAAAAGCCAATTAGCAAAAATAGGTAATTATACCGAACTTCATTATCAATCACCACTTTATAACGATAAAAACGGTAAACTTGTCAAAACGCTTTTAGACGTTTTCAACAAAAAAACGGGGAGAAACGACGAGGCTATCGCAATAGGTGGCGGAACGTATGCAAAGGCGATACAAAACGGAGTAGCGTTTGGTGCGTCGTTTGATGAAGATGCGCATATACCAAATGAAAAGCAGTCTTTAAAAAACTACTGCTTGTGTTACGATATTTACAAAGAGGCTATTATGCTTCTTACTAAATAAAAGGAGAAAGCATGGATAAAAATAAAAAAGCCGAACTTATTCGAGGAGTAAAATTCTTTTTGTTTTCAATAAGCGCCGGGGTAATTCAAATTGGAGTATTTACGTTACTTAACGAACTTGCGGGCTTAGAGTATTGGGTTAGTTATTTAATAGCGCTCGTTTTGTCGGTTGTTTGGAATTTCACGTTTAACCGCAAATTTACTTTTAAGTCGGCAACTAACGTTCCTATCGCAATGATAAAAGTTGCGTGCTATTACGCCGTGTTTACACCGCTTTCAACTTTGCTTGAATTTTATTTAACAAGTATAAATTGGAACGAATATTTAGTTACCGCTATAAATATGGTTATAAACTTCACAACAGAGTTTTTATATCAAAGATTTTTCGTGTTTGGCAAAAGTTTAGACACGGCAGTTTCAAACAAACAAGAAAACAATTAAGTTGGGTGTTTCAATGCAAGCTAAACAATTAACCGACAAACAACAATATTTTTTACAAAAAGCGCAAAATCTTTTAAAATCAAGACTAAATAACAAAGACGCAAAGCAACCATTTACCCCGTATATGTGGCATTACGTTTTAGAAGCAATGTTTAAAATAGGGCTTAACGACTTAGCCGTTTGTACAATTAAAGAGTTTTGGGGCGGAATGATTAATCGTGGAGCGGATACGTTTTACGAAGTATACGTTCCAAGTGATCCTGAGTTTTCACCGTATGGCGATAGAATGAATAACAGTTTATGCCACGCGTGGAGTTGTTCGCCAGCCTACTTTATTCGTAAACTTAAATTGTAAACAATTAAAAAGCCAACGCATTAAGCGTTGGCTTAAATTTTTAAATGTAACTCCCCACTACACTAAAAACGGTGGGAGATTAGTTTAGTCGTTGTTTGCTTCGTCAAGTAAGCGGTTGTATTCGGCAAAAACTTCGTCAATAATATCGTCGTCAGTACAAATTTCAAAGTGATTTTCGCCTTCATCGTCAGTAGTTACTTCAAAAACGAGCGCCTCGTCTTCATCCATGCCTTCAAGAAGTTCAACAGGTTGTAAAATTGCGTAAAATCCGCTATCTAATTTAATGCCCGCAATTTCAACAAAGTCAATTTCTTCGCCGTTTACGCTAAGAAGGGTGATAATATCATCATCTTCAATAAAGTCTTTTTCGTTGCTCATAATAATCTCCTTTTATTTTAAATCGTTTTATGGCTAAGCCACTTTTTAATTATTTTTACGCCAAACAAGCGTTTTTATTTTAAATATGCTATGCAAAAATTAGTGGTTTTCTCGGTAATTTTTACGTTTTCACTAATTTCTAACCCAAATATTACCAACACTTCGTTTCCGCTTGCAATTACGGGAATTAGGTCGCGTTCTTTAACGGGAATTTTTTTATCAATAAAATAATCTTTGAGTTTTTTCGTTCCTCCGCCAAACTTTGTAAAAACGTCGCCGTTTTTACGCGCGCGAATAACCGCGTCGTTTGGTATTTTATCGCCGTCAAACGTCAAATAATCGCTTGGGGCAAACGAGTTTGTTTGTTGTATTACGGCAACGGCATCGCCAAAAGCAAACTCGCCTACGCAAAAAGGCGTTTCCTTTTGAGTTTTTGTGTTTTTAGTTTTATAAAACACAATTTTATCGTACACCTTTACGGCGGTTATATTGCTAGGAAGACTAACTTCGTCGCCGTTATTTTGCTTAGATAAATTGTAAACGCTATCAACGTGAATTTTTTCGTAATCTTTAATAACGCCACTATTTTTTAAGGCAATAATTACCGCGCGTTTAAAAATTGCCGGGTGACAATCTATGCTAACCGCATAATTGCCTTTATATAAAAATACGCACTTTTCCGCGGAAATTTTAATAAAATCTTCACATTCTTCAACTGTTTCGCTAAGACGGTAAACGCTATCTAATGAGTGGGGGAATTTTTCTAAAATATGCGGAATAATCTTGTGGCGAAGATAATTTCTTGAATACTCAACGTCGTAATTAGTTTGGTCTACAACGTAAGGAACGTCGTTTAGTTTTGCATACTCGTCAATTTCTTCACGAGAAACGTTAATTAAAGGGCGAACGATAGCCTCAGTTACCTTTTCAATACCTTTTAAACCTTTAAGCCCCGTGCCTCTAAAAAGGTTAAATAAAACGCTTTCTAAAAGGTCGTTTTTATGGTGGGCGGTTGCTATTTTAAAGCCCTTAAACTCGGTTAAAACGTCTTTAAAAACGCCGTAGCGTAAAATTCTAGCGCCTTCTTCTAACGGGAGTTTGTTTTGCTTGCTATATAGTGGAGCGTCAACGCTTTTTTGATATAGAAAAACCCCTACTTTTTCGCAGTAATTTTTAACGAATAGACTGTCGCTTACACTATCTTTTCCGCGAATATTATGCTCAACGTTAACGGCAATAATTTCAAGATTTAATTGTTGTTTTTTATTAAGTAACGAGTGGAGCAGACACATACTATCTTTTCCACCGGATACTGCAACGGCAATTTTATCGCCGAATGATACGTTTAAAAGTTTCATATTATTTTTCAAATTTAATTGCAAGGCTTATTATCCACATCATTAATTTATGTGGTAAAATTTTAGCAAAAACTCGTATTAGTTTTGCATAAGCGCCGGGAACAACGTAGTGTTTGTTAGTTTTGTCAATAGTTTTGTACGCTTTAAGGGCGATAAATGAAGGTTCGTACATAACGTCGTATTTTTTAACGTGCTCTTTTTCGTGAGCGCGGTCAAAAAATTCCGTCTTAACCCAGTAAGGACACACGCATAAAACTTTAATCTTTTTAGGTTTAAGTTCTTTAGCAAGCGCCTCAGAAAAACTCAAAACGCCCGCTTTAGATGCGGCGTACACGCCAACGTGGGCTATTGGCATAAAGCCGGAGATTGAGCCAAGTTCAATAATTTTTCCGCCTTCTTTTACATAAGGAAGAACGGTTTGAGTCATTAAGATAAGAGATTTTAAGTTAAGGTCTATCATTCCGGCATTGTCTGACGGGGTAGAGTTTTCAAACAAGCCGAATTTACCGTAACCGCTACAATTTACAAGCAGTTTTACGTTTGGTTGTTCTAAGGCTAATTTTTCGTTTAAAATAGAAAAACTGTTAACGTCAGTTAAATCTAATGCGATAGGCACAATTTTAGTTTTTACAAGTGATTGCAACTGTTCTAAACGGTCTTTACGTCTAGCAATAACCCAAATCTCGTCAAAATCGTAACGTTTATCTGCAAGAAGGACGAATTCTTTTCCCATTCCTGAGGAAGCGCCCGTAATAATAGCAATATTCATAACAATAACTCCTATACAAGCATTTTAACACAAAAAAACCATTAGCACAAATAAAAGTGGTAAATATTTTTAAAAAGAACAAAAAAACGCTTGACAAAACTCAAAATTTTAGGTATTATATTCAAGCATTAGGCGATGATGTAAGCGCCAAATGATTTTTGTCATCGCGGAGTGGAGCAGCTTGGTAGCTCGTCGGGCTCATAACCCGAAGGTCGTGAGGTTCAAATCCCACCTCCGCAACCAAAAAAGAACCTCAATTGTGATACCAATTGAGGTTCTTTTCCTTCGCTTTTCGTGATTTTTGCCCCTTCTGGGGTAATTTTTATGTGTAAAACAGCATTTAAACTGTAATTTGATTTTCCTCTCTTCCGCCATCACCAGAAAAATATTGCTCAGCTGCCGCAGCAGATTATCCATAGAAAAAGGCCTGCTTTCGATCTGGATCTTGCCGCTTTCTATTTTTGACATATCAAGGATATCATTGACGATCGATAATAAAAATTTAGCAGAAGAATCAATTTTGGAAATATTTTTCTGCGTCACAGGATCCCCTTCACCGGAAAGCCGCATCAGATTAGCCAATCCGATGATTGCATTCAAAGGAGTTCTTATTTCATGTGACATATTTGCAAGGAATCGACTTTTTGCCACATTTGCCGCAATGGCATCATTTTTTGCCTGCTCAACAAATTTCACATGCTCCTGCATCATTTGCCGCATATAGATA
>CALDOZ010000038.1 GCA_937912025.1 uncultured Clostridia bacterium | reverse complement strand
GCTAGGCTCATAAAATATTTTGGACACGATTGACCTTGTTGGTCATCGTGGTCAACAATATTTTATAGAAACAACGCCTAACGCCGTTTATATCACTTTAAAATTAGCGAACGCCATAATACTTATCAAGAAGCGATGGGTCTTCACGGAATTTATCGTATGCTTCTAAAAGTTTAGCGGAAATACTTGGGGGTATTTTGTTGAAGGCTGTTTCAAACATATCTCTTGTAACAGGTATAACAACTTCAGACTTAGTTGCAACAAGTTTTTCAATTGCAAGACGGCTTGCTTCTTCTAATGCACCGCAAAGGTCGGCTGAAGAATAGTAAGCATCGGCAACTTCAACGTCACCAATAGAAGTAGTTTCAGTTGAAGAACGCATTGTCATAAGTAAAACGTCGTCAACGCTAACGCCTTCAGTTGGAATCTTTTTAAGTTTGCTTTCAATAATTGCTTTTTTAGCAATAGTATCAGGCGGTGTAACGTGTATTAAGTGTGAGAAACGTTTATAACGAAGGTACGCTGGGTCGATTTGGTCAGGACGGTTTGTTGCACCAATTAAAATACGCTTAGAGCCATCAACGCCAAAACCGTTGATACGTTGTAAAAGTTCGTTAGTTACCGCCGACTTATAGTCTTTAGTGTCAGAAGTTCTTTTTGAGAAGATTGATTCACATTCGTCAACGAATAAAATGGCGCCTTCAGGACATGCTTCAAGTTCTTTGAAAAGTTGTTTAACCGCTGCTTCAGATTCACCAACGTACGACTTGAAAATGTCAGACGGAGTTACTACGAATAACGGCCATTGCATTCTGTTAGCAATTGCTTCGGCTATCATTGTTTTACCAGTACCCGGCGCGCCAAATAAAAGCATACCAAGACCACCTTTCATATTGTAAGCCTCTAAAATGCTTTGGTGTTGAGCCATATATAAGAAAGATTCTACAAGCGCTTTTACGTTATCAAGACCTTTAACGTCTTCAAGCGTAGTGGTAGGAATAGTGTTTTTTCTTGCCGAACCAAAACTTTCGGCTTTATCCATTAAACGCTTATAATTTTCTTTAAACTTTTGAGTTTCTTCAGAGTCGGTTACCGTATCCGCTATTTTTTTAGCAAGGCTTGCCGCTTTTGAATATAAAAGAGCAAGTTCTCTTTTTTCTTCGTTAGAAAGTTGAGATTTATCTTTCTTTCCACCAATTACTTTACGAATTTCATCAGTTGCTTCTTGGAATTGCTGTTTCAATGCAACTGAATCTTCATTTGGGTCTACTTTACCGTTTTTACCATTACCGTTTGGTTTTCCTATTCCGCTCATAATTGCCTCCTATTATAAAATGTCGCCAATGTCGCCAACGCCTGAACCACTACCGCCACCGATAGCCGAACCGCTTACGCCTGGAATTGAAGTATCATCTCCACCGCCGTTAGTTTTCTTTCTTTCAGCCATGAAAAGTTGCGCTGCGCTTGGAGTAGTAGACGCGCTACCACCTGCTTTGGCTTTCTTTTTATTCTTTTTAGCAATAGAACCTTTTAATCCCGTACTTACTTTGGTTAACGCTTTCATCATATCAGTAGCCATAGTGTACTTCATTTGAAGTGAGTTTGCAATTGCAAGCATTCTACCACGGTTATTTCTAATGGTTTTACGCATTTTTGCTTTTAATTTAAGTCTTGCAAAGAAACCGTAATTTTCTTGAAGAGAATCGTTCATTAAAACGTCGTCAAAAGCAAGGGCTGCGTCAAGGAAACCTACTGCGTCTGAAATCGTTTCCATTGCAATATTAATAGCAGACATTGAATCCATAAGGTTTTTCATTTCGATAGCAACTTCTAAGAAACTTTCTAATAAAACGTATAAGTTTTCGTCTTTGTGTTCAAATTCTATTGCCTTATCTGCTAAAACGAGAATTTTTTGGTCAAATTCTTTTTGTCTATTTTCTTTTTCTCTTTGGTGTTGATTTTTTTCAACTTGACCAAATATTTCACCGTATGAATCAGATACTATTTTATCATGTTGTAATTCTGGCATAATTTTATTCCTCCTTAATAAGCGTATTTGTTAATCGCTTCTTTTAATTTTTGTTTTTCAAAAGTGTTATTGTCTACCCAGTCGTGAATATAAATTCTTTCTATATTCCAACCTCTTGCTCTAAGCGAGCCAACGTAACGTAAGTTATAGTCTAAGTAATCGTACTCTTTGCTAAGCGGTTGTTCGCACCATAAGCCGAGTCTTGCTTGACTTAAATCTTCAGATAAAATTACGAGTGGTATTTTTACCGAGCCTTCGGTAACACCGCAATTTATAACTATTCTTTCTTCGCTTATGCCTAAACTTACTATATAATCGGCAACTTGACGGATAAATCCATCACAATCTCTAAGCGACTTACCTACGAATTGAGCCTTACCGTCTTTACTGAATTTTCTTACTATATCAAGGTATTCACTAATGAAAGCAATGCTTGGATTGTCAATTTCTTCAGCCGTTACAGAGTGAATTACCGTTACAGATGATTTAGCACGAGTAACCGCTACGTTGAATATACATTGACCAAGTTTATTATCGTCAAAACCACGGTTAAGTTCACCAAAACGTTGAACAACTTTACCGTTTTTATCTCTACCATAAGTAAGAGATAAGATAAGGTGGTCTGTTTCTTGACCTTGTACCGTTTCAATAGTTTTAAAGAAAATAAGTTTTTCAGGAACGTCGTCAAAATTAGAAATTGCTGTTTTAATTTTTTCGTTAAGTTCACGGTCTTTTAAAACAAGGTCGTAAATGTAATCAACTTGTTCTTTACCAAAACCAACGATACCTACCGACTGACTTAAAATTCCCTTTTCATTATCGTAATAAAGGTTGAAGTGATTGTTGAGTTCTTCAATAACTTTTACCGCTTCGTTTTCGTTTACGCCACCGCTACAAGTTGCTTCGCTAACGTAAATATCTTTAAAACCTAAACCTTCAGCCTTAGGAACAGCCGCAGGGAATGTTCTCATATACGGATAGAATAATTTTTGCGAGAAGGCTATAAGCGCTTCCGTCTTACTACGGTAGTGACATAAGAATTGTTCTACAGGGAAAGCGCAGTTACTAAGCGCTAAACTGAGTACCGACATGTTAGGATTTAAAATTTCAAAATCGCCTTCACCGTCGGAAATTCTCTTTTCGCCCTTTGACGAGAAGTGTTTAATAGGTGGCATTTGCCATTCGTCACCAACTAATACTACTTGCTTTGCTCTAAATAATACAGGCAAAATTGACGTTGGTTCTAATTGGCTTGCTTCATCAACGATTACTATATCAAATTCAGCAAAATCGTCTTTAGTAAAGAATACGCTTGCCGTTGACGGAGATAAAATGAAACATTTTTTAAGTTTCATTATTTGCGATGAATACATTTTGAAAAGTTTACGGAGCGTTTCGCCCTTACCCCTTTCAGCGTTTAAGAACGCAAACGACTTGTCGTTAGGGTCTAACCTTGTCATACATTGACTTTCAACAATTTTTAACGTTGCCTTGTCAACCATTCCTTCGCCCTTTTCAAACGCTTCAAGTTCACGAATAAGTTTATCGCCAAGACCGTTGCGTTGTAAACCGAGTTTGCTAAGTCTTGCTTGTACGGCAAGATAATACATTGAATGCTCGAAAATTTCAACAATTGTAGCGTTTTTAGTATCTCTTGCGCCGTATTCAAACGGTCTAAAGAAATTGTCAAGCGGTAACCAATTATCGCCGTTTACAACGTTTAAGTATTCGTTTACCGCGCTTAAAATATTTCTATCGCGAGATTCGCTTATGAAAATATTAAGGTCGTCAATTATAACTTTACTACTGTTAGTGTAGTACGTTGCATAGTGTTGTTTTCTAAATAAAACTAATAACGAGCCTAATTCTTTAAGTTGTTTATTAAGAGTAAATCCGTTTTTGTAAACGCCCTCTAATCTATCTAAAATAACGGCGCTATCTCTACCAAAAATACCAGAAGTTACAACGTCAAGAAGGGACATAATGCCTTTTGCCTTATTAACAACGTCTGCTTTTTCAACTGCAACGTATCTATTAACGGCATCAAATAACGTGTTAAATTTAGCCTGTTTAGCGTAACTCTTAATTAAATCATCAAGCGAATAATCTTCTTCGCTATTAGAGTTAGTTATCGCGCTATAAATAGCGTCTTTATACAACGAAATCCACTTAATATACTCGCCTACTTCAATACCCTTTTCGTTAGATTTGTGAACGAGATATATAATAGTTAAAATTTCATCAGGTGTAAGTTTGATGTTTAAAAGGGAGGATATTTTTGTATGTTTTTCGTCTTGCTTTGCTTTAATTACCGAAACTTCGTTAAACGCTACCATAGCGTTAACCATATCTCTAAACGAAATTTCATTGCCGTATCCTAAACCTTTTAAAAGGTTATAGTATTTTTTGCCTTTAAAGTCGAACATTTTAGGAGCATCGACTGAAAGTTCGGCATATTTAATTAATTCTTTAGTCGCTTCCTCAACGAGTTTAAGATTATCGTCAGAAATATCTTTAGCGAACGTAGTGTAAAACTCTTCGCGTTTTTGAGTTAACTCTTTGTGAAGCTCGTCAATTTCGTTAACGTATTGAACGACTTTATCTAACTTCTTACCGTCTTTAGCAATAGCGTAAACTGACGGATTGTTGTAAATTTTAATAAATTCGCTCTTTAAAAGAGTTTTATCAATAGCGTCGCCAACTAAAGTTCCGTTAATTTCGTCAACCTTGTCGTTATCGATAATTTGAATATTAGCGCCGTCTTCTAAGCCTAAATATTCTTTTAACGCTTTTTCAATGCTTTCAAGCAACAATTTGTTAGACGGATTTACCACTTCGTCAATTTCTTGAAGTGAATAACGGTTAGACGTAAGCGCCGATAACGTTGTAAGTTTTAACTTGCCGTAATCGTTAGAAATACCCAAGAAAACGTCACCGCAAGTGGATAAAATTTCACTCGCTTTATCGTTAATTTTGCCGTTTAATTCTAACGCCTTTTCAAAGTCGGTGTTTGGAATTCTTCCATATAACGGAACGAGTGGGCTTTTAAAGTAAAGGTGATCTTTACAAATTTTATTAAAATATTCGCTCGCGTCTTCTACTTTACTTAATAAATCAACATATTTTTCTCTATCTAAAACGTAAGCGTATTTAGGATCGATAAACTTAACGGGCTCTTCGTCAATTTTACAAATAATGTTAAGAGCGTCATAATAATTTACACCTAAAACGTCAGTCGTATCGTAAGTTGAAGCAACGTAATCGCTTAAAAATCTTACGGCGTTAGACTTTTCTTTTTTGCCAAGTTCTAAGCCTTCATACAAGTTATTTGCAACGGTAAAGTTCTTTCTTTCTTGCAATAAATCGGCAAATTCTTTTTTAATGTCAACCGGGTTAAGTTTTGCCGCTTGGCTTTCAGTTTCACAATCAAGAAGCATAACGAATTTTCTAAGTTCTTCTGGAAGTTTAGCGTAAACTTCGTTCATTGCGGCAATTTTAGTTGATGATAAAAGGACTTTCTTATTCGCTGCAAGAAGCGAAGAAATCATATTCGTTATCGTTAACGTTTTACCCGTTCCAGGAGGTCCTTTAATAATTAAAGACTCGCCGTTAACTACCCTACGAATAATTCTTTCTTGAACGCTGTCACGCGGTAATATGTACTGAGCGGGAGCAGGTTTTGACGTAGGAGGGTCAAGCGGAACGCTTTTATTAAATATTCTCGTAATAAGGTTATGAGAATATATTTTTTCTCTGTTGCGTTTAATATCGTAATACATACATAATTCGTCGTGATTGTATCCAGATATTGCAACGGTGTTTTTATTGAATTTAAAAACGGTGTTAGTACTAATATCGCTACGTTTTTGACGGTCAACGTAGTCTATTACCTTAGCAAAATAATTTTCGCCGTCACCTAAAATTTCGCACTCGATAACTTCGTCGATACTAACTTTATCGCCGTGCGGATGAGGAAATTCATCAACGATTTTATCACCGTAAACTTGTCTTAATTTAGCGATAAGACACGGATTAAGATAAATATCGTCGTTTATAAATTCAATATAAACAGGGGTATTATTGTTTTCAGAACGGATAAGTTTTATTGGAAATAATACAAGTGGAGATTTAACCGTTTTAATTTCGCTATTTTTAAGCGATACTTGCCATTCAAGAGCGCCCACGCTTAAAAACAAAGGGTTATTACCTTTAAGGGACAACTCTTTGTATACGTCGATAATAAACTTTTTAAGTGCGTTAGCATCTCTCGTACCATCGGCAGCGCACCAGTCAACAGCGTTAACTTCTTGACCGATAATTTGCTCGCTTCCACTAGCCATAGAACTGTTACGCATAACGGTATTACCTGGCTTACCGATACGCTTTGATATAACGTTTAATATGTATCTACTAACGTTTTCTATATTATCGTAAGAAACGTAAAAAGTTTTAGATTTATTACCACCGTCAAGGTCGATAAGTTTATTTTTTTCAACGTCTTCTATATGAAGAAGGTCTGTAATAAAACTGTCAATATTTGCATGATTACTCATAATGTTTTACTCCAAATCAATAGTATTCCAAATACCGCTACTCTTTTCAAAACAATCGTTTTCAAAAGCGCGCGCGTCACATTCAATAATTTCTATCTTGTACGCAACTGACGACGTATTGCCTTGATAATGGTCAAAGTTATAACTCCATTCAGGAATACGGTTTTTAGATACGCCAAGTTCAAGCCAATGCCATTCGCGCCAACCGTTATTTACCGCGGTGTGCTGGAAGGCATGGAAAACTTCGTGCGTTACCGCTTTAATAGTCCAGTCGTAATCTTCAACGCAATCTTCACGGTATAAAATAAGTTTACCACCGTCGCAACAAAGTCCGCCGGCGCCTTTATCTTTCCACTCAGCAAGAGGGATTACTTTTACTTCAGGGTCATACTCCGTTTGAAGAATGTGCGAAATAATTCTAGTAGCGTCCGTTAAACGAATACTCTTTTCTTGAACGTTTAAATCTTTCCAAACTGAAACGTCGTCTCCACCAAGCGTGCAATATCTTGCAATAAGACCGCATTTAGCAAAGATTGACATATTTTTTTGTAATATTTTTTCAATATTTTTTGGGTTAACGTGTTTGATTGAGTCGTAATCGAACTCTTTAGAGTCTTTTCCAACGTTACGGTCAAGAGATAAATCTCTCCACGCTATATCAAGAAGTTGGTTTTGCGACGGAATGTATTTCAAATACGTTGACGCTTCGTTTTCGTTAATTATTGAAATTTCACGAACAACGTCTTTCCAATGTTTACCTTGGATAAATAAAGATATTGCTTTATTAAAACCAACGTAACCCATAAAGGCAAGGTTTTTACGAACGTATTCGTATTCAGCGCCCGTTATCATTCCCTTATTTTCAAACTCGGTAATTACTTCTTTATAGGTAGGCATTGCAAGGTATTTATATGAAACGAGCATGCCCGACATGTTATTATCTTTAACTACTTTATAAAAATCGTCGTAAACGTGTCTATCACCCTTAGAGTCAACAGGGAAAATAACACCGCCGTTTAAAGAATAATCGATAACTGATTTTATAACGTGTTTTTCGTTTTCTTCGTAATATTCGGCAAAACCGTAAATTAAACACGAAAGTTTTCTGTTTGCAATTTCTTGGAATATTTTTTCAATAAACGCTTGACTTTTGCCAGTAAAACTTTGCGCCGTAAGAGAAACGAAGTTAAGTTTGTATTCTTTAGCGTACGCTCTCGTAAAAAGAATAAGTTCATCTTTAAAAGGCGTACATAAAACTATAGTTTTAGCGCTAGTTGTCCCCGTATCTGGGAAAGGTTGATGGTAAGAAAAACTCGTTTCGCCGTCTTCATCGTCAAGAGAACGCACGTTATTTTTAAAGAATTCTTCTATTTCCGCCGTACCCGTTTTATTTATAGCGCTTTCGCACCAATCGGCAATATCTTTAAGGTCTTTAATTGCTTGCGACTTAATATCAAAAATTCGCACGTTTTCACCAAACAACGTAGCGGTATCGCTAAGCATAGACACTCTTTCAATTTTAGAATTAAACAAGTTGAGAACTTCAGTTAAAACGTCAATTGAGTTTGTGGTAGCGTTACCGTCTTCGTCTTGAACGCGATAAATTTCTTCAATAGCGCCTTGCATAACTGAATGTACAGTCATTGCAACTTCAAATAACGTAGACAATATAGTATGAGTTTTATTGTAGCCTGCGTTTAACGCTAAAGGAATCGTATCTTGTAAAAAGGTTGAAAATTCTTGATATTTTTCTTCAAGATAGCCACCGTCAAAATACTCTATCGCAAAGGCTTTTGCCTTAATTTGATAAAGTAATGCTTCGGCTATTTTTTTATTTTTTTCATTTGGCTGGTCGTTTTTAAGCAAGTTTTCAAGCATTTCAGCGCTTTTTCTAAGACGATTAACATCTTGACTTGAATAATAATCGTTACCAGCAAGTTGTAATTTTTCGGGTATAAGCATATTGATTAGACCTTTTGCCATATAGGCATTTATAGTTTATTTGTGCTTTTGTATTTGTAATTAAAATTAAATTGTATCTCTTTTAATGGCTACTTACCGCAAAGTTATCTTATATAAGTTTCTTTTCACCCATTGTAACACGCGGATAGTAATAAAATACAATAATAAACATCTAAAAACTAACTAACTTTACAATAAATTTACTTTTTTTTGAAAATTTTCTTTCAATGTACTATCGAAATCGGACACTTTTTTAAAAATATGTCCGTGTACGATAGTATTTTACAATTTATTTTTATATTTAAGATAATTTTTAGGTTACCACTAACCTTAGTGGTTGTTGCAGAATACCCCCACTTAAATAAAGTACGTTTTTAAAGGGCTAGAAACAAGCAAGACAAGGCTCACTTTACTACTGCGGACTGAATTGACCTTTGTGGCTATTTGGGTCGAGACGATAAAGTAGAAACGTAGTATTGCGTAA
>CALDOZ010000037.1 GCA_937912025.1 uncultured Clostridia bacterium | reverse complement strand
GCCTTCAGGGACTCGAACCCCGGACCAATCGGTTATGAGCCGACCGCTCTAACCACTGAGCTAAAGGCCCTCATAAGTAATGGTCGGGGTGAAGGGACTTGAACCCCCGACCCCATGGTCCCAAACCACGTGCGCTACCAACTGCGCTACACCCCGCCAACTTGAACTGAATGCTTGATTATAATACAATATTTTAAAATGTTTGTCAAGCAAATTTTTAGCAAAAAAGTAAAAATTTTAACTTTTTTATCTAAACGGTTTGCAAAGCGAGTTATCGATTGCTTACTCGTATATATTAGCATAACGCTATAAATAACGCAACTGTTTTTAAGTGATATTTGCAAATTTTATTAACTTTTTTATAAATTAAATAACCGCTTAAAAGAAAAACTTCCGCATTAATTTTATGCGGAAGTTTTTAGTTAAAACTAAATTTAATTTTCTTTATTGTTTAATAATGCTTTACCACTTTTAATATCGTCAGCATCCTTAACCTCTTTAGTAACTATCTTATAAAGCGCAATTAACGCTATAACGTTAGGTAAAACCATTAAGTAGTTAAAGAAGTCTGTAAGTTCCCAAACAAGGTCGTTTTGGAATACCGAACCAAGGACGATAAATACAAGCGCAATAATTGTGTAAACGATAGTACCTTTCTTTTTAAATAAGAACTCAAAGTTGATTTTACCAAATAAGTTCCAAGATAAAATTGTCGAGAACGCAAAGAAAGCAAGACATACTGCAACGAACACGTTAGCAATAGTAGTAGCAACACTTCCGCCACCAAACGCAACCGCAAAACCTGTTGCAACGGCATTAGTTTTTGAAACAATAATTGCTGAACCATTACTAATAGTATACCAAGCACCTTCAGGAATAACTGTACCTAAAACAAGAATATCCTCCTCTAATCTATTTTGAGTCATACCGCTATTTGCGTAAAGAGAGGTAATAACGATAAGAGCAGTCATAGTTAAAACAATGAATGTATCAACAAATACACCAAACATTGCAGAACAGCCTTGTTCGTGCGCAGTTTTTACGTTTGCTTGAGCGTGAGCGTGTGGAGTAGAACCCATACCTGCTTCATTTGAGAAAAGACCACGTTTAGCGCCTTGTTGAATTGCTTGACCAATAGCGTACCAGAAACCACCACCGATAATTGCTTTAGCATTGAACGCGTATTCAAAAATCATACCAAACGCTCTTGGTACTGAAGTTATTCTACAACAGATGATTACTAAACCGCCAATAAGGTAAATAATAGCCATAACAGGAACTAATTTTTCAGTAACAGATGCAAGACGTTTTGCGCCACCGATAAATACAAAACCAGCAACAATTGCAATAACAACACCAACAATGAGTGTTACCCACCAAACTTTTTCACCCATAATTGCATTACTTACAGCTTCACCAATAGAGTTAGATTGAACCATTGAACCAACGAAACCAAGAGCAATTACAGTTGCAATAGCAAAGAAAACTGCTAAAAATTTACCAAAATTATTCTTAAATGCTTGTTTGATGTAATAAATAGGACCGCCTGATACAGTACCATCTTCATTAACAACGCGTGTTTTTTGAGCAAGTATTGCTTCGGCGTATATTGTAGCCATACCTAAGAAAGCAATTACCCACATCCAGAAGATAGCGCCAGGACCACCCGTCAAAATAGCGCCGCTTGCGCCGATGATGTTACCTGTACCAACTTGAGCGGCAATAGCAGTTGCTACCGCTTGGAAAGAACTCATACCGCTTTTTTGCTTGTCGCCTGCAAGTTTAATATTACCTAAAACTTGCTTTGCTCCTTGACCAAAGTAACGTACTTGAACGAACTTTGTTTTGATTGTGAAGAATAAGCCTACACCAATAAGTAAAATTACGAGAACGTAACCTGAAAAGTAGGTGTTTACAGTCGCAAAAAACGTGGTTAAGGCTGCTTCAATTTGTGCCCACATAAAATTTTACTCCTTATATAAAAAAATTTATTAACTAATTAAAAAATGGAGTTCTTACATCGGTAAGAGAACTCCGTACAAGAAAAACTTTACACCATATATAATACAATATAAAGTTTACTCTGTCCTTTTGCCTGAGAGATTCGGTATTACTACCTTGCACCTTCGGCACTCGCTACAAGCGAGATTCTCCAGAGTGCCTAAATATACGGTCTTATCTTACGACACCTGAGAGCGTTACTCCTTCGGTCAACCAACGGTTATTTCCCGCATATTTAATCAGCATTTAATTTATGAAACGATTATAACAAAATACTACAAATATTGCAACTAATTTTCATAGTATTTTCACTATTTTTACAAATTTTTTACTCAATCCAATATACTTTTTGACTATTTACGTCTAAACGTAATTTTTCGTGCATTAAAATTGATTTTTCGTTACCTATAAATATATGACCAAACGGAACGTATCCATTTTCTATAAAATAATTTACAGCGTAACTTAATAGCGCGCTACCTATACCTTTGCGTTTAAACTTATCAAAAACTTCAAGCATACCAACAGAACGTTCTTCGTGCATACCAATAAAACCTGCAAGTTCGCCGTTATAATACGCGCCGAACATAAAGCGGTATTTTAAGAGATTATACACGGCAGAAACGGAATAATTAAGCGTGTAGTTCTTAGCAATAGTTTTTGCTATTACTTCATTGCAACTAAGTTTTTCAATTTTAAGCCCGTCAATTTCTATCGTAGGCAGTTTATTATAAATTACTTGAATACACTCTTTTACTTTTAACCCTAACACACTTGAAATTATTTGAGCGCTTTTAGCGTCCGTAGTCATTCCGCAACGCCAATTATTTTTTAAATTGTCTACTAAAAAATCTCCGCTTGCAATTTTAGAAAACATAGTAAGTCCAGACGGAATAAGTTTAAAACATACGGCGTTATTACCTACGTTTATAAACTCAACGTCGTCGTGCGTTAAATTTTCAATTAAGCAAACGTTTTTTTGATAATTATCGTTAAGTAGTTTTATAGCAATTTTTCTATCCATATATATAATATTAATAATTTAATTACATTTAGTCAACGTTTAGCGTGGTATTTATTTGACAAACTTAGTAAAAAATCTTAAAATAATTTAGTTAAAAGGAGATTTTATGAATACACGAGATAACGTTAGAAACGTAGCAATAATTGCCCACGTTGACCATGGTAAAACTACTCTTGTTGACGCGTTACTTAAACAAAACGGAATATTTAGAACAAACGAAGTCGTTGCCGATAGAGTTATGGATAGTAGCGACCTAGAACGCGAGCGCGGTATTACTATTCTTGCTAAAAATACTGCTGTTAATTATAAAAACACTAAAATTAATATTATAGATACTCCAGGTCACGCCGATTTTGGTGGCGAAGTTGAACGTATACTTTCAATGGTTGACGGTGTAATTTTACTTGTTGACGCAGTTGAAGGTTGTATGCCTCAAACTCGTTACGTTTTAAAAAAGGCGTTAGGTCTTGGTAAAAAACCCGTAGTTGTTGTTAATAAAATTGACAAAGGCGGAGACATTGACAAAACTATGGACAGTATTATTGAATTGTTTATAGACCTTGGCGCAAACGACGACCAACTTGACTTTAAAACGGTTTACGCCTCCGCTAGACAAGGCTTTGCTAAACTTGAGTTAGACGGCGAAGAGAAAGACATGTCGCCTCTTCTTGATACAATTATTAGCGAAGTTCCCGCCCCGATTGGCGATATTGACGGCGAACTTCAAATGATAATTTGCAACGTTGATTACGACGAATACGTTGGTAGAATTGGTGTTGGTAGAATTATTCGCGGTAATATTAAAGACGCTCAATCTGTTACCGTTTGTCATACTGACGGCACTACTTCCCACGCTAAAATTGGTAAACTTTATCAATTTGAAGGTTTAAAGCGCGTTGAAGTTGAAAACGGCTTGGTTGGCGATATTGTTGCAATTTCGGGCATTACAAACATTAACATTGGCGAAACAATTTGTTCTAACGACCTTATCGAACCTTTACCTTTCGTTGCGATAGACGAGCCAACAATTAGTATGATGTTTATGGTAAATAACTCGCCTTTTGCTGGTAAAGAAGGAAAATTTGTAACTTCACGTCATCTTCGCGCAAGATTATTTAAAGAAGTTGAAACAAACGTATCTATGCGCGTTGAAGAAACTGAAAATACCGATACTTTTAAAGTTTTTGGTCGCGGTGAACTTCACCTTTCAATTTTAATTGAAGAAATGCGCCGTGAAGGATACGAATTCCAAGTGTCACGCCCAAAAGTAATTTTTAAAGAAATTAACGGCAAAACTCACGAGCCTATGGAACAACTTGTAATTGAAGTTCCTAACGAATACGTTGGCGCGGTTATGAGTAAAATTGGTGAAAGAAAAGGCGAACTTGTAAATATGGACGCTGATAACGGCACTGAAACTCGCCTTGAATTTAAAATTCCTGCGCGTTGTTTAATAGGCTACCGCAACGAATTATTAACCGATACGAAAGGTTTTGGAACAATGTCGTCTGTATTTATTGGATATGAACAGTATAAAGGCGATATTCAAGAACGTAATAGAGGCTCGCTGGTTTGCTTTGAAGCAGGCGTTACTACTCAATACGGACTATTCAACGCTCAAGAGAGAACTACCCTTTTCGTTTCGGCAGGCTTACCTGTTTACGAAGGTATGATTGTTGGTATGAACTCACGCGAAGACGACCTTGTAGTTAACGTTTGTAAACAAAAGCATTTAACTAATAGTCGTGCAAGTGGTAGTGACGAAGCGCTTAAACTTATTCCACCAACACTTTTAAGTTTAGAGCAATGTATGGAATTTATTGCCGACGACGAACTACTTGAAGTTACCCCAAAATCAATTAGACTTAGAAAGAAAATTTTATCTAAAGATTTGAGAATGAAAGAATGGGCAAAAACTCATAAGCAAAATTAATTTTTAAATAAATAATTAAATAATTAAACCGTTTAATATAATTTTACTATTAAACGGTTATTTTTATATATTTTAGTTGACAAAACGCCCTATTATATGAAATAATCAACATAGAGGTATAATTATGAAAAAGATTTCTTTTGATGCAATTTCTCCGTTCAATTTAAAAATAGACCATCCGGTTTCGTCAACGCCAATAACGTCGCACGTTCATCAAGAATGTGAAATTTACGTTAACGTTACGGGCAACGTATCTTTTATGGTAGAAAATAATTTATACCCTATTTTTCACGGCAACGCAATAATTACTAGGCCTTACGAGTTTCACAACTGTATTTATCACGATAATTCTACCCACGAACATTACTGCATTACTTTTGACGTTAACGAAAACCATAATTTATTAAAAATGTTTTTTGATAGAAAAGCAGGAACGAACAATTTAATTTCATTAGACGAAGAAAAAACTCAAGAACTTTTAAACGTTTGCTATGAACTATCAAGCGATAACGTTAACAAAATTAAACAGATTTCTTTATTTTTCAACTTATTAAGTTTGTTAAATGATGGTGTAATTAGCGAAAACACAACGTCTAAAAACTTACCACAAGACGTTTTAGTGGCAATAAATTACATCCATAAGCATCTTACTGAAAAAATAACTTTAAACGAACTTGCTGAAATTTCAGGAGTTAGCATAAATAGTTTAGAACGCCACTTCGATTCAACTTTTAATATGACTCCTTTTACCTATATTCAAAGAAAGCGCTTGGCGTATTCGGCTAAACTACTAAGCAAAAACTACGCCGTTATTGACGCTTGCTACGATAGTGGTTTTACTGACTATCCGCACTATATTGCCCTTTTTAAAAAATATTACGGACTTACACCGTTAAAATACAAAAAAAGTCTTTTAAAATGATTTTTTAAGGTTTTTTTGATTGACTTAAAAGTTATTTTACTATATAATTGTTAATGTCATTTAGGGGAATGGCTCAATGGTAGAGTAACGGTCTCCAAAACCGCGGGCTGGGGGTTCGAGTCCCTCTTCCCCTGCCAAGAAAAGCACAAACAGTTTGTACTGTTTGTGTTTTTTTATTAGTTTTTGAGGGGCGAGAACGGACAAGACCGTAGCCATTAAGCATATTTACACAACTTTGGCTACGGCAAACAGTAGCCACCTACTGTTTGTTGCCCCGGCGTGATAGCGAATGCAAACGAATAATTTTAGCAAGTGATTTCGCGTTGAGTGAGGAACGAAACCGCCAATAAATTTTGTAGTTGATAGTTTAATATAGATTGTTTTAGGTTCTTTGGGAGTTGGCTTTGCGGTAGTTGAGTGGGGACGTTCCGACTTTCGCCTTGAAAACATTTGAAAAATATGCTGAATCGATGAAGCCGATTGAGTATGCTATTTCTGTAATGTTTAAATTGGAATATTTTAGAAGCGACAGTGCATCATTTAATCTTAGATCTGTTAAATATTCACGAAAAGTTTTTCCTGTTTTAGCCTTGAATGTATGACTGATTTTTGAGCGGCTACAGTAGAATTGTTTTACAAGATCGTCTATTGTTATGTTTTGTGTGTGGTTTTGAATAACATAGCGGACGATATTATCAAACCAATACGACTCTTTTATTTCACTTTGGTTTTGGATATATGCAAGTTCGATCATAGCCACCAAGGGGATCAATAACGTATCAATTTCAGTTTTTTCAGGTAATGTGTCTTTAAGTGTATTATATGCAGTCAGTAGTTTCTCATATTGTAAAGAAAATTTTTTTTCAATAGCTTTTAAATAGCTTTTGTAGTTTTCGCTTTTATAGCCACCGACAGATATAAAGCCTACGGTTTCGCCATTGTTTTTTATGGGATATATAAATTCACTGACTCCTGCATAGCAAATTCCTTTAAATGCTCCGTTAAGGCATTTGTCGAGAACTTTAAGCTGGCAGAAGACACAATGTTGATTTGCTTCAGGACAGCCTTTTATGTGCGCGCAATATGAATTTTCATGAATATTAAAAGCTATAAGCTCACTCGGAATTATCAGGTTTTCCTTTTTTATTGGATGTAATGATATTTGTAAATTACACTTATTTTTCAAGAAAAAAATATAATTCTTTATATCTGAAATTATTGACATAGATACTCCTTGCTTAAAATTACAAATCTTATGCATATAATCTAAGGTATTTAGTATTATTTTGTGCTATAATTGTATCATAGTAAAATAAAAATTTCAAGTATGTTTTTTTGAAATACGGTCTTGTGATTTCTTGAAAAACTGTACTTAAGGAGACAGAATATGAGAAACTTGTATTATAATACTGATCTTTGTGTAGTTGGTGGCGGTATGGCAGGACTTTGCTGCGCTATTGCAGCTGCACGGCACGGTATCAATGTGATTTTAGTGCAGGATCGTCCCGTTCTCGGAGGGAACGCATCAAGTGAGATTAGAATGTGGATCGGAGGTGCTCACGGCAAGAACAATCGTGAGGGAGGGATTATTGAGGAAATCTTTCTTGAAAATTTTTATCAAAATCCATCACTAAAATATCCCATTTGGGATAGCGTTTTGTATGAAAAGGCGAAAGCCGAGAAAAATCTCACTCTTCTCTTGAACACAAGTTGCTTTGATGCGACGATGGTTGGAAATCGGATTGACAGCATCAAGGCATGGCAATCTAATGCAGAGACTTTTCATATTATTTCTGCGACATATTTTGCCGATTGCTCGGGCGATTCGATTTTAGCACCGTTGAGTTGCGCAAAGTATATGTATGGCAGAGAGGCAAAGTCCGAATTCGGCGAAAAAATTCCGCCTGACATTGCCGACAAAAAGACAATGGGGATGAGTTGTCTGTTTCAAATTCGCGAAACCGATCATAGGGTTGATTTTATTCCACCATCGTGGGCATATCGATATGAATCGGATGCTGAGCTACCCTATAAAGACCACGATAAAAATAACAACTTTTGGTGGATTGAGCTTGGAGGCGAATGGGATTGTATTCATGACACAGATCGCTGCCGTGATGAATTGCTTAAAATCTGCTACGGCGTGTGGGATCATATGAAAAATCACGGAGATCACGGTGTGGATAACTGGGAACTTGAATGGATTGGCTTTTTGCCGGGAAAACGTGAGAGCCGCCGATATGTGGGGAAATATATTGTCACACAAAACGACGTTGAGGCTGAGGGTCGCTTTGAGGATATCGTAGCGTATGCAGGCTGGTCTATGGACGATCATTTTCCCGAGGGCTTTTATTATACAAAAGGTCATCCAACGATATATCATGCTGCGCCTCAACCGTGGGGACTTCCGCTCAGATGTATGATATCGGATAATATCGAAAATCTTGTTTTTGCTGGAAGAAACATTAGTGTTACTCATGCCGCTCTTTCTTCGTCTCGTGTTATGGCAACTTGTGCAATTCTTGGTCAGGCACTTGGTACAGCGGTAGCTCAAGCGATCAAAAGCAACTGCACAATTGAAAATGTGGATATCGGTGAGCTTCAACAAACTCTCATGGCTGATGACTGTTATATTCCTTGGCACGAGAGAGAAGTTCCGATGACAACACGTCATGCAAAATGCAACGCTGAAGTAATTCGAAACGGTAAAGATCGCGGTGAGGAAAATCTTTGGATAGGCGGTTTGGGCGATTTTATTGAATATGATCTTGATGAAGATACCTATATTTCCGAAATACGCCTTGTTTTCGACAACGATATGAATCGAAAATATCATAATATGCCTTGCAACTATCCTCTGGTTCAGACGGAATTCAAGCTTCCCGAGACGCTGATTAAGGAATACAAGCTTGAAGGTGAAAGCGTTGACGGCGAACGGTTTGTTATTTACGTTCCAGACAATCATCAACGGCTTGTAAAACATTATGTAAGTTGGAAGATCAAGAAAATACGTTTTGTTCCAATCTCGACACACGGTTGTGAAACTTTCCGCTTGTTTGATTTTGAAATAAAGTGAATATATGAGTTGCTTTTTGGGGCTTTTATGCCATATTTTTATAACTAGCCTATATAAATACAACGTTTTACACTACCACGACGGGACTTGAACCAAATTCCTGCAAAGTTCTTGACTACTATTCTTTTTTATAATATTATCAAACCATTGTAAATTAAAAAGGTTGATTATCCACTTTATCAAGAAGCATCACACAATTTTTTGTAAATATAGAAACGTTAAGATTGATGAATCTGTTCGTGATTACCCCAAAGTGTACGCAAACGGCAGAGTATTACCAACAAAAGGAATATATTTTATACACGTTAACGACTTAACCCTAAAAAACGTTACGATAAAAACTTATAGAAAAACTATTTTGAGGTTGTTTTATGTTTAGTTATAACGATTGCATCGGCATTTTAATTTCGCTTCATTATACGGTTTAAAATAAAGCCTAAAACCGCCTTTTTATTGCGTTACTAAAATAGTCTTTTGTTGTTCTACCCTATAAAAACGGGGCGATTTTAGAGATTTTGTTGTGCTAATACAAAAAAACACAAACAGTATAGACTGTTTGTGTTTTTTTAATAGTTTTAATTTTTTTATTATATTAAGGACGAAGCCCCATACCGCCTTCAAGCGTAACGGTTTCACCGTTCATATACTTAAAGTCTGGGTTAGCAAGTTGAACGCAAACTCTACCAATTTCTAATTCCGCATCACCAAAGTGACCTGCTGGTGGCATCTTTACGTTTGCTTTAAACGCGTCTGGATATGCTTTTTGGAACATCTCAAGTTGAGAAGTCCAAGCAAGTGGACAAACAACGTTAGTATTAATACCATCTTTAGCCCATTCAGTAGCGGCAACACGAGAAAGACCGCGAATACCTTCTTTAGCGGCAGCGTAAGAACATTGACCATAATTACCAAATAAACCTGCGCCAGAAGCAAAGTTGATAATACTACCTTGCGTTTCTTTAAGGTAAGGATAGCACGCTTTCATATAATAGAAAGTTGCGTATAAACCTGAATACATTGCTAAGTTAAATTGCTCAGTTGTATGGTCTTGAATAGTTACGCCTGATGCAGACGCTTGAGCGTTGTTAATTAAAACGTCAATTCTACCAAATTCAGCAATTGCCTTTTCTACTACGCCTTTAGCAATTGCTTCGTTATCAGCGCCGTCAGAAATATCGGCTTGAAGAATTAAAACTTTAATACCGTATAAGCGTTCAAGTTCTTCTTTTGCTTTTTCAAGTTTAGATACGTTTCTACCAGTAATAACAAGGTTTGCGCCTTCTTTAGCGTAAGCAGTTGCAATACCGTAACCAATTGAGCCACATTTACCATCAGACAATACAGCGTAACCCGCACCAGTAATAATGGCAGTTTTACCTTTTAAAAATCCCATAAAATATCTCCTTAAATTAAATAATTTACCATTATATTTTAGCATATATTTTTACATATTTCAATACGTTCAGCAAGTTTTTTTAATTTAAATTAATTTTCAGTTAGTCCTAAAATATAATTAGCCGATAAATCTAATTCTTTACATAATTTGGCAAACGTATCAAGTTTAGGTAGTTTTTTAGTTGTAGTGTATTGCGTTATCATTTCAGGCGACACGCCTACCCTTCTTGCAATTTCAACAGTTGTTAATCCGCTATTTTTTATTTCTTCACTCAATCTTCTTTTTATAACGTTATCCATATCTTTCCCCTATTAGTTTTATAATTTATAAAAATTATATAACCATAGGTTTATAAACAAAATATATCCCATTTGCAAAATTGCAAATGGGATAATTTTTATATTTAAAATTTTAATTATTCTCCGTCAAAAAGTGGAGTTGAAAAATATCTTTCAGCAGTATCAGGAAGAACGGTTACAACCGTTTTGCCCTTACCTAAAACTTTTGCAAGTTTCTTTGCGGCGGCTACGTTTGTTCCAGAAGATATTCCACACATTATTCCTTCAAGACGCGCTAAGTCTTTTGACGTTGCAAGCGCTTCTTCATCTGTTATTATACAAACGTTTTCAAAAATTTGAGTGTTTAAAACGGGTGGAATAAGCCCGTCGCCTATACCCATTTGAACGTGAGAACCAATCGTTCCACCAGCAAGAATTGCGGCGTTTTCAGGCTCTACCGCCCAAATTTTAATATCTGGATTTTGCGCTTTTAAAACTTCGCCTATACCCGTAATAGTTCCGCCCGTACCAATACCCGAACAAAAACCATCGATAGGTCCGGCAACTTGCTCTAAAATTTCTAAAGCGGTATGGTGACGGTGAACTTTTGGATTGTTAGGGTTTTCAAACTGTTGCGGAACGTAAACGTTTTTATTCTCTTTTGCCATTTTTAAGGCTGTTTTTAAGCATTTGTCAATACAATCACCAATATTACCATCGTCGTGTATCAAAATTACTTCCGCTCCGTAATGGCGAACGAGTTTTCTACGCTCTTCGCTAACAGAGTCTGGCATAATAATTATAGTTTTATATCCTTTAACCGCGCCAACAAGCGCAAGACCTATACCTTGATTTCCACTAGTTGGTTCTACTATAATAGTATCTTTATTTATTAAGCCTTGTTCTTCCGCTTTTAAAATCATATTGTAAGCAACGCGTGTTTTTATTGAACCGCCTACGTTAAGACCTTCAAATTTAACTAAAATATCAGCGCTATCGCTATCTACCATTTTATTAAGTTTAATTATTGGGGTATGCCCCATTGCATCTAAAATATTATTATAAATCATACTATTAAGATACTATAATTTTAAAAAAAATGCAACCAAATTGAATTATATAATCAATTTAATTACCGTCTAAATATTGACTTAAAATTTTTTTAGGCGTATAATAATTAAAATACATTATTAAGGTGAAAAATATGACTAATTACGTTAAAACACTGACTGTCCATAGTGGCAATACGGGACATATTCAAGGCATTGCTATTGATAAAGAACATAAATTTATGTACCACTCGTTTACGACAACGTTAATTAAAACTGATATGCAAGGCAACATTGTTGGCTCGGTTGTTGGGCTTGCAGGCCACTTAGGTTGTATTGCTTTTAATTATGACGATAACAAGATTTACGGCTCACTTGAATATAAACATGATAATATTGGTAAAAGCATTTTAAACCGCATAAATCGTCAAGATAATATTCAAGACGGGTTTTATATCGTATCGTTTGACGTTAGTAAAATTACTAAACTCAATATGGACGCTGAAAAAGACGGCGTAATGAAAGCCGTTTATTTAAAAGACGTATTTGACGATTACACTTTTGAAGGTCATAAATACGGATGTAGCGGTATTGACGGAACGACTTTTGCTCCAGAATTTTCTAAACTTGACGGTAAACTTTACTTGTACGTTGCCTACGGTATTTACGGCGACACTAAGCGTAGCGATAACGATTATCAAGTACTTTTAAAATACGACGTTGAAAATTTAAAGAAGTATGAAAAACCTTTAAATCAAAACGATATGCATAAATCAGGACCAAACTGCCCTGACGGAAAGTATTTCGTATATACCGGCAACACGGCTTTTGGTATTCAAAACCTTGAATACGATAAATATACAAATACTATTTTATGCGCAGTATATAAAGGTTCGAAAGAAAACTTTCCTAACTACCCTATGTATTTTATTGACGTTACAACCCCGTCAACTGAAGAAAATTTAAAAGGAATGAACGAAAAAGGTCAAGTTGCTTATTTAGCAAAAATTGGCAAATTACATCATAGTAGCAATATATACGGCTGTGATTTCCCACATGGAAGTACGGGTATAATTTCTCTTGGCGATGGGTATTACTATTTTTCAGAACCATTTAATAGAGAAAGCGGTTTTAGTAGCACTATCAATTTATACAAATTAAATAAAGAAACAATGAATTTTTCTAAAGTGAAATAATATGAATTATAACGATTATTACGTTCAAGCGCAAAACGTTGCTAACGAAATTATTGAAAAAGCAAATCTTACAAGCGGTAACATTTTAGTTGTCGGCTGTTCTTCAAGTGAAATTATAGGCGAAAAAATAGGTAAAAATTCGTCCCCCGACGTTGCTAACGCCGTTTTTGACGGTCTTTATAGCGTTTTAAACAAAAAAGGCATTTATATTGCCGCTCAATGTTGCGAACATTTAAACCGTGCGATAGTTATTAGTAAAAACGCCATTTTTAACGCCGAGCAAGTAAACGTTATTCCCCAGCCAAAAGCAGGCGGTTCTTTTGCAACGGTCGCTTATCAAAAAATTGAAAACGCTATCGTAGTTGAAGAAATTAAAGCAGATGCAGGCATAGATATAGGCTTTACTTTAATTGGTATGCATCTAAAAAAAGTTGCCGTTCCACTTAGACTTGAAAACAATAAAATTGGCTCTGCGACTGTTTTAGGCGCGCGCACAAGGCCTAAATTTATTGGCGGAATTAGAGCAGTTTATAACGAGGATTTACTGTAATATGTTAACTGCTCCGTTTATTATAGGTCAAATTATTGGTATAATTGCGATAATCGTTGGCTTTATTTCATACCAAATGAAGTCACAAACTAATGTTTTACTTCTTCAAGTTATCACTAGCGGACTATTTTGTATTCACTATTTTTTATTAGACGCAACGTCTGGAATGGCTCTTAATATTATAATGCTAATAAGGGGAATAGTTTATTATTTTAGAAGTAAGTATAACTGGAAAGAAAACGTATCGCCTATTATTTTTGCCGTTATAGTGTTAATTGTAAGTATTTTTTCTTGGCAAGCATGGTATTCAATCTTTATTGTATTAGGACTACTTATTCACACTTTATGTATGGCAATGAAGAGCGCTCAAAACGTAAGAAAAAGCATTCTTATAACTTCTCCGCTTGTTTTAATTTATGACGTTTTCGTGTTATCAATAGGTGGAATTGCTTACGAATCAATAGCGGTAATTTCGTCAATTATAGGCATAGTTAAATTTAACAAAAAAAGCAAAACTAATGTTTAATTTTAAAACGCTTGCACGTTTAAGTGCAAGCGTTTTTTTGCTGGTATTATTTGTTAAATACTTTAATAAGTGGAGATTTTAAAATTCCGTTATCTTTAAGTTGATATTCGTAAGCCCAACCACTTTCAGATGGATACCAAATATTAGGCCCAATCCAAATAGGATTAGAAATATTGTGTAATGCGCTAAAACAGTTAACGCGTGATAAGAATACCGTAAATTTAACTGTATGAACGCCTTTTTTAACGTCTTTAACAAACAGAGTATTAGGTTTATATGCGATTTTACCTACGGTTACGCCATCAATATCAACAGAGATTAGCGAACCTTTAAACTTAGCGCAATCAATAAGTAAATCACAATTTTCAACTTCAATTTGAGTTTCGTAAGTAACGTTAGCGCCATAGAATGGTAAGCCTTGATGTGTAAGAGCGCCAAAAGTAATTTTTTGTGGTTTACTAATAATTTTAGCAACCGCGCCACTAACCGCTACACCAAAATCGCCAAGAATAAACATATTTTCTAAACTTGTGCGTTTACCAAACGGAACTTTTACAATAAGTTCGTTTACGCCAACTTTTAAGTCAGGAAGTTTAGTTGTGTATATATGTCTATCAGTAAAGTATCCGTCAACGTTAACGTCAACTTTCTCACCGTTAAAGACAATTTCAGTTACACCTTCATAAGCAAGTTTACAAGGCGCGCTAATTTCACTTTCAAAGGTAAATTTAAGCGTAGGATAATGGAATAACGTTTCTTTACCAATTACCCAAGGTTGTGTGTCGCAACCGTTAGCAAGTGGGTAGTTGTATTTATTGCGAAGTGCTAAATCTATACGAGAAAGTTCTTCTTTTGGCATAAATTCACCACCGTCTATTGAATATTCGGCAATATCTAAAACAAAAACGTTAGGTTCGCTTAAAGTGTAATTTACAGCGTCTTTATAACTAATAATTTTTGTTGGTTTACTAAAATCATACTTATCAACTTCAAAACTTGTAGCGTTTTTATCAGTTAATTTATTGAGTTTTAATAATATACTGTCGTTAGCGTATACCGTGCGATATACAAAAGTATATCCATTTTTAATTTCGTACGAAACTTCTTCAATTTCACCGCTTATAGTATTGTAATAAGAAGGAATATACTCGCCCTTAATTTTTATTGTAAACTCAATAGGTTTTAACTCGGCGTTACCGTGTAATAAATCGTCGTATGGATATTTATTATCAAATCTAGCGATAAACAACCACTCGTCGCTACCGTCAACTCTACGTTGATAGCAATATTCAGTAGTATTTTGACCACTACCATTACGAATTTCAACAAAGCGTTCATCTTCAAGAGCATTAAGAAGGTTAACTTTAGTAAATGCAGTTTTTTGCGCTCTATTATATAATTTAATACCTTCGTCGCTTTCTTTACCGTCAACAAACGTAGGAGGGTTACCTAAGAATAAAACTTTTCCGCCATTATCAATAAACTCGTTAAGCATTTTAACCGTTTCGCTTCTAATGGTAATAAGACCTGAAACAACAACGGCTTTATAGTTCATACCACCAAAGTTTAACGCTTTATTAGACGTTCCTTTATACGCTTCTTTTACCGTTGACTCGCTAATATAATCAAAGTCAATAGTTCCGCTAAGAAGCCACTTTAAAGTATTTTCAAAACTTTCTTGAAGTTGATTTCTTACTTCGCCAGACGTAGAGTTAGGACCGTGCATAAACCAATAACTTTCAATTGGGTGAATAACAGCAACGTCAACTGCTGGTTTACCACGAGTAAGAGCCGTATTTAAACGCGCAAAATGGTCTTCAACGTATCTGTACTCTTTATACCACGCCGATTGATAATGAATTGATGCAGGATAGTCACGCTTAGCAGAACCACGCATACTGTACCATGATAAGTGTGGAACGCGCACCGTTACACCTAAACATGCTTGCCAATCGCCTTGGAATTTGTGTCCTGCAAAATCAAAATCCCAACCCGTAACGCCGTAAAGTTCAGAAAGCATACCTTCTTTATTATATTGGTGAACGATTGATTGGCATTGTTTAGCAGTAGAAAGTTCTATACGGTTACAAAGCATATCTATACCAGGTATTCCATACTTTGTATAATGAAGCATAGCCTCGCCAACGGCTTGCGTTTGATAGAATAAGTTTTCTTCGTGCAAAACGTGACCGGTAAATTTAATATTATGCTCGTCACACCACTCGCCTATTTGCTTAGACCACGCTTGGTAATAGCGCTCGGTAATATGTTCAAAATAATTATATCTAATAGTATTTGCTTTATTATCTGATAAATCCCAGAAAATCGTTGGAATATTAGCAACTAAATTTACGCCGTACTCTTTAAAGAAGGTATTTGGGAGATCAGTAGTCCAACAAGTATCAACGTCTAAAGTATCAGTTGCGTAATCTTTAATATTGCATCTACCGTAATTTGGCTCGTCTGTAAAAATAGCGGGAATTGTTTCACCAAACTCGTCGCCAACCGATTTAAAATACGCTTCATTTGTAACTTCAATAAACTTTTTAACGGCATCTGGGTTAATAATATCAATATAAGTTTGATTATTATACCAACCGCTCTCCTTAGCAGTTTCAACGTAAGCATACCACTTAACGCCTTTAACTTCGTCGTTTGGTTTAATTGCTTTGTATTCTAAAATAGTACCGTCGTTATTTAAAACAACGTCGTAAACACCAAGCAAATAAGTTAAACCGTTTTTAATAACGTCATCACTAATAACGCTTTCATATACTGTAGCATAGCCGTCGGTAACGTATTTTGAATAATTAACAACGTCTTTATTCTCAGTTGTAGTTAATCTAAGTATTTTTTGACGGAACTCTTTATGAACGGTTACAAAACCACCTGCAGCGCCAGACGGCCAACGGTCTTCGTCGTAAAGCCAAGCAAGCATTTCTTCCTTTTTCGCTTTATCTGTACACGTTTTAATTAAGTCCATAAACTCGTCAGACATATACGGAGTATTTAAACCACAACGAACGTGCATATGGAAACCACCAAGCCCCATTTCTTTAAACTCGTCAATTTGACGTAAAAGTTCATCTTTTTCTAAATCGTCGTTCCAAGCCCAAAACGGAGTTGCGCGATATTCGCTCGTAGGGTTTTCAAACAACTTTTTATCTAAAGTTTTACTACCATTCTTCTTATATAACATAACGTCCTCCCATTACTAAATTAATTTAGTAATTCTACTATTATAATAACATAACTAAAATCGTTATTCTATAATTAAAATGCAATAATATTATATTTTATTGCAAAAAAATAAGCAAACGGCAAAATTATAAACCGTTTGCTTTATGTTTTTATTTTAGTTATTGTCGTAATATTTTACGCGTTTTTCAACTTCTTTTAAGGTGGGAATACCGTCTAAAACGTAATTACTTTCAATCTTAAACGAACTTGCAGCGTTACCAAACTTAACCGCGTCTACAAGCGACGCTCCTTTTAACAGTTTATAACAAAGCGCGCCGTTAAACACGTCACCCGCGCCCGTTGTATTTTTTCTAACGCCAGGACATGGCCCAACGTACTTTTCAACGCCGTTTTCAATAACTTTAGCGCCTTTTTTGCCTAAAGTAACTACAAGATTATTTGGCGTATAGTATTTAAGTAGCGTTTGACTTTCAATTTCGTTAGGAGTAAGCAAGTACACGTCTTTTAAAATTTCAACGTCTATTTCACGAGCAGGTGCAGGATTTAAAACTACTTTAACGCCGTGTTTTTTAGCAAGTTCAACACCTGCTTTTAATACTTCATCGCTACATTCAAGTTGCATTAAAAGATATTCGCTATTTGCAATTTCTTCTTCAAAACTATAAACGTCTTGTCTATTTAATAGTTTAGACGCGCCGGAATATACTGTAACTTGGTTTTCGCCAGTTTTATCGGTTAAAATTATACCAACGTCAGTTTTAACGCCGTCTTTATAAGCAATTTTATACTTTAAACCTGCGTTTTTAAAAACTTTTTCGCACTCTACCGCGTAAGCGTCTTTACCAAGCGCTGTTAAATAACTAACGTCTGCGCCTAAACTTGCAAGAGTTAAGGCTTGATTTATACCCTTTCCACCCGCTTCAATATGTATATTATCGGTAACCACCGTTTCGCCTACTTCGTGAAAGTGGTCAAGTCGCATAAAAATAGACTCGCCACAAATACCTATAACTGAAATTCTACCCTTTTTCATATTCTTAAAGACAATCTACTCTCTTTTTGTATTTCTCAATTAACGCCTTATTGTACTCAGCGCCACCATCAACGTTACCGCTCATAAATACCGCTGGTTTAGCGCCCATTTTTACGGCTAATCTTTCACCTTCAACAAGTACGTTTTGCATTATAAACGACGTAACGGGAGTTGAAATAGGCGCAGATTTTACACCGTCGATACCAACGTCGCAAACAGCGTCGCCGTGAGGAACGCAGTTATCTATAAACACGTCTACAACGTCTTTTAAAAGTTTACCTGAAGAGTGTTTTGGAGCATCATTAAAATATGCCGACGAGCCAATTCCAACAACTTTAACGCCACGTTTTTTACCATCTATAGCCATTTGAACGGGACTACCATTTTTACCTGACGTTGAAATAACGAATAAAACGTCGTTTGCTGTGATATTGTATTTATCTAATACCCCGTCAACACTCTTTTCGTCTTTTTCAAGAACGCTTGAGTATGATGCGCTTTCGTGAAGCATAAGTTTTTCGTCAAAAATAGGATAAACGTTAGCAAGCCCGCCCGCACGGTAAAAGCAATCTTCGGCTAAAAGGTGAGAATGTCCACAACCGAAAATGTAAATTAAACCGTCGTTTTTAATAGTTTCAGCGGCGAATTTCGCCGCTGAAAGCATATTTTCTTGCTGAGAAATATTAACTTCATCAAGTTTTTGTTTTACTATATCTAAATATGTCATTTTAATCTTATAATCCTAAAACTGCAACTATTTTGTTATAAAGTTCATTTGCATTGTTGATATGGTGAGATTTGCTTGGGTGTCCGCCACTTCCTTTAGGAGTAAATTGAAGGTAAGTTACGTTAGATTTGTTTAAGTCTTGAACAGTTTTTTCAATACCTGCTTTAACGTTACTATCAACACCCATCATACCGTAACTTAAAATAATTTTAGCATCAGGATTATGAGATAAAAGATTATTAATCCACGCTTTGTAAGCATTTGCAAAATCAGTAACAAAGGTATCTTTATTACCCGCAAAATCCTTACTAGCTAAACCACCAGCATCGTTTGTACCAAGGTTAATAACAATAACGTCTGCATCGTAACCCATTGCATAAGCCTTACTTCCGTCTGCATATTTATTGTATTTTGCTGGCCATAAATCACTACCTAATGAACCAACAGAGTTACAATAAACACCCCAACCGCTATGACCTTGAGCATTAACTTGCGCGCCAAGTTTTTCAGCAGCGAGATAATGATAAGTGAGTAAGCCGTTAGTATCGTTATTACGCATTGAGCCACCACCAGTAGTTAAGTTACCAAAACCACAAGTAATACTATCGCCGTAAACTTCAATTTTAAGTTGGTTAGCTGGAATTTCAGGCGCTTTTACAATGTATCCGTCACTTGTAAGTGAATGTAAAATTACCGAGTCCATCATATTACCACCGCGTCTTGCAGGGGTACGTTTTAATACTTTAACTGTGTGCCAACCTTTATTAAGTCCACTAACGAGAGTGTATTCGTTTTTAGACGTACTATTAATATTAATAATTTTTTGACCGTTGTTAGTTTCGTTTCTTTCAGTATCGCTTTCGTTTAAACTTTCAGTTTGGTCAACTTTTTCACCGTCAACAAGAACTTGCATTCTTGGTTTGTGTGGATAATCATTTACAGTTTTAGATAATGAACTAATTTGCGCTTTAAGTTCAGAACCGTAGAATTTAACTTCAAAACCAGATGCGGTATATTGCATAACTACACCGTTATCATAGAAGTTTCTACCAAAGAAATTAACGTACTCGCTATTAATTGAAGTTAACGATACGGTTGGGTTAATTTGACTAACAACGATAACTTCAACTTCAACAGTATCAACGTTAGCGCCTGTACCACCACTAATGGTAATAATTGCCGAACCCTCGCCTTTTGCTTTAATTTTACCGTTTTCATAAACTGCTACGCTTGGAGTATTAGACGTAATATTAAGCTCGGTAATATCGTATTTACTATTTATTTCAAGGTCAGCTTCGCCTTTTTCAGTTTCGTTATACACAAGTAAATAGCTTGTAGACGGCGCTGAAATTGCTTCATCGTAAACTACAATATCAAAAGATGCCGTAGCGCCCGTGTTTTTGTTTCTAGCGGTAATGGTAGATTTACCTTTAGCTTTAACAAGAAGTTTGTTGTTATCTTTAATAGATGCAACGGTAACGTCAGACGAAGAATATTCAAGAGCTAAGTTATCAGTAACGTTAAATTTGTCTAATAAAGTGTACTCAACTTCTCCGTCGTCAACGTAAAATACAACATCTTCAGTAATAGTAGTTGAAACGATTACTTCTTTAACGTTTACGGTAAACGTGTCGGTAGTACCCTTATCGTCTTTAGCCGTAATAGTTGCAGTTCCCGCTTTTAACCCCCTAACTTCCGCTTTATATTTAGTGTTAGATTGCGACGTAACTTTAACAACAGTACTATCTGATGAAGACCAAGTAAGTTTGGTAGGATTATATTTTTCTTCCGATCCGTTTTTACCTTCAGGGACTGCAAATAAATTCAATTTATCACCTTTATACATAGTATAAGTGTTACCCTCTAAATAGTCGCCGTTGAGCAAATACTCAATATCGAATTTAGTAGTTGCGGTAGTTCCACCGTCGCCAGTATCACCACCGACGTCGCCAGTGTTACCACCTACGTCGCCAGTATTGCCACCGTTACCCGTGTTATTAGAACCGTTATCACAAGCGGTAAACAAAGTAAGTGACATTATAAGAGCAAGTAGCGCGCTTAAAAATTTCTTCATAAACTTCTCCAATTATTTTTAATTATAGTTTTATGCAAAATAATATATTTTATAAGGAATTTTGAATTTTTTTCAAAATTAAAGCATTTTAATTCTTGGGCTGTATTTAGCAAGGTAAGCGGCGTTCTTTTCGTCACCACCAGGAGTATTAGCCGAAGACCAACATGGCGCTTTAATACCACGACGTTGACATTCTTTAACACATTCAATTTCAAGCATATGAGCAATATAGAAGTCAACTATATTTGAAACAGGAGCGATAGGCGTATCAAAACCTTCAACGTTAATAACAGCGTCGCCAACTGGGTTATAATCGTCAATACAAACGTCAGCATAATCAAAGAGATTAGTTTTGTTTGGGTGACGAATAAAGTGGTCGGCAGGCATTTCGTTTTGCCAATAACTTGAAGAAATAGCAACGATAATAGCGCCTGCTTTTTTTGCTTCCATTACAGCATCAATAGTTGCAGGGTTAATACCAATGTTATGGAAAACAAGGAGTAAATCGCCTTTTTTAAGGTTGTAATATTTCATAATTGCAGAACCGTAGTTTACAGTTCTTTCAAGTTCAAGATATTTAAGTGCTTGGTTAAATACTGTAAGACCGTTTTCAACGATTGGGTTAATGTTTGAAAGACCACCAGCGCGGAAGAACATTTCACCCATACATAAAGTAGTGTGACCACCACCGCCGTAAACGTTAATAAGCCTATCTTGCTCAATAGCATCAGCCATAAGTTTTGCTGCTTTTAAGATGTTTTCAGATTGTTCTTTATTGATTTTTTCAATATTTTCTTTAATTTTTTCAAAATAAGTTGTATCAAACATAATAAATTCTCCTTAATTTTTTTAAAAAACGATTATTAATCGTCATATTTTACTTTAACTGATTTACCGCTATAAATACTATCGTAAGCGGCGTTCATTGTCTGCAACGTCTTTTTATGTTCTTCAAGCGTTACTGCAACGTGATTAGTTCCACATTTAATATCGCTAATAAAATTACGAATAAATAAACGGCGTTGGTTATCAAGCGAACAACCAGAACCACCAATTGTATACTTCATAGTGTCTGGTTCTAAGTTTTCAGTATAATGTGCGCTAAAACAATCGGCGTAAAGCGTACCGTTACTACCCGTCACTTGCATTTCTACTTGAACGGGACGTGGATATTTAGATAAATTTAAACCGACAATTCTCGCTTGTTCAGGTTCGCGGTTAGCGTATGACGGATCAAGCGAAATGGTAACGCCGTTTTTAAGTTTACCAATAACGTAAACAAGGTCTTCCGTTTCAGCGCCGTCACGCATATTAGGAGCGCTTTCAGCATACACGGTATCAAAATCGCTACCAAAAATGTATCTAACAATATCAAAAATGTGAGGATGGTCAGTCAAGCAACCGCCACGGAAAATTTTACTTCCCTCTTTAATAGGAATACGCTTACCATAACTGCGTTCTGGAATATCCATCCAATGTTGCCACCACATAGGGTTATGCGAATAGTTTAACGCTGTATACGACTCAATTTTACCAAGTTTACCACTTGCAATAATTTCGCGTATTCTTTCAATAGTTGCTTTCCAACGCATTTCAAGTTCAATATAAACGATAATGTTATGCTCTTTTTGAAGGCGTATCATTTCATTATACTCGTCCATATCGTACGACGGAACTTTCATTGAAATAACGTGAATGCCACGTTCAGCGCAAAGTTTAAATTCTTTTAAGTGGTCACAGTTAGCGCCACCTAAAACGCACGCTTCAATTTCAGGGTGAGCCTTTAACATCTCTTCATCGTCATAGAATAAATCAACGCCATCGAAAGCGTTTTTACCAAGACGTTTTTCATAAATAATTCTCGCTCTTGGAGCAAACGAGCAAGCAACTATTTCAATGTTAGGTTCGCTTTTAAGCGCTTTATATAAGAAATAGCAATGTCCGTTTTCAAAACCCATAACGGCAATTTTTAAAGGTTTTAAATTATTTTCCATTATAAAACCTCCTTAACGTACACTCTATCTTCAATTTTTGAAGACTCGATAGTAGCCTTAACATTTAATTTTAAGCGTTTATCGTCTTCAAAAAATTTAGACGTATCAATACTTCCCATTAAAATTTTAGTTATATACGTCGCTTTATAAATTTGCTCTTTATTTAAACCATACATATGAATAAATAAATCGGTAAACGTTTCAGGGTCTTTTTTATCGTTAGTAAAAAGATAAATTTCTTCACCCGATAATTTATGAGCAACTACCCTATCAGACACCATACCGTTAGTTCCCCAAAGCGAGCGTCTTCCTTGATCATCTGTTTCCTCGTTTAAGCATGATGCAAGTTCAAACAACGCAACGATTTCGTTTTTCATAGTAGCAAGAATATTTGCCGAATTACCATTTCTAAAACAAGTTACGTTGTTAATTTCAGACCTAGCAATTTGTTCGGCTATATCAAACTCGCGATACATTAACTTTTCAAGCCCGTATGATTTTTTACACGAACTGTTAAGTTTTATACTGCACGTATTTCTTGAAGGTCCTCCTCCAATCAACGCGCCAACTTGCGAGTCTTCTCTCCACCAAAACAACGGATAAATAACGTCGCCTAACCTAAGAAAATCAGTAAAATCGTCTTTCCCGCCCTCAATATATTCCCAATCGCAATTAGGAGTAATTTGATAAAGTTCAAGAGCAGACTTAACGCCTTCTGAAATAGTTGTACACTTTCTCATAAATCTCTCCGCAAAAAATATTTTAGTATTAAACACCATAAACCGTAAAGCAAAACGCCTTACGGTTTAATTGTTAGTTAATTATTTCTTATTAAGAACGCGTTTGTAGTTTTCGCCAATTCTATCCCAAAGTTCAATTGGGTCTTTAGCGGCAACGCTCGTACCGTAACCACCACGGTAAGTCCAAGTTGCAAGACGGTCTACACCGGCGTTAACGTAAAGGTCAACAACTTCGTCAACTTGTTCCATTCTTTCAGGGCGCATATTGTAACCCATAAGCCATCTTTCAGATTCTTTACCGTATTTTTTAGCAATAGCAACAGTCTTTTCAGTAATTTCTTTGAAGAAACTTTCAGGAAGCGACCAGTTGATTATTGTTGTTGAGAATACGTCGAAATATGGACAAGATGCAACCATATCCCAGTTATCGTAACCACGTTGTTCAGTAACGTAGTAAGTATTTTTAGTTGCGTGAACACAACAAGTAATTTCAAGTTTAGGGTTAACTTCTTTAAGAGCCTTAGAACAATCAGCAAGAGTTTTTAATGCTTCTCTCCAACGGAATTGTTTAACGTCGTCGTTCATAAATTTAGGCATTTCGTAACCATAGTAATCTTCAAACTTCTTCATACATTCAGGACAACGACAAGCCCAATCGTCACCAGCGCCACCAGTAATTGACGCGTATGCTTTAGGATAACCGTAGTGTGGCTCATCCCAGAAGAAACCGTCAACTTCAGTTTCCCTTGCAAGTTTAAGGCATAAACCAGTAAAATAATCTCTAAACGAGTTGGTGTTGAAACATGCGTGATTTAATACTTCGCCCGTATAAGCGGAAACTTGACGGTGATGAATATTGTTTTGAAGGAATAACGAAACTTGTTCGCCTCCAAAATATTTACCAATACCCCAAGTATCAGCAAGAACTCTTAAACCAACTTTATGCGCTGCTTTAACAATGTTATTGATGTTTGGGAACCAAAAGTCCATATCAAATTCAGTAATTGCAAGAATAACGGTATCACAACCGTGTTCTTTCATTTCGATAAAGTCTTTTTCTGCGTGTTCAACGTAGGTGAATCCATAATAACTTACTGCTGTGTGTTTAATCATTTTTAATCTCCAAAAATATTATATTTTAGCGATATTACGCTATAAATTAATTATAACAAACATTTTAAATAAAATCAATTACTATTTTAGACAAATAATAAGCATGTTATATTTTTTAATAATTTTGTATCATTATTTACCAATTTTAAAGCAAATTTTTTTAATTTTTTAATAAAGAATAAAATTTATAGAATAATTTGCTTTGCAAAATCAGTAAAACTACCGTTTTACTATGCTTGCTTTCGCAATCATACTTTTCGATTGAAAAATTCTCGGTTATACGCCCTTGCAAGCAAGCGTATAACCGAGAATATTATAACATATTTGTTTTGTAATAGCAATATTAAAATGGAAAAAATTTAAAACATTTTCCTAATTATTTGTAATTTTCGTTCTTAATACAAAAATTTATTATTCTAATAAAAGAATATATTGTAACCACTAACGCAATAGCGTTATAGAGTAACTGTAAAAACGGAATAGACGAAATAAATTCTGATAATGAATATAAACAAATTGTAAGCGGAAAGAATAAACTACCAGCCATACTGTTAGTTGTTCGATTATTCGTTTTAGTGCTTATATACTTAAATGCATATCCGTTTATAATAGTTAAAGAAATAAACATAAAAGGTTTAAATAATCCAATATTAAACCCGTCTAAAACTAACGTTCTAACGCTAAATTTTATAAATTTACTATCGTTTATAATAGCGCCAAGCGATTGAGTTACGTTTCCATCGGTAACTTCGGTACGCATAAATAAATCGTAAAAACATTCGGTAACGGTATGAGCGCACGCAAAGCCTGAAGAAACAGCGCACGCCACCAATAACACCGCTATATAACTACAATTTTTATGAGAGTTTAAAGTTACTATAGTAATAACCGTTACAATAAACAACTCGACCGTACATTTAATTACTGAAAATATTATCGAATCGCCAAAATAACTACGAGAAATTAATTCAAAAATTAACGAAAGCACAATACTTATTGCAATTCCCACTAAAAACAATTTAACGATTGTTAAAAAATTTACGTCACCACGGGTATTTAGTCTAAAAAAGAAAAAACTAAACGAAATAGGTACAGTTAATCCAAGTATTAATATATATGCCGGGACTATAAACAACTCACCTGAAAAATAACACACAATTGATAAAATTAACGCAATCATTATTAGTAAAATACTAAGCGCTATCGGTTCAAAAAGTTTAGGCTTATCAACGGCTTCTTTTTGAGTTACAACGTTAACTTGTTTTTCTAATAATTCATCTTCTAAAAAATTGTGTACTGAATTTTCTTTTTTTACGGCAACTTTTTTTTGAACGCTTTCACCAAAAGAAGAAACGTTAACCCCTTCGTCAAAAATGCGGTCTTTATTATTAACGCGCAAAATGTCGTTATCCATTTACGCTCCCCCCCTTTTCACTAACGCCATCTACTTTTTCGATTTTAAACTTAACGTAGAAATTGCTTCCGACGTCTTTTTTGCTTATAACGCCGTATTTAATTTTATGGCTATCTAAAATACTTTTTACAATAGATAAGCCAAGCCCTGTTCCGTTTACCGTACGGTGATGCGTTTCAGAATACCTTAAATATTTTTCCCAAATACCGTCAATCTTATCTTTTTCAATACCTTTACCAGAATCAATAATTTCAAGCGTTGCAAAATTTTCAGACGACGTTAGATATATTTTAACAATTTTGTCTTCGCCGGTATAGTTAACTGAATTTCCTATTAAATTATATAAAACTTCTTCAATCTTTTTTTCGTCCGCAATCGTATACAAATTCTTTTCAACGTGGCTAACGAGTTTAAAACCTTTTTCAGAAAGCGCTTCGTTAAACCTATAAACAATCGTTTCGGTAAGTTTTGAAAGGTTAAAAAGTTGCATTTTAGGCGTGTCAACGTACGACTGTAATTTTGATAAACTGAGTATATCATTAACAAGCAAAGTTAGCCTATCAGTTTCCTCAATAATAACGGCTGTATCTTTATCACGCTTTTCTTTAATTTCACCAGATAAATCACGGATTTTTTCTGCGTACGCCTTTATCATAGTAAGCGGAGTTTTTAAGTCGTGAGTGATATTTGCAAGTAAATCTCGTTGCAATAATTCCGCCTTAGTTTGCTCAGATTTAGCATAATTTAGCGCCGTTGCAAGTTCGTTAAGTTCTTCAAAATCGCCACCTTCAAACTCAACGTTATTATCGCCCATTGCCCATTTTTTTGCAACGTAACTCATATTGTCAATAGGCGCTGATAATCTACCCGCTATTAAATACGAAATAAAAAATGAAACGATAATAGCTACTAGCGCCGTAATTATAAGTTGATTTCTTAACGTATTAACAACGTCCGTCAGCGTGTTATTTTGACAAGTTAAAATTAAATACGCTTCACCAGTTTCAAGAGAAATAGACCTGCCGTAATACATAACGCTTATTTCGTTAGAAACGGAAGAAACGGGCTTATTTGAAAATTTTACCGTATCAATTTCATTTATAATATGATTATACGCTTCGTAATTAAAATCGTTTGAGTTTATTGGCGGTTTTATTGGATATAAAAACTTAAACGTGTCACCCATTTTTTGAACGACGACTACTTCTACCCCGCTTTCGTTTAACGCAACGACGTAATTATCGGGAATATACGCGTCGTTTTTATCGGTAATTGCAGAGTAAATTAATTCGCCGTGCGTCATAATGGAATTACCTTTTTCAAGGCGGTAGTTATACTCGAATAACAACGTTTGTACAAGCCATATAAACATTACGCAAAAAACAGTAAAGAGTATAAAATATAACCATATACGAAATCTTAGTTTTTTGTGGCTACGTTTTTTCTTCATACTTCGAATTTATACCCAACCCCTCTTAAAGTGATAACGAATTTACGATATTGTTTTAAATTGCTACGGAGCATTTTAACGTGCGTATCAACAGTCCTATCGTCACCGTAAAAATCATAACCCCAAACTTCGCGCAATAATTTTTCGCGAGATAAAGCAATACCTATATTTTTTACCATATAAAATAGTAATTCGTATTCCTTAGGAGTCATAGTTGCTTTTTCGCCATCGATATAAACGTTTCGACCTGCAAAATCTATTTCTAAACCCTCAAACTTAACGTTTTCTCTATCGGTTTTACCACAATCGTTTTTACGTTTTAAAACGGCGTTAATTCTCGCCATAACTTCTTTAGGTGAAAACGGTTTAACGACGTAATCGTCAACGCCAAGTTCAAACCCAAAAAGTTTATCGTATTCCTCAGTTCTTGCAGATAGCATTATTATAGGAATATCTTTATATTTTTTAATTTCTTTAACCGCCGAAAAACCATCGAGCTTGGGCATCATAACGTCCATAATAATAAGGTCGTACTCGTTTTCACGGCATTTTTTTACCGCCACCATACCATCTTCAGCTTCATCGGTAGCGTACCCTTCAAAATCAGCGTATTCTTTTAAAACTTCCCTAATCTTTTGTTCATCATCAACAATTAGTATCTTTTTCATAACTTCCTCCTATGATAAAGATATTTTAAAACCTTAATATTAACTACTTGCAAAAACTGTGTGAAAATTTGGTGAAATTATATACTTTCCTTAATAATTTCACAATTATTTTTATAAATTTTATACGCCTTTCCGCCTGATGATAATGATTTTACTAAATTCCCGTCTTCATAAAGCACGGCGCAATCATCCTCAATTGCTACGGCGCTATTAAAGTTAGACTTACTAAACGAAAAGTCAAAATCTTTATCTCTTAAATTATAATGCGGACACGCAAGTCCCTTAATTAAACCAAGACCTTTTTCGAAACAATATTCTTTACTTTCACCACGCAATATATAACTATCCGTGTACATATCTTCAAACCAACATATAGCGCCAGCGGAACGCCCTACGATAGTTACACCCCTATTGTACGCGTCTAAAATTTTAGTAATAAGCCCCGTTTCTTGCCAGCGTTTAAGCATATAAACGGTGTCGCCACCGCCAACGAAAATAAAGTCTGCCTTTAAAAATTTAGCGTTGATTTTCTCTTCGTCCATAACTGCTTTTTCAGTTATGACGCAATCGGCTTTTATATCGAAAACTGACGTGTAAATTTTTCTAAACGTGTTAAACGCTGGCATAAAATCGTGTGACGCCGTACCTATATATAACCCGTACGCGCGCTTATCTCCTGCGTGATCTTTAGCGTAAGTTGCAACGTGTTTATCAATCTCTAAAGTGGTTTTGCGTTGCATATCTCCACCACCAAATGCAATTATTCTTTTCATATTTCCTCCAGTATATATATATTTTAGCATAAATAACCTTTATTTACAATATTTTTAATATTATATAAGGTTAATTTGAGTTAATTTTAATGCTATTTTCAATATTAAAAACATATCTAACGACGCTACGCGTAATAAAATCCGTCTACCGCAAACAAATTAATAAAAGTGAGTTTAGTTGGAAAATTATGTAAAAAGACTAAAAAATTTATTGCATTTTAACGTAAATTGTTTTATACTTTATAGCGTATAAAACATTATGGAGGTTACATTATGAAACTTACCAACGAATATCTTTTAAAAGTTCTTGAAATCGTTGAAAAAAGAAATCCTAACGAACCTGAATTTATTCAGGCAGTTACTGAAGTTTTCGTTACCCTTCAACCAGTTATTGAAAAACGCCCTGACCTTGTTGAAGCAGGCGTTATTGAAAGACTTGTTGAACCTGAAAGACAAATTATGTTCCGTATTCCTTGGGTTGACGATAACGGCAAACCACAAGTAAATAGAGGTTACCGCGTTCAATTTAATAGCGCTATCGGTCCATACAAAGGCGGTATGCGTTTTCATCCATCAGTAAACCTTTCAATTATTAAATTCTTAGGTTTTGAACAAACTTTCAAAAACAGCCTTACTACTTTACCTATGGGTGGCGGTAAAGGCGGTTCTGACTTTGACCCTAAGGGTAAATCAGATAATGAAATTATGAGATTTTGCCAAAGCCTTATGACTGAACTTTGCCGTCATATCGGCGCGGACCTTGACGTTCCTGCCGGAGATATTGGCGTAGGCGCTAGAGAAGTTGGTTATATGTTTGGTCAATATAAACGTATAAGAAACGAATTTACCGGCGTTTTAACAGGTAAAGGTTTAACTTACGGTGGTTCTCTTGCAAGAAAACAAGCAACTGGTTACGGTCTTTGCTATTTCACCGAAGAAATGCTTAAAGCAAACGGCAAATCATTCAAAGGTCAAACAGTTGTTGTGTCGGGTTCTGGCAACGTTGCAATTTACGCTTGTGAAAAGGCTACTACACTTGGCGCAAAAGTAGTTGCTATGAGTGATAGTAACGGTTATATTTACGACGCTAACGGTATTGACCTTGACGCTGTTAAACAAATTAAAGAAGTTGAACGCAAGAGAATTAAAGAATATCTTAACTACCATCCAAACGCTGAATACCACGAAGGTTGTCACGGTATTTGGACTGTTAAATGCGATATTGCCCTTCCTTGCGCTACTCAAAACGAAATTAATGGCGAAGACGCTAAAAAACTTGCTAAAAACGGATGCTATTGCGTATCTGAAGGCGCTAACATGCCGTCTACCCCAGAAGCAATTGACGTTTATTTTGCTAATAACTTCCTTTACGGACCTGCAAAAGCAAGTAACGCTGGTGGCGTAGCAACGTCTGGTTTAGAAATGACTCAAAACTCTATGCGTCTTTCTTGGAGTTTTGAAGAAGTTGACGAGAAACTTCACGGTATTATGGTTAGTATATTTAAAGCGTGCGATAATTATTCTAAAGAATACGGTATGCCTGGCAACTATATGGCGGGCGCTAACATTGCAGGCTTTATGAAAGTTGCCGAATCAATGAAAGCCCAAGGTTGCGTATAAAACTTTAAAAATACTCATAAAAATAACCGATTAAAAAAAATCGGTTATTTTTTTAATTTACGGTTGACAACGGTTTTTTATTGTGCTACATTCTTTATAACAAATAAACCATAGCCATTTTATATGGAGGTTTTATATGAAACACGCTAATAAGAACACTAACTTGCATGAAGTAAACAAAATTCCTGATTACGATTCTATATTTCGTGAAACTTCAAAAACAAAAGACCCTGACAGTAAAATTATTCTTGGTATTTTACGCAAACGAATACCAACAATTTTATTGTCCGTTTTACTTTATACGATAAAACATATACCCGTTTTATTAACTCCGTTTATAACTTCAATGGTTATTGACGAGGTAACGTCTGGAAATCCTGACGTTACAAAAATTATAATATTAGGAATTATTTTTGCTATTGCCGTTTTGCAAAATTATTTTACTCACAAAATTTACGCTAACGTTACTAATAATATGCTTAGAACGACGAGCGCAGGTATAAAAGCAACGGTTGTAAGAAAATTACAAAGGCTTTCTATTACCTACCATAAAGAAATTGAAAGCGGCAAACTTCAAAGTAAATTCTTAAAAGATACCGACAGCATAGATACTTACGTTCACTTACTTGTTTGTACGCTATTTACAACTATAATTCAACTACTTATCGCTATTGCAATGGCGTTATATCAAAGCCCGCTTATAGTAGCGTTCTTTATAATAGTAATACCATCAAACATTTTGCTTACAAGATTTTTTCGTAAGCCTATATCTAATAACACAAGACAGTTACGTCAAGAAACGGAAAACTTATCTTCAAAACTTTCGCAAATGCTTGAAATGTTACAAGTAACGAAAGCGCACGGTCTTGAAGAATATGAAATTAACGAATTTGAAAAAAACATAAATAAACTAACAAAAAAAGGCTTACAAGTTGACAAAACGCTTGCTCTATTTGGCTCGGCTAGTTGGATTACTTCTCAAATGTTTAGCGGTTTATGCTTGTTTTTTAGTGTGATTATGACAATAAACGGCGTTCCCGGTTTTACTGCCGGCGCAATAGTTTTATTCCAATCGTTATTTGCTTCAATTAACAATAACGTTAACACGCTTATAAATTCTTTCCCACAAATTGCAACGGGTAAAGAAGCAATACACTCCGTTTCTGAAATAATGAATAGCGAAGATATTGAAAATAATTTTGGCAAGCAAGTATTTAAAAAAGTTGAAGGCAGTATCAAGTTCGATAACGTTTGTTACCGCTACCCTAATACTCAAACGGATATGATTAAAAACTTTAACCTTGAAGTTAAAAAGGGCGAATGTATAGCGTTTGTTGGTAGTTCGGGTTCTGGTAAGTCAACTATTATGAATATGATTATTGGCTTTTTAAAACCTACGAGCGGAGCTCTTAGCATAGACGGTAAAAACATTGAAGATATTGACCTTGCCGAATATAGACATAGTATTTCAGTAGTTCCACAAAACAGCATTTTATTTGAAGGAACAATACGAGAAAATATCACTTACGGCTTACATAGATATAACGAAGAAGATTTACAACGCGTTATTAAAATGTCTAACGTTGAGGAGTTTTTAAAAGAAATGCCATTAGGTCTAGATACAAACATTGGCGAACACGGCGGAAAACTTAGCGGTGGTCAAAAACAGCGTATTACTATAGCGCGCGCACTTATTAGAAATCCAAGTATTTTTATTCTTGACGAAGCAACTTCCGCGCTTGATAATATTTCCGAATACCACGTTCAAAAAGCAATTGAAGAAATTATTAAAAACCATACGACGTTTATAGTTGCGCACCGTCTATCAACAATACGCAACGCCAATAGAATAGTCGTTATGGAAAACGGTCAAATGGTTGAAGTTGGCACGTTTGACGAACTTATGGCAAAAAAAGGTAAATTTTACGAACTTAAAAACCTTAACGATATAGCAACAAAATCAATGGAGGAATAACATGAATTTAAATAATAAAACTATATGTTTTTTAGGAGATAGCATAACGGAAGGTCACGGCGCAAGCGACGTTTCAAATTGCTACGCATCTTTATTTCAAAAACGTCACCCCGAATGTAAAGTAGTTAATTTAGGTATCGGCGGAACGAGAATTGCAGAACAACTTAAAAAGCCCTACAATCCTGACAGTCCACATTGGGACGAAAACCCATTCTATACTCGCGTAAATAAAATACCCGACAATACCGACGTTATTTGCGTGTTTGGCGGGACTAACGACTTTGGACACGGCGATGCAAGTTTTGGTAAGTTTGGCGATGATTCACTTTATACTTTTTACGGCGCGGTACGCGATTTAATTACAAGGCTTAAAAATAAATTTCCTTTTGCTAAAATAATTTTCTTTACTCCCCTTCATAGACGTGAAGAACTTGAACCTAAGAAAAAAGCGGACGGCAATCACACTTTAATAGAATACGTTAACGCTATTAGACAAACTTGTGAATATTTTTCTATTCCCGTTTTAGATTTATATAAAATTTCTGGCTTACAACCTGAAATAGAAATTATTCAGCAAACTTTTATGCCTGACGGATTACACCCTAACGACAACGGTTATAAAGTATTAACTGATATTATTGAAAACTACTTAATTAATTTTTAATTAAATAATTAAAAGGAAGGCAAATATGAGAATAGTCTTCCTTTTTTAATATAATATTTATTTAGTTAATATAATACATGGTCAAGTTAAAATTTTATATTGCAAAATCGCTTGCCGTATTATATAATTACATCGAGGTGTTTATGAATAAATTTACTTTTACAAAAGCTTTAAACGTCAAAAAGAATTACGACGTTATCGTTGTAGGTGGCGGTGTTTCAGGTTGCGCGGCAGCAATATCGGTAGCAAACAACGGCAAGTCCGTATTACTTATTGAAAAAACCAACTTGCTTGGCGGTCTTGGCACGATAGGTTTAATAAACTTTTTCGTTCCTATGTGCAACGGTCGTGGTAAGCAAATAATATTTGGTTTGGCTGAAAAATGGCTTAGAAAAAGCGCCGAACTATCTTATAACACCATTCCTAACGACTGGAAAAACGGCGAACCGTCTACAACCACTAACGAACGTTACGTTCAAAGATATTCCCCTAATATTTTTGCCCTTCAATTACTTGAAGAAATTCAAAAGTCAGGCGTTGATTTATTGTACGACTGTATTGCAACTGAACCTATAACGGAAAACAACGTTGTTAAGGGTTTAATTGTTGATAGCAAGTCGGGGCTTGAACTTTACGGATGTAAAATTATAATAGACACGTCGGGCGATGCAGACGTTTTAAGAAGAATGAACGTTCCCGTAATTAACGGCGAAAACTATTTTACATATTCAGTTAAAATGCTTACCCTAAACGCTATGCATAAAGCAATTGACAAAAACGACGTATATTATGCAATTACCGGCGAAAGTGGTGGTTCAATCAACCTATGGGGCGATAATCAACCTAATAACGTTCCTAAATGGAGTGGATTAACAGTTGAAGAAGTTACCGATTATTTAGTTACAAACCAAAAAATCGTACTTGACAAAATGAAAAAATCTCAACCAAACGAGCGTGATATTATTACCCTTCCAACAATGCCTCAGTTTAGAACTACTTGTAGACTTAGCGGCGATTACACTTTAAAAGTAAGCGACTGTTATAAGCACTTTGACGATAGTATTTGCGCAATTAACGATTTTGAACATCGCGACCATTTATGGGAAGTTCCGCTTAGAACGATTACTAAAAAGGGTTTTCCAAACGTATTAACGGCTGGAAGATGCGCTTCGGGTGAAGGTTACGGATGGGATTTACTTAGAGTTATACCACCTGCTATTTTAACAGGTCAAGCAGCGGGAGAATGCGCTTCGCTTGCAATAGAAAATAATTGCGCGGTATATGACGTTAATATTAAAGCGTTACAAAAAGCGCTTGAAAATCAAAACGTTATGGTACATTTCCCAGACAGTTACGTTCCAGAAGATAAAAGCGTAATTTTACACGGAAAAAATGCCGTTGACGTAGGTCATTTTTAATAATTAAATTTTAATGGCGTAGCAAACTTGCTACGCCAAAAATTTTTTAATTTGAAGATTTATTACCTAAATTCCTATATTCTGATGGAGTTACACCAAACTTATCTTTAAAAATATTAAAAAAGTGGGTATTGTTTTGAAAACCGCAATCGGTACAAATTTTAGTTATACTCTCGTTAGTGTTTACTAAGCGCACAGCGCATTCGTAAAGTCGCATTTCTCTAAGTTTTTGCGAAAAATTAACACCGTACATTTTTTTGATAATCCTATTTGCTTGCCTTGATGAAATACTCATATCGTTAGCAAGGTCTTCAATAGATACGTTAGTAAGATATTTTTCGCAAAAAAACTCATCTATTTTAGTTCTACTATAACCTAAAATTTCTTGCGCGTCCTGAGCGGTATTATCATTATCGTCAAGCAATCGAATAAATTCTGTTAACGTTAAAATAGCATAACTTTTAACGGCGTCAGTAAACCCGTACTTTTGATGTTTTAATTCTTCACCCAACAAGAAAAAAATTCTACCTAACTTAACGTTGATTGCTGTTATTCTGGTTTTATTTAATAAATTAACTATATATTTATAGTTGTTTTTTATTGACGTTAATTCGTTTTCACGCGGTTGTTCAATTGAAAATCTTAAATTAAACTCCTTAAAATCTCTATCGTTTTTACGCTTTAAATAATGATACTCCCCTGGTTTAATAATTAAAATTTTATCGTCTTGAATATCGTACTCGACGTTATCTATAACGTAAGTGTAATTACCAAAAAACAAATAATGAACTTCATAATCGTGATGGTTATGTGGAACTGATTTTAATTTAGTTTGGTCTGAACTAAAATTATTATTTATATAAAATTTTATCTTTACGTCATTTATTTTAACGTAAAATTCTAACGCAATTTCATTTGTTTTCATGTTTTTATTATACAACTTTTACGTTTTTTTGCAACTGATACTATCGAAATCGGACATCTTTTTAAAAATATGTCCGATTTCGATAGTGTTTTAATTTAAATTCAGGTGTATAATTGTATTAAAGTTATCCGCGAGGTTGTTATGGAACGAAAAATTATTAAGATAAACAGCGAAATTGAAATTATTAGTAGAACGGCAGACACTCCGTTTAGATATCAAGCGTGGCCAACCGTTATTAAAGATGAAAACGACGTAATTTACGTTGCTACTTCATCAGGTAGATCTGGACACGTTTGTCCATTTGGTAAAAATTATTTATTTATTAGTTTAGATAATGGGAAAACGTTTTTACCGCCAACTATTATAAATAACACAGCGCTTGACGACCGTGACGCAGGGCTTACTTATCTTGGAAACGGCAAAATGATGCTAGCGTTTTTTAAGCACCAATTACAATTTTATTTAGATGAAACAGAGTTTTTAAAACGTGCAAATAGACCTGAAAATTGGGGTATAATATTTGAAGAAATTGAAAAATGGAAAACTTTACCCGAAAAAGATTTAGTATACGGTTCGTTTACTAAAATGAGTTACGATTACGGCAAAACGTGGACTGAACCTATTAAAGCGCCTATATCTTCACCGCATGGCCCATCTTTACTTAGCAACGGCAAACTTTTATGGATTGGTAAAGAATTTCACAGTCACGAATTTGAAAAAGGCGCAATATACGCATTTTCTTCTACTGACGAAGGTAAAACTTGGCAAAAAGAAGGCAAGATTGATTTTCCAAACGGAACTAACGCCGATAATATTCACGAGCCGTGGCAACTAGAACTTCCAAACGGCGAAGTTTTAGGTTTTTTACGCGCGCAAGGAAAAGAAGTTGATTTTGGTTTTACTATCTACTCTACCCTTTCTAAAGATGGCGCTAAAACTTGGTCTACACCTCAAAAATTAGACGTTAACGGCTCTCCTCCACATGCTATAATTCATTCTTCTGGAGCAATAGTTCTTACTTTTGGTAGACGAGCACACCCTTTTGGGTTACGCGCGTTAATTAGTTACGATTACGGCAAAACGTGGGATTTAGAACTTATATTAGATGACACTGCGCCAAACGATGATTTAGGTTATCCTTCAACCATTGAACTTAGCGACGGTAGTTTGTATACCGTTTATTATAAAAGATTAGGCGACGATAAATTCCCGTCGATAGTTTACGCTAAATGGAATTTACCTAAAAACGTTTAAGGAGTTAATTATGAGAAATAGTAAAGTTTTAAAAATTATGAGAGAAGGTGGGGTTGCTATTTGTACTAAGTGTAATTTAGACGACCCTCGCTCTGCAATGATAGGCGCTGCAAGTGGGTTTGACTGCGTATGGATTGATTTAGAACACACTCCGCTTAATATTGGTAAAGTTGAAGAGTTTGCTAGAGCCGTAAGTTTATTTGACGTTGATTTGCTAACGAGAGTACGCAAAGGTTGTTATAGCGATATGATTAATCCGTTAGAAAGTGATAGCACGGGTATTATGATTCCTCACCTTATGAGTTTAGAAGAAGCTAAACAAATAGTTTATTATACTAAATTCCACCCAATAGGTAGAAGACCGATTGACGGCGGAAACGCTGATAATTTATTTGGTATAGGTAATATGAACGAATATATAACTAAGGCAAATGAAGAACGCTTTAACGTAGTTCAAATTGAAGACCCTGAACCGCTTAAAGATTTAGAAGAAATTTGTAAACTTCCCGGTATTGATATGATTTTCTTTGGCCCAGCAGATTTTTCACAAGGCATAGGAAAACCGCTTGATTTTTCAAACACACAACTTATCAAAACGCGCGAATTAGTTGCTAAAACCGCAAGAAAATACGGTAAATTCGCCGGTACTGTAGGTAGCTGTGAAAACTTTACCGAACTTACTAAACTTGGTTATAATTTTATAAATATAACTTCAGACGTAAGCATTTTAAAAGATATTCAATTTAAAACGGTAGAAAATTTAAGAAATCAAATTAAAAACTTAAAATAATTACTTTCAATATTTTATCAACAAAAGTAAAAAGACGCTTCAAATGGGCGTGTACCATAGGGATTTTTAGAACATTCTAAAAGAGTAGCAATAATTTGCTACTCTTTTCATTTTTGCTTTGCAAAACACACGACTTTGCCTGTAAAGTATAGCGTGCTACACTTTTGAGAATTTTCCACAAAATATATCAACTAGACAAATTGGAATTTGCCGTTTTTTCAAATTTTATCAATTCACCTATCATTGCACCGCCAATAATACATACAGCACCGACAATTTGTATTATTGTCATTTTTTCACCAAGTAATAAGACTGAAAAAATAACCGCTGATAAAGGTTCTAAATAACCACATACCGCAACTGTCTGTACGGGAAGTTTTGCAAGTGGCGAGAAATAGAGATAACAACCAATTCCTGTATTTAGTATGCCAAGTATCAAAACCCAACTCCACGCAGTTGTAGGTACATTGATAATAAATCCTTGTTTAATTCCCATAAATACCGCAACGGTCAAGAAGCTAACCACAAGTTGAATAACAGAGTTTTCTATACCGCTGATATTTTTCGATTTCTTATTGAGTGTTACCATAAAGAAATACATCACAGCAGACATTGCGCCACAGAACAATCCCCAAGCATTACCGCTACTGACTGCATTACCATTTACAAGAAAAACACCCACAAGTACAACCACAAACCCCAATAGTTTAGGAGCGGTCAGTTTTTCACGAAAGATAATCGGCGATAATATCATTACAATAACCGGTCCGCAGTAATAAAGGAGCGATGACAAGCTCACTCCTATCTGTTGATATGATTCATATAAAAACATCCAACTCGTTCCCATAGCAATACCCGACAGAACAATGAAAATAGCATCTCTCTTGTATGTCTTAATATGAAACTTACCTTTACTAAGTAAGAATAGCACTAACAGCAAAATACTGCCGATTAGTGTACGCAGAAACACTATTTCATAACTGTTCAGCGGTATATGACTTGCCACAATTCCGTTAAGACCAAACAGCAATAATGCAGATATATATTTAATAAATGCTTTACTTTGCATTAGAGACCTCTCTCTCAAATTCTTATTTATCGGTGAGTTTATTATAAACTAAAATCACTTTTAATGCAATTAATTTTGCGTGAGCAAAAGGAAACACGACTTTTCTAAGTCGAGTTTCCTTTATTGTTTCTCTATTATTGTTTTGCACGAAGAAATTAACATTTTTCTTATAACACCACAATCGTTATTAAGTTTTTTATATTGGTTTTCTTCTAAATAGCCTGTTTCAAAAAGTAATTCTAACCAATATTCGCTTTCAAAGCACTCTTTTAACGCTATTTCAAGTTTAGAAATAAAATCAGCCGTTCCTTGTGCTTATTGTGCTTCGTGGATATTTGCACCAATACTTGTTCCAGAACGTAAAAGTTGATTAGTTAATACACTTTCTTTTTTGTTAGACTTAATTTCTTTTGTAATAAAAACAATATTTTTAGCAAACTCTTTTGCTTTTTCTCTTAAAACACTTTCACTCATAAATTTATTATACAATATTACAAGTTTTAAGTAAAGTGATATTGTTTGCATAGCAAACAGTTATATTTTTAGAACAAGTCTAAAAGTTATATTATATTTGCCATAACTTACCATATGGGTAAATATAACTTTGCGTAGCAAAATATAACAGCGAAAGCAATATAACTTGCCGATAGGCAAATATAACTAGTGCGTCAGTAATAATCCCTATTACTGACGCACTAATGAAACGTCTTTACTATTAATTATTTATTTTTACCTGCTTGAACTTTTTTAAGTTTAGCAAATCTTGGAAGACCGTCTTCAAGTGGCGCTTTAGCATCGCCTTGAATTAATGGAAGCGCATATTTAACGTACTCGTCAGAAATATAAGTACCGTCGTTAATAATCCATTCAAGTGGAACAGTCTTTTCAGTGTTAGCGGCAAGTTTAAGGTTAACTAAACTAAATTTACATTTATATTTACCGTCTTTCTCTTCACGTTTATATACAACCATTTTATCAGTAACGCCACGAACAGCCGCTTTAACTGCTTGTCTACCTGCTTTAAACGTTTCTTCAACGTCAGTTTTAGAAGCAAGGTGCGCGCCACATCTTTGCATAAGTGAAAGTTCAATACCACGAGTTTTAAAGCCGGTTTTTTCTTTAATAAGGTTAGCAAGAACTGATGCTACACCACCAAGTTGAGCGTGTCCAAAACTATCTCTTGCAACAGAACCTACTGTTTCACAAATAAGTTTACCGTCTTTATCGTGAATACCTTCTGATACAACGGCAATACATTTATTACCATTTTTAGCGCAAACAGCTTTAACGTCTTCAATAAATTTATCAACGTCGAAAGCAACTTCTGGAAGGTAAATAAGGTCAGCGCCTAAACCTTTGTGACCAGCAAGAGCAGCGGCAGCGGTAAGCCAACCAGCGTTTCTACCCATTGCTTCGATTACGCATACCATTGGAGTATCGTAAACTTTAGCATCAAGGTTAACTTCCATAATAGTAGTAGCAATATATTTAGCCGCTGATGCGTAACCAGGACAGTGGTCGGTACCAAAAAGGTCGTTATCAATAGTTTTAGGAACACCGATTACGTTACAATCCCAACCAGATTTTTTAATATATTTAGAAATTTTGTTACAAGTATCCATACTGTCGTTACCACCGTTATAGAAGAAGTAACGAATGTTGTATTTTTTAAATACTTCAACAATTCTTTTATAGTCAGTATCGTCTTTTTTAGAATCTTTAAGTTTATATCTTACAGAGCCAAGAGCAGACGATGGAGTGTATTTTAAAAGTTCAAGTTCTTTCATATCTTCTTTAGAGATATCGTAAAAATCTTCTTCTAAAACACCTTTAATACCATGCGCAGCGCCGTAAACTGCCGTAATATTTTCTTGATTTAACGCCTCGATAAATACGCCTGCAGCGCTTGCGTTAATAACTGAAGTAGGACCGCCTGACTGCGCAAACATTGCTGCGCCAACTAAATTTTTCATAATTAATTCTCCTTATGTATTTTAAATTAAGCACTATCTTAAAGTGAAAGAATGTGCGCTATATCGTGCAGTTTTTTATCAAATTGACGTGGCATAGCAAGAGCCTCGCTAATATCCATATCTATAATTTTATTATCTCTAATACCAACAACTCTATTCGTTTTACCTTCAAGTACAAGGTCAACTGCTTTTACCGCCATTTTTGCGGCTAAAATACGGTCTGCCATTGTTGGTGAGCCACCGCGTTGAATATGTCCAAGAGTTGTAGTTTTAACTGAAATACCCGTAAGTTGTTTAATCTTAGAGCAAATTTCTTCTTTATTTCCAGCGCCTTCGGCTAAAATAATCATATTAGAAGTTTTACCGCGTTTTTGTGATTGAAGTAATGATTTTGCCATTTCTTCAATATCGAACGGAACTTCTGGAGTAATGCAGTATTCCGCGCCACCTGCTAAACTAGCGTAAAGCGCTATATCACCGCATTTTCTACCCATAACTTCAAGTAAAGACGCTCTGTCGTGCGAACTCATCGTATCACGAAGATTGTTGATTGCTGAAATTACCGTATTTACTGAAGTGTCAAAACCTAAAGTGTAATCGGTATACGCTAAATCGTTATCAATAGTTCCAGGTATACAAACTACGTTAATACCGCAGTTATCCGATAAATCTTTAGCGCCACGGAAAGAACCGTCGCCACCGATAACGATAAGACTATCTATGCCGTAAGCAAGTAAAGTGTCCGCCGCCTGTTGTTGAAATTCAACTTCGTTAAATTCAGGACATCTTGCCGTTTTTAAAATAGTACCGCCACGATGAATAATATCTGAAACCGAACGGCTATTTAATCTCGTAATATGGTTTTTTAGCAAACCAACGTAACCGCGTTCTACACCGTAAATATCAATATCGTTATATATTGCATAACGAACGCACGCTCTAACGCAAGCGTTCATACCCGGAGCATCGCCACCACTAGTTAAAATTGCAACTTTCTTCATATGATTCTCCTAAACTATGATAGATATATTCTAACATACTTTTATATATTATACTACTGTTTTTCAAAAAATACAATATCTTTTGTGTCAAGAATTGACTGTAATTCGTTAATTAAACCCTTACAATTACGAATTTTTTGCGAAACAAGATATTTTTTACCTTCGCTTTTAATAATTACCGTAATATCGCCAGGGTACGCTTCTAAAATTTCAAGAATTTCTTGAACGTCATCTTTACCAACGTTAAGCCCTAAATACTTTTGTTTTTGAACTGCTTGGACTTGTTTTTTGTTTTGATATACGTTGCCGTAAGTATTATTATATCCGCCACCGCTTAAAGTATCGTCTTCTTCATCTATTTTAAATATCTTATCAATATTAACGCTTGGATCACGACCTTCTCTAAGTTGCAAACGACCGCTAATTTTAACTACCGCTTCTTCTTCAATTTTATTTATATACTTTTCGTAAGTTTTTGCAAACATAACGCACTCTATTCCGCCGTACATATCTTCAACGTTTAATATACACATCGTTGAGCCCGATTTTGTTTGAATTTTTTTAATTGCAGTAATTATTCCACCAAACTGGACGTTCATTCCGTCAGTTGCGTCTATATAAGTGACGTTACCGTCTTCATCTACGTCTTTATTTAAAAGCATCATAGTAGAGAATGGGAATTTTTTAAACTCCGCCTCGTACCCTGCAAGCGGATGCCCCGTAACGTAAACGCCTACAACTTCTTTTTCAAAAGATAGTTTAGTTTTATTATCGTATTCGGCAATGTCTGGATACTTAACTACTATATCCTCACTTTCGCCTAAAAGTTCAAAAATACTAATTATACCGCTGTCTTTTTCTTTTTGCATTGATTGCGCTTTATCTAAAACTTCATCATAAACGGCGATTAATCGACTTCTATAAACTTTAAAGCAATCAAACGCTCCGGCATAAATTAAGTTTTCAACTAAACGCTTATTAACGTGCTTTATACAACGCTTAGCAAAATCTTCAAACGATTTAAACTTACCGTTTTTATCACGTTCGGCAATAATTTCGTCAATAACTGAAATACCAACGCCCTTTACCGCCGATAAACCGTATCTAATCTTACCATCTTTAACGGAAAATAGCGTTTTACTTTCGTTAATATCAGGCTGAAGAACGGGTATATTTTCTTCTTTAGCGTACGAAACGTAATTTTCAATTTCGGTAATATTCGTAATTCTGTTGTTTAATACCGCCGTTAAAAATTCAGGACGGTAATAACATTTAAGGTACGCCGTTTGATAAGTAACGAGCGAGTACGCGGCGGCGTGAGATTTATTGAAAGCGTATTTTGCAAAGTCTTTCATTTCCGCCCAAATTTGCTTAGCAACGTCTTCAGGAACGCCACGCTTTAAGCAACCGTCAATGGCTCTACTAACTTTGCCGTGACTATCAACTTGCTCAGGCTTACCGTGAATAAAGGTTTTTTCTTCCTTTTCCATTTCGGCAACTTTCTTTTTACCCATCATTCTACGAACGTTGTCCGCTTGACCTAAAGTGTAACCTGCTAAGTCTTGAACAATTCTCATAACTTGCTCTTGGTACACTATACAACCGTACGTTGATTTTAAAATAGGCTCTAAATGTGGGTGCGCGTATTTAATTTTTGATGGGTTATGTTTATAGTCGATAAACTTACCTATCGAATCCATAGGTCCAGGACGATATAGAGAAACGGCGGCAACTATATCTTCAAGGCAAGACGGTTTAAGTCTTGACAAGAAGTCTTTAAATCCACTTGATTCTATTTGGAAAATTGCCGTTGTGTTACCCGACGATATAAGTTCGTAAACTCCTTTATCATCATAACCGTTTCTATCAAAAACAACGTCTATACCGTGGTTTTCTTTAACGTATTCAATAGCCATCTTAATATCGGATAGGTTTCTAAGACCTAAAAAGTCCATCTTTAAAAATCCGAGGTGTTCAAGTTCGACGCCCGTATACTGCGTGGTAATATCTTCGCCGTTTCTTGATAGTGGCATGTGCTTATCTAAAATATCGTGACCAATAATAACACCGCAAGCGTGCGTGCTTGACTGACGTGGCATATCTTCAAGGCGCATTGCAATATCAACTACGCGCTTAACTTCGTCGCTTTCACGATACATTTGAACGAGTTCTGGAACTGAATAATCGGTAATACCGTCTTTAATTTCCTTTTCGCTAGGCTGATAAAATCCAAATACTTTTTCTAAAATATTAGGTCTTTTAATTTCAAGCGTTACGCCGTTTTTAACAACTTTATTAGGTATCGCCTTAGTAATTTTGTCAGTTTCAGCGTAAGGAACGTTTAACGCTCTACCTATATCTTTAATGGCGTTTTTTGCCGCCATAGTGCCGAAAGTTATAATTTTAGCAACTCTATCGTCACCGTACTTTCTACGAACGTAATCAATAACTTCTTGACGGCGTGAGTCTTCAAAGTCAACGTCAAAGTCGGGAGCGGATACACGCTCTGAGTTTAAAAAACGCTCAAAGTAAAGGTCGTATTTAAGAGGGTCAATGTCGGTTATACCAATTAAGTAAGCAACCATTGAACCTGCACCACTACCACGGCCAGGACCTACTGAAATACCCATTTGTCTTGCAGCGTTAATATAATCCCAAACTATTAAGTAATATTCAATAAATCCTTGTTTAGAAATTACGGATAATTCCATATTTATACGGTCGTCAATTACCTTTGTTCTAACGCCACCGCATTTTTCTTTTATGCCCTTATCAATGAGTTTATTTATATACGTCATTGGGTCGTCGCCGTTTTCAGGAACGTACCTTGGGAACATGTAATTACCGTAGGTAAAACCAAAATTACACTTATTTGCAATTTCTAAAGTGGTTGCGAGAGCGTCTTCGTCGTCTGGGAATGCTTCAAGCATTTCGTCGTACGTTTTAAGATAAAACTCGTCGCAAGGCATTTTCATTCTGTTAGGAGAATCTATTTTAGAACTTGTTTGAACACACATTAAAACGTCGTGAATTGACGCGTCGCTTTTATCAATATAGTGAACGTCGTTAGTAGCAACGAGTTTAACGTTATACTTTTTAGCGTATGAACGCAAGTAAGAGTTTACTAATATTTGTTCTTCGAGTCCGTGATTTTGAATTTCAAGATAAAAATCTTCACCAAATAACCCTTTAAAAAACACCACTAATTCTTCGGCTTTTTTATAGTCGTGACGGAGTATTGCTTGAGGAATATCACCGCCAACGCAAGCAGATAAACAAATTAATCCTTCGTGATGCTCGGCAAGCGTTTTTAAGTCAATACGCGGTTTATAATAAAATCCGTCGCGAAAAGCAATGGCGTTTAATAATGATAAAGTTTTATAGCCTTCTTCGTTTTTAGCAAGCAAAACTAAGTGCCTACGGTCTTTATATCCGCCTTCTGCATCATCTGTTTTAACTTTACCGCGTGAAGTCAAATCGTCGCAAACGTAAAACTCAGTACCAAAAATAGGTTTGATGCCACATGCAGTACAAGCATCAAAAAAGGCAACCGCGCCGTACATATTACCGTGGTCGGTCATTGCAATAGCAGGCATGCCAAGCGCTTTTGCGCGCTTTGTTACCTTTGATATATTAGCCATACCGTCTAATAAAGAATATTCGGTATGAAGATGTAAATGAACGAATTCTTTCATTTTGTTTTATCCTATAAAATCAACTAAAATAGTATTTTGAACGTATAAATATTCTTCTTTTATGCTTACGTTTTGCCCTTTAATTTGAAGATAGTTTTTATTTTTAATTAACGCATCTTTAAAATCGTTTTTAAAAGTAGTACCAAATATTTTTTTATACTCGGCAAGGTTAATACCGTCACTCGTTCTTAACCCAAGCATTACAAACTCGCCTTTAGCGTCTTGACCGTTTACTTCTTCTGAAAAAACTTCGGCTACGCGGTTGTTTAAAATGCAGTGAACGTACTCGTCAATACTTTCGGTGTTGGTAAAACGCCTACCCGATATAAACGACGATGCGCCCACGCCAAAGCCTATGTATTCGCCACGCTTCCAATAATTAAGGTTGTGTTTTGAACGGTAGCCTTCTTTACTAAAATTAGATACTTCGTATCTATTATACCCTTTTTCTTTTAAAAGTTTACAAGCGCTATCGTAAATATCGGCAACTTCGTCGTCAGACGGTAATTCGCCGTTTAAATATTTTGTAAACATTGGCGTACCTTCTTCGGCTTTTAAAGCGTATAGCGAAATATGATTAACGTTTTTATACGAAGTTGCAAGTTCAATAGTGTTTTTAACGTCTAAAAAATCTTCGCCGGGAAGTCCTATCATAACGTCGACTGAAACATTGTAATCGCTAAGAAGAGTAACTGCTTTTTTAAAATCGTCTACGTTATGAATTCTATTAAGAGTTTTTAACGCTTTATCGTTTGCCGATTGCAAACCTATACTAAAACGGTTAATACCAGCGTTTTTATATACTTTTAATTTTTCTTCGTCAATAGTTCCCGGGTTAACTTCAAGAGTAATTTCGGCGCTTGGTTTTACGCTAAAAGTAGTGGCAATTTGTTTCATTGCGCCGTAAATAAATTTAGCATCTACAAAACTCGGCGTTCCACCACCAAAATATATAGTATCAAAGGTAAGATGCTTTAAACTTTCGCTTCTACCTTTAATTTCTTTATATAAGCACGCAAAATACGCTTCCGCCTTTCCTATTTCACGGGGAAAAGACGCAAAATCGCAATAAGTGCATTTACTTTTACAAAATGGAACGTGAACGTAAATTCCGGGCATAAAAACTCCTAAATATTACTTATTTTCTTTCTGAACTGTCAATTTTAAGTATTGACATAAAGGCTTCCGACGGTATTTCAACCGAGCCTAACTGTCTCATTTTCTTTTTGCCTTCTTTTTGTTTTTCTAAAAGTTTCTTTTTACGCGTAATATCGCCACCGTAACACTTAGCAAGAACGTCTTTTCTAAGCGCTTTTACAGTTTCACGCGCAATGACTTTTCCCCCGACTGCCGCTTGAATTGGAATTTCAAACATTTGGCGTGGAATAACGTCTTTTAACTTTTCGGCTATCGCTCTACCTCTTGGGTATGCTTTATCTTTATGAACGATAAGTGAAAGCGCGTCGCACACTTCGCCGTTTAAAAGCATATCAAGTTTAACAAGGTCTGATTTTTTATACCCGTCAACTTCATAATCAAACGACGCGTAACCGCGAGTTCTTGATTTTAACCCGTCAAAAAAGTCGAAAACTATTTCGTTAAGCGGTAAAATATAATTCATTTTTACGCGTTTATCATCAATATACACCATATCGATAAAGTTGCAGCGTTTTTCTTGACAAAGTTCCATTATCGCGCCGACAAATTCTGGCGGAGTGTAAACGTTAGCCTTAATTATAGGCTCTTCTATATAATCAATTTCCGTTACCGGTGGTAATTTACTTGGATTTTCTACGGTAAATACTTCCCCGTCAGTTTTATGTACGATGTACGAAACGGACGGCGCTGTCGTAATAATATCAAGACCGAACTCTCTTTCTAAGCGTTCTTGAATAATTTCCATATGAAGCAGACCTAAAAATCCGCATCTAAAACCAAAACCGAGCGCTACCGAGTTATCAGGCTCGAAAGTAAGAGCGGCGTCGTTTAATTTTAATTTTAATAATGCTTCTTTAAGGTCGTTAAATTTAGAACCGTCAAGCGGATAAATACCGCTAAACACAACGGGTTGCACCTTTTTATAGCCAGGAAGTGGCTCTGATATTGGGTTGTTTACGTCAAAGACCGTATCGCCAACTTCAATATCGCTAATAGATTTAATTGACGCGGCAATGTAACCAACTTCGCCAGACACAAGCGAAGTTTTAGCGCGAAGTTCAGGATTGAACGTTCCAACTTCGACAACGTCGAAAGTTTTGTCCGACATAAAAGTTTTAATTTTAGTACCCGTTTTAACTTCACCGTCAAAAATTCTAACGAAAAGTATTACGCCTCTAAAATTATCGTAATAACTATCGAAAATAAGCGCTTTTAACGGCGCTTCATCATCACCTGACGGACAAGGAATTTCCGTTACTATTCTTTCTAAAACGTCACCGATATTCAATCCGTTTTTAGCAGATATTCTCGGCGCGTTAGTGCCGTCAAGCCCAATAACGTCTTCAATCTCTTTGGCGGTTGCGTCTGGATCTGCCGACAACAAGTCAACCTTATTAATAACTGGCATAATTTCAAGATTACTATCTAGCGCTAAGTATACGTTTGCAAGAGTTTGCGCTTGAATACCTTGCGACGCGTCAACTATTAAAATTGCGCCCTCGCACGCTTTTAAACTACGCGAAACTTCGTAAGTAAAGTCAACGTGACCAGGAGTATCTATTAAATTAAAAATATAATTTTTGCCGTCTTTAGCAGTATATGACATTCTTACTGGCGTAAGTTTTATAGTAATGCCCCTTTCACGCTCAAGATCCATTGAGTCTAAAAGTTGGGCTTCCATATCACGCTCGGCAACTTGCCCCGTCATCTCAATAAGTCTATCGGCTAAGGTTGATTTACCGTGGTCAATATGCGCTATTATGCAAAAATTTCTAATATTTTCTTTTTTAGTAATTGCCATTAATATATTTCCTAATTTAACTTTATAAACTACAACAATACCATAGGTATTGATATACCTAAATATTGTACTATATAATTGCAAAAATATCAAGTAGATACACTAATTAAAATTACGTTATATTTACGTTAATTTTTTTTAAAACTTTTGAAAATACTGATAATACGCGTAATTTTGATTGTAAATTGCACGTTTTTGTTATATAATTAAAATATAAATTTTATTTTGGAGTTTTTATGAAAGGTAGATTAACAAGTGACCATTGGCTTATTAACGTTCCTATTGCGCATAGAGGGTTGTTTGACGATAATTATCCAGAAAACACTATGCCCGCTTACGAACAAGCAATTAAGCACGGCTACGCTATTGAAATGGACGTTCAAATGAGTAGCGACGGAGTATTATTTTGTTATCACGATAATAACGCGCTAAGAGTTTGCGGTGTTGATAAAGACGTGCGCGAAATGACTTATGAAGAGATTAAAACTCTTCGCCCGTGTGGTAAAGAATACCCTATTATGACTTTTGAAGAGTTTTTAAATTTCGTTGACGGTAGAACGCCTATTTTAGTTGAAGTTAAAGACCAAAAAAAGCGTAAAGGCATAGAACAAAAAATTACCGATTGTTTAAGAAATTATAAAGGTCAATTTGCCGTTCAAAGTTTTAACCCAATTATAGTTAAAAGGTTTGAAAAAATTGCGCCTGAATTTTTAAGGGGCGTACTTACAACTCGTGTTAACGGTATGAACGTTCCTAAAATTGTTATGAGTTTTATGACTCATTTCGGCTTTAAGCATTTTATTAAATTAGACTTTTTAAACGAGAGTATTGACGACTTAGAAATAAATCAAAAATATTCTAAAAATTATTACGTTGTAACTTTTACAATTAAAACTGACGCCGACGTTTTAAAGGCGGAAAAATACGCGCACAACATTATTTTTGAAAAAACGGCGACTAATTTAGGCAAATTTGAAAACAAATAACATAAAAACAACCGCAAAACGCTAAAACGTTTGCGGTTGTTTTTAATTATTTAATTATTAATTTACCCCGTAATAATGTTTAATATATTCCGCCACAAGCGATACTAATTTTTTAATATCGGCGCAACCCGTATTAAGCATTAAATCATATCCGCGCTTATCTCCCCAAGGAACGTCAGACATAATAGAGTGAAGTTTACGTCTACCCGAGTCAATTTTTTTCATTTTTCTAATAAGTTGTTTATCGGTATAAACTTCGCCTTCGTTAGCCCTTTGACGACAACGCGCTATTTTATGCTCTTCATCAGCGTACACAAATAATCTAAACGGCTTTTGTTCTTTCAAAATAACGTCAGCACATCTACCTACTATAACGCAGTCTTTTTCGGCAAGGCGCATAATTACTTTACGTTGCTCGCTTAAAACGTTTATCATTGTATTTTCAGTAAAAACAATAGGATGCGCAAACGATTGACCAAACGTATAAAAGAACGAGCCTGGTAAACCTTTTTCAATAACGTTTTCAACGTATTTTTCATCAAGTTCACTTTCTTTTGCAATCTCGGTAATAATTTCTTTATCGTAATAAGCAATGCCTAATTCATCTGCTAAGCGTTTACCTACTTCTCTACCACCGCTACCAAATTCTCTACCAATAGTAATAATCATAATTTTCTCCTTATTCAAGTTCATCAAGAGTTAATTCATAACACGGCAAAACGTTTTTAATAAAATACTTAACTTCTTCGCGCTCTGACTTTTCTAAATCTTTTTTAATTGTTTGTTTTGCTTTTACAAACTCTTTATTGCCAGACTTTACTTCTTCAATACATTTAATATACGCCGAAATTTTATCAGCAAACTTCATTATAGCATATTCTTCGCTATCTTCGTCGGGCATAACGTATTTTTCATACTCACATCTTAATTCGTTAGGTAGCATTGATAAAAGTTTTAGTTCCGCGCCACGTTCAAGGTCTTTATACGCGCCGTTAATTTCTTTATTAAAATACTTAATAGGCGTTGGTAAATCACCCGTAATAACTTCGCTCGTTTCGTGATATTGAGCATATAGTAAAACCTTTTCAATATCTACGTTACCACCGTATATTTTATTCTTAATAACCGCTAATGCGTGAGCAACTACCGAAACTTGCTCGGTATGTTCCATAACGTTTTCTTCTACCATAGAATGCATAAGCGACCATCTTTTGATATATTTCATTCTATTTAAATACGCAAAAAAATTAAAATTCATACTAATCACCTAAATTTTGTATTTTTATTATAACATATCACGGCAAAAAATTCAATACCAATTTTAAAATTGTCTTTTTAATGAAAATGGCTTGATAGCAATTTTGCTATCAAACCACTTTGTTTAATATTTTAAAGTTATACTTGGTTTTGCATTTAATTGAAGTTCGCCAAAAATTCCTTTAGACGCAACTTTCATCCAATCTCTTGCTACACCGTACGTTGCAACGTAATCGGTAACACCGTCAAAGAGTTCTATATCGCAAGGGGATTCCATAGCGACTACTATTAGCGTTTTATTGAGTGCCTTTAAAGCGTTATAAAGTTTAACTTGGTTTTTAAAAATTATAGCGCTACACGAACCAAATACAATAACGTCGCTATCACTACATAACTCAACGGCGTTTTTAATATCGTCTTCGTCTGGATCAAGTTTAGTTATAATGCCGTTTGTATTTTTATTAAACGCCAAAATTTCTTTGTAAAGCATATCAACGCATTGTTTTTCATCCATAGCGGCAACAATTTTTTGTGGCTCTACGCTTACTACCGTAATTTTTTTGTCGTCGCTTGCTTTTAAAGGAATATTAGTCTTTTTAACTGCGGTAACGGATTTTTGAGCCAATTTATACAAAAGTTGTTGATGCTCGGCGCAACCGACCGTTTTAATAGCAAGTTCGGGGTCGGCAAATCTATTTTCAAACAAGCCTAACTTTTGTTTTGCTTTTAAAATTCTTATAACGCTATCGTTAATAGTTTGAATGGAAATATCACCGTCTAATACCGCCTTTAAAATAGCGTCGTACCCTTCTTTGAAATGATTGAAATTTCCCCTTAATAAAACCAAATTACAACCAGCGTTAACTGCAAGAACTGAAGCGTAACCCGTTCCGTAATTATCCTGAATGGCTTTCATTCGCATTGCGTCTGTCATGATTATCCCTTCAAACCCAACGTCTTTTCTAAGATAATCTGTAACGAGTGTTTTTGATAAGGTTGCCGGATATTTATCGTCTATTTTATCTACTATAACGTGACCAATCATAATACCGTCAACACCGTCGTCAACCAACTTTCTATAAGGTAATATATCTTCGCGCTCTAATTCGTCAACGTCTTTAATAACGTGGGCAGTTCCTTTATGGGCATCGGTAGCGATTGAGCCGTAACCTGGGAAATGCTTACCCATAGATAAAACTCCCCCGTCATTAAAGCCACGCTTCATACTAACAACGTGCCTTGAAACAAGATTAGCATCTTCGCCAAAAGTCGCCGCTTTCATCGTTTGTCTACCTGGGTAACGGAAAACGTCGCATATTGGCGATTGTATTTGATTTATTCCCATTGACTTAAATTCTTTTGCCGTCGCTTTTGAAATTTCATAAGTTAAATTAACGTCGTCAGCAACGCCAAAACACATATGGCTTGCGTAAACCATAGCGTTACAACGGTTTACGTCTGACCTACAACCGCCTTCTTGGTCTACCGATATAATAAGCGGAAGTTTTGAAAGGCGTTGAAGTTCGTTAATGAACTCCGCAGTTTCGTTGGGTTTAAAATATTTATTAGGCTTACCAACGACTACGCTTGCGTTATCAAACTCAGCGTCAGGACAATATCTAATCATACCAACGTGGTACTCGTTAATTTGAGTTTTTATATCGTCAGTTATATAATCAGATTGCAAAATAGGCACGCACATTTGCCCTACTTTTTCTTCTAAAGTCATTTCGTTAAGAATTTTTTGTATCATATTACACCTCTTTTACTTATTTTAACACAATATTTTTAATTTTTAATAAGTATTATTGCTAAAAATATTGCAAAAGTTGCTATAATGTGATAATGTTAGTATGATATGAATAATTTGTACACTATTGAAGAAGTAACAACCGAACACCCGTCTAATAATTATCACACCTTTCAACTACACGTTCACGACAATTACGAAATATACCTATTTTTAGAAGGCGATACTAAATATATTATTGAAGAAAACGATTACAGTTTAAGTAGCGGTGACCTTATAATAATTAGAAAAAATCAACTTCATAGAACTTTTCATAATTCGCCTAAATTTTATAAGCGAATAATTTTAAATATTGAGCCTGAGTTTTTTAAGCAAAATAACGTAGAAGAATACGAACGCATATTTACAGATATCAAAACGGACGTTGGTAGTAAAATAAATAGCGATATAGTTAAAAGTTCTGGAATTTACGACGCTTTTATGCGGATAAAAGAGTATTCTAAAAATTTTACCAACGTCTATAACGTCATTACAAAAAGCGTAATTATTGAAATTTTACATCTTATAAATAACGTAAATTTGTATTCCGTTTCAAAAATAAGTAACGATTTACTAAAAGAAATTATTGAATACATTAATGAAAATTTTACTTCTAACGTCACCTTAGATAGTTTGCAAAAAAAGTTTTTTATATCTAAATATCATTTATGTAGAATATTTTTAAAAGCAACGGGGCTTACCGTTCATAACTACATAACAAAAAAACGTCTTGCTAACGCTAAAAATTTAATTAAAAACGGAATTTCCGTTTTAGACGCATCAGAAAAATCTGGATTTAACAGTTACACGTCTTTTTACCGCGCGTTTTTAAGTGAGTACGGATTTTCGCCTAAAAATAAAAAATTAGTAAACACAAAATAAATTATTGACACGGCAATAATTTTATTGTATACTAAGCAAAACAAATTAAAACGCAGGGGTGCTGTAACAAGCTGAGATTATACCCTTTGAACCGAACAAGGTAATGCTTGACCGGAAGAAGAGTCTTTTTTGCGTGCGCCCGAATTATCGGGTGTTTTTTGTTTTAAGGAGTTTTATTATGTTAAATTTATTATCACAGTCGTTTTTGTTTGCCGAACTCGGCGACCAAGTAACCGATACGGTAACGATTATTTCAATAATAACCGTTGCCCTATCACTCGGCGCGCTTATTGCAATTTGCGCGTTTAAAAAACAGTTTGATACCAAAACTTTAGTGTATTGCTCTCTATCGGTAGCGCTATCGTTTGCGCTATCTTACCTTAAAGTTCCTATAGGCCCTGAAGGTGGAAGCGTAACGCTTATGAGTGTTGTACCTATATTTTTATTTTCGTTCTTTTACGGTCCAATTTACGGACTTTTTACGGGGATTATTTACGGTTTATTACAATTTTTGCAATCGCCTTATATGTTCACTTGGGCAACTTTCTTTTTAGATTACGCATTAGCGTACGGTTCAATTTTCTTAGCGTCAATTTTTAGAAAATTATTTAAATCTCACACACCGTCAGTCTTATTAGGCGTTTTAGCGGTTTACGCGTTAAGAATAGTTTTTGCAACGCTATCAGGTATAATGTATTTTAGTGCTGGTTTGGTTGCTCCAGGATATCCAACAGACAGCGCATTCATTTACTCGCTTTGCTATAACTTAGCATATTTAGTTCCAGATATGGCAATTTGCTTAGTATTTTTATTACCGTTTTCAAGAGTTAAAACTTTTGAAAAACTTTTAAAATAATTTTAATAAAAAACAACGGCATTACACGTTGAATAATCAAAAGCGGACTAATTTAGTCCGCTTCATTTTTTGTATTCATTTTCAAGTATTGTTATACCACTTTTTATTATATAAAAAAAACGTAAACCGCCTTGCAGTTTACGTTAATTTTTATTTTGTTAGATAATTTCTTTAACTTTTGCAGCCTTACCAGTAAGTTTTCTAAGGTAGTAAAGTTTAGCGCGTCTAACAGCACCTTTCTTAACAACTTTAATGTCTGCAATCTTTGGTGAGTGAAGTGGGAACGTTCTTTCAACGCCTACACCGAAACTAATACGTCTAACAGTAAACGTTTCACTAATACCGCCACCACGTTTAGCAATTACGACACCTTCGTATGCTTGAATTCTTTCTCTTGTACCTTCAATAACCTTTACAGATACTTTAACAGTATCACCAACGTTAAACGAAGGAACTTCTGCCTTAATGTTTTCTTGATTGATTTGTTCAATTATTGTCATGACTTATACCTCCATAATTACGCGGTGTTCATTGATTTCAAGAGGACCACCCGAAGTCTTGTTAGATTTTATCATATTAATAGCGTTTTTGCAAGCGTTTTAACGCCTTTTTATACATTTTTTATTATATTTTTTTAGGTGGAGCGCCCAAAACGCTATAATAAGTACATTCAAGTTTTCCGTTATAAACTTTACGCTTTTTATTAGCATTTTTGTTAAACAGTCTTTCAAAATCGGTAACTGACGTTAAAGTAAAACACGACCAACTATCTAAACTATCGAACATTTTACCAAAGTCGCGGTAAAGTTTTACTATATCGTTACGGGTAAGTAACCTTTCTCCGTAAGGCGGATTGGTTATTATAACGCCGTGAGCATACCTTGAAGAAAAATCACGCATATCGCCACGTTGAAGATGGACGTATTTTTCAACGCCTGCTTTTTGAGCGTGCATTCTAGCCAAGCGAATTTGACTTTCGTCAATATCATAGCCTTGTATTCTTACTTCTTTATTCCACTCTATTTTACTTTGCGCTTCTTCTTTCATTTTGTCAAAAAACGCAACGTCAAAAGTTTTAAAGTGTAAAAAATCAAAATCTCTATTAAGCCCAGGCGGAATTTTTAACGCCTTTAAGCACGTTTCAATAGGAAAAGTTCCAGAACCGCAAAAAACGTCGGCAAACGCTCTATTTTCATTCCAAACGGAAAGGTCAATCAACGCCGAAGCAACGTTTTCTTTAAGTGGCGCGTTGCCGTTTGACGTTCTATAACCGCGTTTATGTAACCCTTCGCCCGACGTATCAAGTAAAATTGTAGCGTAATCTCTATGAATAGACACGCTAATTTTATAACGCTCGCCCGTTTCTGGTAAAACTTTGCCCGTTTTTTGACTCAAACGCTTACAAATTGCTTTTTTTACGATAGAACAAGTAGCGGAGTTTGCCGTAAGTTTACTTTCAACGAGCGTTGCCGTTACTTTTATATTCCCGTCGTAAGCAATATAATCTTCAATTGGAATTTTCATTATACCGTCAAACAATTCGTCAAACGAACTTGCCTTGAATGAACTTAATAAAATATATACCCTACTGGCGGTACTTAAAAAAAGGTTGCATTTTGCAACTTCTTCAATACCACCGTCAAAAGTAATAGCGCCAAGCTTTGCCGGCGCGTCAATACCCAACAGATTATATATTTCACGTTTTGTTACGCCTTCAAGACCAGACGGCGCTGACACTAAAATTTTCATAATTAAAATGCGTTTTCAATAAAGTTTACACTATCGCCTAAAACTTCTACAACGGCAAAAGAAATTTGACCGTCCTTGCAGTCGTTAAGCATTAAATACGCGTTTGCAATATCGCGATATTTTTGTTGTTTTGTGTAGTTTACGGCTTCGGCGGGAGTACCGTATTTAAGTGAAGTACGCGTTTTGACTTCAACAAAAACGGTTATACCGTCTTTTAACGCAATAATATCCGCCTCGCCAAATTTCGTTTTATAATTTTTATGTAAAATTTTATAACCTTTCTTTTTTAAAAACTTAACGGCAATTAGTTCTCCTTTTGCGCCCAAAAGTTTTTTATAAAGGTTTTTCGGTGAATCGGACATGGTCCTGACTCCTTTATTTTTGATATATGTTCTTTAGTTCCGTAACCACTATTGCGCTCAAAACCATAGCCTGGATATTCAACGGCGTATTCTTCCATAAGCCTATCACGAAAAACTTTTGCTACGATTGAAGCTGCGCCTATTGAATAACTTTTAAAATCGCCTTTAATTATGCTTTCACATTTTAAATTAGTGTCGAGTTTAACGGCGTCAACAAGCACTATATCAGGCGTAACCGCTAACGTTTCAACACATTCTTTCATACACAATTTAGTTGCGTTTAAAATATTTATCTCGTCAATAACGCTAGGCTCAACCTTACAAATAGTGTAAGCAATTGCTTTATCTAAAATTTCGTCGTATAACTTTTCACGCTTTTTCTTAGATAATTTTTTACTATCGTCAACACCTTCAATAATATCGTCCATAGGCATAATGACGGACGCGCAAACAACTGGACCGGCAAGTGGACCACGCCCAACTTCGTCAACGCCAGCAATATATTTTGCACCAAGGTTGATATGTTTTTTTTCGTATTCAAGTTTATCTACGGTGATTTTTTCCATATTAATTAAAAATGATTTTCGCTATTTTACCTTTTCTTAAATCGCCAATAATTGCGCTTGCGGTGCGCTCGTCGTCAACTTCGCCACCCTTTTTAAGACAACCGCGTTTTTTACCTATCTCAGTAAAAATTTCGTAGTTAGTTTTATTTTCAGTCGTTATGCCGTAAGCGTTTAAAATTGCCGTAGGATAACGCTCGATTAAGTAACCTATAAGGTCTAACGAAAGTTCAATAAAGTCAATAATATCGTCGTTTATGCTACCGATATAAGCAAGATATTCTGCGTTTTGTTGATTTTCGAAACTAGGTGGAGTAGTGCCTGGAGTATCTAAAAGTTCAAGGTCTTTAATTTTAAGCCATTGCTTATCTTTAGTTACGCCTGCTTTGTCGCCCGTTTTAGCGCGCTTACCACCGCAAAGAGAATTTATAACGGTAGATTTACCCGTGTTAGGTATACCGCAAACCATAACTCTAAGCGATTTTTTAATGCCCTTTTTAGCGTATTTTTCTTTAACACTTGCTAAGGCTTTAGATATTGCGCCGTATAAAACGCTTGCGCATTTATCTCCCGTACCAACGGTGGAAATTACAATTTTACCCCAACTTTCAAAAACGGAAATTGTCTTTTTAAGGTCTTCAGCGCTTACAAGGTCCGACTTATTTAAAACGTACACAACGGGACGCGAGCCAAATATTGACGATAATTTTTTATTTAGGCACGCAAAAGGCGCTCTTGCATCAAGAACGTAAATTATACCGTCGCAAAGTTTAACTTCCGACTCCATCATTCTCATTGCTTTGGTCATATGACCGGGGTACCATTGTAAAAACATAAACTTTTCCTACTACTTTTTTAATAAATCGGGACGGAGTTTTTTAGTTATTTCAAGCGATTTATTATATCGCCATTTATCAACTTCGCCGTGATTTCCAGACAGTAATACGTCGGGAACTTTAAGACCTTTAAATTCTTGCGGTCTTGTATATTGAGGGTATTCAAGCAATCCGCTTGAAAAAGATTCTTCGGTTAAAGACTCTGCGCTAATAACACCGTCGCAATACCTTGCTAAACAATCGGTAATAACCATAGCGGGAAGTTCGCCACCCGTTAAAACATAGTCGCCAATAGAGATTTCTTCGTCGATATACAACTCTATAACACGCTCGTCAACACCTTCGTAATGACCGCATAAAATAATTATATGCTCGTAATCAATTAGAGTTTTAACGTAAGATTGCTTAAACGTTTGACCTTTGGGCGACGTAAAAATTCTTCTTGCTTTATGGTCTGGGTCTATCGCTTCTATTGCCGATGCGATAGGTTGAGCCGTCATAACCATACCAGCGCCACCGCCAAACGGATAATCGTCGCACTTTTTATGTTTATCAAGAGTATACTCTCTAATATCGTGAACGTTAATTTGTATTTTGCCCGCTTGTTTTGCCCTACCTATAATACTTTCGTTAAGGGGTGTAAACATTTCAGGAAAGAGCGTTAAAATATCAACTCTCATCTACTACAACCTCCTTAAACGCTTGCTCGTTTACGGTCATAATTTTATTATCTAAATCAATTTGATAATTAAGTTTTTTCAAAAACGGAAAATAACATTTTTTACCGCTAAGATTAGTAAACTCAAAAATATCAACGTTAGACTTTATAACGTCGCTAATTTCGCCAACTTTATTATCGCCAACAATAAGCGTTACGCCTATAAGGTCTGAAATAAAAAAGGCGTTTTTATCTTTTTTAATATCCGTTTTATTAGCAAAAAAACTTTTACCACGCAAAAGTTCGGCGTCGTTTCTTGAATTTACACCGTCAAGATGTAAAAATGCAAAACCGCCGGTAACGTCTTTAAAATTATTAACTAAATATTCGTTGCCTTGCTCGTCGTAAACTTTTTTTACGTTTTTTACGGCAAAAAAACCGTCAACGATTAGTTTTACTTTAATTTCCCCTTTAATACCTTGGGGTTTTAAAGTTTCAGCAATTAAAAGTTTTTCCATAAAAATATGAGAGAAATTTATGCAATTTCTCCCTTTTCCTTTATTTCAACGTTGTATTTTTTATTTTCTTTGCTACTTGCCGCGCGAACGATAGTTCTAAGGGCTTTAGCAAGTTTACCTTGACGACCTATTACTTTACCCATATCGCTTTCATCAAGCACTACGGTGATTGTTACAACGTCGTCACCTTCGTCAACAAGGTATTTAATTTCGTCTTGCTTTTCAGCAAATTGCGAAACAACGTATTTAACAAGTTCAAGCATTATGCTTAGCGCCTCCTATTATTTTTTCTTGTTTTTAGGATTAGTTTTGCTTGGAGAAAGTTTATTAGATTTTTCAATAACGCCTGCTTTTACAAGAATGTTTTTAACAGTTTCAGTAGGTTGAACACCTTTAGCGAGCCAATCTTTTGCTTTTTCAACGTCTACAACAACTGTTGCAGGGTTAGTGTTAGGGTTGTAGTGACCAATTTTGTCAATATAAGCGCCGTCACGAGCAACTCTTGCGTCTACTACTACGATTCTGTATAAAGCGTTACCTTTATCACCAAGTCTGGTTAATCTCATTTTTACTGCCATTTTTTTATCCTCCGATAATTGTTTTATAATTTATTACGTTTTATTAAAAGGGAAATCTGCGTTTGCCACCCTTTAATTGTTTCATTAATAATTTTGTCTGGTCGTACTGTTTAAGTAATTGATTTATTTCTTGAACGGTAGTTCCGCTTCCGTTTGCTATTCTAATCTTTCTTGAATAGTTAAGTAGCGACGGGTCGTTTCTTTCTTTTTTAGTCATTGAAAGAATAATTGCTTTTGTGCGCTCCATCTTATTTTCGTCAACTTCGCCCATCTTTAAGCCTTTGAGTTTACCCATACCCATTCCTGGAAGCATATTCATAATTTCAGAAGCGCCACCCATTTTTTTAATCATATCAAACTGAGCAAGATAATCTTCCAACGTAAAGGAATTTTCGCGCATGCGCTTTTCCATCGTTTTCATATCTTCTTCAGTTACCGCTTCTTGCGCCTTTTCAATAAGCGACATTACGTCACCCATTCCAAGTATACGCTTTGCCATTCTATCAGGATAGAAAGGCTCTAAATCGCCGAGTTTTTCACCTACGCTTGCAAACTTAATAGGTTTACCCGTTACCGCTTTTACCGACAAGCACGCGCCACCACGGGTATCGCCGTCAAGTTTAGTTAATACAACGCCAGTAATTTCTAAATTTTCGTTAAAAGTTTTCGCAACGTTTACAGCGTCTTGACCAGTCATACTGTCTACGGTAAGTAAAATTTCGTTTGGTTTTACCGCCGATACAATATCTTTTAACTCTTGCATAAGTTCGCTATCGATATGAAGTCTACCAGCAGTATCTAATATGACGGTATCAAACCCAAATTTCTTGGCTTTTTCTAAGGCATTTTTAGCAATTTTAACGGGATTACCTTGACCTTCGTCATACGTTTCAACATCCGCTTGTTTAGCAACTACTTTAAGTTGAGATATTGCCGCAGGACGATAAACGTCACATGCTACTACAAGTGGTTTTTTACCCGATTTTTTAAGGTGCAACGCAAGTTTACCGGTAAGCGTAGTTTTACCTGCGCCTTGAAGACCGCACATCATAATTACCGTTGGCGGATTGTCACTAACGTTAAGTTTACTGTTAGTGCTACCCATAAGCGCGGTAAGTTCTTCCGAAACGATTTTAATTACTTGTTGAGTAGGACTTAAACTTTTAAGTACAGACTGACCAAGCGCCTTTTCGCTAACCTTATTAACAAAATCTTTTGCCACCATAAGGTTTACGTCGGCTTCAAGTAAAGCAATTCTAACTTCGCGCATTGCTTGCTTTATTTCAAGTTCGGTAAGCGTTCCTTTTTTTGTAAGTTTAGTAAATACGTGATTAAGTTTTTCACTTAAACCGCTAAATAAATTTGCCATTAAATATCTCCGATTAATTTTAAAAGCGCGTCTTTACTATCGCTACTTTCAAAACCGTTCACAATTTCAAGTAGTTTGCTTTTCTTTTGTAACAAACCGAGTTTACTTTCGTAGGCTAATAATAATTCACGCGTTTTAGATACAGAGTCGCTAACGCCTTGGCGTGAAATATTTTTCATTTCAGATATTTCTCTTAAAGAAAGGTCGCAAAAGTAATAAAGTTCAAAAATTTCCGCTTGATTTTCAGTTAAAAGCGATTTGTACTCGCTAAAAAGTTCGGAATAACTTAAATCTTTTTGCATACTTTCCCCTTTTTCCTAACGATTATACACTAATATAAAACAACTGTCAAGCAAAATTACTTGACAGTTGAAAAATTATTTTATTAAATTGAGCGCTTTGCCCGCTTTTTCAATGATAACGCAAGCAACGGAAGCAAAACCGTGACATAAACTTCTACTTACCGTAACGTATTCCCATAAAGTACCCGTCGTTTTTGCCATTGGTAAGAAATAATCTTTAACAGTTTGTATTAAAAGTTCGTTTTCGCCCATATCATCAAGCGCTAAAAGTTTTAAATACACGCCTATAAACATATTAATTTTTTCAATTTCAGGCATAACCGTTCTATCCTTATTAAATACGCGCGTAACGGTATTATATAAATAAGAATACTTTTCACTTTTAACGTCAATACCCGAAAACAATATAGCGTAGTACTGACAAATTTCGGTAATATCGTCGTTTAAAACTAATTTACCGTTTTCGTCACGCGTTGCTAAATCGTGGAAAAGTTTACCGTCGAAAGACTGCGAAATTGCAATTTTACGAACGTTTTTGGCTTTATTTAAACAAGTTTCATCTCCGTAAATATTATACACACAATCTAAAACTTTAGCGTATAAAAAGTTTGTTGGGTAGTTTACGCCGTTTGTTAAACTATTTGCTTTAGACCATTCCACAAAGTTCCAAGAAGATAATTTTTCAAGTAAACCGTATTCATTTTCATAACGTTTATAATAATCTAAAAGTTTATAAATAACGGGCTTGAACTGCTCTTTAGTTAACGCACCGTTACGTTTTAAAAGATATTCTTCAACTTCTAAAATAAACCACATTGACCATTGCGGAATAAATTCCAACTTATTATCTGACGGATAACACATAGGAATCATTCCTTCTTCATAACCTTCAACGTTTTCAAAGTAAACGTAATTTTCTAAAAATGCATCTTCTACGGTAGTTTTATTAGTTAAGAAATATTCGGTTTTGCCGGTAAAATAACTATCGCAGAGCCAACCAGCGCGCTCGCGTGAAGGACAGTCTGTATACAAGTCAACGGCGTTTTGAGTAAATGAAGTAACCGACGCTTTATATATAAGATTTAACTCGTCGTCTGTAAACTCAACGTTTTTAATATTATCAAAATTGCCTTCATAAGTTTTAATATTAACGGCATTTATTTTGACACTACCTTTTTTAGCACAAATTATAATTTTTTTAGCGGTAAACGGCTCGAAAGTTTCAAAATTAAATTTACCTTTATTAAATATATATTCACACGAATTGTAGGCGTTGAACCCGTCAACAAAAGTAAATTCACCGTCATTTGAATTTTCGCTATAAGCAACGCAAACGTCGGCAAAATTATCACAAGCAATATAAAAGCCTAAAAATCCCGTTAAAATAACGCCTAAATCAAAAATTGCATATTCGTTTTCGTTAATAGTAATAGGAAATTTAACGGCGTAATTATTAGCGTTATATACGTTAGATTGAATAAAACTACGCGGATTATATTTAATTTCACTACTATCTAAAATACCCCAACTTCCCGTTTGGTCACGCCAAGAAGAACAGCCTTTCGTATCAACGAAATTTTCCTTTTTAGTAAAAGTACCCGTAACTTCGGCTTCAAGCGTATTTACAATATGGTATTTTGGATAATTTACTCTACGCGGTAAATATTTTGGCTCTAAAACGGTAACCGTTTCAACTTCATTTTCTCCAAGCAAACTACCGTTATTAAAGTCAATGACTTCGCTAAAATGACGTTGCATTGAATAGCGATAAACCTTTTTAACTCGTGAAGTAACGGCGTAACCTTTAAAATCTTTACCCGTATATGCTATAATTTCGTTATTAGCGTAAATTTCAGCAGTTAAAAAAGAATTAAATTTACAAGTAGAAAGCGATTTACAGTTATACCCTGCAACTAAAATTGCTATTTCGTTATTTTCATTAGTTAAATAATCATCAAGTAAAATTTCATCAACCCTAGCGTAACCTTTTGCCGTACGACACGGTCCAAATGCTATAGCGTTACCGTTTATGAAAAGTTTATAAAACGAGTTCGCCGTTAAACGAATTTTAACTTTCTTATTTTGATTAACGTTAGTTTTAAAACACGCAAAAGTATTAAGTTCTTCATTATTAATAAATATTGCTTTTGCTTTTTTAAACATTATAATTTCCTCCAAATTTAACGTATATTTATATTTTAGCACCATTTAAAAATATTTCTATATATTTTTAAAAATTTTTACAAAAAAAACCGCAAACGCGGTTTTTTAAGTTTTAAAACAATGCGTCCACAAACTCTTCAGCGTTAAAAAGTTCAATATCGTCAATTTTTTCACCTACGCCAACGAACACTACGGGAACTTCGTATTCGTCGCAAAGCGAAATAACAAATCCGCCTTTCGCTGTCCCGTCAAGTTTAGTTAATACTATACCGTCAAGACCAACTGCCTCGTCAAACACTTCTACTTGACTTAAAGCATTTTGACCGGTAGTTGCATCAAGCACGATAAACTTGTAAAAATTGGCTTCTGCGTACTCACGTTCGACAACTCTTGACATCTTTTTAAGTTCTTCCATTAAATTTGCTTTAACGTGAAGTCTACCAGCGGTATCAATAATTAAAACGTCGGTATTTTTTGCTTTTGCCGACGCTATCGCATCGTAAACTACTGCCGACGGATCTGCTCCTTCCGTATGCTTAATTACTCGAACGTTCGCTCTATCCGCCCAAACGCTTAACTGCTCGGACGCTGCCGCGCGGAAGGTATCGCCTGCTACTACGGTTACCGATTTTTTGTTGTTTGAAAAATATTTAGCAAGTTTACCTATCGTCGTAGTTTTACCAACGCCGTTAACGCCAACAACCATTATAATTGCAGGATATTCCATTTCAATTTCGCCTGCGTTAAGTGCTTTATCTGTAAGAATTTCTTTAAGTTTTTTTATTACTTCGTTTTTATCTTTAACGCTACCTTCAATCATTTCGTCACGAAGCGCGTCAACGGTATCCATTGCGGTATTAACTGAAATATCTGAAGAAATTAAAGCGTCGGTAAGTTCGTCGTAAAACTCTTCGCCAATTCTATCAATAGAAAAAACGCGAGCAAAAGTATCGGCAATTTTATCTTTAGTTTTTTTAAGCGACTCGGCAAGTTTTGAAAAAAATCCCATTATTGTAAATCTCCCATTTCGTTAATGTCAGAAAGTTTAACTGAAACGATACTCGATACACCCTTTTCAGGCATTGTTACACCGAATAAACCGTCGGCATTTTCCATTGTAACTTTTTTGTGAGTAATACAAATAAATTGCGTTTCCTTAGAGAAATTTCTTAAATATTTAGCAAATCTATCAACATTAGCGTCGTCAAGCGCCGCTTCAATTTCGTCAAGCACGCAGAACGGCATTGGGCGAAGTTTTAATATTGCAAACAATATTGCAATAGCGGTAAGAGATTTTTCACCACCTGATAAAAGCGAAATCTTTTGAAGTTTCTTTCCTGGCGGTTCGGCAACTATTTCTATACCTGCGTCAAGCGGATCTCCCGTTTCGCTTGGCTCTATAACAAGGTCGGCTGAGCCACCGCCAAACAATTCTTTAAATATTTTACTAAAATTACTCTTGATTGTTTTAAAACCTTCGTCAAACGTAAGCGCCATTTCTTTAGTAAGGTCTGAAATTACTTTTTGAAGGTCTTCTTGTGCTTTAACTAAATCGTCACGTTGACTAAGAAGTTCAAGATACGAAGCGTTAAGTTCGTTATATTCGTCAATAGCGCCTGGGTTAATATTACCAAGCAAAGTAATTTTACGTTTAATTGAAGAAATTTCTTGCTGACTCATTGAAATATCGTAATTTTCGTCACGGAATTCTTTACAAGTTTCGTACGTTAATTGATATTCGTTGAAAATATTTTGCGACATATATTCTAAGTCGGTATCAACTTTAGCAAGGCTAATTTCTTCCGCCGTTTTCTTATCCGTATTACGAGAAATATCGGCGGTAAGCATATCACGTCTAAGGTTATCTTTATTAACAAGTTCGTTAAGAGTTTTCTTTTTCTCTTCAAACTCGTCACGACGGGCGCGTAATTTGTCAAGATGTTCTTGTTCTTCCTTAGTAAGCGCAACTTTTTCGGCTTCAAGTTTAAGTTTTTCAATAATTTGCTCGTTATTAGTTGCGTTTACACCATTTTTAGTTATAGTTGCGTTAAACTCGTCAATTTCAGATAAAATACGTTCTTCGTCGTTATTAACTGACGTAATTTCAGCGCGCAAATGAGATAAAAGAGACTGAATTTCGGTGTTTTCTTTTAAAAGTTCGTCACGGCGACGGCGAAGTTCAGTAAACTTTTCTTGATTTAAGCGGTGTTCAGTCGTTGCGTCTTCTTTTTCTTTAACGAGTTTTTCGTTACCCGCTTCAATATCGGTATACGCCGATTTAATTTGCTCTAATCGAGTGCTAATTATAGCAATTTCGTCTTTATTTTTCTCAATTTCTTTTTCCGTTTCTTCAAGTAACGCCTTACCAGACGACACTTTTTCACGGAGTGAAATTATATTTTGTTTTGCGTTATTCAACTCGGTAGTTAATTTGTTAAGTTCGTCAACTTCTTCGTTAACTTGTTTAGTGAGTTCTTCTTTATTCTTTTCAAGACGAGAAAGTTCTTCTTCGTTTTTCAAAATACGCTCGTTAAGTTCGGAAATTTGTCTATCAATAGAAAGCAAACTCGAATCGTGTTTTTTACGCGAGCCACCCGTCATTGAACCTGAACTTGTTAAAACGTCGCCGTCTAAGGTAACGATTTTAAAAGCAAAACGGTATTTTTGCGCTATAATGCGCGCGCTTGAAAGGTCGCTAGCAATTAGCGTTCCACCAAGCAAGAAAGATATTACGTTTTCGTAATAACTGTCGTACTTAACAAGGTCGGTTGCAAGACCAATAGCGCCATTTTCTTTAAGAGCGCTTGTAATTTCATTGCCGTTAAAACGTGGTTTAACAGACGATACGGGTAAAAACGTTACTCTACCTAAATTGTTACGTTTTAAGTAGTTGATAAGATATTCTGCATCTTCAGGGCTTGCCGTAACTACGTTTTGCATTGCTCCGCCAATTGCCGTTTCAATAGCAGTTTCGTAATCTTTTTCAGTTGAAATTAACGACGCAACTACGCCTTTAACACACTTAGCAACGTCTTTATCAGTTTTAGTTGCACTCATTAAACTTTTAACGGCGTAACCGTAACCGTCGTAACTTTCTTTAAGTCCGCTATAAATTTTAAGGTTGGATTTTTCGCTTGTTAAAGTGTTGTTAAGAAGGTATATTTTGTTGTTTAATTTAGAAAGATAGTCGTTAACCGAAGAAATTTCTTCTTCTTTATCTTTAATTTTGTCTTTAGCCTCGTTAATAAACTCTTCAGTTTCAGTAAGGCTTGACAAGTTGTTTTCGTATTCAAGTAAAATAGTATTATACTTATCAACAAGCGCGTTTACCTTTTCAATAACGTCTTTTTGTTGCTTAGAAATTACGTTTTGTTCAGCAGAAAGCGAACCGATATTTTTATTGATATCGGCTAAGTTTTCAACGCTTTTAAGCATTTTGTTTTGAACGGTTTGCGCGTTATCTTCACCCTTAGAAATATCAAGAGTAAGCGAAGTAATAAGTTTACTTAATTCTTCGGCCTTTTTAGTGAGTTCGTCAATTTTAATATTGCACTCTTTACCGTAAGTTTTACGCGTTTCTAACGTAGTTTTAAGTTCGGTTATTTTTGAAAGTATTGCGTTAGTACTTTCACTAAGTCTAACGTTTTCACTACGCAAGAAAGATATTCTTTCAGCGTAAACTTTAGCGTCACCCGTTTGACGTTCGATATTAACAGAAGCGTTAGTAATTTCGTCGTTAAGCGTCTTCATTACTTCGTCTGCCGAGTGAATTTCTTCTTGGTGAGAATTATAAAGTTTAATAGTTTCTTCAAGCTCTGCTTGGCGAGCGACAATTTCTTCCGTCAAGCCTTGAATTTTGTTAGAAATTTTAGTTTTTGTATCGTTTGCAGTTTCGTATTTATATAAATATGTGTTAATTTCGTGGAATTTAAGTTGGTCTGAAAGCCCGCGATACGCCCTAGTTTTATCCGCCGCCTTAGAAAGCGGTTCAAGTTGACGTTCCCTTTCAGTTAAAATATCGCTAACACGGGTAATATTATCGTTAGTACGGTTAAGTTTTGCCATTGTTTCTTTTCTATCTTTTTTAGTTTTAGCAATACCAACCGCCTCTTCAAAAATAGCGCGTCTATCTTCTGGTTTTGACGAGAAAATTTCGGTAACCTTACCTTGTTCTATAACGGTGTAACCGTCTTTAGACACACCGCATTCGTGAAGCGCGTCAATAATATCTTTAAGACGGCAAGGTTGTCTATTCATAAAATATTCGCTATCGCCGTTACGGTAGAGTTTACGAGTCATAACAACTTCGGTATACTCAAGGCTTGGGAATATTTTTTCGGTATTATTAAAAACGAGAGATACTTCGCAATACGATAGTGATTTTCTCGTTTCAGTACCGTTAAAGATAACGTCTTGCATTGAAGTACCACGAAGAGTTTTTGCCGACTGTTCGCCAAGTACCCATTTAATAGCGTCCGCTACGTTAGACTTACCGCAACCGTTAGGACCTACGATTGCAGTTATACCGTCTAATAATTCAATTTTTACCTTATCGGCAAACGATTTAAAGCCGAGAAGTTCAATTCTTTGAAAGTTTAACATCTTTTATTTTTCCACTTTTTAAAATTTGTAAAGTTTTTTTAGCGGCAAGTTGTTCGGCGCTTTTTTTGCTACCGCCTTCGCCTTGCGCTATTTCGTTTCCGTTAATTAAAACTGCCATTATAAAATTTGGGTTATGGTCGCTACCCTTTTTATCAACTGTAACGTAACGCAACACTCCAAGTTTACGTTTTGATACCAATTCGTTAAGTTGAGTTTTATAATCGCCGTCTTTTTTGTTTTTTATTATTTTTTCAAACTCGGGAATAAGAGTTTTGTATACGAATTTTTTAGCCTCGTCGTACCCCCCGTCAAGATAAATTCCGCCAACGATAGACTCGAATAAATTTTCGCAAACTTTATCAGTTAAAATACTTGAATTTTCTCCGCTAACTAATAAATAATCTTCTATTCCAAGTTTCCTAATAGCGTTTGCAAGCGGTTTAGTCGATACAATTTTTTGTTTATCGGACGTCATACCGCCTTCGTCTTCACGCTTATTTTTAAACAAATATTCAGTTATTATAAGCCCAAGTACGCTATCGCCTAAAAACTCTAAACGCTCGTTGTCTTTTTCGCCCCTATGCTCGTTAGCGTAAGAAGCGTGAGTAAAACATTGGCGTAACAATTGTGAGTTTTTAAACTCATAGCCTATATTTTCTTGCGCGCCAGAATGAAAAAATAACATATTAATCAAATACGAGCGACTTAACGTCTTCACGACTAAGTCTTTCTTCAATATCTTGTTTTACGTTTGCTTTAGCGCATTCTTCAGCCATTTTAAGACCTGCTATAATTGCAGGCGCTTTAGATGAACCGTGCGACTTAATCATAACTCCGTTAGCGCCAAGGAACACCGCACCTCCACGATTGTTATAGTCAAGAGTATTAAGCATCTTTTTGAAAGTACCTTTCATAAATAAGTAACCGATTTTAGATAAAAAGGACTGCTGTATATAACTTTTCATAATTTTAAGAACGGCTTTAACAGAGCCTTCAGTAGCCTTTAATCCTACGTTTCCAGCAAAACCTTCCGTTACAACTATATCGTAATCACCCGTTAAAATATCGCGACCTTCAATATTACCAACGAAATTTATACCTTCAAGTTTTCTAAGCGCAGGGTGTACTTTTAAAATAAGTTCGTTTCCCTTTTCGTCTTCCGCGCCGTTACTTAAAAGCGCGATTTTCGGTTCTTTTATACCTTTAACTTTTTTAGCATAAATATCCGCCATAAGCGCAAAATGAACGAGATTTATAGGTTTACTGTCTGCATTAGCACCGCAATCGAGATACATAACTTCCTTATCGCCTTTTACAGTCGGTAAAAACGTACATAACGCAGGACGTGAAACGCCTTTAATTCTTCCAACTTTTAAAACCGCGCCCGTCAAAACAGCGCCAGTTGAACCGGCGGACACCATAGCGTCGTATTCGCCAGAACGTAAACTTGCAAAACTAACACATAAAGAAGAGTCGGGCTTTTTGCGAATGGCTTCAGTTGGCGCTTCGTGACAAGTAACTACTTGCGTTGCGTTTTTAATTTCTATATTTTTATACGAAAAATTATTTTCGTCCATAATCTTGCGTATTTCTTGTTCAATACCAACAAGGCAAATTTGCGCTTCGCCACCCTGAGCAACGTATTCAACGCCACCCTTAATAATCTCAAACGGAGCGTTATCGCCACCGTAACAGTCTAATAAAATTTTCATTTGGTAACCTCTTAGTTTTGTTAGTTAAATTAATATTCGAGATTTGAAACTGTTCTTGGGAACGGAATAGCGTCACGAATATTACCAATACCCGTTAAATACATAACCATTCTTTCAAAACCAAGACCAAAACCTGCGTGTTTAGTACCGCCGTATCTGCGTAAATTAATGTACCAATCGTAATCTTCTGGTTTAAGTCCCATTTCTTTCATTCTTTTAATAAGCACGTCTTCACGTTCTTCTCTTTGAGAACCACCAACAAGTTCGCCAATTCCTGGAACTAAAAGGTCGGCAGCGGCAACAGTTTTGCCATCGTCGTTAAGACGCATATAGAAAGCCTTAATTTCCTTTGGATAATCAGTTAAAAATACCGGTTTTTTGTAAACGACTTCGGTAATATATCTTTCGTGTTCAGATTGAAGGTCACAACCCCAATATACAGGGAATTCAAATTTATCTTTGATAGGCTCTAAAATTTTAATTGCATCGGTATAAGATAAACGAACGAATTCGTTTTCTACTACGTTATGAAGTCTATCAAGCAAACCTTTATCAACGAATTGATTTAAGAATTTAAGTTCTTCGCTACAAGTATTTAAAACGTGATTTATAACGTGTTTAACCATACCTTCGGCGCAATCCATATCGTCTGAAAGATTAGCAAACGCCATTTCAGGTTCAATCATCCAAAACTCTGCGGCGTGGCGAACGGTGTTACTACGTTCAGCGCGGAAAGTAGGACCAAAAGTATAAACTTTGCCAAACGCCATTGCGTACGCTTCGGCTGAAAGTTGACCAGACACAGTTAAACTTGCAGGCTTTTCAAAAAAGTCTTTTTTATAATCGACTTTTCCACCGTCAGTCTTAGGCACGTTTTCCATTTCAAGCGTGGTTACTTGGAACATTGCGCCAGCACCTTCACAGTCTGAACCCGTGATAATAGGAGTGTGAACGTAAACAAACCCGTTATCGTTAAAATAAGAATGGATAGCGTATGCAGCCTCGCTTCTAATTTTAAATACGGCGTTAAAAGTATTAGTTCTTGGTCTCAAATATGCAATTTTACGGAGATATTCCATTGAGTGACCTTTCTTTTGAAGTGGGTAGTCTGGAGTAGACGCTCCTTCAATTAAAATATCGTCTGCATTTATTTCAAAAGGTTGTTTAGCGTTAGGAGTTAAAGTAACTTTACCCGTAATTACTAACGCCGTTCCAACGTTTTGTTTTGCTATTTCGTCATAGTTTGCTATTTTAGAACGCTCGAACACTATTTGAACGTTTTTAAAATAACTACCGTCGTTAAGTTCGATAAAGCCAAATGCTTTACTGTCACGAATAGTTCTTGCCCAACCTTTTACAAGTACGGTTTTACCGTCAAAAGATTGACTATCTTTAAAAATCTCTTTTAAGTTAGTTCTTTTTTCCATAAATGACACCTCGTATATAAAGGCATAATACGCCTTATAATCAAATATGTTATATTTTAACATAAATTTAAAAATTTTTCTACTTATTTAAGGGTTTATTTATATATTTTATATATAAAATTTAAAAAAAGCCCTTATTTTTTAACAAAATCAGGACTTTTTTAATTATTTATTTTTTTAATTATTTAATTATCTTCTTTTTCACTTGGAACGGTTACGTCGTTGCCGTTAGAAATTGAGTTAATATAATCGTCGTATTCAATAGATGAAAGTTTTTTAATTTTATGTTTTTGCTTAGTTCTCATAAACTTCTCCTTAACTTTTTATTAATATTGTTGACAAAAGTTAAAAGATTATACTTTTAAAGTATTTTTAGCCTAATAAAAATTTGTTTACAAAATTATGAGATTAGTATATAATAATAAAAACGGGTTATAAAAATATTTATAGCCTTACTAAGTAACGATTATGAAAATAAAAGAATTAATACCAAAAATATTACAATACGTTTATTTAATTGTATTCATATTTTTAACCGTTTTAATTTTTATTAAGGCAGGAGAAAGTGGCGAAGTTGCTAGCGCATCAAGTTCTAATCTTTCTGAATATCTTCAAAATAATTTTGAAGCGGTTAATCAAATTTCTAAAAAGGTTGATGATTTTCCTACCCTTGTAACGAAATTTATTGGTCACTACGGGCTTTTTGCGTTGACGGGTGTATTTGGGCTTTTAACTTTTATTTCATTTAGTAAAACAAGCGTACACGCAATATGTTACTCGGCAGTAGCCGTTACGTTAATATCAATAATAGCGGAACTAATTCAATTTAACACCGAAGGTAGAACGTTTTCGTTTAGCGATATAATACTTAACATTCAAGGTTACGTTTCAGGTAGCGCTATAAGTATGTTACTTAATTGGATATACAATAAAAAACGTCAAGAACATTTTCAAATTTCTATAACGGCGTATATCATATTTATACTTTTTACAATTTTAACTTTATTTTTATACTACACAATTTCCAACAAAATTGAAAGCGTTGAAATTTGCACGGTGACGGAAATAATAGTAGTTTCTATTTGGATAGTAATTGAAGGAATTTTGCTAATTTTAAAAAACAACTCGATAAAAAAACAAAACGTTTAATAATGAAATTTAAAATAAAAAAATCGCCCCACTACAACTTTGTAGTGGGGTTTAAATTTTAATCCATCCAAACGGTTATGCGATTTTTATCTTTTTTATCCCATTGTTTACCTGCGCTAGCATAGTCGCAAACGGTAATATATCCGCCCTTTTTAAGCGGTATTTGATACTCGCCGTACGCTTTAAAAAGATTACTTTTAATAAGTTTGCCTTTAACAGTACCGTTAGGCTCTACTTTTAATAAAACTTTACCATCAATATCTTCGCCGTAACGCTCGTCACGCGCTAAAACAACCGCGCCTTTTTTAAGCATAAACTTACCGTCTTGCTCTAAAACTTTTATGCGATTATCTAAATTGATTTCAATAACGTCACGATTTTCAATAAACTCTTCAACTTCAAAATACTCACCTGCCGTTACGCCCGAATATTCTCTACCGTTAAACATAAGTTTTGTTTTTGGCGACCAGTTAGGAATTCTAAACTTAAATTTAAGCGTTTCGCCTTCGTTTATTGTAAATACGAATTTTACTTTGCCGTTACCGGTAAACGCGTCGCCGTCAATCTTTACTTGATATTCTTGACCTTTTGGCGATACGAGTTTTACAACTCCTTTATCGTATAAATTAAAGACGTATCCGCCGTCGTATTCCATAACGCCGAATAACGCTGAAAGTGCCGTTCCGAGCGAGCCTATACAAGCGCAACAACCGTAGAAAGTATCGTTTGCCATTTCTTTATAACCACCCGTTCCCGTTGCGCGCTGTTTTTTATAGGTTGGACTATAACTATCAAACGGTATAATTTTATTATACTTTGGAACGATAGGAAGAATTCTATTTTCTTCTATACTATAAACGACGATAGTTTTATTCTTTTCGGTATTAACAGCGCCAAACATTCCGTTTACAGCGGAAAGTTCGATTAAATCTGCGTACTTGCTATTACCCGTAAAGCAAAGTAATTGATATAATAAATTCATCCAAGTAGCAGTAACACACGTTTCAAACTGAATTATATCAATCTTCTCAGTTTGACGTTTTTTAGAATTATCAAACAATTCATGCGTACAACCTGAAGTTCCTATAACGGAAACGTCGGTATCTATTACCATATCTACAAAGTTTATTACCGCTTGAAGATGCTTTTCATCTTTAACGACGCGATAGTATTCTAAAAGCCCGTGAAAACAACTCATCATTTCGTACGCTTTAGTGTACTTAAACTGATACGGCGCTTTTAATTTATTATAAGCAATATCGATAATATTTTCGCTATCATTAAAGCCCGTTGAAATAATATAAGTAGCAAAATCTAAATATTTTTGGTCGCCAACAATATTATATAAGCGAACAAAAGGCTCTAATATAGAGCAAGAATTTAACCCGCCCCAATGAGTTGTCGCTTTAGTTATATCAATTTGGTTTTTACCTTTACCCACGCCCTTGATAATATAGTTAGCGTGTTTAATTAACGCGCGAACAATTTTTTCTTTAAGACCACTTTCAGTACAAATATCATAAAAGTAAATTAAGCCGAGCATTATGTATTTTCTCGCCCATAAATCCCAACCGTCAAACTCAGCGTCTACTGAATAGGTTGAAAATCTTCCTAATTTATCTTGAGTAGTGAGTAAGTCTTTAACAGATTCTTTTAAAACTTTAAACAACGCTTTGTTTTTAGTGTATTGATAAGTAAGACAACCGCCACGCATCATCTTACCCCAATATTCACCACGCCAACCTTTATCGAAATCGTCAACGTTACTGCGGAATTGCTCTACGAAATTCTTCCATAAATCAGCGTCCATAAGTTGCTCGGTTTCAACGAATTTATTCATATCGTCAACAATGGTGCGATATTTTACGCTTCCGTTTTCAAAATCAAAAAACGCATCCGTTTGTTTTTTTATTGTATTACTCTTTTCAATCATAAGTTTAAGTCTCCTTTATATAAAGCGCATTCTATTATAATAATTATATCATAAAAATTTTTATTTTTCTATACATATTAAGAATTATCATTACTTTTTTCAAACAAAAAAACCGCTATTGCGGTTTTTTTTATTAAACTAAAGTATCAGGGAACGGCGTAACAGTCATTTCTTTAATTTCGCCTTTTAAAAGTTTTTCAACTTCGTCAAGATATATATCTGTTTCAGTACGACGCCAGAAGGTTACAAGCCCTACTTTTTTACAAGTAACGCGTAAATCGGCTATTAAATCAAACGCTTCTTGCTTATCAATTTCAAACGTAAAGCAGAAAAGTAATGCAAACTTATAAAATAACGTAAGGGTTTGCACGCGAGTTACTACCTTTTCGCGAACTTCATCATCTTTAATGCCGTTTGCTTTTTCAAGCGCTTTATCTAAAATATCTTTAAACTCATACATTTCTTGTAATCGATAATATTTTTTATGAATTTGAGCGCTATTACCAATAGTAACGGTGTAACCACGTTCCATCATTACGTAATAGTATTTTTCGTGTTTTTCTAAATACTCTTCAACGTATTCACAAGCATCTTTATAGTACGCTTTGTTAAACTCGTGAATAAGTTCGCGATAATTTTCCTTACCATTCCAATGCATGCGAGCCCTAGCAAAATTATCCATATACATAAACGGAGAGCCAGACGTAAACGGTTGCGCTTGGTTAAACACGTCCATAACGCCTATTTTCATATAAAGGTCGTTATTTTCTTGAGCGGTAATAGTAGTTGGATAAAAGAAAGTTTGAGTTCCAAAGTCTTGACGGTAATCCCACACACATAAGTTTTTAGTAATTTTTTTCCAACCAAGAATTGAATTGCGACTTGCCAAATTATGTTCTTTATCCATTAAAGGATACATATAGTTAGCCCTAATTGGAGCGTATTGAATAATTACGTTATCGCGCGCAATAACGCTTTTGTCAACAGGAATAAACTCGCCGTTCACTTCTTTGACAGGCGCGTCGAAAATAGAAAGATAAGCAAAACCAATAACGTAAATTTCGCGTTCGGGAGCGTTTTTAAGACGCCATTTTTCTACGTCGTCAGCCACCTTATTAACAAACCTCATTGCTAAACCGCTTTTTGTATATTTTGCAACTTCTTCTTTACACTTGTCACATTCGCAAAAAACGTTATTATCACTCATGCCGAGCATAAAGAAAATTTTATCGCTTTCAGGAATTATGAAATTGTTTATTAAGTTGTTTATAAAGGTATTATAAAATTCTTCGTCGTATAAGCCTTTACTATAACAAATTTGTGGATGCGCGGCAGGTTGCGGAGCGGTATATTTTTCATGTTCTGGATGCCAAACGTACCAGTCTGGATGGTCTTTAGCATATTTAGTATAATCTAAAATTTGTAAAGCGTAAGATTGGTCGTTAAGCGTTGCCCAAGGCGAGCCTTCACCGTGCTTTGGTTCGCGCATAGCGTATTCGCCGTTAATTCTAAGCCTAAAACCATAATCAATATCATAGTGACTATCGTATGAATATGCGTTTCTGCCATAAAACGTTGGTATATCTTTAATGTGAAATTCTTTATTTTGGGCAACTTTTTCAATGAATATTTCATCAGGAGCATAATAGCAATAGCCTGCTATATATTCCATAAAACCGTATACGCCAAAGCAAGTTCCCGTATCGCCTACGCCTTTAATAACGTAAGTTTCGCCTACGTTTTCAATGATATAACCGTCAAACTTAAATTCTTTAGTTAGTAGTACCTTATTTAGCGATTTAAAATATACTGTATTACCTACTGAAACGTATTTAGCGTTTTTATCAACGCTAACGCCTTTATCAGTAACAGTTTCAATATCAACCCCAGCATATTTAAAAATAAGAGTTAATTCACTAGCGGCGTACTTTTCGCTAACCGTTGCGTTATCGGAAATTAAAATTTTATAATCAGTTTTTCCGTTAAAATATAAATAACCGTTTTTATCGGTTATAGTTCCAATATATCCGTTAAGTTTCATAATAAGTCCTCCTTGTTATATTTTAACACATTAAAATATACTTTTCAATAACAATTTAAAAAAACGCCCATTTTTTTAGGCGTTTTTTAATTTATCAAGTACCAAATTTCTTTTTAAATATACGGTCTTCATCTTTAAGTTCGCCGTTTAAAACTTTTTCGGCTTCAATAAGAGCGTCTTCAACGTACATTCTTGTTTGGAAATCGTTAAAACCACTAAATTCCGCTATTTCGCGAACGTCGTTAATCATATCAACCATTTCTTGTTTAGGTAAATCAAGCGTAAAGTTGACGATAAGCGTAAGTTTATAAAATAGCGTCAAAACTCTAATGCGATTTTGAAGTTTAGTAGATATAATTATATTTTTTTCTGCTTTTGCAACGTCCATTGCTTTATCAAGCGGTTTGCTAAACGCTTTTAATTCCTCTACCGTATGATACCAATATTTTCTAGTAACAGCGTCGTGACACTTACCGTTATGACCACGAGATATCATTACTTTATGATAGTCATTAAGCATATTGATATATTCGTCAACGTATGGTTTTGTTTGTTTAAAGTACGCGTTCATACCTTCTTCCCATAAGTCTTGATATTTTTCACCCATATCCCAATGCATACGAGCGCGAGCAAAATTATCAACGTAAATAAACGGAGAGTTTTTACAAAAACGTTGCGCTTGATGGAACACGTCCATAAATCCGTATTCAAGGTAACTGTCAAGGTTTGCTTGAGCGGTCAAATAGGTTGGGAAAGGATAAGCGTGTGAAGCAAAGTCTTGACGATAATCCCATACCGCAAAGTGGCGAGTAATTTTACTCCAACCTTTAATTGCGTTATAAGATTGCGGATTGTGCTCTTTATCCATTATAGGATAGAAATAGTTAGCGTCGATAGGAGCGTATTGAATGATAACGTTATCACGAGCAACTACGGTATCGTCGATTGGGTAAAACTCGCCGTCTTTTTCATAAACCGGCGCTTCAAAAAGTTGTAAGTAAGCAAACGCTACGCAATAAATTTCACGTTCAGGAGCGTTTTTAACTCTCCATTCTTCAACAGCGTCGGCAACTTTATTAACAAAATGCATAGCGTGTCCGCTATATTTATATTTTGCTACCGCTTTAGTACACTCTTCGCAACCACAGAAGTGGCGTGTATCAGTCATACCAAGCATAAAGAATATTTTATTCTTTTCAGGAATAATATAATCGTTAATTAAGTTATGCATAAAGGTATCGAAAAAACCGCCTTCGGCATCGCTTTTTAAACCTTTACTATAACAAATTTGCGGATATGCTCCAGGTGATGGCGGAGTATGTTTTTCATGGTCAGGCATAAAACTATACCAATCTGGGTGGTCTTTATAATACTTAGTGTAATCTAATATTTGTAACGCGTAACTTTGATCGCTTAAAGAAGACCAAGGCGAAACATCGTCAGAAAATGTAGGCCATTTGAAAAACTCGCCGTTAACGCGCATGCGCATACCAGTTGTTTGTATAACGCGTGTATCGTGCGAAAATGCAAATCTACCGTAGAAAGAAGGAATTTCTTTAATATGTATTTCTTTTAAAACACCTTCTTTATTAATTGCAATTTCATCTTCAGCATAATAAACGTAGCCTGCTAAACGCTCCATTAAAGAGTACGTGCCAAACACAGTACCTAAACCGCCTACGCCTTTAATAACGTAGGTATCGCCTATTGTTTCAATAATAAAACCGTCGTATTTATACTCTTTAGTAAGCATTTTAATGCCAAGCGATTTAAAGTAAATAGTATCGCCAAGCGCAATGTATTTACCGGTATCGGCAACGTCTAACGTATCGTCGGTAACAACGGCAATATCGGTAAACGTATATAAAAATATATTTCTAAGTTCTTCAGCCGCTCTTTTTTCAATTATAGTAGCGTTTTTTGGTATAACTATTTTGTAATCAGTTTTATGGTTTTTATATAAATATCCTTCTTTATCGGTAATTGTACCTATATATCCATTTAGTTTCATAAATTATCCTTGTCACTATTGTTTTTAACTAAACAATTTCTACCTAGTTATAATATAATCTATAGGAAGTTAAATCTTTTTACTAACGTAAAAATTTTTGTAAAACTACCGTTTTACTACGCTTGCTAAAGCAATCGTAACTTCTAGTTTG
>CALDOZ010000036.1 GCA_937912025.1 uncultured Clostridia bacterium | reverse complement strand
GATTTGCTTGCATTTAAACCGTTATATAGTAAGCAAAAAATTATCTCATCACCTTAAAAACATACAACATTAACTAATTAATAATTACGCACAACCAATGAAAATAAAAAATTGGAGGAGTATAATGAATCTCTCAACAACTTATAATCCAAAAGAATTTGAAAAAAGAATATATAAAGAGTGGGAAAGTAAAGGTTACTTTAAAGCTAGTTCTAAAAGCAATAAAGTGCCGTTTACTATAGTTATACCTCCACCAAATATCACGGGTCAACTCCACATGGGGCACGCTCTTAACAACTCTATTCAAGACAGTATTATCCGCTTTAAAAGAATGCAAGGCTATGAAACTTTATGGCTTCCTGGTACTGACCACGCGTCTATAGCCACCGAAGTTAAAATTGTTGACGCTTTAAGGGAAGAAGGTCTTACAAAAGAACAAATAGGACGTGAAGAATTTCTCGTTCGCGCTTGGGCGTGGAAAGAAAAATACGGCGGTAGAATAGTTGAGCAACTTAAAAGTTTAGGTTCGTCTTGCGATTGGTCGCGCCTTGCTTTTACTATGGACGAAAAGTGTAATAAAGCCGTAAAAGAAGTTTTCGTTAACTTATACGAAAAAGGTCTTATTTACCAAGGTAAAAGAATTATTAACTGGTGTCCCGTTTGTAAAACTGCGCTTTCTGACGCTGAAGTAGAGTATAGTGAAGAAGCATCTCATTTATGGCATATTCGCTATAAAGTTAAAGGCGAAGATAAATACGTTACAGTTGCTACAACTCGTCCTGAAACGGTACTTGGCGATACTGCGGTAGCAGTTAACCCTGAAGATAAGCGTTACGAAGGTATGGAAGGTAAAATGCTTATACTTCCTATCGTTAATCGTGAAATTCCGCTTGTTTTTGATAAATACGTTGAAATGGATTTTGGTACGGGTGCAGTTAAAATTACTCCTGCTCACGATCCTAACGACTTTGAAGTAGGTCTTCGCCATAATCTTCCTGTTATTAGAACGATGAACGACGACGGAACTATGAACGAAGAAGCGGGCAAATACTGTGGTCTTGATCGTTTTGAATGCAGAAAAGCAATCGTAAAAGACCTTGAAGAACTTGGCGCTCTTGTAAAAACTGAAAATTACACTCATAACGTTGGTCATTGTTATCGTTGTCATAACAGCGTTGAACCTATTATTTCAAAACAATGGTTTGTTAAAATGGAACCGCTTGCAAAACCTGCAATCGACGTTGTTAAGAAAAAAAGCATTAAGTTCAACCCAGAACGCTTTACAAAAATTTATTACAATTGGATGACTAACATTAAAGAC
>CALDOZ010000035.1 GCA_937912025.1 uncultured Clostridia bacterium | reverse complement strand
TAATCTGCAAATCACTTACTTCATAATTATTTTTAAGCCATATATATTCTTTATTTAAAATGTAAAAATTCTTTATTTTTCATCACTTTTCTCCTTATTGCTATCAAGTCTTAAAGTTCCGACGATTATTGATATTAAACTTAACGTTTCGCAACAAATTGCGCCTATAGAAAAATTAACTACGTTATAAATAAGCCAAGCAGGGCTACTTATAAAGCCGAGTTTTCTCGTAATTTTAGACTCGTCGTGTCTAAACGCAACCGTCGTTGCAACCATACCTATTATCGGCAAAAATTCTACTAATAAATTCGTTGCGTTGACGGGTTTTTGAAAGACGGTAAAAGTCAATCCGTAAGAAACCAAGTAAATAGCAATAAAACCTATTACCCAACAGATATTTCTTGCTTTTAATTTATCTTTGTATAAAAAAACAACTGCTCTCGCTATTCCGACTAAATTTAAAATCCCACCCATTAGCGCGTTTATCATAAAGAAATTTATTGAAAATAGCGCCGAGCCGAAAAGTTGAAATAAAATAACTCCCCGCTGGCTTTTTTGTTGGTAAGACAAAACGTTAAACGCCAGTCTTGATTGGGATGAATATTCTCCAAAACAATTATACGATTATATGCGTAACGGTATTAGAGTATATACTGCTCAAGTTTCAAGGCAAGAGTTTGAAAGGGTGTTTGATGATGCTTGCATAAACGGAGAAGACGTTATTTATATTGGTTGCTCATCGGCGCTTTCAGCGTCAGTTAACCTTGCAAAGGTTATTGCCGAAGAATTCAAAAGTAAATACCCCGAAAGAACAGTTTACGTTATTGATAGTTTAAACAGTTGTCTTGGAGAAGGGCTTATGGCGGTTATGGCGTCTGAAATGAAAAACGACGGTAAAAGCGCTAAAGAAATTGTAGATTATATTGAAGAAAACAAATTAAGAGTTCATCAGTTCTGTACGGTTGATAGTTTAAAATATTTAAAAAATGCTGGTAGAGTAAAGGCTTCGAGCGCGTTTTTTGGCGATTTAATGGGGGTAAAACCAATAATAATTTCCGATGCGAAAGGAAATAACTTTGCCGTTAAAAAAGTGCGTGGTCGTAAAAATTCAATTCGCGAAATAATTAACGCTATAAGCGTTTACGGTGAAGATATTGAAAACCAAGTTTTATACGTATCTCATGCCGACGATATTGAAACTGCTACCCAAATGAAAAACACTATTTTATCTGAAATAAAATGTAAAGACGTTTACGTCAACTACATTGGCCCAATCGTAGGCGCTTCGGCTGGTCCTGGAACGGTTGCCGTGTATTTCGTAGGTAAAAAAGTAGAAATTATAGGCGAATAACGTTTACCCGTTTGACAAATTATCGTCAAACGGGTATATTTATTTTATGCAAGATATTTTTGTTAGAATTTGCAGGCGTTTAGAAGGTAGCGAAATTATAGGCGCTCAAAACTCGCTACCCGAAATTATATTAAACCATTGCAAAGATTATAAAATTAAATATAAATACGTTGAAAGTATATCGGCGTGGAATGCTTTAAACGAAGTTGTTTTGAAGGTTACAAACAACTCGCTAACTAATGAAAACGTGACGTTTTCTCCAAGAAAAAAGCCACTTTTTAACGATGGGTATATAAGTCTTTCTCATTCAAACGGCGTTGTTGCGGTGTGTTATTCAATGAACAGTTGCGCTATTGATATAGAACTTGTTAACGATAATAAAAATTATACAACGCTAAAAAAACGCTTAAATTTAAGCGATAACGTATCAAACGAAGAGTTTTTTAAAGAGTGGACTAAAATAGAAGCGGTAAGTAAACTTAATGATAAATTTTCCACTTCTTTGGCTGATAATAATATAAAAACAAGCACTTTTCTTGTGAATTTTTATGATAAAAGCTACACCGTTACCGTTGCATCAAATAAAGAATTTAATATTAAATTTATTTAAAACGCTTTAACTTAGTAAGAATAAATATAAATCTTACGAGTTTAAGGCGTTTTTAGTTTGTTAAATTAAGATTATAACAAAACAATTTAAGCACTATAACGAAGCGTATTTAATTATAAATTAAATAAATGTTACTATATTATTGCTTTTTTGAGTAACGTGTGTTATACTTATAGCGTAAATTACATTAAACTCGTCTATTTATAGACGTTTTCAAAATAGGTTTTTATGAAAAAGAGAAATATTTTAAAATTTTGGCATAGATTTTTCCTTGCGCTTTCAGACGTTGTTGCCGTTGTTTTGGCGATGGCCGTGGCTTATTTTAGCACTATGGGCGATACTCCTATGCCAAGCGAACTTATTATTTGGGACGTAATTAACATTATAGTTTGCGTTTCAGTTTTTGCAATACTTGGTTTATACTCGATGATGTTAAATACCGTTAGTTTGTCCGCTGGTATAAAAATCGTATTTGCAACTTTGATTATAACCGTGCTCAACGTGGGAGTGGTGCTATTAACCGACGGTAAATACATCAATGTTTGGACTGTTTTAGTGTTTGCAATGTGTATAATATTCCTTACAATTTGCACGCGTTACTCGTACCGTGTTGTTACCGTTATAAAACATTACCTTAACGGTGGTAAAGATATACCGCGCGTTTTAGTAGTTGGTGGTGGCGATGCTGGCGCAACGTTAATACGCGAAATGTTATCTTCTGATAAAATTTCTTACGAGCCCGTTTGCGTTGTTGACGACGACCAACTTAAAATAGGCCAAACGGTTTGCGGAGTTAAAGTAGTTGGAAAAACTAGCGATATTAAGTCCGTTGTTGAAAAATATAAAATTGACGAAATTTTCGTTTGTATGCCGTCGGTAAGTAAAAAACGCGTTTCTGAAATAACTAAAATTTGTTATGATACCGAATGCGTAGTTAAAATCTTACCTGGTATTTACCAGTTTGCTTCTGGTCAAGTAACCGTTGAAAAAATGCGTAAGGTTGAAATTACCGACCTTTTAGGTCGTGAACAAGTTGTGGTTGACCTTAACGAAATTATGGGCTATATAGAAGATAAGGTCGTACTCGTAACGGGTGGCGGTGGCTCGATAGGTAGCGAACTTTGTCGTCAAATAGCGTCGCACAATCCTGCAAAACTCATTATTTTTGATATTTATGAAAACAACGCTTACGAAATAGAGCAAGAACTTAAACGTAAATACACGTCGCTTAACTTGTTAACGCTTATTGGTAGTATTCGTGATAATGATAAAATTGAAGACGTGTTTAAAACGTATCGTCCTCAAATAGTATTCCACGCGGCAGCGCATAAACACGTTCCGCTTATGGAAACAAGTCCTAACGAAGCGGTTAAAAATAACGTTTACGGAACGCTTAACGTTGCAAGATGCGCAGACAAGTATGAGGTTGAAACTTTCGTTCAAATTTCAACTGATAAAGCAGTTAACCCAACTAACATTATGGGAGCAACTAAGCGTATTTGCGAAATGATAATTCAAACGATAGGTCGCCACAGTAAACATACTAAGTTCGTTGCCGTTAGGTTTGGTAACGTGTTAGGTAGCAACGGTTCGGTTATTCCACTATTTAAAAAACAAATTGAAGAAGGTGGACCTATTACCGTAACGCACAAAGATATTATTAGATATTTTATGACTATTCCTGAGGCGGTGTCACTCGTACTCCAAGCGGGCGCGTACGCAAAGGGCGGTCAAATATTCGTTCTTGATATGGGCGAGCCTGTTAAAATTTACGACCTTGCGTATAACCTTATTAAACTTTCGGGGTTAGAGCCTAACGTTGATATTGATATCGTTTGCACGGGGTTAAGACCTGGTGAAAAACTTTACGAAGAACGTCTTATGGAAGAAGAAGGCTTGCAAAAAACTGAAAACGGTTTAATTAGCATTGCTAAACCTATCGACCTTGACGAAGATAAACTTTGGTCTACGCTTGATAGGCTTTACGTTGAGGCTTATAAAGAAACTGATAAAATGAAAGAACTTGTTAAAGAACTCGTTCCAACGTATAAAATTGACAAGAGGTAATAACGATGGATAAAAGAATAGGTTTATCAACGCCAACAATGCACGGCGAAGAAATGACTTTTATTAAAGAAGCGTTTGATAAAAACTGGATAGCGCCACTCGGTTTTAACTGTGATAATTTTGAAAGTGAAATGTGTAATTATTTAACCAGCGGAAAGGAAGAGTGTTACGCGTTATCGTTAAATTCGGGAACGTCTGCGCTTCATCTTGCGGTAAAACTCGCAGGAGTTAAAAGAGGAGATATCGTTCTTTGTTCTGATATGACTTTTGCCGCTACCGTTAACCCTATATCTTACGAGGGGGGAGTGCAAGTGTATATAGACGCTGAACGCGATACTTGGAATATGGACCCTGTTGCGCTTGAAAAAGCGTTTGAGAAATATCCTGAGGCAAAAGTAGTTATGCTTGCTCATTTATACGGAACTCCCGCTAAAATGGATGAGATTATTGAAATTTGTAAAAAATATAACGCAATTTTAATCGAAGACGCTGCGGAAGCGTTGTCTGCTACATATAAAGGTAGAAAATGCGGATTGTTTGGCGAGTATAACGCCATTAGTTTTAATGGTAATAAGATTATAACGACGTCGGGTGGCGGAATGCTATTAACGCCAAATAAACAAATGCGCGATAGAGCGTTCTTTTTAGCAACTCAAGCGAGAGAAAAAGCGCCTTGGTATCAACACGAAGTTATTGGTTACAACTATAGAATGTCTAACGTGGTTGCTGGTATTGGTCGCGGTCAACTTATGCATCTTGACGAGCATAGAGATTTAAAGGAAAAAATATATCGCCGTTACGAGCAAGGTTTAAAAGATTTACCTATAACTTTAAATCCTTACCTTGATTATACAATGCCAAACTATTGGCTTTCTTGTATGCTTATTGATAAAGGCGTTAACGTTAACCCTATGGACGTTATGGAAAAATTAAACGGTTTCAATATTGAAACGCGTCCTATATGGAAGCCTATGCATATGCAACCGGTATTTAAAAATAACGATTTTATTAAGGTTGAAGAGTGTAGCGTTGGCGAAGATATTTTTGCGCGTGGTTTGTGTTTGCCGTCTGATATTAAAATGACTGAAGAAGAACAAAACTACGTTATTGAAAAAATTAGGAGTTGTTTTTAATGAAAGAATTTTTAGCGTACGCGCTTAACGAGTGGTGGGGGATAACGATAGTCGTTGTGCTTGCCCTTATTGTTTTAGTGTTAATTTCAGCGCTTTTGTATAAACAGTTTTTTAAAAGGTTTTACGATATTTTATTAAGCGGACTTGCAATTATAATTTTATCGCCCGTGCTTATAATCTTAACGGTGCTTGGTGCTATAAAAATGAAAGGCAATCCATTCTTTACTCAACTTAGACCTGGTAAAAACGAAAAGATTTTTAAACTTATAAAGTTTAGAACTATGACGTGTGAAAAAGACGAAAACGGCGAATTGTTACCTGACGATAAACGCTTAACTAAGTATGGTAAAATTTTAAGAAGCACGTCGCTTGACGAACTTCCCGAACTTTTTAATATTTTTATTGGTAATATGTCAATCGTCGGCCCAAGACCTCAGCTTATACGCGATATGGTATTTATGAGTGACGAAGTAAGAAAACGCCATACCGTTAGACCAGGTTTAACAGGGCTAGCCCAAGTTAGCGGACGCAATAATATTTCTTGGGAAGAAAAGTTTAACTTTGACTTAAAATACATAGAAAAAATTACACTTTTTAATGATATTAAAATTATATTTATGACGGTGTTTAAAGTTTTAAAGCGAAGTGATATCGAGCGTGAAGGCACGGTTTCAGATATTGATTACGGAGATTGGCTTTTACAAGAACTTGCAATTACTAAAGACGAATACGATGAAAAGCAAAACATAGCAAAACAAATTAGGTAAAGTATGAGTGAAATATTAAATGAAAAAACGGAATTTTCAGTTTCAATGTGCGTTTATGGTAAAGATAATCCTGAATGGTTTAAACGCGCGGTAGATAGCATTTTAAATCAAACGGTTAAGCCTACGGAAGTTGTTTTAGTTGTTGATGGTCCTATTCCTAGCGAACTTGATGAAGTTGTTTCAACGTATGAAAAAATGAATATTTTCAACGTTATTAGGCTTGAAGAAAATCGCGGACACGGAGAGGCGAGGCGTATTGGTCTTGAAAACTGCAAGTATAACCTTGTTGCGCTTATGGATGCTGACGATGTATCGGTTGAAACGCGTTTTGAAAATCAAATTAAAGAATTTGAAAATGATAGTCAACTTGTAGTTGTTGGTGGAAATATAACTGAGTTTATTGGCGATGAAAGTAACGTCGTGTCTATTCGCGAAGTACCAGAGAGCGACAAGGATATAAAACAGTATTTAAAAAAGCGCTGTCCGTTTAATCAGATGACGGTAATATTTAAAAAAGACGTGGTTCAATCTGTTGGCGGTTATATTGATTGGTTTTGTGAAGAAGATTATTATTTATGGCTTAGACTTTATTTGGCTGGCGCTAAATTTAAAAATATTCAACAAAACTTAGTTAACGTTAGAATTGGTGACGAGATGTTTAGTCGTCGCGGTGGTTGGAAGTATTTTAAAAGTGAAAGAAAACTTCAAAAATATATGCTTAAAAATAAAATTATTGGAATTGGAACTTATATTGTAAACGTTGCCAAACGTTTTATAGTTCAAGTTTTATTACCAAACAAAATAAGAGGTTGGGCGTTTAAAAAATTTGCTCGTAAATCGGTGAAGTAAAATGGAAAAAAAATATAAAATTGGTTATACTACGGGCGTGTTTGATATGTTTCACATAGGTCACTTAAATATATTAAGGCGCGCTAAAGAGCAATGCGAGTATTTAATTGTCGGCGTTACAACTGATGAACTTTGTTTTAAACGTAAAAACAAAAAACCAATAATATGCGAAAATGAAAGATTGGAAATTGTATCTGCTATAAAATACGTTGATAAAGTTGTTTTTCAAAGTGATATGGACAAGGTTAAATTTGTAAAAGAAAATGCCGTTGACGTAATTTTTGTAGGTTCTGATTGGCAAGGTACTCCGTCGTGGATTGAGTATGAAAAACAATTAAAGGAATTTAATTGCGACGTTTGTTATTTAACTCATACTGACGGTATTTCTTCATCAATTTTAAGGGATAGATTAAATAAATGATTTTTACTTATAAAAATTGGGATAAATTTTGTAAAAAGTTATCATCAAACGGAATAAAAAGCATTTCAGCGAAAGACGTTTTTTCTTGTAACGATAAATACGTCGTGTTAAAGCATGACGTTGAAACAGACGTAAAAAAAGCGTACAATATAGCGAAAATTGAAAGTAAGTACGGGCATATTGGCTCGTATTACGTTCAAGCATACTTATTAAATAATGAAAAAAATATTGAATATTTAAAAAAGATGTCTGAAATGGGGCATGAAATTAGTTACCATTACGACGTTTTAGACTGGGCAAAAGGCGATTATGAAAAAGCTGAAATCGAATACGAAAAAAACGTTCAATTGTTTAAAAATAACGGATTTGAAATAGTTACGGTATGTCAACATGGTAATCCTGTTGTTGAGCGTGTAGGATACACTTCTAATCGCGACTTCTTCCGAAACGAAAAAATCGCAAATAAGTATAATAACCAAAGCGATATAATGGTTAATTTTGCAACTAAATCAAATACCAATTATTTGTACTTTTCAGATGCTGGTAGAAAATTCAAATTAATTTACGACCCGTTTTTTAACGACGTTACAAATAGTGACGATAAAAACGTACCGTATGGCAACTTGGATTTATTATTTGAAAGTATCGGGGAAAACAATGCAATAATTAGTATGCATCCACACCGTTGGTGTAAAAATGGGTTTGTTTATTTTATTAAAACGGCAATTTTTAAAACTGTGAAGTTTGTTGCGAAATTACTAATGAAAATACCATTTATGAAAAAATTTATGAGTAAGTATTATTACTTAGCAAAGAAGATATGAGTGGTTTATACATAAAAGATTAAATTTGGGGATTTATTATGGATAATAATAAAAACGTGCGCGACGTTCAAGATAAAATTTTATATGTTATGAAGTTTATTGACAAGGTGTGTCGCGATAACAACATAGTTTATTATATTATGGGTGGCACTGCTTTAGGAGCGGTTCGTCACGGTGGATTTATTCCATGGGACGACGACCTTGATATTTTTATGACCCCTGAAAATTATAATAAATTTACAAAAGTTTTCAATTCTCTAAACAGTCAAGAGTTTGTGTTACAAGAATGGAAAACAACGGAAAATTATTTAGAGTACGCTAAAGTTCGTTTAAATGGAACGACGTTCATTGAAGAATGTTATAAAGACCGTAAAGATATGCATCACGGTATTTACGTTGATATTATGATATTACATAAATGCCCTGAAAATAAATTTATTCAAAAATTACTATACTATAAATGTAAATACGTTACCTTATATGCTCTTTCTCAGCGTAATTGGAAACCCAAAACAAAATTTCAAGCATTTGCGTTGAAGGCGTTAAAGATTTTACCAAATAAATGGCTTGTTAAAAATTGTTATAAACACATTTATAAATACGATGATAAAAATCTGGATAATTATAAATGGTTTTATTGGATAACTCCAGCAGGATTTAAAGCAGGGTTGTTTGGTAAAGAGTTTTTTGATAGTTATGGCGAAATTAAGTTTGAAGACACTATGCTTTTGTGTCCTAATAAAATTGATGAATATCTTAAGTACCGCTATGGAGACTATATGAAATTACCGCCGATTGAAAAACAAAAATCAGCGGTGCACGCTATGTATTTTGATACACAAAAAGATTATACCGAGTTTTTTAAATAATGGGAGAGGTTATGACCGTTCAGGTTTTGGTTGCAACTATGAATCAAACTGATTATAGTTTGCTTGATAAAATGAATATTCAAACGGATGCTATCATTGGTAATCAATGCGATAAAAACGAAATTTCCGAATTTGATTATAAGGGTAATAAAATCAAATGGCTTTCGTTTGCCGAGCGTGGTGTAGGGCTTAATCGTAATAACACGTTAATGCGCGCTACCGCTGATATTTGCGTACTTGCCGACGATGATATGGTGTTTAATGATGGATATTTACAGCTTGTTGAAAAAGCGTATAGCGAAATACCTGATGCGGATTTAATTATTTTTAATTTGGATGAAAATCCGATAAAAGCATACAAGAATACTAAAATTTGTAAAATAACTAAGCGGAATTATGGTAAATACGGTGCTGCGCGTATTACGATGCGTCGGGAAAGAGTTTTCTTGAAAAGTGTTTCATTTAACTTATTGTTTGGTGGCGGGGCTAAGTATAGCGCAGGAGAAGATACGCTATTTTTAAAAAAATGCTTAGATAGCGGTTTAAAAATTTACGCAGTTCCTTATGCGCTTGCGTTTTTAAACGACGATAGACCGTCAACTTGGTTTAACGGGTTTACGGACAAGTATTTTTTAGATAAGGGAATATTATATAGTTGTTTATATAAAAAAACTGCAAACGTAATGTCGTTGTATTTTTGCTTTAAACACAGTAAAATGTTTAAAACTTACGGTTGGTTTAAAGCATATAAAATGATGATAAAAGGAATTAAAAGTGTAAAATAAATACTAATCGGAAATTAAAATGAAGGTATTGTATATATTAGGTGCGTATAAGCCGAAAATGTCAGCGAACGGAATATGTTCTGACAATATAATTAATGAACTTAAAAAACAAGGACATAAGGTTACAGTTTTGTGTAATCATTACGATGGACTTCCTTTTTATGAAAACGTAGATAATTTAGATGTTTTTCGCGTAAAACCTAAACTTTACGTTCAATTAAAGCAGTACAGTGAAACGCACTCAAAAACTCGTAAATTTCTTTCAAAATTTGCAGGTGTACTAAGTAAAATAATTATAAAATTACAATTGCTATTATTTTGGTTTTTATGGCCTAATGTATCGCGCGGAACGACAAAAAGATTTAAAAATAAAGCATTAGAGTTGCAAAAACAGTATAATTTTGACATTGTAATTTCAGCGTTTGCTCCGGTAGAATCTCTAATTGCTGGTTATGAAATTAAAAAGAAATATCCAAACGTAAAATATATTCCATATTTTTTAGATTCGTTATCTGGTGGCTATGGAATAAGTTTTTTATCAAAGAAAACAATTGTACGATTGGGGTTAAAAATCGAAAAGAAACTTTTTAAATTGGCTGATAAAATTGTTGTTATGAATTCAAGTAAAGAGCATCACAATTTGTATAACAGTGAATTTTTAGATAAAATGAAAGTGTTAGATATTCCTATGCTAACTAATTCTAATATCGTGCTGAATGCCAAAAACAAGCAGTCAACTACTAAATTATTATTTGTTGGCTCGATAGATACGTCTATTAGAAATCCCGACACTATTATTTCAATATTAGAAAATACACAAAATGAAAATATTGTTTGTGAATTTGTTGGTAAAATTAATTGTATAAATAAATTTGATAATCTTAAAGAAAAGTATAAAGATAGGTTGATTTTAACTGGGTTTATCGGTCATAATGAAATTTTGCAAAAAATTAGTGAAGCAGATTTTTTAATTAACATAGGCAACTTAATTACAACTATGGTGCCAAGTAAAATTTTTGAATATATGTCTTACGGTAAACCTATAATTACAACTTATGAAATTGATAACGAGCCATCTCAAAACTATCTTTCAAAATATCCATTAGCGTTATTAATTGATGGTAGAAATTCATTTAAAGATAATCTTAATAGATTTGAAGATTTTATAGTTTCATATAAAAATAAGCGTGTTTCGTATGAAGACGTTGAAAAATTGTTTTATCTAAATACTCCTAAAGCGTTTTACGAAGATATTATCATGAAGGATTAATTATGACAGACTATCTACTTACTGGCAATAAAGAAAAGTGTTACGGTTGCACGGCATGTGAACAAAAATGCCCTAAAAAAGCCATAAAAATGCATGAAAATAGCGAAGGTTTTTTATATCCTGTACTTGATAAAGATTTGTGCATAGATTGTGGTTTGTGTAAGAAAGTATGCCCTTATCAAAATATTAGCGAGTTTTATAAAAACGAAATAGCATATGCATTAACGTATAATAATGAAAAATGTAAAAATAGCGCGTCGGGTGGAGCGTTTATTGCTGTAGCAAATTATGTGTTAGATTGTGGTGGACTTGTCTGTGGTTGTATTTTTGACAATGCTTTTAAAGTTGAGCACGTTTTATCAAACAATCAATTTATAGTTGAAAAAATGCAAGGCTCTAAATACGTTCAAAGCAATTTAAAAAACGTTTATACTGAAATTCTTACTCAACTTAATAATGGTAAGCAAATTCTATTTACGGGAACTCCTTGTCAAGTAGACGGGCTTAAATTGTTTTTGGGTAAAGATTATGAAAGTTTATACACAATCGATTTGATATGTCATGGTGTGCCTAGTCCTAAATTATTAGAAGACTATTTAAATTATATTGAAAATAAACACGGTAAAATTATTGATTTTAAATTTAGAGATAAAAATCGTAATGGCTGGGGTTCAAGCGGTACAATCTCTATCAAAAACGGAAATAAAAATAAAATTATAACAACTTCACAAGATGAAGATGCTTACTATAATCTATATTATAAATTCAACGCAGTTAGTCGTGATAGTTGTTATTCTTGCAAGTATTCAAAAAATGAAAGAGTTGGAGACTTAACTATAGGTGATTATTGGGGGATAGATAAAGTTTTACCTTCATTTGATACAAAGAAAGGTGTATCGGTAGTTATTCCTAACACTAAAAAAGGTCAATCAATTTTGAAACAAATTGAAAATGATTGTACCGTTAAAGAAACTAAATTTATTGATGCAACTAAGAGTAATGGTAATTTAGTTAAGCCAACACCAAAACCAGAAAAAAGAAATAATATTTATCAAACTTTAAATGAATTTGGGTTTAGTTATTTAGTTAAGAAAGAATGTCAATTAAGACTTTTTGTTCCTAAATTGAAAAGATTAATTCCAAGAAAAATGAAATTGCTATTAAGAAAAGTATTAAAATAGGGTGATTTATGAAAATAACTATTATAACTATACACGGAATACCTAATTTCGGTTCGGTATTTCAATCGTATGCTTTATGTAAGTTCTTGAACAATAATGGCTATGACAACGTCGAAGTAATTGATTATAATCCAAGTTATTACGAACCAAGTTCACTACGCGCAATTGTAGGTCGCATTTTAAATTATAAGCATTTCAAAGTAAGAAAAAACAAATTTCGCAACTTTATTGAAACGAATTTAAATCTTACTAAATCATATACAACTTTAAGCCAACTTGAAAATGATAATTGGAATTCCGACGTTTACGTTGCTGGGGGCGACCAGTTATGGAATATTTATCATCCTTGCGGTAACGACGATGCTTATAAGTTAACTTTTGTAAACGGTAAAAAAATTTCCTACGCTACGAGTATGGGGCAAAAGGGTTTTAGCGATGAAAATCTTAAAAATTTAGCGCAAAAAATAGCCGATTTTTCAAGCGTGTCAGTTAGGGAATCTAGTTCTGTGGAACTACTTAGTAAAGTAGATATAAATGCAACTCATTGTGTTGACCCCGTATTTTTGTTAGATAGTAAAGAGTACGATAAGTTTATTAAACCTATAAACGAGCCTAAATATATGATGGTGTATTTAGTGAAATCATCACCGCTTCTTGATAAAGTTATTAATTATCTTTCAAATAAGTATAACTTAAAAGTATATCTGTGCTCAGGTTTTTCAAAAAAATGCGCGTGCGATAAGGTTTTAAAAGACTTAGGTCCAGATGAAATTTTAAGTTATATAAAGAATGCTGAGATTGTGTTATCATCATCATTTCATGCAACGTCTTTTTCTTTAATATTTAAAAAGCAATTTTATACTATACTTCCTGGGGCGTCAACTAATGAAAGAATTATTGATTTACTTACTATAAGAGGTCTTACAAATAGAATCGTAACTGACGACACAAACTTTGAAGTTGCGTTTAACAGTGAAATTGATTATGAAAACGTAAAAACTTACGATGAATTAATAAACGCTTCAAAAGATTATTTATTAAAAGCGTTAAAATAATAACGTTTGTATATGAGAGGTTTATAAGTGATTAATGAGCTTAATCAAAACAAAAAAAATAAATTTACAATAATCGATTACGCATTGTTTTTTGTGCTATTTTATTCTTTGTGCGGATATGCTATCGGTCAGTACGTAAGCGGTACTGTAATAATGATAGTAGTAACGATGATATCGATAGCAATGTTTATATATAGAAGTAAATTAGTATTAGAGTTTAATATAAAAATCCTAACGGTAGTATTTTTAATGTTCTTAATAATTTTCTTAGGAACTATTGTAGTTGGAGATGATATTAAAAGCATAATATTAACAACTTTGTATATAATTGCTACATTTTTTATTGTGTCTGCATACAAAGAAGATTTATTAATAATTTTTGCAAAATTTATGCTATTTTTGTGTATTTTTGCTCTTGCGTTATGGTTGGCGTTTTTAATTGCTCCTGATCTTGTTAAACGTTTACCTTATTTAGTAAACTCTAAAAACGTAAAAGCATATACAATTATATTTTCTACAATATATCCTGCAGGCAATATGGTTGTTGCAAGAAATCAAGGTATGTTTTGGGAGCCTGGCGCTTTTCAAACGTTCATAAACATTGCGTTAATCATAGTGTTGTTTAGTCATACTTTTAAATCTACACGCAAATATTATGCAATTATTTTTGTTTTTACTTTACTTACTACGTTCTCAACAACTGGTTATGTTACTGGAGCGGTTATATTGCTATCGTATTTTATAAACGAATCAATACTTGCTAAAAGTATTTCAAGGTTTGTAAAAATAATTTTAATTGCTAGTATTGTTGGAATAGTTTTATATGTGGTTTACACTTACTTGCCAGAATCAGCAAAGTATCAATTATTTGGTAAAATTGAAGATTATTCATCTAGTCAAGTGGAAAACTCATCGGTTTCAACGAGATTTGAATCAGTAACCATCGCATTTAATGCATTTTTAAGTAGTCCTATATTTGGTGTTGGTATAGCCCAAATGGACATTTTAGGTCAACCAGTTGATGGTATGACTGTATGTACTCCGTTAAATTGGTTTGCTTATTTTGGTATATTTTTAGGTCTTTTATGTAACGTGGGTTTATTTAAATTGACCAAATGTTTTTCTAATAATATATTAATTAGAATTATGATTTTTATAGCAATAATGTTAAGCATTTCAACTGAAAGTTATTGGAGAAATTCAACAATATTAATGTTTGTAGTGTATGGTTGGGTTTTTGTTAAAAATATTAAACAATCTATTGTTAAATAAGAAACATTTATAATTGGAAATATAATTTAAATAGAATTAAAATGATTAAAAATAAAATTGTTAAAAATGCTTCTTGGATAGTTGCGTGTAGAATAGTTCAATCAATTTTTAGTTTGATTGTTACAATGATTACTGCAAGATATTTAGGACCAAGTAATTACGGAATAATAAGCTATGCTGCATCAATCGTTGCTTTTTTCGTTCCGATAATGCAATTAGGCTTACACAACGTATTAGTGCAAGAAATTGTAGATAATCCTGAAAAAGAAGGGATTATTTTAGGTACAAGTATAATTTTAAGCCTACTATCAGCAGTAGCATCAATAGTATGTATAATTGTTTTTGTTTTACTAGTAAATGCAAACGAAACGGAAACAATAATCGTCTGTGGGTTGTATAGTATTTTACTTATTTTTCAAGCGCTAGAGTTAATTCAGTACTGGTTTCAAGCAAAGTATTTATCAAAATATGCCTCGATTGTTTCGCTTATAGCGTATACTATCGTTTCATTTTATAAAATTGTTTTATTGATATCTGGTAGCAGTGTATATTGGTTTGCTGTTTCGAATGCAATCGACTTTATGCTAATAGCTTTTGCATTACTGTATTTTTATAAAAAACTAGGCGGAGCGAAACTTAAATTTTCAAAAGAAGTAGCAAGAGTATTATTCGATAAAAGTAAGCACTATATAATTTCGGGATTAATGATTGTAATTTTATCTCAAACAGATAGAGTGATGATAAAAATTATGATTGATAACAAGGCGGTAGGATATTATTCTGCTGCAGTATCTATTGCATGTATGACAAATTTTGTTTTTAATGCAATAATTGATTCAATGCGTCCAAGCATTTTTGAAAAAAAGAAAATATCAAATGAAGAATATTTAAACAGTTTAAAACTTCTATATTCAATAATTATATATTGTGCATTGTTACAAAGCTTAGTAATAACAATTTTCTCTAACATAATAGTTAATATATTGTATGGAAGTGCATATTTAGAATCAGTTAGCGCCTTGCAAATTATAGTTTGGTATACTGCTTTTTCTTACATAGGGGCGGTAAGAAATATTTGGATATTAGCAGAAAATAATCAAAAATATTTATGGATAATAAACATGTCTGGCGCTATATTAAATATTTTACTCAATTTAGTATTTATTCCAACTATGGGTATAAACGGTGCTTCTTTGGCTTCACTTTTAACTCAAATATTCACAAATGTAATTTTAGGTTTTATAATTAAACCTATTCGACCAAATAATAATATAATGCTTCAATCTATAAATCCCAAATATATTATCAATACATTTAAAAAAATTAAAAACAAATCAACAAGGGAGATAAAATAATGAGTTTATTTACAAACAAAACTTTATTAATCACAGGTGGAACGGGTAGTTTCGGTAATGCTGTTTTAAACAGATTTTTACAAACAGATATCGGCGAAATTCGTATTTTTTCGCGTGACGAGAAAAAACAAGACGATATGCGTCATGAATTTCAAGCAAAAATGCCTGAATTTGCAAACAAAATTAAATTCTATATTGGTGACGTTCGCGATATTCAATCAGTTCGCAACGCTATGCACGGCGTCGATTACATATTCCACGCTGCAGCATTAAAGCAAGTTCCGTCTTGTGAATTTTTCCCAATTGAAGCGGTTAAAACTAACGTTTTAGGTACTGAAAACGTTCTCACCGCCGCCATCGAAGCCGGCGTTAAAAATATAGTGTGCTTATCAACTGATAAAGCGGCATATCCAGTAAACGCTATGGGTACAAGCAAGGCAATGATGGAAAAGGTTATCGTTGCAAAATCTCGCACCGTATCACCAGAAAAAACTAAAATTTGTTGCACTCGTTACGGTAACGTAATGTGTAGCCGTGGTAGTGTTATTCCGCTTTGGATTGACCAAATTCGCGCAGGACAACCAATTACAATTACCGAGCCTACAATGACGAGATTTATTATGTCTCTTGAAGAAGCGGTTGATCTTGTATTATTTGCGTTTGAACATGGCGAAAGCGGTGATATTCTCGTTCAAAAAGCGCCTGCTTGTACTATTGAAGTTCAAGCGCAAGCCGTTAACGAACTCTTTGGTGGAGATAAGAATAACATCAAGGTAATAGGAATTCGTCACGGTGAAAAAATGTACGAAACGTTACTTACAAATGAAGAATGCGCCAACGCTATCGATATGGGTAATTTCTACCGCGTTCCTTGTGATAAACGTGGCTTAAATTATGATAAGTATTTTAAAGAAGGTAATGTAAAACGCAATACTTTAACTGAATTTAATTCAAATAATACCGAACTTTTAAGCGTCGAAGAAACTAAAGCAAAAATTGCATCTCTTAAATATATTCAAGACGAACTTAACAAAAATTAATAACAAATAATAAAGGTGTTTAATGAAAATTTTAGTAACGGGCGCTAAGGGTTTTGTGGGTAAAAACCTTGTAGAAAGCCTTAAAAATATTAAAAATGGTAAAGATAAAACGCGCTCGGGTTTGATTATAAGTGCAATCTACGAGTACGATATTGATAATTCAATCGAAGAACTTAGCGAGTATACAAGCGATTGCGATTTTGTGTTCAATTTAGCAGGAGTAAACAGACCTAAAAATACCGAAGAATTTATGCAAGGTAATTTTGGTTTTGCATCTACTTTATTAGATAATTTAAAATTGCACGGTAACAAATGTCCAATTATGCTTTCGTCATCTATTCAAGCAACGCTTATTGGTAGATACGCTGGTGGTGAGTACGGAAAGAGTAAAAAGGCTGGGGAAGAATTATTTTTTGATTATTCAAATGAAACGGGCGCTAAAGTTTACGTTTATCGTTTTCCTAATTTATTTGGTAAATGGTGTAGGCCAAATTATAATAGCGCCGTTGCTACTTTTTGTAACAATATTGCTAACGATTTACCTATAACCGTTAACGATAGAGCAGTAGAACTTGAACTTTTGTATATCGACGATTTAATTTCTGAAATGCTTGATTTGTTGCAAAATAAAGGGCATAAGTGTAATTATGACGGTTTAAATCCTATTGAATGCTATGATGGTAAGTATTGTTACGTTCCTACGACTCATAAAGTTACACTTGGCGAAATTGTTGATTTATTATATGAGTTTAATAATCAACCTAAGAATTTAGTAATTCCAGAAATACCATCAAATAGTTTTGAAAAGAAGTTATATTCAACTTACCTATCGTATTTGCCTAAAGAGAAAGTTGCGTTTGACTTAAAAATGAACGTTGATGATAGGGGAAGTTTTACCGAACTTTTAAAAACTCAAAAGTGTGGACAGTTTTCTGTCAATATTTCTAAACCGGGAATAACTAAAGGTCAACATTGGCACAATACAAAATGGGAATTTTTCATAGTTGTATCGGGAAAGGGACTTATTCAACAACGTAAAATTGGTAGTGATGAAGTTCTCAACTTTAACGTAAGTGGCGATAAAATTCAAGCGGTACATATGCTTCCGGGGTATACGCATAACATTATAAATTTGTCACAAACTGAAAATTTAATTACGGTTATGTGGGCAAACGAACAGTTTGATTCAACTCGCCCAGATACATTTTTTGAAATAGTGGAGTAAATTATGAATATTAAACTTGATTATAGTGATATAAAATTTAAAAATAACGGTAAACTTAAATTGTTGATAATTGTGGGAACTCGCCCTGAAATTATAAGATTATCTGCAGTTATAAATAAGTGTAGAGATTATTTTGATTGCATTTTAGCGCATACCGGTCAAAATTACGATTATAACTTAAATGGTATATTTTTTAGAGATTTAAGCATAAAAGAACCCGAAGTTTATATGGATGCAGTTGGCGATGATTTAGGCGCAACAGTTGGTAATATTATAAATTGTTCATATAAATTAATGGTAGCGACAAAACCTGATGCATTGCTTATTTTAGGCGATACTAACAGTTGTTTATCAGCTATAAGCGCAAAAAGGCTTCATATTCCTATTTTCCATATGGAAGCAGGCAATAGATGTAAAGATGAATGCTTACCTGAAGAAACTAACCGTAGAATTGTAGATATTATTAGTGACGTAAACTTAGCGTATAGTGAACACGCTAGAAAATACCTTGCTGATTGTGGGCTTCCTAAGGAAAGAACGTACGTTACCGGTTCTCCAATGGCAGAAGTTTTGAGTAATAATATAGATAAGATTGAAGCAAGCGATATTTTACAAAAGTTAGGGCTTGAAAAGAAAAAATATATTTTATTATCTGCTCATCGCGAAGAAAATATTGATACTGAAAAGAATTTCTTATCATTATTTACTGCTATTAATGAAATTGCTAAAAAATATGATATGCCTATTTTATACAGTTGTCATCCACGTTCAAGAAATCGTTTAAAAGCAAGTGGTTTTAAACTTGACGATAGGGTAATTCAGCACGAGCCATTAGGTTTTCACGATTATAACAACTTGCAAATGAATGCGTACGCTGTTATTAGTGATAGTGGAACTTTACCTGAAGAAAGTAGTTATTTTACAAGTATTGGTAAACCATTTCCAGCGGTATGTATAAGAACAAGCACAGAACGTCCTGAAGCACTTGATAAAGCATGTTTTGTCTTAGCGGGAATTGATACAAAATCATTAATTCAAGCAGTTGAAACGTCAGTTAGTTTAAATGATAATGGATTATATGGCATACCAGTTCCTGATTACGTTGATAATAACGTGTCTACAAAAGTTGTAAAACTTATCCAGTCTTATACGGGCGTTGTTGATAAAATGGTTTGGCGCAAATTCTAATTTATAAAAATCAACTATAATAAAAAAGGTACGAGAATTGAAGTGAATGAGTTCATTTCAAAACGTCGTACCTTTTTTGTTTTTAAATTATTAGATTATTTAATTATTTCAACTCCATTTGGACAGTCTATTATAGTTTGAATTTTTCCGTCAACTTTTTTATGCTCAACCGTTAAAACTCCGTAAGGGGTAGGGAATTTTGCTTTAACGTAATTAAGCCAACTTAAATTTGGAGTAATTTTAATTTTTTTACAACCTACTTCTACAACTTTAATTCCTGCAACTTCTTCAATTAAATACGCTGCAACACTTGACGACCAGCCGTGACAAAAACTGTGTCTGTAACCTTTATAACAGTAAGCGCCGTAGTCGCCGTGAATATCTACTTTATTAGCAACGGGCATTTCGTCAATGCGGTAACAGTTTTCAAGCCATTTAATATCAAAATCTTCCCAGAACGTAGTAGCGCCAACTGATAACATACCGTTATAATACTCTTTTGCAATTTTAAGTGCTTCGTCATGCTTACCAAAATGACACAACGCTTTTAAAATAGGATATGCCATAAATATAGAAAGTCCGTTAGCGCCTCCGTCTAATAATAACGATGCGTTATTCTCGCTATAATCACCAGCCATTACGCCGATACCTGCAATTTGTTTATGTTTAATTACACAGTTAGATTGCTTTTTAAGCTTAGATAAAATACCATCGCAAACGCTAACGTCTTTACCGCAATGCTCTAAAATATTTCTGGCTTTTTCTATAGCAATTTTAGTAAGGTAACGCATACCAGTAACTCTATCTTTGGCGCGTGCTTCGTCTTCATTTTCAAGTTCCGCCGTTGGCCAATCAATAAAATCGTAAGGATAACGAGTTGTGCCGTTATCGTCAACACAGTTATCAATTAAATTTACTAACCCTTCAAGATATTCTATATTATCATATAAGAATTGGTCGTTACCACTTATAAAATATTCGTCGTGCGCATCTACAATCCACCATAACGAATACGATGGAATATTAGACATCCAATTAGGTAACGGGGTATATTTTTTTACAAAGCCAAGTGATGCGTTAGTTTCAGGAATACTACCAAATAAACAGTGCGCCGCTTTCATTTCAGAGTATAAATCGCCAATCCAAACTAAACGGTCGCGCTTAATACCGTCCCAAAAATATCCGTTTTGAATACAAAGCCTTAAAGTGTAGGCGGCGGTGTCAAAAATTGTGTTTAAAGTTTTGTCATCACATTCAAAACCACCTAAAAATGGTCTTTCATCAATAACGGTACTTGCGGTTATTGATTTTATTTGCAAATTACAGTCTTCACCTAAAAAATCGATTTTTAAAAATCTAAAACCTGTTTGACCAAACGTCATATCAGAACAAGGTTGAAGTTCTACGATCATATCTCTAGTAGAATGATTGTTAGTTGCGTTCTTTTCACCAATTTCAGCCATCGCTTCACTTACACTTTCGCCAAAACGAAGTCTAACAAAGCAATTGCCTGTAGAGTCTAAACTTATTATTCTTACTCCGCCGTTTACTTCTTTGCCAAAATCAAGAATTATATGACCTTTTCCAATAACGTTAGTAAAAATTTTTTCACTATATCCTATTTGTAAATCTTTTTCTATAAATAAATTTTCAACGTTTTTAATATTACTTGACGCGTCAATAATCTTTTTAGGTAATAAAAATGACATAAGTAACTCCTTATCAATAAATTATTACTTTCATTATACAATCTTAAAAGGTTAATTTCTATAATAATTTTGCAAAATTATGATAAAATTATGCAAATATAAAACCGCTTAAAAGATTAAGCGGTTAAAATTAAAACATACAATATTTGTTATTATAAAGTGTTTAATTAAAAACATAATACGCAAACTTTATGTTAATAATTAAAAGACAATTTGTGTTTATTAAAGTAACTAAAAATTACTTAGCCTTAGGGTATTCGTTGCAAAGTAAACGATATGGTTCTTCGTCTTCTTCAATAGTTGGGAAACGACCAACCGGTGGATTGAAGCGGTTGTCAGTATTATCGTCGTTACATTGAGAAACTTCGCCAAGTAAAACTGGGCCGTAGCCTTCTTCAACGCTAAAATCGTGGTATAAACCTTGCGTAATAAAAATACTTTCACCAGGCGTAAGTCGAATTTGCGTTCCTGCAGGTACGGTATAAGTTTTACCGTCTGTATGAACGGTTACGTCGCTAACGTAGTCAATTTCTTCGTTAGGTAATGAATTATAAACGCGAATTAAAACGTTACCGCCACCACGGTTTATAATATCTTCCGTTTTAAACCAATGGAAATGGTTTGGAGCGTATTGACCTTCTTTAAGATATAAAAGTTTTTCAGCGTAAACTTTAGGATATTTATCAGCCATATTTCTATTGCCGTTACGAATTGTAATAAGAGAGAAACCAAACTCGTCAAATCTACCTTCGCCATAGTCTGTAATATCCCAACCGAGCATACAATCGCGAACTTCATCGTATTCAGAGCCTGCGGTTTTCCATTCTTCAGGCGTCATATTGCAAAATGGAGGCAAGCAAAAACAATGTTTTTTGCACATTGCTTCAAGTTCTTTTAATGCTTTATTAATTTCACTTCTTTTCATAAAATACTCCTTAATATTAAGTATAAATTTATTTTACCATAGCATTTATAAATTTTCTTTCAGTTTTTGCAATAAAAATAGTGATTATTTAAACTTTTATTTAAATGCAATAAAAATAAAATTGTAATAAAATAAAAAAACCGCATAATTTTATTTTACAATTACAAATCAAAGTATTAAAATGTATTAATAATAAATAAAAGGAAATTTATGTTAACTACTATTGGTACGATAATAGGCTACGTTGCAACTGTTGAATCGCTATTTATATTCGTTGCGAAAAAGCGTGGTAATATATTAAAATTAAAACTGTTAAACGATGCGTTATGGTGTTTAAATTTTGCCTTATTAGGAACGTACACGGGCGCAGTTTTAAATTTTATTGCAATGATAAGGGAGTGTATTTTCTTTTTTAAGGGCACAAAAAAATGGGCAAGTCATATAGCGTGGCTGTTTGTTTTTATATGTTTGATGTTGACGTCGCCAATAATAGTATGGCTTGATCCAATGCGTAGCCAAACTGAAAAATTTATACAAATATTCCCAGCAATAGGTAGCATTTTAGGTGTAATTTCATTCTATTTATCAAAAGAGCAAGCAATGCGCGTTACGGGTTTTGTAGCGCAAATGCCATGGCTTATTTATAACGGTTATAACCAAAACGTTCCTGCAATAATAGGTACGAGTTTAAGTCTTGTATCAATTATTTGGGGTTACGCTGTTGAAATTATATCACTTAAAAAAAATCGAAAAAATTCTAACGAAAATCATAATATAAAAGTTAACGAGGAAGAAAATGGAAATAATTAATGCGCACGCTCACGTTTATCCGCAAAAAATAGCGCAAAAAGCAACCGAAACGATAGGTGAATTTTATCATATTAGTATGACTATGCCGGCAGGAACGCCCGAACGCCTTTTGCAAGACGGTAAAGAAGTTGGCATAAGTAGGCACGTTATACACTCGGTAGCAACAACGCCTCACCAAGTTCGCTCGATAAATGAATTTATAAAAAATGAAACTGATAAGCACCCCGAATTTATAGGCTTTATTGCTCTTCATCAAGACTTGACCGTCGAGGAAATAAATAGCGAAGTTGATTTTGCTATTGCAAACGGGTTTAAGGGTATAAAATTGCACCCAGACTTTCAAAAGTTTAACATAGACGATGAAAATGCTCAAAAATTATTTAAAACAGTAGGCGATAGACTTCCGTTTTTAATTCATATGGGCGACGATAGATACGACTATTCTAAGCCTTACCGCCTTATAAATATGGCTAAAAAATACCCAAACGTAAGATTTATTTCGGCGCACTTTGGCGGTTATCAATGCTGGAATGAACTTAGCGAATATAAAGGTTTAAACAACGTCTATTACGATACGTCGTCATCACTTCCGTTTATTAGCGAAAGTAGAGCGAAAGAAATTATAGATATGCTTGGAGTTGATAAGTTTTTCTTTGGTACGGATTTTCCTATGTGGGACGCTAAAAGTGAACTTGAAAGGTTTAACAAAATACCGCTTAGTGATACCGAAAGGAAAATGATTTTAAGTGAAAATATCAAAAAGTTTTTAAATATATAAGGCAATACGCGTATAGAAGCAAAATCTATACGCGTTTTTCTTTATTTTTATACAAATCAAAAAAAATGTAAAAAAATTGTCAAATAATCTTTCATTTTTAATTAAAATATGTTAAAATTTAACGTGTAATAAATAATTGTAACGTAGGTGGCGAAATGGTTGACGTTAAACGCATAAACGAACTTGCTAAAAAGGCAAAGACGGTAGGTCTTACAAAAGAAGAAAAAGAAGAACAAGCAAAACTCCGTCAAGAATATCTTGACGCTATTAAAGTAAACATTATAAGCCAACTTGGAAATCCGGAGGATTATAAGAAAAAATAATATGCAAAATAATTTTGACGTTATTCAAAAAAAGATTAGAAAATATAAAGATTTAAACGAACTTTTAAGGCTTAAAAAACTCGAATTGTCGTCTAATCAAGAAGAAATTATTAAAAGGCGTAAAAACTATACATATTACGATAAAGATACGCACGATAAAGAAATTACAAACCTTAACAACGAGCGTGATAAATTAAAAAACGAAATTTCTAACCTTAAAAAGCAAATTAAAAACACTTATAAAGAAGCCGAAAAAATGATTTTTGACGGTATAAGTGAAAATTATAGCGAAATTTACGAAAGGCAATTATCTCGCTTATACGGTTTTCATATAGAAGTTATCGTTAAAAAAACGGGCGATGATTTTGACGAGGAAACGTGTTATAGCGACGGTATGGTTATAACTCACGACAAACTCCAACACGGCAAAATTTTAAAAATGATTTCGTTTGGGCTTCGTGATACAGATAATAATTATATTGAGAAAAAAGCAAGGGTAGAATTTTGCGTATATTCAAAAACGCATAAAGCGGGCGAAGTTATTCCGTTTGACCCCGAATATATTCATAAGCATAAAATAATTAAAATAAAATTTAAAGACGGCGAAGAACTATGAAAAAATATAAAATGATACTTTGTGATTTTGACGGGACTTTAGCGTACGGCGAAGATAATTACGTTTCTGAAAATAATTTACATTCAATAAACGATTTTATAAACGGCGGTGGTATTTTTATAGTTTGTACGGGTAGGGCTACTCCTGGAATTTTACCTATTTTAAATAGAGTAAATTATAAAGGTATATTTGCTTCGTACAACGGCGCTGTTATTACCGACTTAAAAACTGGTGAAGTTATATATCGCCAACCTATTTCAAACGAAATATGTCTTAAATTTTTAAAATTTATAAAAACTCTCGGAGTTAATACTCAAATATATCCTAACGATAAAATTACCGTTGAAAAGTACACGGAATACACTAAATGGTACTTAACTTTCAATAAATTAGACGCTAACGTCGTTCCTTCGCTTTATGACTTTGTTAAGGAAAGCGGATGCGACACTCCAAAGATTTTACTTATTGACGATAAAGAAGTTTTAGATAAAAACTTTAACGCCATTTATGAATTTTTAACTGAATGCAACGTTATTAGAGCAACTGATAATATGGTGGAAATTACGCTTAAAGGCGTAACTAAAGGCTCGGCGCTGACGACTCTTTCTAAAATTTATAATATTGATATTCAAGATATTATCGCTATTGGCGACGCTGGTAACGATATACCTATGATTAAAAGCGCAGGGCTTGGAATAGCAATGGGCAATTCCGCTGATTTTGTTAAGTTAGAAGCCAAAGCAGTTGCTCCAAGAGTGGAAGACGATGCTATTAAATACGTTATAGAAACGTATTGCAAGTAAGCAAGGAGATAAATATGCCTATAAAAACAAAAGACGAGTTAGAACGTTCGCTTAAAAAACTACTAGCTAATAAGCCGTTATCTAAAATTACAATAAAAGAATTGACTGACGACTGTAACGTTAGTAGAATGACTTTTTATTATCACTTTGCTGATATTTACGAACTTGCTAGATACGTTAGTGAAAAAGACGCAATGCGCGCCGAGCAAGAAAGCGAAGGCTCTATAAAAAATCACCTTAATAAAATTTTTGATATTTTTTATAACGATAAAATTATCATTATGAATATTTATCATTCGCTATCGCGTGAAAATGCTCAAAAGTATTTAGAAAAATCATTTAAAAACGTTATAGAAAGATTAGTATTGCAAGTATCTTACGGAATGAATATTTCAAGTGAAGATATTGATTTTATTAAATGTTTTTGTTTAAACGCCGTTATAGGTATAACGGAAGAATGGTTTGACGGCGGTATGATTGCCGACGGAAACGTTATATCAACAAAAATATATAACGCAATAAATAATTTAGTAGGTAGTTATTGCGTAAAAGAACTTTTTTAAAATTATATAATAAAAACGCGCCCCGTTCAATTTACGAACGGGGCGCTTGTAATTTAGGGTTAATTTCTATCTTTATAAGTGTCGTCAATATTATCAATTGCGATAATAAGCGAAATTAAAAGCGGACAATCTTCTTCACTAAATACTTCTAATCTATAAGAGTCAATAAACAAATCGGTTACAGAATTAGAACCAATCCACCAAGTGCCTATGTGTTTACCGTTTTTATGTATAGCAATGCCTTTAAATAAGCCTTGACTTTTCATAGTAATTTCATCTTTACAATTTACAACGGTAACGGCGCGACCAAAGAATTTTTCTTTAACTTTACAATATTTAGCGTTTGTTTTGCCGTCAATTATAAACGCCTTTTTTAAAAACATATGCCAAAACTTATTTCTAACGATATATAATATGTTTCCGTTTAAATCTTTAACAAATTTCTTTTTAGTAGGAGAAAAAAGTTTGCCTTCAACTTCATAAAGTTTATTGCCGTTTTCGTCAACAACGTGAGAACTGCCTTTAATTGTTACTAAATTGTTTTTAACGTATATAACCATAAAAATCCTCCTTGGTAGGTGTTTTATAATGTTAAAAGACTAATTAATTTCGTCTTCTAAACCTTGAAATAATTAACATAAATCTTAATAGATATAAAAGAGAAACGGCCAAATTAGCAACGTACGTTAACGCGGCGGCGTTTAAGACTTTACCTGCCATATCAACTTCTTGACTATCTAATATTCCTTCGTTCACAAGCGCTTTTTTAGCGCGCCTTGACGCGTTTAACTCAACGGGAAGTGTAATAAGAGAAAAAATTGCGGTAAGAGAATAAGCGAAAACGCCTATTGCAAGAACAAGTCCGCCAACTTCAGTAGAGCCAAGCCATTCTATAATAATTCCTATTATAGCAAGCGGAAGCGCTAAATACGAGCCAATTCGAGTAACTGGTACTAAAATTTTTCTAAGTAAAAGTGGAAGATAATTTTCGTTATCTTGCATAGCGTGTCCGCATTCGTGGGCAGCAACGCCTATTGATGCGACAGACGTAGAATTAAACGTGCTTTGCGATAGGGATAAAGTTTTATTAGTAGGATTATAATTGTCTGTAAGATTTCCCGACGTTTTAGTAATTACAACGCCGTTGCAATCGTTATTTGATAAAATTTTTCTTGCCGTATCGTAACCCGTGTAAAAACTTTTAGAAGAAACTTTGTTATATTTATTATAAGTGGAATTAACGTAAGCGCTTGCAAATATAGCAAGTAAAATTCCCGGAATTAATATTATTAATGAAAAATCGTAAAAAAAGTAAAACATATATTCTCCTTAAAATAAAAATAACACACAAAACGGTATTTGTCAATAATCATCTATTAATAGGTTAGTTATAAGCCCCGAGTTTATCTCAAAAGTGAATTTTTTTAGCGAGTTACCGTCAACTACTAAAACTTCATTTTCTTTAAAGGTAAGAGATGGAACTACCGTTGTAATATTACCAATAAAGGATAGTAAATCGTTTTTTCTATTTAAAATTGACGGGCTAAGCAAGCTTGATATATCGTATTTAAGTTTAACAAGTTCTAAAAATGCATACGGCAATAAATATGGGTTTAAACTATTAAGCGGTGATAAAATTTTACTATTTACTATTTGAGGGCAATTTGAAATGTCAATTTCATTTTGTACTGTCACGCGTACTAATCCTTTAGAAGTTTTGCTAAATAATATATTGCCGTTTTGTAAAATTTCAAAGTCACTGACTACTTCTTTAAAGATTAAACTTCCGTTTAAGTCGTAAATAAATACCGCGCTTTCAGTATTTGTAAAAGTAGCCGTTATATACTCGTTATTTTTAATAACGTTACAAAAGGTGGGAATAAAAGGAATTTCATCACTTGCGCATATATCTCCGTCAATATAAAATTTAACGTTTCCGTCTAAAACAACCGTTAGGTTTATATGCTCGAAGCGTTGTTGATTTAAAATTTTATAATCGCACTTAGGTTTTTTAGTAAAAATTGGAATAAGTAAATTGCCTTCTTGTAAATTAAAAGATAAAACGTTAGTTTTGTAATAGTCGTAATAGTACGACGGGTTGTAGTTTGAAAGGGTGGGAATAAACTCTATAAACGGACTTTTTTCAAAGTTAACATATGATAAATTTTTGTTAACTACGCCTAAAAACTTATCGTTACCTTTCAAAAATGCTGGAATTTTAGAATAAAAATAATACTTCATAATTTAGTTTATTAAAAAAAATATAAAGGTATGTATTTTAATTTTTAAATTAGTCAATAATTAAACTAAAAATGACGGAGGTAGTTATGAAAGGGTTTACAAAAAAAGAAACAGAGCAATTATTAAAAGATTGCAAAAATGCAAAAATAAGTGGAAAAAGTTTAACAAACGTGTTTAAAAACTTTTCAAAAAACAGCGGGCGTGCGTTTGGTAGCGTAAGAAATTATTACTATAAAACTGTTAAAGGGTGCGATGAGTCGCTACTTGAAAAATTGGGTATAACGAGCGAACTTAAACCTGCGTTTATAAAGGCGTTTAGCGAAGAAGAAACAAAAAGCGTAGTAAAAGAAATATTAATAGCCAAAACAAACGGCGTACCCGTTAGAAAAACGGTGTATACTCTTGCGCTTGGTAACGATTGTCTTGCGTTACGCTATCAAAACAAATACCGTAATGCGTTAAAATTTAACAAGCAAACGGTACTTGAAATTATCGAGCAAATTAAAAAGGAAAAGGGTAGTTGTTTTAACCCGTACGAACTTTTTAAAAGTGAAGACGTTAAAAAAATCGAAAATGAAATTAACGACTTAATCAATAAAATATACGCTTATCAAAGCAAAGAAAACACCGCGCTAAAACGTAAACTTAATGAGATTAGCGACGAAAATAGGCGTTTAAAAAACATTATTAAAAACACGTTACAAAAAAACAACGTCACCAAAGAATACTTTTCAAAATTGTATGACGATAACGAAAAAATAAATTGCTAATAAATAAAATAATAAATCGGGACAGCGTTTATCGTGGTCCCGATTTTGTATTATACACATTATTTATGTTACAATTTTTTAGAAAAGATATTGAAATAAAGTAAATTATATGTTAAAATAACTAGGAATGTTTAATTTTTAACGAGGTTGAAATGCTTGAACTAAGAAACGTAACCAAAATTTATAGAAGTAAAAGTGGTGACACCGCAGCGCTTAGAAAAGTTAACTTAACTTTTAAAGATAACGGGCTTGTATTTATCGTAGGTAAAAGCGGTAGCGGTAAAACTACTCTTTTAAATACTATCGGTGGTCTTGACGCTATAGATAGTGGAGAAATTATTATAAACGGTAAAAAGTTTAGCGATTTTAAAGGCACTGATTACGATAGTTACCGCAACACTTACGTTGGTTTTATTTTCCAAGAATACAATTTACTTCCAGAGTATACCGTAGAAAAAAACATTATGATTGCAAACGAACTTCAAGGAGATAAAACTGACGAAGAACAACTTGCAAAACTTCTTGAATCGGTAGAAATAGGCGGTCTTCAAAAGCGTAAAATCTCCGAACTTTCAGGCGGTCAAAAACAACGCGTTGCAATAGTGCGCGCTCTTATTAAAAATCCAACTATCTTAATGGCGGACGAGCCAACCGGCGCTATTGATAGCGTAATGGGCGTTCAAATTATAAAAATATTAAAAAAATTATCTAAAGATAAACTCGTTATAGTCGTATCTCACGATATGGAACTTGCCGAAAAATACGCTGATAGAATTATTAGAATTGCCGACGGTAAAGTAGTTGAAGATAACGAAATTAGCGACGTTAATATAGACGGTAACGTTCACGTTAGCGAAAGTGGTAACGTTACTGTTAAAAAGGGCGAAAAATTATCAAACGAAGAAGTTCAAGCCGTTGTTTCCGCCATTGAAAATAAAGCGGAAGTTACTATAACTGACGATATTATAATTAGAAATAAACGCAAAACTCAGCCAATAACTAATACGTCAATTAATAACGATGGGCCTAAACTTATTAAAAGTAAAATGAAACTCAAAAGTTTAGCCTTTTTAGGTGTAAAATCTCTCACCGTTAAACCTTTTAGACTTATTATTACTATTTTATTGTCGGTAATAGCGTTTGCCGTGTTTGGAATTTTTGATACCATTGCCGCTTACGATAGAACTAATATCGTTGCCGACGTTTTAAAAACGGGCGAATATAACGCTATTCCAGTTACGTCAGTTTATAATAACGGCGAAACGTCTTACGAAATTGGCGTAAGTCAAAAAAGTATTGATAATTTGTCAAATGAAACGGGTTATAATTTTAAGGGTATTTACGGCATAAACAGTAAAGTCGTATTAAACGCTAATCAAGACGTTGAAATTACTCAAATTAAAGACTCGCGCATTTCTAAAGGTTCGATGTTTTACTCTAAAACCGTAAACGGCATAGTAGAATTTAAAGAAAGCGAACTTGATAGAGCAAGGGGAATAATCGGTACTGGTAGTTACAACTATAAATTAATTGCAGGCGTATATCCTACTTCTATAAGTAAAACGGCGACTGACGAAATTAAAACTCAAAAACTTCAAAACATTGCAATTTCATCATATTTAGCGGACAGTCTTATTCACTACGGAATGCAAGGCTACGATAAAAAAAGCGGTGAATTATTTACTATTGCAACTTACGAAGATTTAATTGGTCAAAAAATATCCGTGTATGGCGAAGGTGTAAATTACATTATTAAAGGTATAGTTGACTGTGGCGATTTTAATAAAAAGTACGATATTTTAATAAGTGAATACTCAAATAAAGCAGATAAAGTTTTAGTTGCCGATTTTAATACGGTGGTATACGCTGGAATGTATAAAAGTATTTTCGTTGGCGAAGGTTATATTGACGCGTATAGGCAGTTAAATAAACTTCAAACGGGCTACGTTACCCAAGGCTACGAGTATATGTACTACTTAAAAGGAGCTAATAAAGAAATTAAAGGCAATAACGTTTTTTATAACTACCAAGACTTTGATAGAGATAGCGTAGTTTTCTTTAATCAAGAAAGAAACGGAAATGCAAATACAACTCTAAAAGATAACGAAATTATAATCAACGTTACGGCATTAGAAAAACTTTTAGAAAAAGATATCAAAGATGCCATTACAAGCGCTGAGGTGTCAAACCCTGATTTAAAATCAATTATAAAATCACATATTAGCGTTTTAAAACAAACGAGAGAAGACCTTAAAAGATACGAAAATATCCCAGGTTACGAATTTGAGGATAAAGACGTTACGTTAGTAAAGTTAATGGAAGACGTTTATACTCAAAACGTTGATAGAGACGGTCTTATCGAGTCTGTTAAAACACTATATCCAGAACTTAGTGATAAAAACGTTAAAGAACTTACCGACAGTCAACTTCTTGGAAAAATCGTTGATAGAAATAACGTTTTACAAATAAGAAAAAATTCTACCGTAACTTATAAGCAAGACGATTATATCAAATACAACGTAGTTGGTATTTATTGGGATATTGATTCGGATGCTACTTCATTATCGTCGTTCCCTCGCGTGATTATGTCTAACGGCGGTCTTGAAAAACTTAACGTTGCAACAAATCAAGGATATTTTGCAAGAATGGTTTCGCCAAAAGTGAATTCAAGTGAAAGCGCGTCTAATCTTGCGTCTTTAATAACTTCAAACGAGAAAATATCGTTTAATTGGTTTAGAAATAGCATTTTAACTACTATTGATACTAACGAAGAACCTATCAAGCAGTTTGCCAACCTTTTCCTTTACGTTTCAATAGTTTTAGCATTATTCTCCGTGTTTATGTTGTTTAACTACATTTCAACTAGTATCGCGTCAAAACGTAAATCAATAGGCGTGCTTCGCGCTCTTGGTAGTAACGGTGGCGACATTTTCAAAATGTTCTTTATAGAAAGTTCAATTATAGCGGTGATCAACGCGATTTTTGCTGTATTGATTGCATTTATTGGTTGTAGTTTTGTAAATGCGTACATTCGTAACGAAATGAATATTGCGCTTAACTTTGCATTGTTTACGGGAAGACAAGTTTTAATAATCGTTCTTGCTTGTATAATTACGGCATTGCTTTCTTGTTTAATTCCTATTCTTAAAATTTCAAAAGAAAAACCTGTAAATTTAATTTCAAGGTCTAACTAATTATGTTAAAATACGTTTATTTAGATAACGCCTCAACAACTCCGCTTGACGAGCGCGTTTTACAAAAAATGATGCCGTACTTAACCGATATTTACGGTAACGCTAATTCTTCGCACGGAATTGGAAGATTAGCGGTAAAAGGTCTTGACCAAGCGCGTGACCAAATAGCCAAGATTATAAACGCCGAACCAAGCGAAATTTATTTCACTTCGGGAGGAACTGAAGGGGATAATTGGGCGCTTAAAGGTACGGCTACTTGTCGCGGAAATAAAAACAAAATAGTGATTTCTTCAATAGAGCATTCCGCTATGCTTGTAGCGTGCGAAGAACTTGAAAAACAGGGCGTTAACGTAGTTAAAGTAAAACCGCAACCAAACGGAATAGTCAGTCCCTTAGATTTTGAAAAGGTAATTGACGACGATACTTTTTTAGTTTGTTTAATGAGTGCAAACAACGAAATAGGCACTATTCAACCAATAAAAGAAGTTTGCAAAATTGCTAAACGAAAGGGTGCGTTGTTTTTTACCGATGCCGTTCAATACATTGGCGCGTTTGACGTTGACGTTAAAGACTTAGGCGTTGATATGCTCAGTTTTTCGGCGCATAAATTTAACGGGCCTAAGGGCGTAGGTTGTTTATATATTAAAAATGGAACTAAAATTGCAAACTTAATTTCGGGCGGACATCAAGAAAGGGCTAAGCGTGGCGGAACGTCTAACGTGGCTGGCGCTGTCGGTATGGCTGAAGCCTTAAAATTGAATAGGCAAACTTTACTAAAAGACGTTGAGTACGTTAAGAGTTTAAGAGATAGATTTATAAGCGGAGTTTTAAGTAAAATTCCTTTTGCAACTTTAAACGGAGATAGTTTAAACCGTTTGCCGTCAAACGCCAACTTTACCTTTAAAGGCGTTAGTGGTGAAGCGTTACTTTTTAAATTAGATATTGAAGGAGTTTGCGCGTCGCTCGGCGCGGCGTGTTCGGCTGGGGCGATTGACCCGTCCGTAGTTCTTACTGAAATAGGCTTATCTAACGAAGACGCTAAAAATTCCGTTCGTTTTACGTTTTCTAAGTATAATACCGCTGAGGAAGTTGATTACGTTATACAAACTCTTGTTACTATAACTGAAAAAATAAAAAACGCTTTAAGCGATGTTTAATTAGACGTGTTAAATATATACTGTATAACATGTTAAATATATACTGTATAACATAATTATAAAATGCATTTTAAATTTAAAAAAATTTAAAGAGACTAGCAACTTGCCAGTCTCTTTATTTGTTTATTCGCCGTCCGTTTCTAAAGAAGTTTTGTTTTTAGGTTGTTTACATTTTTTAGTAAGTTCTTCAGCCTTTTCAACAACTTCTTCTTGCTTTTCTTTTACAATTTTTCTTGCGGTAGCGGAATTAGCAACAATAAGTGCGCCACCCGCCATACCAGCAAGAACACCTATTAAAAAAATTTTAAGTTCCATATTCTCTCCTTAGCCATTGGCTAATAGTATAATGTGTAAAATAACTTTTAATATGCATTTTTTTAGTTGTATTGATGTTTTTTTAACTAAAAATGGTAATAAACGGCTTAAAATTTATTAAAAAATAGTATTTTTAAATTTTATTATAAAAAAAAATGAAAAACACTTGAAAAAATGAAGCATATTTGTTATACTACTATTGTTAATAGTATTGTGGTGAATTTTCGCTTATTAAACATTGCTATTTCGCATAAAATAATTTAGATATGTCTTATATTGCGTTTGATATTGGCGATAAACGTATCGGTATTGCTGTTAGCGACCCGTTTTGTGAAATGGCTCTCCCTTACGAAACTTACTATCGCAAAAATTTTAAAAAAGATATTGAATATCTTGTAAATCTTGCCAAGGCTCGTTCGGCAACGGTTATTGTTTGCGGTCTACCCGTTAATTTTGACGGTTCACCAAGTGAACAAACTGTTAAAACTCAAAGTTTTATTGACGAGATTAAAAAAAACACCGATATATTAGTCGTAACTGAAGACGAGCGCTTTACTACAATGGAAGCGCGCAGATTACTTCTTGAAGCGGATATGAAAAGGGCTGATAGAAAAACAGTTATTGATAAAGTTGCGGCGTCGTACATACTTGAAACGTATATGAACAAAATTAAGAATAAGAGGCTATGATGGATAACGAAAAAAATTTAATTACTGAAGACGATGAAATGGAAGTTATCGAACTCGTTGACGAAGACGGTAAAGCCACTCAGTGTTATTTAATTGAAACACGCGAATATAAAGGTAAGCCTTACGCCGTGTTGTCGCCGGCTGAAGAAATTGACGGGCTTGACGAAGATACAGTTTTAATTTTTGAAATTTCAGGCGATAGTCAAAGCGGTTTGTTACTTCCTATTGAAGACGAAGTTTTACTTGAAGAAATTTATAACGATTATATTTCTGATATTGACGGCGAATACGTTGAAGAACAGTCTTAGTTAACGCTAATAAATAAATTAGAAAATAACGCGCTACGCGTTTAAATTTAAAACCATTCATTTTTAATGATAAGGAGAAATAAAATGAAAAAGATTTTAATGGCAATTTTAGTTGCTATACTTTCTTTATCAACCGTTTTCGCTCTTACGGCGTGCGGTGAAGAAGAAGTTAAAGTAACGGTAACTTACGACGCTAACGGCGGTCAAGTGTCAAGCCAAACACAAGAAATCAACGTTGATGATTTCACTCTTTTAGTTCCTACAAGAGAGGGCTACACTTTTAAAGGTTGGACTTTAAACGGTAATACGTTTACTAATGAAAATCGCGTTACGAACGATATTACTTTAGTTGCAACTTGGGAACTTAATAAGTTTAACGTTACTTTTGAAGTAGGTTCAAGAGGTATTCTTGACGGCGAAAAGACTAGAACTCTTAACGCTATTGGTTATGAATTACCAACTCCTACAACAAAACCTGGCGCAACTTTTAAAGGTTGGAAGTTAAATGGTACTGCTTTTGCTACTGGCACTATTCTTAACGGTAATATTACTTTAGTTGCCGACTATGATATAACTGGTTATACCGTTACTTTAAGTTATCCAAGTGGCGCGTTCTTATACGAGGGTGAAACATTAATTGACGAAGATCAAGACGGTGAATACGTTAATTTATACGACGTAACTGGTTTTACTTTACCTATCGTTGAAAGAACGGGTTACACTTTTAAAGGTTGGAAGTTAAATGGTGAAACGTTTAACGCAACTACTTTAACTGACGACGTTACTTTAGTTGCCGACTTAGAAATTTCTAAATACAAACTTGTTTACTACAAAAATCAAACTGATTTAATAAACGGCGAACCTCGCTACGATGAACAAGAAGTTGTATACGGTGAAGACTTTAGTTATATTGGTGATCCAGAAGAATTTGGTAAAACTTTCTTAGGTTGGAAGGCTTATATTAACGGTGTTCCTGTTGATTTTGAAGAAGGCGAATGGGATTACGAACAAAATATTGACGTATACGCAACTTGGGTAAACGATACTTTCAAAATTAAATGGGTTGCAAGTACTGATAACTCTGCTAAATTTGCTGACGAAACTACTGAAAAAATTACTACTCCAGAAGTTCTTAATTTAGATGACGCTGATATTATTGAAGCAATTCCTGTAGATGAATTAGGTAGAGATTTCTTAGGCTGGAAATACGATAACGGAACTACTGATGCTGGTGACGATATTGACGTTGTAGATGAAGCCGATTTATTAGAGATTATTGAAAACGCTACAAAAGACGTTGAATTTAGACTTTACGCTGTGTTTGATACTAACAGTTACGTTGTATTTAAAGTTGACGGTCAAATTATTGCCGAAAAACAAGTAGCGGAAGTTGGTAAAGTTTACGCTATTCCAACTGATAGAGATGCTGTTGCTAAAATCAACGCGTTTGACAAAGAAGGATATCACGTTGAATGGAAAGCTAACGGCGTACCTTACGATGCAAGCAAACCATTATTTGATACTACTCCAGTAGGTGTTGAAATCGTTGCTGAACTTGTTGCAAATACTGTAAGCGTTGAATACAAAGTATGGTGTGATTGCGATAGCGCAACTTGCACTAAAGAAGGTTCTGTTGCTAACGTAACTAAAACTACTCTTACAACGGGCGAAATTCTTACTGCTAACGGTGTTCAACCTAACAGCAATTATATGTTTATTAGATGGACAGATGTTGCATTTGAAGGTCAACCTGGTTGGACTGCTGCTCCTGCTTGGGTTGCTGCTGACGGTACCGTTACTATTTCTGACGCTATGTACGAAAGCGGTTCGGTAACTTTATATGCAATATTCTATAACCCTATTATGTCTTAATAAGATAGCGATAAACTAAAACAAACTAAAATACTCACCACTTTTTAGCGGTGAGTATTTTTTCGTTGTAATAGCATATACACGCAAGTTTTTAAGGTAAAACGGTAGTTTTGTAAAGAATTTTGCGTTAGTAAAAATATTAACTTAATTTAAAAACTTATTGCAATAACTATAATTTAATGATAAAATATTATTATGATAAAAGCAAACGTATTTGATATAGAGCGCTCGTCTTTCGTTGATGGGCCAGGAATAAGAACAACCGTATTTTTAAAGGGTTGCAATCTTAATTGTATATGGTGTCATAACCCCGAATCAAAAAGTTCTAAACATCAACTAATGTATTATAAAAATGCTTGTACGGGTTGTGGAGAGTGTTATACAGTTTGTAAAAACGGCGCTATAAATAAGTTAGGAGAGGTTGACCGCTTAAAATGCGTATCTTGTGGAGAATGCGCAAAAGTATGTTATAATAACGCGCGTAAAATTTGTGGCGTAATTAAAAGCGTCGACGAAGTTTATAAAGAAATTATTGAAGACGAAGTTTTTTACAAAACGTCTGGCGGTGGAGTTACTTTTTCTGGTGGCGAACCAATGCTTCAAGTAGATTTTATAGTAGAAGTAGCCAAACTTTGTAAAGAAAAAGGCATTAACGTTGCTATTGATACTGCTGGCGACGTACCTTTTGAAAGTTTTATTAAAGTTTTGCCTTACGTTTCACTTATTTTGTTTGACGTTAAATGTATTACTGAAGATTTGCACGTTAGAGGAACGGGCAAAAGTAACGCGCGTATATTAGAAAACTTAAAAAAATTATCAGACCTTAACGGTTTTGATATTATTATAAGAACGCCTATCATTCCAGATTTTAACGACGGCGAAATCGAGCAAAATAAAATTGACGATTTTGTAAAAAACATTAGGCACGTTAAACATGAAAAATTAAAATATCACGAACTTGGCATTTCAAAACTTCAAGCGTTAAAATAATATTAACCCACGCAGTTAGCGTGGGTTTTAAATAAATATTTTTATTATAACTTAAAGGGTACTAAATAATTGCTTTATAATTTTTTTTGTGTTAAAATATCAACGTTTAAGAGGTAGTTATGTTATTTCAAACAACGTTAAACCAAATGCTCGTTTTGGTTATATTTATTATAATTGGTTTTATTATTCAAAAAGCAAAAATCGTACCCGAAAACTCGTCTACGGTTATTTCTAAACTTGAAAACAATCTTTTAATACCAGCGCTTATACTCAACGCGTTAATGTATACTAAAGATATCGTTTCAAACTTACCAATCGTATTGTTTGGCGCTATTGTGCTTGCCGTTACAATGGCGGTTGGTTACGTTATTGTGCGCCTATTAACTAAAGATAAATATCTTCAAACAATATACGGTTACGGTTTATATTTTTCTAACTTCTCGTTTATGGGTAACGCCGTTGTTCAAGAGATATTTTCTCCAGAAATTTTTAGTAATTATATGCTTTTTACAATACCTGCGCAAATACTCGTATTCGGTTGGGCTGTTCCGTTTTTATTAACTCCTAAAAAAGAAGAACTTGAGGGGTTAGACGGGAAAGTAAAGTTTGATAATAGTGAAAACAAACAATCATTTTTCGTAAAATTTATTAAACCTTTTCTTAATCCAACTATAATTTGCGTAGTTTTAGGTTTAGTTTTTGCCTTAACTGGTTTTGGCGACGTGTTACAAGCAAACGTTCCTTTTGCAACGAACGTCGTTAAAGGGTTGGCTAACTGTATGTCCCCACTTGCCATGATACTTACGGGTATGATTATAGCAAAATACAACTTTAAACAAACTTTAAAAAATCCTGTCGTGTACATTTTAACCGCGTTAAGATTACTCGTTTTCCCACTCGTGTTTGGCTATCTTGCAAGTTTAATTATTACCGATTATTCATGGATGGTATGTATCGTTTGTTTCCTTGGAATGCCACTTGGGTTAAGTTCGGTAATTATTCCGACCGCTTACGGAAAAGATACGTCTGTAGCAGCGTGCTTAGCGCTTGTATCTCACGTTTTATGCGTAGCAACAATTCCGTTAATCTTTTTAATACTTATAGGTTAAAACGTAAACCTTTGCTAAATTAAGGGCAAAGGTTTATTTTTTATATAAATAATCAAAACGCTTAAAACAACCATTTTATTTGAGTGTTTTTACTTGTTTTTGCTTATTTAGTCAAAGTTGTTTTCATTTTTTTAAAAACTATTGAATACTTTGAAACTTTAGATTAAAATAAAATTACCAAATTTAATTGTAGGAGATAATTATGAAAAGAACATACGAAAGTTATTTTGATTTGAAAGAACCAAGAAAACAAATCGAATACACCGAACCCACTCAACTTCTCGGCGAC
>CALDOZ010000034.1 GCA_937912025.1 uncultured Clostridia bacterium | reverse complement strand
ATTCAAATGGATGAAGACGGTTCAAATCCCCCATGGTATTTTATCGTTTCGCTTATTTACGTTTGCATAGGTTGGATTGTTGCGCCTGGCTTAAAAGTTTTAAATCCACAAGAAGCGCTTGTTCTTACTCTTTTTGGTAAATACGTTGGAACTATAAAAGGTGACGGATTTTATTTTGTTAACCCGTTCTGCTCGGCGGTAAACCCTGCCGCTAAAACAAAACTTAACCAAAGTGGCGACGTAAAAACGGCGGGTATTCCCGTTGTTGGGGCAAACGGAACTACTATTGATAGTTTAGAGTTAGCAAATAAAAAACTTTCGCTTAAAATTATGACGCTTAATAATAACCGTCAAAAAATTAACGATTGTCTTGGTAATCCGATTGAGATAGGTATTGCGGTTACTTGGAAAATAGTTGATACAGCAAAAGCGGTATTTAACGTAGATAACTATAAAGAATATTTATCCCTTCAATGTGATAGCGCGCTTAGAAATATCGTTCGTTTATATCCTTACGACGTTGCTCCTAACGTAGATACGACGGGTGACGGTGTGGCTGACGATGGTAGTTTGCGCGGTTCAAGTGAAATAGTTGCAGGTAGAATTCGCGACGAAATTCAAGCAAGGGTAGCAATTGCAGGTATTGAAATAGTTGAAGCGAGAATAACTTATCTTGCTTACGCAACTGAAATTGCGGCGGTAATGTTACAACGTCAACAAGCGTCTGCAATAATCGATGCTAGAAAAATGATAGTTGACGGCGCTGTTGGTATGGTTGAAATGGCGCTTGAAAGACTTAGTAAAAACAAGACCGTTGAGCTTGACGAAGAAAGAAAAGCGGCTATGGTATCAAATCTTTTAGTTGTTCTTTGTGGTAACAAAGACGCTCAACCTATAGTAAATTCAGGAAGTTTATATTAATGAGTGATAATAAAAAACAAATTCCACTTAGAGTAAATGAAAAACTGTATAACGCCATAGCAAGTTGGGCGGAAGACGATTTTCGCTCTATTAACGGTCAAATTGAGTATTTACTTTCAGAGTGTGTTAAGCAACGCAAAAAAAATGGTAAATACGTTGGTGAAGATATAGATAAGCCAATTGAACTTGACGTTTAACTAAACTTAAAACACGCTTAAAACTGACGTTAAAGCGTGTTTTTCTTTACTCAAAATTAAGAGAGTAGGGCATTGAAACGTTACATTTTTAATGAAATTTATACAAATTATAAAAAATACTTGTTAAAGTGGAGTGTAGTGTGATATACTAAATAAATAATTAAGTTATAACGTCTATAAATAGACGTAAGGAGAAAATTATGGCATCAATTAAACGTGAAATCGAAACGACTTGCGTTCAAGGTGGTTATACCCCGGGTAACGGCGAGCCACGTCAAATTCCTATTATTCAAAGCACTACTTTTAAATATAATACAAGCGAAGATATGGGTAAACTTTTCGACTTAGAAGCAAGCGGTTATTTTTATTCAAGACTTCAAAACCCAACTTGTGATATGGTTGCAAATAAAATTTGCGAACTTGAAGGCGGTACTGCAGCGATGCTTACTTCTTCTGGTCAAGCGGCAAACTTTTTCTCTATATTCAACGTTGCTAACGTAGGCGATCACGTTATTAGTTCAACAAGTATTTACGGTGGAACTTTTAACTTGTTCTCAGTTACAATGAAAAAGATGGGTATTGACTTTACTTTTATTGACCCTGATTGTACAGAAGACGAACTTCGCGCTGCGTTTAAACCTAACACTAAGGCTGTGTTTGGCGAAACGGTTGCTAATCCTGCTCTTACAGTTTTAGATATTGAAAAATTTGCTAAAGTCGCTCACGAAAACGGTGTTCCGCTTATTATCGATAATACTTTTGCAACTCCGGTAAATTGCCGTCCTATCGAGTGGGGCGCTGATATAGTAACTCATTCAACGACTAAATATATTGACGGTCACGGCTCAACAGTAGGTGGTTGTATCGTTGACGGCGGTAAATTTGATTGGATGAAATACGCCGATAAATTCCCAGGTCTTTGTACGCCTGACGAAAGTTATCACGGTATTACTTACGCAACTAAATTTGGAAAAGAAGGCGCGTTTATCACTAAGGCAACCGCTCAACTTATGAGAGATTTTGGTTGTACTCAATCTCCACAAAGCGCATACTATATTAACCTTGGGCTTGAAAGTTTACACGTTAGAATGGAACGTCATTGTCTTAACGGTTTAAAAGTTGCAGAGTATTTGCAATCTCACGATAAAATTGCTTGGGTAAACTATCCTGACCTTAAAGGTAATAAGTATTACGACCTTGCTCAAAAATATATGCCTAACGGAACTTGCGGTGTTGTAAGTTTTGGCGTTAAGGGTGGCAGAAGCGCCGCCGAAAAGTTTATGAAAGCGCTTAAACTCATCGCTATTGAAACTCACGTTGCAGACGCTCGTTCGTGTTGTTTACACCCAGCAAACGCAACTCATCGTCAAATGAATGAAAAAGAACTTATTGCTGCCGGCATACCGGGCGATCTTATTCGTTTATCTTGCGGTATCGAGCATTATAAAGATTTAATTGCAGATATCGAGCAAGCGCTTGCAATGATAGATTAATTTATAATTAAATAATTAAAAAAATAAAGGTGAAAATATGCCTATTAAAATACCAAATAACTTGCCTGCCGCTAAAGTTTTAGAAAGCGAAAATATTTTCGTAATGACTGAAACAAGGGCAGTTACGCAAGATATTAGACCTCTTAAAATTTTAATACTCAATTTAATGCCTAAAAAAATTGAAACGGAAACGCAACTTGCAAGGCTTCTTGGTAATACTCCGCTTCAAGTAGAGCCAACTTTAATTAGAACGTCAACTCATCAATCTAAAAACGTGTCGGAAGAGCATTTACTCGCTTTTTACAAAACGTTTAACGAAGTTAAAAGCGATTATTTCGACGGTATGATTATTACCGGCGCTCCCGTTGAACTTATGGAGTTTGAAGAAGTTGATTATTGGCAAGAATTATGTCAAATTATGGAATGGTCAAAATCACACGTTCATAGTACTTTTCATATTTGTTGGGGCGCTCAAGCGGGGCTTTATTATCATTTTGGCATTAAAAAATATTCCGTACCAGAAAAAGTGTTTGGAGTATTTCCGCACAAGGTTGAGTATAAAGGCTCTATTTTATTCCGTGGTTTTGACGACGTGTTTAACGTTCCTCAATCTCGCCACACTACCGTGCTTAGAGAAGATATAGAAAAAGTTAAAGAACTTAAAATTTTAGCGTCGTCTGACGAGACGGGAGTTTACGCGATGGCGTCTAAAAACGGTAGACAAATTTTTATAACAGGTCATTCTGAATACGATTTCGATACGTTAAAGAATGAATATGAAAGGGACGTTTCGCAAGGTAAACCTATTAAAATACCTTACAATTATTTCCCTAACGACGATCCGTCAAAGCAACCTATGGTTACTTGGCGCGCGCACGCTAATTTGCTATTTTCAAATTGGCTTAACTATTTCGTATATCAAAGCACGCCGTACGACGTTTCTGAAGTATCTAAAAATTAAAGTAATAGGTTTGGTTGCTTTTGCATATGTTGTAAAAGCAACCAACAATTTTACGTTTAGTAATATTTTTTGACTTAATAATTAAAACTTAATATATCGGGGCGTGGCTCAAATGGTAGAGCGCGTATATAATCGAGACTTGGCAAAGTCTTAAACTGCAATTTTATTTAGCAATTGGAATGCCGAGGTTGTAGGTTCGAGTCCTACCGCCCCGAAATTTGGGAGTGTAGCTCAGTTCGGTAGAGCGCGTTTTTTAATCGAGGTTTGTAAAAATCTTAAACTGCAACTTTATATTGCTTAGCTAAAGCCGAGGTCGCTGGTTCAAATCCAGCCACTCCCAACTTTTGAACTACATCGGCAAATAAATTGCCGTTACTTAAATGCGTTTTGCAGTTTAACTACAAATTTATTAAAAGGAGGAACGTTATGAAAAAATTTATAAATAACTTGAATAGTGTTTTAGACGAAGAGTTTAACGTATCCGTTACTGAAAACGGCGCGATAGGTTATCGCACCACGGGTAAAGATTTACTTGATATGAATTTTAACGTGTCGTCTTTTCGTAACGTTTTACCAAAAAGTATAGCAAAAAAATTTAATAAAGCGTTTTTTGAAGATAAAATGCTTGCTATTAAATGGATGTTTTTTGCAGGCGACGTTCGCGGTGGTCTTGGCGAACGTAGGCTTTTTAGAATATTACTTCAATATCTTGCCGAAAACGAGCCGGAAATTGCTTTAAAACTTCTTCCGTTAGTTCCTGAGTATACAAGATGGGATAATTTATTGCCACTTCTTGACACTGAATTAAAATTAGACGTTTGCGCTCTAATAAAAACTCAACTTGATAGCGACGTTCAAAATATGGAAGATAATAAGTCGGTTAGTTTGCTTGCAAAATGGTTGCCGTCTATTAACGCAACGTCAAGCGTTGCTAAGTCGTACGCTAAAATTTTAGTAAAAGAACTTGGCTTAACGGAGCGTGAATATCGTAAATTATTATCAACGCTTCGCGCATATCTTGACGTTGTAGAAGTAAAAATGAGCGCGGGTAAATGGGACGAAATTAAGTACGAGGCCGTTCCGTCAAGGGCTAATTTGATTTATAACGGCGTATTTATTAGAAACGACGAAGATAGAAGACGCGCTTATTTAGCAAGTCTTGAAAAGGGCGAAACGACTATAAACGCAGGGGTTTTATTCCCACACGATATAGTTTATAAATACGCTCCTGAATTTAAAGTGTTATCTAAAAAAGACGTTACTCTTGAAGAACTTTGGAAGGCGTTGCCTAATTACGTTGAAGGTAATTCTTCTACTATTTGCGTGGCGGACGGTTCTGGTAGCATGTGCGCGCACGTTGGTAAGTCAATGGTTACTTGTCTTGCCGTTGCTAACGCGTTAGCAATTTATTTTGCTGAAAGATGTTCGGGCGTATTTAAAGATAAATATATTACGTTTAGTGAAAATCCACAACTTGTAGATTTATCAAAGGGTAAAACGTTAAGAGATAAAATCCGTATTGCTTTAAGTTACGATGAAGTTGCAAATACCAATATTGAAGCGGTGTTTGATTTAATTTTAGCGTCGGCAGTTAAGGGTAATATGAAGCAAGAAGATTTACCATCAAACGTGCTTATATTGTCTGATATGGAATTTGATTGCGCTACGAGTTTTGATTACACGAATGGTGACGAAGGTTTAAAATTATTTGACGAAATTGCTTTAAAATATAAAGAATACGGTTATAAACTTCCAAGACTTATATTTTGGAATATTTATAGTAGGACTAACACTATTCCACTTAAAGAAAATAAAATGGGCGTTGCGTTAGTTAGCGGTTTTAGTCCTGTTGTTATGAAAATGGTGTTAAGTAACAAGTTAGACCCGTTTGAATGTTTACTTGAACAGTTAAACGCTCCGCGTTACGATAAGGTTGAAAACGCTATTAAAGACTTAATTTAACGTATAACAACTTTGACGTAATCGGTTAAAAACGCAAAATTAAAAGGCAGTTGCAATTAAGCAACTGCCTTAACTATTTATAAAATTATATTATTTTTCGTAAACGGAGCGTTTTAAAATGCAAACTTCAGGAATTGTACGGTAATTTTCCGCATAATCTAAGCCGTAACCGATAACGAACTCGTCGGGAATAACAAAACCGCAATAATCTGCTTGAATATCAACAACTCGTCTGTCAGGCTTATCTAATAAAGTTATAATTTTAACTGATGCAGGATTTCTTTCAAGTAAAAGTTTTTTAAGTTTGAAAAGGGTATTACCGCTATCAACAATGTCTTCAACGATAATAACGTCTTTACCGCAAATATCAATAGTTAAATCTTTATTAATGGTAAGTTGACCGCTTGAAACCGAACCGCTACCATAACTTGAAACAACCATAAAATCGATATTTACAGGGATGTTAATTTCACGCAAAATATCGGTAAAAAAGAAAACGCTACCTTTTAAAATGCAAACGAATAAAGGGGTTTTACCAGCATAGTCTTTATTAATTTGAGTTGCAAGTTCTTTTACCTTTTGTTTAATTTCTTCTTTTGTTATTAAAACTCTTTCAACGTCGTTTAACATAACTTCACCTTTCGTAACTAAAATTTAATAAAAACAAAAGACCGCTTTGCATAAAACGGCCTTGTTTGTTAAAAATTAAACTCTTTCAACTTTTTTGCTTTTAAGGCAACGAGTGCAAACGTATTCAGACGAAATAACTCCGTCATTAACAACTCTTACCTTTTGCACGTTAGCATTATATAAGCGAGGGGTTTTGCGGTTAGAGTGACTAACTAAATTACCGGATAACTTACCTTTACCGCAAACACTGCAAACTTTTGACATAACTGCACCTCCGATTAACATCTTGTGTTTTTTAGCATAGATAATATACCACTAATTTATAAAAAAAGCAACAAATTTGACGCTATTTAATAAATTTAATTTTAAAAAAGTTAAAAAAGTTCAAAAATTATGCTAAACTCTTGCAAAATTGATAAATATATAGTAAAATAAACTAAATAATTAAGCAAAGGAGACGATTATGGCTGTTAAAACTAGCAATGCATACGGTAAAATTTCAATATCAGACGAAGCGATAGCAAAAGTTGCCGCTCATGCCTCGCTTGAATGTTACGGTATAGTAGAAATGGTATCCCGTAAACTTTCAGACAGTCTATCGGTTTTGTTTAAAAAAGATAATTCGTCTAAGGGCGTTAAAGTCGTTACCGTGGGCGACCGTATCTTTATTGACGTTTTCGTTGTAATCAAGTTTGGAGTGTCTATTTCCGCCGTTGCGGAATCTTTAAAAGACGCAATTAAGTACAAAGTTGAAAAGTTTACGGGTATGATTGTTGATACCGTAAACGTTAATATAACGGGCGTTAAACTTTAATCTCAAATAAGGAATTTTTATATAGATGAAATCAATAAACGGCGCTATGTTTGCCAAAATGGTAATTAACGCCTCACGTTTGTTAGAAATAAATAGAGAGAAAATAGACTCGTTAAACGTTTTCCCCGTTCCAGACGGCGATACGGGAACGAATATGTCTCTTACAATAAAATCAGCGGTTACGGAAGTTAAAAACTGTAAATCTAATACCCTTGCTGAAATTGCTGAAAGCGCATCAAAAGGCGCGTTAAGGGGCGCTCGTGGTAATTCGGGCGTTATATCGTCACAAGTTTTCCGTGGTATTTGCGCTGTTATTAAAGAACATCAGTCAGTTGACGTTAAGACGTTTGCTAAAGCTCTTAAAAATGCAACCGATATTGCTTATAGCGCCGTTTCTAAACCTAAAGAAGGAACGATGCTTACCGTATCGCGTATGATTTCAGAGTGCGCTGTTCAGTCTAAAGCCAAAGAATTTGAACAGTTTTTTGAAGAAATTCTCGCTCGCGGTGAAGAAGCGCTTAACTTAACCCCAGAACTTTTACCGGTGCTTAAAAAAGCGGGCGTTGTTGACTCGGGTGGTATGGGCTTACTTACCATATATAAAGGTATGTATAAAGCCATTTTAGGCGAAGAAATTGAAGGTGAAGACGGTGAAACTGAAGTAGTTAAGATTGAAACTTCATCACTTGAACACGCTGATATTTTAAACTTAGGCACAATCGAGTTTGGTTATTGTACTGAATTTTTCATTATTAACATAAAGAAAAAGACTACTCTTGCCGATATTGATAGATTAAGAGAGTATCTTATGACTATTGGCGATAGCGTTTTAGTTATTGGCGACCTTGAATTTATTAAAGTGCACGTTCACACTAATAATCCTGGTAGGGCTTTAACTCGCGCGCTTGAACTTGGCGAGATCGACAAGGTAAAAATTGAAAATATGCTTGAACAAAACCGCGAACTTATTAAAAAGTACGAGGCTGAGCGTAAAGAAATGGGTATGCTTGCAATTTGTTCAGGCGAAGGATTATCTGCAATATTTAAAGATATTTGCGTTGATAGGGTGATTGAAGGCGGGCAAACGATGAATCCGTCCGCTGCCGATATTGCCGACGCTATTTGTAAAATTAACGCCGAAAATATTTTCGTTTTCCCTAACAATAAAAATATTATTCTTGCGGCTGAACAGTCTAAACAACTTATTGAAGGTAAAACTATTCACGTTATACCTACCAAAAATATTCCGCAAGGTATTGCCGCAGCGCTTTCGTTTAACCCTGAAGATAAAGCGAGCGTAAATAAGGTAAATATGCTTCACGCCATAGAAACTGTTACCGCAGGTCAAATTACTTACGCGGTAAGAACTACGCGTATGGATAATTTTAACCTTAAAAAAGGCGATATTATCGGTCTTGACGATAAAAAAATTCTTGCAAAGGGCAATTCAATTTTAGATTGTACCGTAAAACTTATTGACGCGCTTAAAGACGATTCTCATAGCGTTATAAATCTTTATTACGGTTCAGATATTAAAGAGAGCGAAGCGGAAAAAATTCAAGAAGAAATTCAAGAAAAATATCCTGATTTTGACGTTGAACTTTATCCGGGTGGCCAGGCAGTTTATTATTTTATCGTATCACTTGAATAATTACGGGAGATAAAGAGAGACCAATTAGGTTTCTCTTTTAATTTATATGGAACTTAAAGAAATTAAAGGCTTAAGTGATAAAAGAATTTCAGACCTTAATAAATTAGGCATTTGTTCGGCTGAAAATTTAATTAAGCACTTTCCTAAAAATTACATAGACTTAACAAAGGTTACTCCCATTCGTTTTGCGTATCATAACGAGTGTGTTTTAACTGTTGCTAGGGTGGAATTAGAGCCTCAAATTTCGGGCGGTAGAGTTAAATATGTTAAAACGTATTGTACGCAAGGGGAGGACACGTTTAGCGTTATTTGGTTTAATCAGCCATACGTTGCAAGTAAACTTAAACGCGACAAAGAATACGTTTTTTACGGGCGTGTTACTAATAAGTTCGGTATGATTTCAATGACAAACCCCGTATTTGAAGAAGTAGATAAAAATTATAAACTTAAAGGCATTGTTCCCGTTTACTCAATCAAAGGAAATATTACGCAAAGCGTAATGAAATCATCTATATTAAACGCAATAAAACTTGTTGAGCCTAAGAGTGTAATTCCGTATAATTTACAACAAAAATACGCTTTAAGTTCACTTCAAAAAGCGTATTACGACGTTCACAATCCACCAAATGAAAAAGCAAAACAGTTAGCGTCTGACCGCATTGCCGTTGAAGAGTATTTTTCGCTTATTTCGGCGTTTAGAGTTATAAAAGGGGACAAAAAGAACGTTAGAGTTAATAAATACACTTGTTCTGCTAAGCAATTAAAGGAGTTTTCGCTTAGGTTTGGCTTTGATTTTACCGACGGGCAAAAAAGCGCCGTTAATGAAATTTTTAGCGATTTAACGGGGCATAACGTTATGAATAGACTTCTTCAAGGCGACGTTGGAAGCGGTAAAACGGCGGTGTCGGCGTGCGCAATTTATATGTCGGCAGTAAGCGGGCATCAAACTGCGGTATTATCTCCAACGGAAGTTTTAGCAAAACAAAATTACGAAGTTATAAAAAAATATTTACCCGAATTTAACGTGGTGTTTTTATCGGGTAGTATGTCCGCTAAAGAAAAGAAAGAAGTAAAAAATAAACTTATAACGGGCGAGGCTCAAATCGCCGTTGGTACGCACGCTTTAATTGAAGACGACGTTGAGTTTAAAGACCTTACGTTGTGTGTGTGTGACGAACAACAACGTTTTGGCGTAGGGCAACGCTCGGCGCTAAAAGGTAAAGGTAAATCTACCGATATTTTAGTTATGAGCGCAACGCCTATACCAAGAACTTTATCTCTTATTTTTTACGGTGATCTTGACGTTTCAACAATACCTGATAAGCCCGTTAGTAGAGCGGAAATTAAAACGAGTATCGTTCCAAGTAAAAAATACCAAGATATGCTGGCATTCATTGATAAGCAATTTGAAAGCGGTAAGCAAGGGTATTTTGTTTGTCCTAAAATAGACGGCGACGAAGAAGGAACGGTAATGAGCGTTACCGAACTTTACGACGAGTTAAAAAACTTACTTCCTAATAGAAATATAGCGCTACTTCACGGCAAAATGAAAGATAAAGAAAAAACTGCCGTAATGCAAGACTTTAAAAATAAGAAGTACGACGCTATCGTTTCAACAACGGTAATTGAAGTTGGCGTTGACGTTGCTAATGCTAGCGTTATGGTTATTTATAACGCTGAAAGGTTTGGCTTATCGCAGTTGCATCAACTTCGTGGTCGCGTAGGTAGGTCTGACATATTAAGTTATTGCTTTTTGCTTATGGGTAACGATACTGAAAAGGCAAGAGAGCGTTTAAACGCTATAAAAAGCACAAGCGACGGCTTTAAAATTAGCGAACTTGATTACGATATGCGCGGTAGTGGTGATTTTTTAGGTGAAAGACAGTCTGGAAAATTTATTTCCGAACTTGGCGCGCTTAAATATTCTTCAAGTGTAATTTTCTTTGCTAAGGCGTTAAGCGACGAAGCGTTTGCAAACGAAGAAAATCATAGTTTATTAAATAAGATGGCAAAAGAAAGGTATTACCAGTTAAAAGACGTAACGCTAAACTAATATTTTAAATAAACGTAAGGCTTGCTACTGTTGGCAAGCCTTATTAAACTATAAAAAGTCTTAAAATTATGCGTAAAAAAAATAAAATTAAAAAATTTTAAAAATTTGCTTTAATTTACTTGCAATTTATTTTTTAATTTGATATAGTAATAAGGCACTTAACGGATGGGAGTTTAGCTCAGTTGGGAGAGCGTCTGCCTTACAAGCAGGATGTCACAGGTTCGAGCCCTGTAATTCCCACCATTTAATGCGGGAGTAGCTCAGTTGGTAGAGCACTGCCTTGCCAAGGCAGTTGTCGCGGGTCCGAGTCCCGTTTCCCGCTCCATAATATAAAAAGGTTGGTTTGATTTATATCGAGCCGATTTTTTTTATCTAAAATTTTATAAAAATCAAAAACGGTAATGATAACTAAAACTATCACTACCGTTTTATTTTATTTCATTGTTGCTAAAATCACCGCTTTAATAGTGTGCATTCTATTTTCAGATTGGTCAAAAACAATTGAAGCGTCAGATTCAAAAACTTCATCGGTAACTTCAAGAGCGTCTAAGCCGTATTTTTCGTAAACTTGCTTACCAATAGTAGTTTTTAAATCGTGGAAAGACGGAAGGCAATGCATAAATTTGCAAGTTGGTTTAGCGTTTTGCATCACCGCTTTGTTTACTTGGTATGGGAGTAAATCTTTTGTGCGGTATTTCCAAACTTCTTCACTTTCGCCCATTGAAACCCAAACGTCGGTATAAATAACGTCAGCGTCTTTGGTTGCTAATTCAACGTCGCTGATAAATTCAAGTTTAGCACCTGTAGTTTTAGCAATTTCTTGGCATTCGTCAATAATTTTTTGATCGGGGAAGTATTCCTTTGGCGCGCACGCAACGAAATGCATACCCATTTTTGCAGAGCCAACAAGTAAGGAATTACCCATATTATAACCAGCGTCGCCCATATATACGAGTTTAACGCCTTTAAGCGAGCCAAAATGCTCTTTTATAGTTAAAAAATCTGCAAGAATTTGAGTGGGGTGGAATTCGTTAGTTAAGCCGTTCCAAACGGGAACGCCAGCGTATTTAGCAAGTTCTTCTACTATTTCTTGACCAAAACCACGGTATTCTATACCGTCAAAAATTCTACCTAAAACTCGCGCTGTGTCGGCAATGCTTTCTTTTTTACCTATTTGAGAACTCGTTGGATCAAGGTATACTGGGTGAATTCCAAGGTCGTTTGCGGCAACTTCAAAACTGCAACGTGTGCGAGTACTTGTCTTTTCAAAAATAAGCGCAATACTTTTTCCTTCAAGTTCGCGGTGTGGTACTCCGTTTTTCTTTTTTTGTTTAAGTTCGCTTGATAAATCAAGTAAATAGTTTATTTCTTCTGGCGTATAATCAAAAAGTTTTAAAAAATTTCTACCTTTTAAATTCATAAATTCTCCTACATAGATATTACTTCTATAAGTACGTTAATTGCTTTTTCTAATTGGTTAAACGGAATATTTAGCGCTGGTAAAAGCCTTACTTTATCTTTAGCGGTAAGAAATAAAACGCCTTTTTCAATACATTTAAGCACTATTTCTTTTGCTGACTTTTTAGTTTTTATACCGAGCATAAGTCCCATTCCCGTAACAGATAAAACACCGTCTACGCTATTTAGTTTTTGTTTTATAAACTCGCTTTTTTTATTAACTTCTTCAAGAAGTTTATCGTCTATTCTAGATAATACGTTAAGCGCGCCCGCCGAACAAACGGGATTACCGCCGTACGTTGAACCATGAGTTGACGGCGTTAATACGTCTTTTACTTTTTCGCCCATAATACAAGCGCCGATAGGAAGACCACCGCCAAGACCTTTAGCAGTCGTTATAACGTCGGGTAAAATTCCGTAGTGCATATACGCGTAAAATTTACCCGTTCTACCGTTACCCGTTTGAACTTCGTCAACTATAAGTAAAATATCTTTTTGCTCGCAAATATTTTTAACGGCATTTATAAATTCCTGCGATACGGGGTTAACTCCGCCTTCACCTTGAACGCATTCAAGCATAATAGCGCAAACTTCGTTATTATTAACGGCGCTTAGTAAAGCGTTCTCGTCGCCGTTAGGAACGTGTAAAAACCCGTCCGTTAAAGGTAAGAAAGATTGATGAAAAACGTCTTGCCCCGTTGCCGATAGGGTAGTAATAGTTCTTCCATGGAAACTATTTACAAGAGTAATTATTTTAGCGCCTTTTTTGTTGTATTTATCTTCGTAGTATTTTCTTGCTACTTTTATAGCGCATTCGTTTGCTTCCGCGCCAGAATTAGCAAAAAACACCTTTTTAAGCCCCGTTTTTAAGCATAAAAACTCGGCAAGTTTTGCGCAAGGCTCGGTGTAATATAGGTTAGACGTGTGCTGAACTTTTGTAAGTTGCTCGGTTATCGCTTTAACCCATTCGTCGTCCGCTATACCAAACGCCGTAACGCCGATACCTGAACCCATATCTATATACTCTTTTTTGTCGCTACCTATTAAAATGCTACCTTTTCCGCTTACTATTTCAACGGGAAAACGAGCGTAAGTATTTGCAACGTATAAATTATCTAAATCAATAATATTAGTCATTATTATTACCCATAACCATTGTTCCAGCGCCTTCGTCAGTTAAAATTTCCATTAAGATGGAGTGTGGAACTCTTCCGTCCATAATAATTACGTTTTTAACGCCACGCTTTATTGCTTCAATACAGCAATCAACTTTAGGTATCATACCGCCTGAAATAGTACCGTCTTTAAAAAGTTTGTCTGCCTCGTCTAACGTAACGTGAGGAATTAACGTAGAAGGATCGTCTTTATCTTTTAAAATACCGGCAATATCAGTCATCATAATAAGTCTTTCAGCGTTAAGCGCGCCCGCAATTCGAGCGGCGGCAGTATCGCCGTTTATGTTATAAACGTTACCGTCTTTATCGCTTGCTACGGTAGAAATTACGGGAATATAACCCTTTTCAAGCAGGTCGGTTACGGGAGCAATATTAACGTCTACAATTTTGCCAACGTAGCCGAGTTTTTCGTCTTTCATTTGAGCAGTTAAAAGACCGCCGTCAATACCTGAAATACCCATAGCGTTACCGCCTTTACTTTCAAGGAAAGATACGAGCGACTTATTAACTTTACCTGCAAGAACCATTTGAACGATATCAACCGTTTCTTTATCGGTAACGCGTAAACCGTTTACGAACTCAGCCTTTTTGCCAAGTTTTGACATAAGTTCGTTTATTTCAGGACCACCGCCGTGAACGAGAACGACCTTTACGCCAATAAGCCATAGTAAAACGATATCTTCCATAACTTGTTCTTTAAGATTTTCATTTACCATAGCGTTTCCGCCGTATTTAATTACAACTATTTTTCCGTTATAACGTTTTATGTAGGGAAGCGCTTGAGTTAACACTTCTGCTCTTTGCATATTTGAAAAATGTTTATCCATAATAGTCCTTTTTAAGTGCGGTAATCGCCGTTAATTTTAACGTAATCGTAAGTTAAATCGCAACCCCAAGCGGTAGAAGAAAAGTCGCCGTCGTTAAGGTTAACGATAATATTAATTTCTTTTTCGCTTAAAATTTCTTTTGCTAATTCTTCTGAAAAATCAACGCCACTACCGTTTTTGCATACGATAATTTCGCCGTTATTAGATTTAAATGAAACGTCAATTTTATTAACGTCAACGTTTGCTTTGCTATAACCGATAGCGCAAAGAACGCGTCCCCAGTTAGCGTCAGCGCCAAACATCGCCGCTTTTAATAAACTTGAACAAATAACGCTTTTCGCTACGAGTTTGCCGTCTTCAAGAGTTTTTGCTCCGCTAACTGAACATTCAAGAAGTTTAGTTGCGCCTTCGCCGTCGCCTGCAATCATTTTGCAAAGGTTAACGGTAACTGTGTTAAGAGCCTTCATAAAAATTTCAAAATCGGCACTTTCTTCAGTAATTTTTGAGTTATTTGCCATGCCGTTTGCTATAACCGTTACCATATCGTTAGTTGAAGTGTCGCCGTCTATTGATATCATGTTAAAGGTGTTTTGAATATCACCAGACAACGCTTTTTGAAGTAAAGTAGGGCAAATATCAACGTCAGAAGTAATAAAAACGAGCATAGTAGCCATATTAGGATGTATCATACCGCTACCTTTAGCAATACCGCCGATTTTACATACTTTACCGCCAAGCATAAATTCAACGGCAATTTCTTTTTTGACGGTATCAGTCGTCATAATGCCTTCGGCGGCAAACTCTCCGCCGTTTACGCTTAACCCGTCAACGAGAGACGGTATACCGTTTTTAATAGGGTTGATATCTAACGGTTGACCGATAACGCCCGTTGATGCAACGATAATATCGTCGCTATTAACGTTGAGAGCGTTTGATAATAACGAGCAAGTTTGTTCGGCAATTTCTATACCGTTAGCATTGCAAGTGTTGGCGTTACCGCTATTGCAAATTATCGCTTGAGCGTATCCGTTTTGAATGTGGTTTTTCGTTACGGTAAGCGGAGCGCCTTTAACAAGGTTAGTTGTATAAACTGCCGCAGCCGAGCAAATTTTTTCGCTATAAATAAGAGATAAATCGCGTTTTGTGCGGTTTTTACGAATACCGCAATGAACACCGTTTGCAGTAAAGCCTTTAGGCGCGCAAACACCGCCTGAAATTATTTTAATATCCATAATAATCCTTATAAATCAAGTCCTGTAGTTTCGTCTAAATTAAGTAGTATATTCATATTTTGTATAGCCGCGCCGGACGCGCCTTTACCTAAATTGTCAAAGCGTGAAATAAGTAAAATTCTATCTCCGTTGCCGTGAACTGAAATTTGCATTCCGTCTTTACCGCTAAGCGCGTTTGACGATAAAAACCCGTTTTCAGTTTCTTCAACGTATTTAACGATTTTACCGTTATAAGTGTTTTTATAAACGTTTTTAATATCGTCTATACTTCCGTTTACGTCGCTATAAAAAAGTGGTACGGTAACTTCCATACCGCAGTCGTAATCGCATACGATAGGGCAAAATATAGGTGGAGTTGTAAGACCTGAAATTTTAGTCATTTCGGGTAAATGTTTATGGTTTTGAGTTAAAGCGTATTGTCTTGCTCCGTCAAGTAAAGCGTTGCGATTGTCGTCTTCGTATTCGGCAATCATTTTTTTACCGCCACCCGTGTAGCCCGTTAGTGAAAAACAAGTAAGTTTAACGTCACTACTTAAAACTTTATTATCAATTAAAGGTTTAATTAGCGCTATAAATCCACTTGCGTGACAGCCAGGGTTGGCAATTTTATTTGATTTAGCAATTTTATCTTTAAAGCCAAGTTCAGAAAAACCGTACACCCAATCATCGTCTACTCTAAACGCCGTTGACGTATCTATTACCTTAACGTTTTTGTTTTCGATTAACGAAATTGCTTCTTTCGAAGCAACGTCTGGTAAGCATAAAAATACAACGTCTGCTGAGTTTATTGCTTTTTTTCTTGCTTCAACGTCTTTTCGTAGTTCTTCTCTTAGGGTAATAAGAGTAATATCTTTACGAGTTGATAGTCTTTGAACTATTTTAAGTCCCGTAGTACCTGCGCTTCCGTCAATAAAAACCTTATACATTTTGTAATTTTCCTTTAACGTGTGCAATTTGTTTTTCTACCGATTTAACTGAAGTTCCGCCTTCTGAAATACGTTTGTTTACGCAAGTTTCAAGGCTAATTTCGTTATAAACGTCGCTATCAAACAACTCGCTAAAATTTTTATATTCTTCAAGTGGTAAAGTTTCTAATACTTTGCCCGTTTCAATACACTTAGCAACTATTTGACCGCAAATTTTATAAGCAGTTCTAAACGGCATACCTTTTTTTACTAAATAGTCGGCAAGGTCGGTTGCGTTAATAAATCCGCCTTGAGCCGCTTTTAACATATTTTCTTTAATAACCTTCATTGATTTAACCATTGGCGCAAATACGTCAAGACACATTTTAACGGTGTCAACGGCGTCAAATAGGCTTTCTTTATCTTCTTGCATATCTTTGTTATACGCAAGCGGAAGACCTTTAAGCATTGTTAAAGTACCCATAAGGTCACCGTAAACTCTACCCGTTTTACCGCGAACGAGTTCAGCCATGTCTGAATTTTTCTTTTGTGGCATTATTGACGAGCCCGTTGTAAAAGCGTCCGATAGTTCAATAAATTTAAATTCCCAACTTGACCACAAAATTATTTCTTCTGAAAGGCGTGATAAGTGCATCATAAGTAACGAGCAAGCGCTTATAAACTCAACGCAAAAATCTCTATCCGACACACCGTCAAGACTATTAAGCGCAACTTCATTAAACCCAAGTTTTTGCGCTTCAAAATATCTATCCGTATCGTAAGTCGTGCCTGCTAACGCGCAACAGCCGATAGGGGATACGTCGGTACGAGTATAACAATCGTTAAATCTATCAACGTCGCGAAGTAACATCATAGCGTAAGCCATTAAATGATGACCAAACGTTATAGGTTGAGCGCGTTGAAGGTGAGTGTAGCCTGGCATTATAGTACCTTTTTGATCTTCGGCAATATAAGTAATATTTTCAATAAGAAGTTTGATTTTATTAACGATAAGTTTAATTTCTTCTTTAACGTACATTCTTAAATCAAGCGCAACTTGGTCGTTTCTACTTCTTGCGGTATGAAGTTTTTTACCAACGTCGCCCACTCTTGAAGTTAAAACTTGTTCGATAAACATATGAATATCTTCCGCTTCGCTATCAATAGCGAGTTTACCGCTTTCAATATCGTCAAGAATTTCATTAAGCGCGTTAATTAAAATTTCGCTTTCACTTAAAGATATAATGTTTTTAGCGCCGAGCATTGAAGCGTGCGCCATACTACCAATAATATCTTGCTTATACATTCTTTGGTCGAATTTTATTGAAGAATTAAAATCGTCTGCAATTTTTTCAGTAACGCCATCTGTGCGTCCCGTCCACATTTTTGACATATATACCCCGCTAGGCTAATAAAGTAACTTTTAAAACAAACTTTGTCCCGCCGTTTTTTTGCAGGACAAAGTGTTATTTTGTTTAATAATTAGTAGTTTTAGTTAATTATTTTTTATTTTTTTGATTTACCATTGCTTGAACTTTGATAGGAAGACCAAAAAGTTCAATAAAACCACCGGCATCCGCTTGGTTGTAATCGCTTTCGCCAAACGTAGCGATTTCTTCGCTGTATAATGAATAATCGCTCCATACGCCAGCGTTAATCATGTTGCCTTTGTAAAGTTTAAGGCGTACTTTACCCGTAACTTTTTCTTGGGTTTTGTCAACGAAAGCAGCAAGCGCTTCACGAAGTGGAGTAAACCATTGACCGTTGTATACGAGTTCGCCGTAAGTGATTGCAAGTTTTTGTTTTTCGTGCATAGTGTATTTATCAAGACAAAGTGTTTCAAGAACGCTATGCGCTTTATATAAAATTGCTCCGCCTGGCGTTTCGTATACGCCACGGCATTTCATACCAACAAGACGGTTTTCAACGATATCTAAAAGACCAATACCATTTGCTCCACCAATTTTGTTAAGTTCAAGAATAATATTTTTTGCGCTCATCTTCTTGCCGTCAAGAGCAACGGGAACACCTTGAACGAAATCAATTTCAACGTAAGTAGGAACGTCTGGCGCGTTAATAGGCGATACGCCCATTTCAAGAAAGCCTTTTTGTTCGTACTTAGGCTCGTTACCAGTGTCTTCAAGGTCTAATCCTTCGTGAGATAAGTGCCATAAGTTTTTATCTTTAGAGTAGTTTGTTTCGCGGTTAATTTTTAAAGGAACGTTGTGCGCTTCAGCGTAATCAATTTCTTCTTCACGCGATTTAATGCTCCATTCACGCCAAGGCGCAATAATAGGCATTTCAGGCGCAAAGTTTTTAATAGCAAGTTCAAAACGAACTTGGTCGTTACCTTTACCAGTACAACCGTGAGCAATAGCATCAGCCTTTTCTTTAATAGCAACTTCAACAAGCGCTTTTGCAATGCAAGGACGGGCATGGCTCGTACCTAAAAGATATTCTTCGTAAATAGCGCCTGCTTTAACGCAAGGAATAATATAATTGTCAACGTAATCGTCTGTTAAGTCAAGACAGTAAAGTTTAGACGCGCCTGTTTTTAAAGCCTTTTCTTCAAGACCTTCAAGTTCGTCTGCTTGGCCAACGTTAGCGGCAACTGCTATAACTTCGCAGTTATTATAATTTTCTTTAAGCCAAGGAATAATTATTGACGTGTCAAGACCGCCAGAGTATGCTAAAACTACTTTTTTAATTTGTGATTTGTCCATTTTAATACGTCCTTTATGTATGTATTTTTGATTTATGGCTTAATTATAGTAGTTTGAAATTTTATTGTCAACGATTTTACTGCCATTTTTTAAATAAAATTCAAAAATTTTTTAATAAAATTTGAATATATGCATAAAAACATAAAAATTAATGTATATTATGCAAAATTTATTCAATTATGCAAAAAGTAAAGCCGAGATAAAAAAATCTCGGCAAAAATTTATATTTATTTGATAACAAATAAAAACCCAATTAATTGTGTTTTATTCAAAATCTAAATTTTCAAGGTTAAAAAGTTCGTCGTTAAAAAATTCGCTAAGCGATAAATTAAAGAAATTACAAATTTTTACTATAGTTGAAAACTTAACGTCTTTATTAACTTCATTAAAAATATAACGCAAAGCGGAATGAGTTATTCCCGTTTCTTTTTCAAGTTTATATTTGCTTATATTTCTTTGCTGTAAAAGTCTTGATACTTTTAAAGCAAACGCTTTATTTAAATTCATATCGTACCCCTTACAAATTTACTGCTTTAGAAGCATACACTTATAATTATTTGCTTAAATGCAATAAATATAAGTGAAATGCATTTCACTATCACTTGACATTATAATTGTATGATGGTAATATATAAGTGCAGTTTACTTCACTTAGGGTGATATATGAATTCTTGTTCGTTTTTTGGTCATAGAGATATTGTTATTACAAATAAATTAAAAGCAGACTTAAAGAGTAGATTAGTTAATTTAATTGAAAAAGAAAACTATATAAATTTTTATTTTGGCGAGTTTGGTGATTTTGATAATTTGGCTTAATCGTAAAGCAAAATGTGTGTCAAGGTAGGTGAGAAGGACAAAAAGCACACAAAAATCGTTCGAATAATTGCAATTTATCTTTGTTGTTAGTTAGAATATTCTTTAAAGCGTTTTTCAAATCTCTTTTTGTTGTAAATAATGAATTTGTATATTTCTCCGTTTTTCATATAAAGCGTAGCAATGGGTAAGATTATCCACTTCCAAGTAATTTCATTTATTTCTTTCATTGGTAAAACTAAATTTCTATATTTCTTATCAACCGTAAGTTTATTGGTCTTGTAAGTGAGTGAGTTTTTATCAAGGTACAAGCATCCTCCAAGTATACCGTTATGACATAAACTACAAATAAAAGATTTCATAAATACCTCACGTTAAATTTATATATATTGTTGAGTAAATTATATCACACATTTTTAAATAAATCAATATAAAAGCGGAGAGATACAACCGAAACCCTACAAGTAGGGAAACCCTCGGTTGACCTTAGCCCGTCAAGAAAGCAAGTCAAAGACGGGCGAACTGACGAGAGTTCTCACTCTCCTTACCACAAAAAAAGCCCAAACCAAACGCAAGGTTTGATTTAGGTTTTTTGGCGGAAGCGGAGAGATACAACCGAAACCCTACAAGTAGGGAAACCCTCGGTTGACCTTA
>CALDOZ010000033.1 GCA_937912025.1 uncultured Clostridia bacterium | reverse complement strand
TGGTGTATTTCTCGTCAACTTTGGTGGGGTCACAGAATACCTGCCTTTTACTGCGACGATTGCGGTGAAATGACGGTTAGTAAAACAGACGTGAAAATTTGTCCTAAATGTAATAGTAAAAATATCCGTCAAGACGAAGACGTGTTAGATACTTGGTTTAGTTCAGCATTATGGCCGTTCTCAACGCTTGGATATCCTAATATGACAGACGACCTTAAATTCTTCTACCCAACCGACGTTTTAGTTACCGCTTACGACATTATTTTCTTCTGGGTTGCTAGAATGATATTCTCAGGCTTAGAGCATATGGATAGAATTCCGTTTAAAGACGTGTTAATTCACGGTCTTGTTCGTGACGCTCAAGGTAGAAAAATGAGTAAGTCGCTCGGTAATGGTATAGACCCGCTTGAAATTATTGACGAATACGGCGCTGACACTCTCCGTTACGCATTATTAAACGGTATTGCTCCGGGTAGTGATACTCGTTTTTCAAAAGACAAAATTGAAGGTTGCCGTAACTATATAAATAAAATATGGAATGCTTCACGTTTCGTGCTTATGAATTGTGAAGGTAAAAATATTAAAGACATAAGCGAATGTAAACTCACCGTTGCTGATAAGTGGATTATAGGCAAACTCAATCAAACAATTAGAAAAGTAACCGTAAATATGGAAAAATACGAAATTGGTCTTGCTTGCGGTGAACTTCAAGAATTTGTTTGGAGTGATTTTTGCGACTGGTATATCGAACTTTGTAAACCTGCATTATACGGTGAAGATAACGTTAAAAAAGAAAACGTTTTAAGCGTGTTAGTTTACGTTTTAAACAACACTTTAAAACTTCTTCATCCGTTTATTCCGTTTATTACCGAAGAAATTTATCAAAACCTTCCTAACGTAAAAGGAAGCATTATGATATCAGACTTCCCACGTTACAACTCTAAACTTAACTATAAAAAAGATAGTGAATCGTGTCAGTACGTTATGGGCATTATTAAAGCAATACGCCAAATTCGTGTTGATAGCGGATGCGCTCCTTCTAAAAAACTTGACTTATACGTTGTAAGCGAAAGGAAAAAACTCATAGAAAAAACGGCAATTTTCATTGAAAAACTTGCTAATATTGAAAATATTATATTCGTTGAGAAAAAAGAAGAAATTACTCTTAAAACGGTATCTTCAATTTTAGATAAAACTGAACTTTATATTCCGCTTGGAGAACTCGTTGATACTGAAAAAGAACTTGCTCGTTTAAACGGCGAACTTAAAAAAGTTGAAAGCGAAATAGCGCGCGCTAACGGAAAATTAAACAATCAAGGCTTCGTAGCAAAAGCGCCTAAAGCGTTAATCGAGGCTGAAAAAGAAAAAGTTACTAAATATCTTGAAATGAAAGAGAAGTTATTATTAGGAATTAAAGAACTTCAAGAAATGTAATAAAAAACGTAAAAACCGCTGTTAGTAAATAACGGCGGTTTTTTGTCGCATAAAATTTCTATTAAAAAAACTTTCAAATATCTATTGAAAAATAATAAAAATGTGATATAACAACTGGGTCGTACTATTTAAATGTAGTAAATCTTTTTGATATTAAAAATTAAAGACAGGAGCAGTTAAAAACTCCTGTCTTTATTTGTTTTAATCAATAATAGCGCCGTGGCTAATTAGTAATTGTTGTACTTTTTTATAATCAACTTCTTTAACTAATGCGTTTTCTTTAAGCGCAACGCTTATTGTAGCGCCTGCCGCTTGCCCCATACTCATTGCGCAAGGCATACATCTAAGACCGCCTGCCGCTTGTGATAAGCAAGAAATTGTTTTACCAGCAACCATAAGGTTATTTACGTTAAGTGGTAACAAGCAACGTAAAGGAACGTAATAAACTTCCGCAACTTCAACTTTGAAATTTCCAGACATATTTTTATTTCTTATATGCACGTCCATTCCAAAACCGTAACAAGCAATTCTATCATCGAATTTAACACCGTTTGCAACGTCTTCAACAGTTAACATATATTCGCCTTTAATATGACGGCTTTCGCGAACGCCCAACACGGAAGCAACAGAAGATATTGCCGAATTTTCAAATCCTTCAACAGTTTTTACTAAAGTTTCGTAAGAATCTACAACTTGTTTTCTTGCCTTAATATGCGCGTTGGTCATACTTTTAGAATTGGTGGCGTCAACGTTAAAAACGTGTTCATGGTTAATTTTATAACAGCCGTTTCTTGGTGTGCGGTAAGGTTTAATAGGGTAGACGGGACGAGTGCCAAATTTTATAAATCCGTCATCACTAACGCCGTCAATTTCAAACATTAAAGTTGCCGGTTGTGGTACGAAAGTTTCTTCTTCGCCTTTCCAAGTTGGAACGCCGGCTTTTTCGGCAACGTCAGCGTTTCCCGTTGCGTCAACAAAATATTTAGCGGTAACGTATATTAAACCTTCAAGCGCGCTTAAAACAACGCCTTTAATCGTTCCGTCTTCAATAATACAGTCAACAAATCGAGTGTAAAGTAAAACGTCTGCTCCCGACTCAGTTACTAAATCATCTAAAACAAGTTGTAAATCAAACGAGTTAAAAGGGGTAACGTGTTTGTGGTATTTATCAAGATATGACGTGTAAATACTATTATTTTGCATTGTTTCTGGTCGATAAACGGCTTTGCGTGTGTCAAGTCTATTTACTATGTCGTCGAAAATACCGCCAACAATTTTACGATTGCCATCACGGTCGTAACAAGTCATGAACGGGCCAACGCTTGCAGTAGTAGCCATACCGCCAAGCATTCCCGTTGCTTCAACCAGTAAAGTTTTAACTCCGTTTCTTGACGCTTCTATTGCAGTTGAAACACCAGCAGGACCGCCACCTAATACAACTAAATCGTAATTAGCGTAAACTTCAAGTTCTTTTTGATATTTAACCATAATTATCTCCTTAATTACAGTTTTATTTTATTACTAAAATTAAACGTGGTCAATAGAAAAAACAAAAAAATAATAACTGATTGAAATTTGATTATAAAAGCATAATATAATCAATCGCCAATCAATTTACAACAAAAAAGTTTTTAAAACTAAAACGACAGTAGTTTACAAAATAATTGTTTACAAAATTTTGTAAATATGTTAAAATTATTATGTATGCAAACTCTACGCTTTTAATAGCGTTTTATCTAAGATAAAAAGTGTAAAAGTTACCGCTAATCTTTTACGCTTAAAAACTAAAAACAAAAACGGTAAATATAGGAATTATGAAAAACAAAAACACATTAAAAATCCGCTTTTTAGGCGGAGTGGGTGAAATAGGTAAAAATATGACGGCGCTCGAATACGGTAAAGATATTATCGTAATTGACGCTGGCTTGTCTTTTCCAAACGGCGATATGCCAGGCATTGACGTAGTTATACCCGACGTTACCTACTTAACTCAAAATAAAGATAGGGTAAAAGCAATATTTTTAACTCACGGCCACGAAGACCATATCGGTGGGCTTCCGTACTTACTTAAAGACTTAAACGTGCCGGTATACGGAACTAAACTTACCTTAACACTTTCTGAAAACAAACTTCGCGAGCAAAACGTAAAAAACTATAAACTTAATTGCGTCAACGCAAAAAGCATAATAAAAGTAGGTTGTTTTTCGGTAGAGTTTATAAACGTAAACCACTCTATTGCAGGCTCGGTAGCGCTTAGCATACAAACTCCGGTAGGCGTAGTTTTACACACGGGCGATTTTAAGGTAGATTTAACTCCAATCGGCGGTGAAATTATAGACCTTGCCCGTTTAACCGAACTTGGTAAAAAAGGCGTAACGCTTATGCTTTGCGAATCTACCAACGTCGAGCGCGATGGTTATTCTATGAGTGAAAGCGTTGTTTTAAATAATCTTGATAGACTATTTATTCAAAACAAAACGCGAAGAATTATCGTTGCGACTTTTGCAAGCAACGTTTACCGCTTACAACAAATTTTAAACCTTGCCTATAAACACAAACGTAAAGTTGCTATATCAGGAAGAAGTATGTTAAACGTTATCGACGCGGCGTCTAAAATAGGTGAACTTAACGTGCCTCAAAACACTTTAATTGATATATCAAAAATCAAAAGCGTTGCCGATAAAGATTTAGTTATTATTTCAACGGGTTCACAAGGCGAACCAATGAGTGCTTTAACGAGAATGGCTATGAACGACTTTAACCAAGTAATTATTGGTAAAAACGATACGGTAATCATTTCCGCATCGCCAATTCCAGGTAACGAGCGTAGTGTATATTCCGTTATTAACAATTTATATAAAAACGGCGCTGAAGTAGTTTACGAATCTCTTGAAAATATTCACGCGTCAGGGCATGCTTGCCGTGAAGAACTTAAAATAATGCACTCGCTTATAAAACCTAAATTTTTCATTCCCGTTCACGGCGAATACCGCCACCTTAAAAAACATATTGACTTAGCAAAAGACCTTGGAATGAAAGAAAGTAATATGCTACTTTGCGAACTTGGTAATACCGTTGAAGTAAGTCAAAAATCCATTAAGCGTGGCGAGAGTTTTCAAGCGGGCAATAGATACGTTGACGGTATTTATATCGACGATACTCAGTCGGTTATTCGCGAGCGTAGAAGAATTTCAGACGATGGTATTGTAGTAGCCGTTTGTTGTATTACAAGCGACGGGGTCATTTTGCAAGAGCCTGACGTTATAGGTAAGGGCGCAGGTCTTACTGACGAGCAAATTCGCGAAATGAAAACTATTATAATTAAAACGCTTGAAACGTATTCTAATAGGCATTTTAAAGATTTGACGGCGGTTAGAAATAACGTCCGCAAAAAACTTCGTGATTATTTAATCAAAAAAACTAAAAAAGACCCTATGATTTTACCAATGATAACGGAATTATGATAAACGAATACACAACTAATTTAACAAGAAAAAATTTAGACAATAACGTTCCTAGTGAACTTATGACGCTTCGCAACGAATATCGCGAAAAGGGCGTTCCAACTATTTTAACAGACGGGCTTAACGAATTACTCTTAATGCTAAAAATCAAGCAACCTAAAAACATTTTAGAACTTGGTACGGCAACGGGGGTGTCGGGTTCGGCAATGCTTTTAACGTGTAAGGATGCAAAACTCACTACGGTAGAAAAATTACCCGTTATGCGTGACGAAGCCTTAAAAAATTTTCAAAAGTTCGGCGTTATAGATAGAGTTACTTCACTTCTTGGCGACACGATGGAAACAGTACCTACAATCAATGAAAAGTTTGATTTTATTTTTCTTGACTGCAATAAGGCAGCGTATCCCAAAGTTTATCCGTACTTAAAAGAAATGCTTGTGGGTGGCGGAGTGCTTTTTGCCGATAACGTTATTTTTCGCGGATATTGTAGCAAAGAAGCCGAAGTTCCTAAGGAATATAGAACTTTAGTACAAAAAATACAAAAATTTAACGATATGGTTAGTAACGATAAAGATATGATTACTTGCTTTTTCGACGTTGGCGACGGAATTTCCGTATCGGTAAAAAAATTGGAGAACGAATGAAAAATTTAGAACTTCTTGCCCCGGCGGGTAATTTTTCAAAACTTAAAACTGCAATATATTACGGAGCGGACGCCGTTTACGTTGGCGGTAAACAATTTTCACTTAGGGCTTTTTCTGATAATTTTACTAACGAAGAACTTTTAAAGGCGACGGAGTACGTTCACTCTTACGGTAAAAAAATTTACGTTACCGTTAATATATTTGCTAAAAACTCAGATCTTATTAAAGCCGAAGAATATTTTAAATATCTTGAAAAAATTGGCGTAGACGCCGTTATCGTTACCGATAGCGGTTTAATTTCGCTATGCAAAAAAGTTGCGCCAAACTTAGAAATACATTTATCAACCCAAGCAAACACAACTAATAAATACGCCGTTGAGTTTTGGAAAAATCAAGGCGTTAAAAGAATAGTTTTAGCACGCGAATTATCTCTTGACGAAGTAAAACAAATTAGCGATTATAACGACGGCGTTGAAATTGAAGCCTTTATACACGGCGCTATGTGTATAAGTTATAGCGGTAGGTGTTTACTTTCTAACTACTTAAACGGTCGCGATTCTAATAAGGGCGAATGCGTTCAAGCGTGTAGGTGGAATTATTCTTTGCGTGAAAAAAGTAAAGACGGCGATTGGTATGACATTGAAGAAGACGAGCGCGGAACTTACGTTTTAAATAGTAAAGACCTTAATATGATTAACTATATTGACGAAATGGCAAATAGCGGAATAATATCTTTCAAAATTGAAGGAAGAATGAAAGGCGAATACTATCTTGCTACAGTAATAAACGCTTATAGGCGCGCTATCGACGAGTATTATAAAGTCGGTAAAGACTATAAAAATAATCCGTTATTTGAAAGTGAACTTTTAAAAACTTTCCACCGCGCGTTTACTCAAGCGTATGCTTTTGGAAGTAACGATAATACCGTTAACTACGGCGACAGTCAATCGGCAGGCAATAGCGTATTTATGGCTAACGTTTTGGGTTACGATTATAATAAAAAAGCAATTATTGCTCAAATGCGCAACCGCTTTAAAGTGGGCGATGAACTTGAAATTTTATCTCCCGGTGAAAACTTTAATAAAAAGTTTATCGTAACGAAAATGGAAAACGAACTTGGCGAAGAAGTTCTTGACGCTAAACTCGTTCAACAAAAATTATATATCTATTCAGATTACGAATTACGTGAAGGCGATATTTTAAGACGTAAAATGTAAAACACTCAAACACAAATTTAGTTAAGGAAGGTTGTTATGAAAGATAAAATTAAGATAATATTAACTTCAATTCTTACTATAGTATTTTGTGTTATTTATTTTATTATTGTGAATTCTATATCGTTTTATGCTTATGAAACGTACATAAATAGATATACTTTTCGTCCTTACGTTCACCCAGATTTTGTTACTGAATATACCGAAAAAGAGCATATTGAACGTATAACTCAAAAAGTAAACGAAAGAATTCATAAATTAGGTTGGGATAATTCAGAGCCTTTAGAACCTCACGTTATAGACGTTTATATTGACATAGTTTACGCTTTTTACGATAGAGACCCAGAATACTTTTTAGTTGAATTTAAGTTTAATTATTTAAATGAACTTGCGCACGTGGAAAATATGCAGATTATACCAACGGATGAAGATTATTATACTCAATACGGATACTTAATTGGTCATATTCGTAACGACAAGTATTACGTTATGGACGTGTTATATAATTTGACTATATGGACTTCTATTGATGGTAAATCTGCGCAAAAATATATACTTGGTAAAAGTGCGTATACCGCTGCTGGAATGCGTGACGGTATAAAATTTTACGGTTGTGGAGTTCAAGCAGTATTAATTGGTGAAGACGTTATTAGACTTTATGATAGAAATTCTAATAAGTATGGTCGATCTGAATTACATAATTATCCAGTTTGTCTAGGGTATCCTAAACATCATAGTAAAGACGTTGGTTATTCATGTAATATTGGTCAAAAAATTAACCTTAAAGAGCAAAAACATTATATGGGTGGGAATTACCAACTTTCTTATAAATTACTTTAAATACGTATTTACAATTACGTTCACTCAAAAATTCGACATATTTCGACTTTTAATTTCATAAACTCCTATTCAAGGAGTTATTTATGTTATTAAATTTTTTAAGTTTTATAGTTGGTAAATTATTCTTCTTTTGCGGTAGTATTACGGGCGATAGTTTCCCCCGTCCTTTATCAAGCGCCGAAGAAAAAAAGTATTTAAAACTTTTCAAAGAAGAAAACGATTTAAACGCTAAAAATATGCTTATAAAGCATAATTTAAGGCTTGTTGCTCACATCGTAAAAAAATATCAAGGTGCTGACGAAACTGACGACTTAATTTCAACGGGAACAATCGGGCTAATTAAAGCAATTAACACTTACGACGAGGATAAAGGAACTCAACTTGCAACGTATAGCGCAAGGTGTATTGAAAACGAAATTTTAATGCTACTTCGCGCCAATAAAAAGTATGCGGGTACGGTTTCTCTTTCAGACGCTGTTGGAACTGATAAAGACGGTAACGAACTTACTTTAATGGATTTACTTGCTGACGATGGTGAAAGCGTAATAGACGTGGTTGGTAAAAAATTAGAGCGAAAAAAATTTTTACATTTACTTCGTAATTGCTTAAACGATAGAGAATTTACCGTAATTTGTTTAAGGTACGGGCTAAAAGGTGGATCGCCACTTCCTCAACGTGAAGTTGCATCGTTTTTAAAAATTTCACGCTCGTACATATCGCGTATTGAAAAAAAATCTATTGAAAAAATTAAAAAAGAGGTAGTAAAAGGTGGATACCGCTACGAATAACGAAGTGATAGAATTTAACGTAATAACGGGCGCAACGGGTGGGCTTGGCAAAGAATTTGCTAAGCAACTCTTAGATAAGGGCGAGCCTATATTTATTACCGCGCGTAGTGAAGAAAAACTTTTTTTACTAAAACGCGAACTTACTGCTAAATATAAAAACGCCGTAATAGAGTACAAAAAATGCGATTTAGTAAACGAAGAAGATAGAAAAGCGTTTTTTGATAATTTTACTAACTTTGGTTATAAAGTTAAAGGCTTATATTACGTTGCAGGCGCAGATATTCGCAAGCCTTTTACAAAATATACTCAAAGAACGGTAGTTTTTCAAGCAAGGGTAAACTATGAAGCGTGTATTGATTTTACAAACTTCACGCTATCTAATAGGGCGGAAAACTTAAAAATTTTAGTCGTATCGTCGCTAACGGGTATAACTCCAATGCCGTATTTTGCCGAGTATTCTTCGCTAAAAGGCGCTTTAATTTCATTTTTTACGGCGCTTAGATATGAACTTAAAAATTCAAACGTTAAAATTACCGTTTTAACGCCAGGCAGTATACCAACAAGAAGCGATATTAAGCAAGATATTGAAAAACAAGGCTTGCAAGGTAAACTTTCTAAAAAATCACCTGAATACGTTGTAAAAAAAGGGCTTAGCGCGCTTGAAAAGAATAAGTTAACTTATACGCCAGGGTTTTATAATAAAGTGGTAAAATTTGTTACTAAAATTACTCCGCTATCGTTAAAGTTAAAAATTGTTGCTAAAAAACTTAAAAATTTAGAGAAAGATGCTTTTACAAACGACTAAATTGTATTTACTTTTTTAAAGTAATGTGTTAAAATATTTAAATAACTATAGGAGAAAGATTATGAGTTACGCTGATAAAGTTTTTATTCAAAACTGTACCGACATTATAACTAACGGAACGTGGGATACAAATTTAAACGTTCGTCCGCATTGGGCTGACGGAACTCCTGCGCATACCGTTAAAAATTTTTGTGTTGTAAATAGATACGACTTATCAAAAGAATTTCCTATTTTAACAATTCGCAAAACGTTTTTCAAGTCGGCGGTAGATGAACTTTTATGGATATGGCAAAAAAAGAGTAACAACGTTAACGACCTTAACTCTCATATTTGGGATAGTTGGGCGGATGAAACGGGCTCTATCGGTAAAGCGTATGGTTACCAACTCGGCGTAAAACATAAATATAAAGAAGGCGAAATGGACCAAGTTGATAGGGTATTATACGACCTTAAAAACAATCCGCATTCTCGTAGAATTTTAACTAATATTTACACTTTCCAAGATTTAAGCGAAATGAATTTATATCCTTGCGCTTACTCAATGACGTTTAACGTTACGGGCAACAAACTTAACGGTATTTTAAACCAAAGAAGTAACGATATGGTAGTTGCTAATAACTGGAACGTCGTTCAATACGCAATACTTATTCATATGTTTGCGCAAGTATCTAATTTAGAAGTTGGCGAACTTGTTCACGTTATTGCCGACGCGCACATTTACGATAGGCATATTCCTGCGCTTAAAGAAATGTTTAAAAACGAGCAGTTTGAAGCGCCTAAACTCGTTATCAATAAAGACGTTAAGAATTTTTATGACTTTACCGTTGACGATTTTAAACTCGTTGATTATAAATCAACGCCACTTAAAGATAAATTGGAGGTTGCAATTTAATGAAAGCGATTGTTGCTGTTGACGTTAATTGGGGTATTGGCAAAAATAACGATTTATTATTCAATATTCCTGAAGATATGAAGTTTTTCCGTGAAAAAACTAAGGGAATGACGGTGTGCATGGGTTACAACACGTTACTTTCTTTCCCAGGTTCTAAACCTTTAAAAAATAGAGTTAATATCGTTTTAGCGCCAGACGGCGTTGAAAGAGACGATTGTATCGTAACTCACACTTTAAAAGAACTTAGTGTCGAACTTAAAAAGTACGATACGGATAATGTTTTTGTTATTGGCGGAGCAATGTTTTATAAAACTATGCTTCCATATTGTAGCGAAGTTTTCGTTACTAAAGTTAAAGCGGACGGTGAGGCTACGGTATTTTATCCTAACCTTGACGCGCTTGATAATTTTAAATGCGTTTACGTATCAGACGAAGTTGAAAGTAACGGTTTAAAACTTAATTTTACTACTTATAAAAATGAAAAAGTCCTTCCTTTTGAGGGTTAATATACGGAGTTAATAATATGGCTGAATTTATGGGTGGTCTTAGAAGAACTAATTATAACGGAACGCTAAGACTATGTGACGTTAATAAAGATGTTGTGGTGACCGGTTGGGTACAAAAAAGAAGAAATTTAGGTAGTTTGATTTTCGTTGACTTGCGCGATAAAACGGGCATTGTTCAAATAGTTTTTGATAGTACAACTTCTAAAACTGTTTTTGAAAAGGCTGAAAGTATTCGTTCAGAATACGTTTTACTCGTTAAAGGTAAAGTTCGTGAAAGAGAAAGTAAAACTACCAAAATTGCAACCGGTGATATTGAAATTTTAGCAAGCGAACTTAAAATTTTATCAGAAGCTGAAACTACTCCGTTTGAAATTTTAGACGAAGTTAACGTAAACGAAAATTTACGTTTAAAATACAGATATTTAGACCTTCGCCGTCCTATACTTCAAAACAAATTAATTACTCGTTCAATTATAACTAAGGCTACGCGTAATTATTTAGAAAGTATAGACTTTATGGAAATTGAAACGCCAATGCTTGGTAAGTCTTCTCCAGAAGGCGCAAGAGAATATCTCGTTCCGTCACGCGTGCACCCAACGTGTTTTTACGCGCTTCCACAATCACCGCAATTATTTAAACAACTTTTAATGATTTCGGGGTTTGATAGATATTATCAAATTACCAAATGTTTCCGCGATGAAGACTTGCGCGCAAACCGTCAACCTGAATTTACTCAAATTGACTTAGAAATGAGTTTTGTTGAGCAAATTGAAGACGTTATTTACCCCGTTGAAGGTTTAATAAAAGCAATCTTTAAAGAAACTTTAGGTATTGATTACGGTGACGCGCATTTCCGCCAAATGCCGTATAAAGAAGCAATGACTCGCTATGGTTCTGATAAGCCTGACACTCGTTTTGGTTTAGAACTTCAAGACGTTTCAGATATTGCTAAAAAATGCGATTTTAAAGTATTTACCGACGCTTTAAGTATTGACGGGCCTATAAAAGGAAGCGTACGCGCTATAAATGCTAAGGGTTTTGCTTCTAAACTTTCTCGTAAAGATATAGACGGGTTAATCGAGTTTGTAAAAACGCTTGGCGCTAAAGGTTTGGCGTGGTTATCTCACCCTGTTGGTGGAGAAATTAAAGGCTCTTTCCTTAAATTTTTAAGCGAAGAAAATATTAAAGATTTTACCGAGCGTCTTAATTTTGAAGAAGGCGACGTGTTATTCTTTGCTGCCGATAAAGATTACGTTGTATTTAACACGCTTGGCGGACTTCGTTTACACCTTGCCGAAAAATACGACCTTATTGATAAAGACAGTTACGATATTTTATGGGTAACGGAATTCCCTATGTTTGATTATAGCGAAGAAGAGGGAAGACTCGTTGCCGTTCACCATCCGTTTACCGCTCCAATGGACGAAGACCTTGACCTTCTTGAAACAGAGCCGTTAAAAGCGCGCGCAAAAGCGTACGATATTGTTATTAACGGTCAAGAAGCGGGCGGTGGCTCGGTTAGAATACATCGACGCGACATTCAACAAAAAATGTTTGGTATTTTAGGTTTTAGCGACGAAGACATTGCTAAAAAATTCGGATTCTTTGTTGACGCGTTTAAATACGGCGCTCCACCACACGGCGGACTTGCCCTTGGTCTTGATAGATTTGCAATGCTTATTACTAAAACGGACTCTATTAAAGACGTTATTGCGTTCCCTAAGGTTCAAACTGCATCTTGTCTTATGACGGGCGCTCCAGACCTTGTTGATGAAAAACAACTTAAAGAATTACACGTTCAAGCGTATAGCGAAAAAGAATAAACTAAAAGCGACGGGTTTCCGTCGCTTATTTTATATTTTAAAGTTTGTGTTAAATTACAAAATATGAAAATAAAACAAATTAAACATATTATATAAAAAATTTTAAAGTTGGGTAGAAATGAGTGTTTAGTCATGTTAAAATTACATTATAAGAAGTTGAAAACTTGCTTGCAAGGGTTTTAAACTTTGCCATATTTCAAACTTGAAGTGTAAAAACTGTAGTTTTTACGGCAAAACGACAGTTTTGCAAAGATTTTGCGATTAGCAAAAGATTTAACTTCCTATAGTTTTTATTACTTCATATTTAAAATTAAATCACGGTAGAATTCTGCATTAGTTGATTGAACGTAAGGGATAATCCATAAAAATCCTATACCAAGCGTTAAAATACCAACAAAATACCAACCGATAAATGAAAGTTGAAGCATAAAGTAACGCATTTTGTGGCCTTTCATAATAGATTCACTTAACTTCATAACTTCCATTGGTTTGTATTGTGGACAGTCAACTTTAATGAAGAAGGCAATAGCGTATCCGCACGCTTTTACAATACCTGGAATAATAAATAAAATTGACCATAAAGCAGTAAATAACGAAATTAAAACACCCATAACTACGTTGTCTGCTGGTTTAGTTTTAAAACCGTCGAATAAAACTTTTAAGTCGCCTTTACCAATTTGGTTGCACGCGCTAAATAAGAAATATTTGTTAGAGCCAAAGTTAAGCGGACCATTAATTATAATTATTATAATTGAACTAACCCACGCTAACTGTATTGCGGTAAACACACCTGCTACCACACCTGTAACAGCGCCTACTATGATACACGCTGCAAGACCAAAAAGCCATGCTTGAGAAAATAAACTGTTACCAAGATTATTTCTTGCTCTTTGTTTTAATTGTTTTGCTGAAAGCATAAAATCAAACTCCTTTTTATATTAATAAATATATTTTAGCACAAAACAAAAATAAAGCAACCAAATTTAAACAGTTATTAAAAATTATAATAACATTTTATTGGTTAAAATATTTTCAGCAAGATATTTAAATTTACATACTATTATTTTGCAATTCATTTATCGACAATTAAAAATTGCTATGCAATCTTTTGCATAGCAATTTTTTAATCAATTTTTTTACTTTTATAAATAAGTCGCATTAAACTTTCGCTCATATTAATATTTTCACAAACTGCGCGTGAGCCAAAGTTAAGGTCGATAGGCGCAAAGTTCCAAATGGCTTTTACCCCTAAATTTACAACCTTTTCAGCAACTAATTGCGCTTGCTCTTTTTGAACGGATATGATTGCAACGTCTACTTTATGATTTTTAACGTAGTTTTCAAGTTCGCTCATGTTTAGAATTTCAACGCCTTCAATGTTTTTAACGTGTGACGTTTCAACGTCGAAAACGGCTCTAACGTAAACGTTTTCAAGCGAAAAGCCTTTATAGTTTGCAAGCGCTTGACCTATACGTCCGCCACCAATAATGATTGCGTTATGATGATTAGTAAGCCCTAAAATTTCACGAATACGCGCTTTTAAATATTCGGTATCGTACCCGTAACCTTGCTGACCAAAACCACCGAAGTGCGACAAATCTTGCCTTACTTGCGACGCCGTAATATTAAGCGCTTCAGAAATAGTTTTACTTGAAACGCGCGTTATCTTTTTTGAATTGAGTTCTTGAAGATAGCGGTAATACTTAGGAAGCCTTGATATAACGTTGTCGGAAATTTGTTTACCACTCATATTTCAATACTCCTTGCAAAAAAATTAATAGTGTGTTAAAATGTAAAATATGATAATTATTGGCGCAAAATTAATTAAAAATCACAAAACGATAAAACGCGTGACGTTTACTATGCAGGGCGAGTATAAAAGCGAAGACTTTTATTTTTATATGACCCAATTATGCCAAATGCTGGATATTTCGTCGCCTATTATTATACCTTATCACCGCGAGTGTTACGAAAATTTCAACTCGCTAAAACTTAATCCAGACGATTTTTTTGATACCGTTAATTTTGATTATATGTTTATTGAAAACGACGATAGATAAATTTAAGACTTCTTTTTAGAAGTCTTTTTTTATTGCAAAAAACAGTTTAATTTATTTTACAAAAGATTTTGATTTTATGCGTTTAATTGAAAGGTATAAAAGCGTTCCAAACAAATAAACTGCTAAAAATTGCCCTATAAACACCGTTAAAAAGTTAAGCCAATATAAAGACGGCAGTTCCGTTATAATTAAGTAGGTAAACGGAATTACAATTGCGTTTATAATTACTGGAAAAACCCCGCCTATAATAAACTTTAACTTATCGTTTTTAATTTTCTTTCCTACGATATAGGTAAGAATTGCGGAAACAAGCGTTGCAAGCGAGCCAAATATGACGTCTAAAATTCCGTTGCCTATTATATTAGATATTAAACACCCAACGAATAAGCCAATTACCGCTTCAGGATAAAACAGCGGTAATATTGTAAGCGCTTCTGACACGCGTAGTTGAACGCTACCGTACGACAAAAATGGTAAACTCATTGTAAGCGCCGCGTATATAGCGCCAATCAGCCCTGCTTTTACAATAAAATTTGATTTATTGCTGTTTTTTTTGTTATTCATTTTACACCTCGGTTTTTTTAATTGGAAGTGTTTGCCGAAAACCTTCCTTTCGCTTTGCTCTTTTCCTTAAAAGTCAAATGACAGCTTGCGATTCTTCGTAAACTGCCACTTGAAAAAATATATGATAAGGGGGAAAATGATGAGCAAATTGATTATGCGACTATATTACTCTTTTTATTTTTATTTGTAAAGCGTTTTAACGCCGTTTTTGAAAATTTTTTAAATTTTTTTTGTTAGTTTTCAACACAGTTAATAACTTATCCACAAAGTTATCAACATTTTTTGAGTAGATTTAGAGTGTTTTTGTCGAATTTTTTGAATTTTATATGAAAAAATACCATTTTAACAACTTTTAAAATATATAAACTTATTATCTTCGCTTACTTTTTTAAAACCTGCGCTAAATAGCGCGTTTATTGACGGCGTATTTTTTTTATATGCTTTTGCTACGGGAATTTTGTTAAGTTTTTGAGTAGCGTACTTTATTGCTAAACTAAACGCTTGTTTACCTAAACCTTTGCCGTGATATTTTCTAAATAACCTTACGCCAATTTCAACGGTGTTATCGTATCCAAAATTATAAAAAACTACTTCGCCAATAAGTTGTCCGCCTTTTTCGTTTCTTAAGGCTAGACACATATTTTCTTTGTTTTTAAAGTCCGCTACTACCATATTATAAAAAGCGTCTGGCGATGGAGTTTTTATGTCGGCGCGATAATCGTAACCCCAATACTTATTAAGCGACTTATTAATGTATAAATTGTAATAATTTTCTTTGTCGTTTTGAGTTATCTTGTCAGCGTAAACGCCTTTACCTTTTAACGTGGGAGCGCGTTTAATTTGCATAGGCTTATTTACCATAACGTAATTTTTATTAGCAAGCATAACTGGGTGATATTGCGTTTTTGACGTTCTTAGCCCAATATCTCCACTATCGTCTTCTCTGTTAATATAAATTATGCCTTCTTTTTCGCTATGGCTAACAAACTCGTTAAACATCGTAGGATATACCCCTTGATATTGGGTAAGAGCCTTTTCAATATGAATAACTAACGTATCGCCAACGTATTCGCCTATAGAAAAGGCTATTATTTTTTTATCAACGCTAATATATCCGCCAACGAAATATTTTTTTGAATAATTGTCGAGTAAAGTTATGGTATTTTGATATTCTTTACGCTCAATGCGTCCCATATCGGTATGGCGTTTTTTATACTCTTTCATAAACTCTTTAAGCATAGAAATATCGCCACGCGTTATTTGGTTATATTTGTAATTTGGATATAGTCTTTTAAATTTATTTATGTGATTACGTTGACCACTATACCTTTTACCCACGAACGTTTTTATTGCGGTAAAGTCGTAGATATAGTCGCTCCAACGCCTATCGTACTCTATTAATGCCCTTCCATTATAGCGGTTTTTATAAAAATCAAGCACTCCTTCATCTACGCAAGTGTAGTTTAAATTGACGTTTTTTTGAACGCAATACTTTTCAAGTTGCACGGTTGCGCCGTCAACGTCTTTTCCAACGGGAGGTAAAAACCACTCCTCCTTTCCATAATGGTTTTTTATGATAATTGTGTCATTATACTCAGCATATTCGTAATTAAAACTTTTATCCCACATTAAAAGAACACCAATAGAAAAATCACACACTTTTAGTGGGGATTTTTGGGTGTAAGTTTTAATTTTATTTAAGTCTTTTAAGGTGAGTTTTTTAAATTTAAGCATAACGTTTTTCTTTTGATAAACTACCGCAACCTATTAAATTTAGCGGTAAAAGTTTGTGTTTTTTAATTCAAAACACTATCGAAATCGGACATATTTTTTAAAAAATGTCCGATTTCGATAGTAT
>CALDOZ010000032.1 GCA_937912025.1 uncultured Clostridia bacterium | reverse complement strand
TAAATTTTTTAATACAATATCATTTGAATTAATATGTAAATTATTTTTTATATTTCCAAAATAATAATCACTTAAATTATTATAAAAATAATAAAAATACTATTGTTTTTTTTGTTTAATTATGTTAAACTAATTATCTAAGATTAATTTATATTAATAGCGCTGATAATTTATTATTGCGCTTATAATATAAATACTTTTTTCCTATTAATTATAACTACACGTTGAGGAGGATTTATGAAAAAAAGTAGTTCTAAATTATGGATAACTATTGGTGTAATTGCGGTAATAGCAATTATTGCAATTATCTTTATTGTTAATTCCGTAGTAATTGACCCTAAAACAACTACAGAATTTTTAGAGTTTGCAGGAATTAAAATTGAAACTGAAAATGATGAAATTGTATTAAAAAGAGATAATGAGCTTAAATGTAATATTGATAAGGTTGTTGTCGACGGTTATAAAATAACAGGCTATGAAAAATTATCAAACGGTAAGTTTAGAGCAAATAGCGAAACTGTTTTTGATAGAAATTCAGAAAACGACGTGTTTGGTAACGGATTAATCCCGTTTTTAGCCTCACAAGATATAGAGATTGATTACGTTGACCCTAATGCGGGCGCAATTTGGTCTTCTTTAATAATGCCACTTGGTACTGGAATTATTATCCTTGTTATAATTATAATGATGTTCCGTCAAGTTGGGGGCTCTAATAAGTCGGCAATGGATTTTGGAAAAACTAAAGCAAGAGTTTCTAAAGACGTTAAAGTACGCTTTACCGACGTTGCCGGCGCTGAAGAAGAAAAACAAGAACTTCAAGAAATCGTTGAGTTTTTAAAGAGTCCTAAAAAATTCTCGGCAATCGGCGCTAAAATTCCTAAGGGGGTATTATTAGTAGGTCCTCCGGGAACGGGTAAAACGTTATTTGCTAAAGCGGTAGCCGGTGAAGCAAACGTTCCGTTCTTCTCAATTTCAGGTTCAGACTTCGTTGAAATGTTCGTTGGTGTGGGCGCAAGTAGAGTTAGAGATTTATTTGCAACCGCTAAAAAGAATATGCCTTGTATCGTTTTCATTGATGAAATTGACGCTGTTGGTAGACATCGTGGCGCTGGTCTTGGCGGTGGTAACGACGAAAGAGAGCAGACGCTTAACCAACTTTTAGTTCAAATGGACGGTTTTGATGCTAACGACGGTATTATTATAATGGCGGCGACAAACCGCGCGGACATTTTAGACCCGGCTCTTCTTCGTCCAGGTAGATTTGACCGCCAAATTTACGTTAATATACCTGACGTTCGCGGTAGAGAAGCAATTTTAAAAGTTCACTCAAGAAATAAACCGCTTGCTCCGGACGTAAACTTTAAAGTTTTAGCAAGAATGACGGCTGGTTTTAGTGGCGCAGACCTTGCAAACCTTTTAAACGAAGCGGCAATATTAGCGGCAAGAGCAAATAGAAAAGCAATTACGAACGTAGACCTTTACGAAGCAATTAATAAAGTAATAATTGGACCTCAAAAGAAAAGTAGGGTTGTTACTGAAACGGATAAACGAATTACCGCTTATCACGAAGCAGGCCACGCAATACTTGCTAGACTTTTACCTGGTTGCGACCCAGTTCACGAAGTTTCAATAATTCCACGCGGTATGGCGGCAGGTTATACTATGACTAGACCTGATAGTGACGATAATCATATTGAAAAGAGTAAACTTTTAGATGATATTGTTATGACGCTTGGTGGACGTGTTGCCGAAGAACTTATTATTAAAGATATATCGGCAGGAGCGTCAAACGATATTAGCGTAATTACTCAACGCGCAAGAAAGATGGTTACCGAATGGGGTATGTCTGATAAAATTGGTCCTGTAAATTATAGTGGCGAAGGTCAAGTGTTTATAGGAAAAGACATGCAAACCCGCGCAACTTATTCTGAAGAACTTGCAAAAATAATTGACCAAGAAGTAGAACTCATTATTAAAAACGCTCATAAAAAAGCAACTGAATTATTAACTAAACACAAGAAAAAACTTGATAATATGGCTAGAATTCTTATTGAACGCGAAACTATTTATCAAGACGAAGTTGATATGATTATGGACGGTATGGACGCGTCTGATATTATTAAAATAATGGAAGAGCGTGACGAAAACTACCGCAGTAATCCGTTTGCTAAAATAAGCGGTAGCGGAGCAACTAAAAAAGAAGAAACGACTACTGTAAATAAAAAAGACGGCGACAAAACGGACGAAGACGTCGTTAAAACAGAAGAAGACAAAATTGGCGAAAATTCCGTGGTAAACCCCACAGAAAAAGAAGAAAAGTAAGAAGTTTATAACTAAAAAAATCAACCATATACACAAAAAACGAAAAACATTAAAAGGGGCTTAATTATGGGAGAAATTATTTCTTTTTCAAACCAAAAAGGTGGCGTAGGAAAAACTACAACTTGCGTTAATATGTCGGCTTATTTAGCAAAATTTGGTAAAAAAGTTTTAATAGTTGATATGGATCCGCAAGGCAATGCAACGACGGGGCTTGGTTTAGATAAAAGTCAAGTAAAAAGTTCAGTATATAACGTTTTAGTTGACGATGCTGATATTTCAGACGTTGTTCAACCAACGAATATTGAAAACCTTGACATTGTTCCGTCGTCTATTGAACTTGCCGCGGCTGAAGTTGACCTTGTATATCTTTCTAACCGCGAAAAACGACTTTTTGAAAGATTGCAAAAAGTAAAAGACAGTTACGACTATATTTGTATTGACTGTCCGCCGTCGCTTGGTCTACTTACAATTAATGCGTTAGCGGCGTCCGATAGCGTTATTATTCCTATACAATGCGAATATTACGCGCTAGAAGGATTATCTCAACTTATGAATTCAATCAAACTCGTAATAAAGCACCTTAATAAAAAACTTACAATCAAAGGCGTATCTCTTACGATGTTTGACGGAAGAGCGCTTGTTAGCAAGCAAATTGCCGCCGAAATTCGCAAGTTTTTTGATAAAAAAGTATTTAACACAGTTGTTCCAAGAAATATAAGAGTATCAGAAGCGCCAAGTCACGGCGTGCCCGTAATGCTTCACGACCCTAAATGCGCAGGTTCGAGAGCGTATCACGATTTAACTAAAGAATTTTTAGAAAGGGGAGAATAATTTATGGCAGTAAACAAAGGTTTAGGAAGGGGGTTATCCGCTCTTTTTCAATCAACTGAAGACGATTATAGTAAAAACTTAGGGAGTCTTGGTGTTACTGAAGAAGAATTAAAAAACGGCGTTTTAGAAATTCCTTTAAAAGATATTTACGCTAATCCTAATCAACCAAGAAAGATTTTTGACCCTAAAGCGCTTGACGAACTTGCAAGTTCAATAAAAGCAAATGGCGTAATTATGCCTATCGTTTTAAATAAAGACGGCGACGGCAAGTACATGATTATCGCTGGTGAAAGACGTTTTAGAGCGTCGCGCTTGGCAGGTAAAGAAACAATTCCAGCAATCGTTAGGGAGTACGACGAGCGTCAAATTAAAGAAATTTCGCTTATTGAAAACTTACAACGTGAAGACCTAAACCCAATTGAAGCGGCAAACGCTATGAAACAACTTATGGAAGATTATTCTTTAACGCAAGAAGAACTTTCAGAAAGAATAGGTAAAAGCCGTTCGGCGATAGCCAACACGTTAAGACTTTTAACTCTTGACCAAGACGTTATCAAGCTCGTTGTATCAAACAAACTTTCGCAAGGTCACGCGCGCGCCCTTATTACTTTACCGCCGGAAGAGCAACGCAAGATAGCAAACAAAACGGTTGCCGAAGGTTTATCAGTTCGTGAAGTAGAGCAAGCCGTAAAAGATTATTACAATCCCCCTGAACTTATTAAAAAAATTGATAAAGTAAAACGCCAACAAGAAATGAGCGTTGAACTTAAAGATTTAATTTCGCGTATGCAACAAACGTTCGGCACTAAAGTTGCCGCTATCGGCAACGACAAAAAAGGACGTATATATATCGATTATTACACTCGTGATGATTTAGATAGACTATGTGATATAGTCGAGATGTTGGAAAAACACCATTTTTAAAGGCTAAGGTTCTTTAATAATTTTTAGCGGAAACTAACGCCATACTCACGGCGTAATACATTGGTAAAAC
>CALDOZ010000031.1 GCA_937912025.1 uncultured Clostridia bacterium | reverse complement strand
GTTATATAAAAGCAAAAAATCATTTCAAAACCTTTAAAAACGCACAATATTAAACTTTAAAGGCATATTTACATCGCAATACATCGTTACTGCTTAGATTCAATACTTCGATAACCAAGAAGGTCAATCATAGTTTAAAAATATATAAAAACGCAAGCAAAACACAACAATAAACCGTAAAGGACTATCGAAATCGGACATATTTTTAAAAAAATGTCCGATTTCGATAGTGGTGTATTATTGAAAATTATAAATTAACTAATAAATTTATTGTTTTTATTATATATTATTCAATTTTGTCTACTTTAAATAATAATGCGTTTATATTAAATAAAAAATTTTTAATTATTTAATTAAAAATTAAATATATTTCATTTGTATTTCACAAAAATTGCATTGATTTTTTTTAAAAAACGGCTATAATATTTTTAAGGAGAATGCTATGAAATTTATTGAAAAAATAATTCCTTTAATTTTATCGGTATGCTTTTTGTTTACGTTAGCGTCGTGTAACGTAGACGTTGGTGAAAATATTACCAAAGTAAAAAACGTTAATACAACTATAAACGTATCAACTCAAACCGCTTCCGAAAATAACGCTCCGCTCGTTGAAATTCTCGATTACGTTCGCCCGTCAGTCGTTGAAGTTTACGCTACTACAAAAAGCGGTAAAAGCGCGGGTAGCGGTGTAGTTTACTCTATTGCTACGGATAGTGAAAATGTAAAAACGTACTACGTTTTAACGTGCCATCACGTTATTGAGGGCGGAACTCAATTAAGCGTTAAAGATATTGAGGGTAGAGAGTTTAAAGCGCATTTAATTGGTGGAGATGCGCAAAGTGATATTGCCGTTATTGCCATGTCTTCCGACGTTAATAATTTTGAAGATGCAAACCTTTCGGCGTGCACAATTCGCGCTAGTGAAGACGGGGAAGACTACGTTAAAGTTGGCGAAGAAGTTGTGGCTATTGGTAATCCGCTTGGAACGCTTGGTGGAACTGTAACTCGTGGAATAATAAGTTCAGTTGATAGACCAATAACGGTTGAAGGTAAAAAAATGACCTTAATTCAAACTGACTGCGCAATAAATTCTGGAAACAGCGGTGGCGCGTTGTACTCTGTTAGCGGGCAACTCGTCGGTATAGTAAACGCTGGTTATTCTGGTAGTGTTGAAGGTCTAAATTTTGCTATTCCAGCAAATTACGCTATGGAAATTGCAAACGGTCTTTTATCAACTTATCATACTAATAACGAAAACTATGGTTACGTTGTCGGTAGAGCAAAAATAACAGTTGCCGACGTAACTAACGTTTTTTGGGCGGTTGACACTACGGGATACGATATGTTCTTTACAACAAAAACCGCTAATAATATATACTACACGGCTTTAGCGTACGTTGACGAAGATAGCGTATATAGCGAAAACTTATCGGTAGGAAACGTTATTACTTCAGTAAAATATCAAGAAAAATCTCTTGACGTTACTACCGCTTCTTCGCTCGTTAACTTTATAGCGTCGATAGAGTTTACCGCAGGACAAACTATTACTTTTACCGTTAAAGATAGCGCTAACGCGCTTGAAAGTAAAACGGTGAATGTCGTTATACCGCAATACGTTTATAATCCTTAATTAAATATATAGTGCAAACGCTAAGCGTATTTTATAGTAAACGCTTAGCGTTAATTTTTACTAACAATACGGGGTATAATTAAAAATTGACTAAAAAACAATAAAAATACTACTAAAACTGTCTAAAATGTGGCGTTAAGTGTATATTCTGTGAAAAATGCTTGCAATACTTTAGATTATAATATATAATGTATGAGGTTATGTATAATTTAAATGAATTTTATAATTTTACCTAAACTTAACTTTTCTTAGGTATGCTATTGATGATTATATATGCTAATGAAAGGGTTAGTGTTATTACAATTATAAAAATTATACGATAATCATAAAATTTATACAAAAGGCGGAAAGTATTTTGAATACCTTAAACGTTACAGTATTAAAAAGTATGCTATTAGGTGGCGCGGCAAACCTTAAAAATAATGCTGCGGAAATTAATGAATTAAACGTTTTCCCTGTTCCTGACGGAGATACCGGTCTTAATATGTGTAAAACTATAGAAGGCGGTGTTGCTAAAATTAAGAATAAAGATTTTAGTACCGTTAGTGAACTTATGGAAGAATTCGTTCACGGCGCGTTACTTTCGGCGCGTGGAAACTCGGGCGTAATCTTATCTCAAATATTTAAAGGCGTTAGCGTAGGCGTAAACGGTCTTACGGAAGTTAGCGTCGTTGATTTTGCTCACGCTTTTGAAGAAGGCGTTAAGTATTCGTATTCGGCGGTTGAACGTCCTGTTGAAGGAACTATTTTAACGGTATTTAGAGAAGCAACGGAATATGCGGTTAGAAACGTTAATGAAGAAACTACTATTGAAGAGTTTTTAAAATTACATATTGAGCAAGCGTCGAGAACGCTTGTTAAAACTAAAGAAATTCTTCCTCAACTTAAAGACGCAGGTGTTGTTGATAGTGGTGGCGCTGGTTACTTAAGAATTATTGAAGGCGCATATAAAGCGTTTACCGGCGAAGAAATAGTCGTTACCGTTGACGACGTTCACGAACCTGAAAAAGAACTTGATTTTTCAGCGTTTACTCGTGATAGCGTTATGACTTATGGTTACTGCACCGAACTTATAATTCGTTTACAAACTATAAAAGTTGAAATAGACGGTTTTAACGTTGACGTTATTCGTGAAGAACTTAAAGCGCTTGGCGGTGATTCTATCGTTACTTACGTTGACGGTGATATCGTTAAAGTTCACGTTCATATTTTAACGCCTGGCGCGGTATTAAACGCTATGCAAAAATACGGCGAGTTCTTACATATTAAAATTGAGAATATGACTCTTCAACACGAAGAGAGTATTGGCTCTAAAAATGAAGAGAAAAAACATATCGCAGTCGTTACCGTTGCTAACGGTGAAGGTCTTGTAAATTTATTTAAAGAATTAGGCGCGGACGGTGTAGTAAACGGCGGTCAAACTGGTAACCCGGCGGCTGGCGATTTTATTAAAGTTTTTGATACCATTAACGCTGAAAACATAATAGTTTTACCTAACAACGGTAATATTATTTTAGCGGCGGAACAAGCGGCTGAACTTTATAACAAGGCTAAAGTTACCGTTATTCCTACAAAAACTATGCAACAAGGTTATTGCGCGCTTAGCGTTATTTCAGACTGTGAAGCGTTTGACGATCTTATTTCAGATATTAAAGCGGTTATTAGCGGAGTTAAAAGTTACGAAGTAACTTACGCCGTTCGTGACGCTATCGTTAACGGTGTTGCTGTTAAAAAAGACGAGTTTATGTGTATTTCAGACGGCAAACTCGTTTCGGCAGGATACACCAAAGTTAACGTTTTAATGGATGCGTTCGCTAATACCGAAGATATCGACGAGAAAGAAATTTTAACGGTATTTTATGGTAAAAACCTTTCAGACAATGAAAAAAATCGTTTCCGTAACGCAGTAGAAGAAAAATATCCTGACCTTGAACTTATCGAATACGAAGGCGGTCAAGATATTTACAGTTTCTTAGCATCGCTTGAATAAAATATAAAAGAGTTTTGTAAAAATGCAAAACTCTTTTTTCTTTTTTGTTTAGCTGAGTATTAAAAATATAATTATTCCGCTGTGTAATTAAAATTTAATATCAGTTAAATATGTAAAGATAATACTCTTTATCTTGACTATTTTTAAGATATGTATTAAAATGTATATAGTATTTTATAGTGGGGTAGTTTTGTGAGAATTTTAGGTATAGACCCTGGACTTGCAACGGTCGGTTGGGGTGTTATCGATTATATAAACGGTAAGGCTAAAGTCGTTTCGTACGGAACTATTCTTACTTCTAAAGACGATAAACTACCTGACCGCTTAAAAGTTATTGAAGAAGATTTAAAATGTATTATAAGTAAATTCAAACCCGACGAAGTTGCGCTTGAAGAATTGTTTTTCAATAACAACGTAACTACTGCAATTAACGTTGCTCAGGCAAGGGGCGTAATACTTTTAACTGCCGTTAAAGAATGCGGAAAACTATTTGAGTATACTCCGCTTCAAATAAAACAAGCGTTAACTGGTTATGGTAGGGCAGATAAGCATCAAATACAGGAAATGACTAAACTTATGCTTAATCTTACTAAAATTCCACGCCCTGACGATGCTGCGGATGCGCTTGCTATTGCCTTAACTCACTCTCAAACGAGTAGAATGGGTTCGATTTTCGCTATAAAATAAAAAAGTTATTAATTTAGATATATAAAAAATTAATTATACGGTGTGATATGATAGGATATTTAAAAGGAAAAACGTTACACGCGGCAGACGGTGTAGTTATACTTGAAAATAACGGTGTTGGGTTTGAGATAACGTGCTCGGCATCTTTATACGAGCAACTTGTAAATGCGGGGCAAGGCGGGGCTTATACTTATTTAGCCGTGCGTGAAGACGCTTTAAATTTATTTGGCTTTATTTCGCTTGAAGAAAAAAGCATGTTTTTAAAACTTATTTCCGTTTCGGGTATTGGTCCTAAAATGGGGATAGGCGTATTATCTTCAATGCCACTTCACGAACTTGCGTACATCATCGCATCGCAAGACGTAAAAGCGCTTTCCAAAGTAAAAGGTCTTGGTAAAAAGACGGCGGAGCGTATTATTTTAGAACTTCGTGAAAATATCTCGTCGCTTGACCTTCCGGAAGTAGAAAATAAAAAATCTAAAACTACCGTTAAACCACAACTTACACCGCTTGAAGATGATGCCATTATTGCGCTTATGAGTCTTGGTTTTTCGCGTAGCGTATCTGAAACGGCGGTTAAAACTGCCGAAGAACATGGTGCTGACACTATTGAAAGCATTATTACTTACGCCTTACAAACAATGAAATAACGAGGGATTTATGATAGACGAACACAGTATGGGTTACGACGACGTTACTACTGAACGCGTTGTTGACGTTGAAAGAAACGATTTTGATACAATTGAAAATATTTTACGTCCTAAGTCTATGGAAGGTTACGTTGGGCAAGATAAAGTTAAAGATAATCTTACCATTTTTATGAAAGCAAGCAAACTTAGGGGAGAGGCTTTAGACCACGTTCTTTTATATGGGCCTCCCGGTCTTGGTAAAACTACTCTCGCGCACATTATTGCTTGTGAAATGGGTTCTCAAATAAAAATAACGTCAGGGCCTGCCATTGAAAAATCTGGCGACCTTGCCGCAATACTTTCTAATCTTAGCGAAGGCGACGTTTTGTTTATTGACGAAATTCACCGCTTAAATCACAACGTTGAAGAAATACTTTATCCTGCAATGGAAGATTTTACTCTTGATATTATTACGGGTAAAGGTCCGTCGGCAAGGACAATAAATATACCGCTTAAACGCTTTACTTTAGTAGGCGCGACAACGAAAGCGGGAATGTTGTCTTCTCCGCTTAGAGATAGATTTGGTATTTTATGTCGTCTTGAATTATATACCGTTGAAGAACTTGCCGAAATTGCGAAGCGTTCGGCTAAAACGTTAGGCGCGGAAATTGATAATACGGCAGCGTTAGAGATAGGTAAACGCAGTCGCGGTACTCCGCGTATTGTAAATAGACTACTTAAACGCGTTAGAGATTTTTCTTTAGTTTTAGGGCACGACTCAATTACTTTAGAAGATGCAAAACTCGCTCTTAATAGGCTTGAAATTGACGATCTTGGTCTTGATAATATTGACAGAAAATTACTTCTTTCTATGATACAAAAGTTTAACGGCGGACCTGTTGGTTTAGATACGTTAGCCGCTACTATCAATGAAGACAGTAACACTTTAGAAGACGTTTACGAGCCTTACTTATTGCAACTTGGCTTTATTTCAAGAACGCCAAGGGGTAGACAATGCACTAAAAAAGCGTACGAGCATTTGAATATTCCGTATAATAAAAGCGAATACGTTCAAATGTCTATATTTGATAACGAAGATGTATAAAACAAGTGATTTTTTCTATAATTTACCCGAAGAATTAATAGCGCAAACTCCAGCCCAGCCCCGTGATAGTTCACGTCTTTTAGTGTATGATAGAAAAAGCGATAAAGTAGAACACAAAATTTTTCGTAACGTTATAGATTATTTAAATAGTGGCGACCTTTTAGTCGTTAACAACACCAAAGTTTTACCAGCAAGAATGTTTGCTTATACAAAAAACGGTGGCAAAGTTGAAATTTTACTTTTAAAACGCCATTCCTTAACTAATTGGGAAGTTATGGTAAAACCGGGCAAAAAAGCAAAAGAAGGCGCTAATTTAACTATCTCTGAAGAACTTTCTTTAACGGTGCTTTCAAGAACGGAAAGCGGTGGAAGAATAGTTGAGTTTTCATATAACGGCGTATTTGAAGATATTATTTCAAGGCTTGGAGAAATGCCACTTCCGCCGTATATTAAAGAAAAATTAAAAGATCAAAACAGATACCAAACGGTATACGCTAAAAATTCAGGCTCATCGGCAGCGCCTACTGCCGGGCTTCATTTTACCCCCGAACTTTTATCGGCGTTAAAAAATAAAGGCGTTGAAATTGCCGAAGTTGAGTTAAAGGTAGGACTTGGAACGTTTAGACCTGTAAAGGTTGATAATCCTAAAGAGCACGTTATGCATACCGAATGGTATGAAATTACCCAAGAAAACGCGCAAAAAATTAATAAAGCAAAGCGTGAAGGAAGAAGGGTAATCGCTGTTGGAACGACGTCTGTTAGAACGTTAGAAACTGTTGCTGATAGCGACGGTTTAGTAAAAGCGCAAAGCGGAGATACTAATATTTTTATATATCCGCCGTACAAGTTTAAATGCGTTGATAGTTTAATAACTAACTTCCATTTACCAGAATCAACGCTTATTATGCTCGTTGCATCGCTTACGTCGCGTGATAAAATTTTAGATTTATACAACTTAGCAGTAAGTGAAAAGTATAGATTTTTCTCGTTTGGCGACGCGATGTTCATCATTTAAAAAATGAGTAAGTAATAGTGAATAAGTAAGAAGTGAGGTGTCGGCTCTACCGACGTTAAAACTTATAATAACTGCTATATCCTAGCAAATAATTAAAAACAAACTAATAAAAGAAATATCCATGTAAACGTAGACACACGACAACATTCGTGAAACAGGAGGAATAATGGAAAAATTTCATTTTGAAGTGGTAAAGCAAGACGCTAAAAGTGGAGCAAGGGCAGGTATTTTACATACTCCGCACGGCGATATTAAAACTCCCGTATATATGCCCGTTGGTACTCAAGCAACCGTTAAAGGTGTTTACCCGCGCGACTTAGAAGAAGCAGGCGCGCAAATAATTCTTGCAAATACTTATCACTTATATATGCGCCCGGGCGATGAAATTGTAAAAAACGGTGGCGGACTTCATAAGTTTATGAATTGGAATAAGCCTATTTTAACTGATAGTGGTGGTTTTCAAGTTTTCTCGCTTGCAAAACTAAACGACGTTACCGACGAAGGCGTGTCGTTTAAATCTAATATTGACGGTTCAAAACATTTCATAACTCCAGAAAAGGCTATTGATATTGAAAATAATTTAGGCGCTGATATTATAATGCAGTTTGACCAATGCACGGCGTACGGGGTTGATTATAATAATTCCTTTAAAGCAATGAAGCGCACTATTTCGTGGCTTGATAGATGTTATAATCATCATAAAAACGATAATCAAGCGCTTTTTCCTATCGTTCAAGGCAACGTGTATGAAGATTTGCGCTTACAAAGTTTAAAAGAAACTTTACCTTACGCTAAATACGGCTTTGGTATTGGCGGATTATCCGTTGGCGAGCCTAAGCATATAATGTACGATATTTTAGGTAAAATGTATCCGCATTATCCTCAAAACAAACCGAGATATTTAATGGGGGTTGGTAGTCCCGATTGTTTAATTGAAGGCGTTAAACGTGGTATTGATATGTTCGACTGCGTTCTTGCAACAAGAATAGCAAGAAACGGAACGGCTATGACTAGTAAGGGTAAAGTAGTTGTTCGTAACGGTAAATATAAAGAAGATTATACTCCGCTTGATAGCGAGTGCAATTGTTACTGTTGCCGTAACTATTCTAAAGCATACCTTCGTCATATGATAAACGTAAACGAAATGATGGGCGGAATGCTACTTAGTTTGCACAACATAACCTTCCTTACAAAACTTATGACGGGAATGCGCGAGGCTATTATTGGTGGTTATTTGCAAGATTATAATGAAGAATTTTGTAAAAAATACGGTGGCGAATGTGAAAATGCTGCAAAACCGTTTGAAATTTAGAATAATTTACTTGTAATTAAAAATAAAATAGTATATACTATTTATATAAAAAAATTTTTGGAGAATTAGTATGGATCCTATTACATTAATTTTAGCCGTTGGCTTAGTTGTAATCGTTATTGTTATGACGGTTATGAATAATAGAACTCGCAAAAAACAAGCAGAAGAAGAACAAAGAAAAAAAGATAATTTATGTCCCCGCACAAAAGTTATAACAATCGGTGGCGTTGTTGGTGAAGTTGTTTCGGTTGACGAAGCAGAATTTGTTTTACGCACTGAAGACGTTAACATTAGATTTGATAAACGCGCTATTTATCAAATGGTTTTACCTGAAGACGTTCAAGCCCGTCTTGAAGAAGAAAGAAAGGCTGAACTTGCTGCAAAAGAAGAAGAAAAGAAAAATAAAAAGAACAAGGTAAAAGCAAACAAGACGTCTGACGTAACTAAAAAAGACTAATAAGTCAAATAATTTAATAATTGCTCATTAAAATTAAAATCTCCGCATAAACATTATTGTAAGCGGAGATTTTTTTTATGAATAGCGGTAAAGATTTTACATTTCAAGTGTTTAAAAGTAGCGCAATTACGGTAATAACGGCGCTGTTATTAGTTTTACTATTCGCTTTTTTAATTAACGTTTTTTCTTTTTCGGATGCTGTAATTAAACCGATAAACTGCGTAATAAAAATAATAGCGGTGTTTGCTGGTGTGATTTTATCAGTTAGGGGAGAAAAGGGTTTTATAAAAGGTGGAATTGCCGGCGTTATATCGCTACTAATTGCGTATTTAGTTTTCGCCTTGCTTGGCGGTGGTTTTTCTAGCGGTATTACGGTTGTGTGGGAAATTTTATTAGGGTTCGTAATCGGTGGAGCAACGGGAGCAATATCGGTTAATTTAAAAAAATAAATATCATTACGATGGCGTGAGTAATTTATTCTTACGCCTTTTTTAATTACTCAAACGCATTTAATTATTTTAGTTGCGCGTAATTTAAGTTTAAAAACCATTATTTAAAAACTCTAACGGTTAAAATTTTAACTTTTTGCAGTAAAAAATTAAGATGAAATCAAAAAAAATACTTAAAAGGGCAAAAACTTATTGACTAAAAATGCTTTTAACTATATAATAATATAGTATTATTATATCAATCTAATTTGCAACGCAGTTTTTGCGTTAGTAAGATACTTGGATATAGCCAAGGAGGCATCAATGAGTAAAAGAAAATCAATTGTTATACTCGTTATTACTTTAGTGTTAACAGCCCTTCTTGCCGTTATGGATTTTTGTAGTTTTCCATTACCAAACTTCATTGCAAACGGCACAAAGGATTATAACGCTATTGGTAGCACTATCGGTTTAGGTATTGACCTTAAAGGCGGTTATTACGCCGTTTTAACACCTAAAGCCGTTGGTGAAAGTAATGGCGACGACGTTGACCTTATTGACAGCGCGGTTGAAGTTTTAAGAAACCGTCTTGACAATAAAGGTTACACAGAAGCAACTATCACCATTCAAGGTGTTGGCGACAGTCAAGAAATTCGTATCGAAGTTCCTGAAATTGACGATATTGACGATTTTATGAGTATTATCGGTTCGTCGGGTAAACTTTCATTCCAAGCAAATGGAACGGAATACCTTACGGGTAGCGATATTAAAAACGCATACGCATCGTACGACCAAAACGGTAATCCAATAGTTGTGTTAGAATTTACTACCGACGGTACGCATAAATTCCACACCGCAACTACTAACGCTCAAGGCGGAGCGCTTAATATTTATCTTGGCGATGAACTCATTTCCGCTCCAACCGTAAACGAGCCAATTAATAGTGCAACTGCGCAAATCGAAGGTAATTTTAAGTACGCTGAATGTGAAACTCTTGCCGCCGTTATCAAAGCAGGTCAACTTCCTATGGAGTTTGAAATTGGCGAAAGTAATAAAATTAGCGCGTCGCTTGGCGAAAATGCTTTAAAAGCAAGCGTAATAGCAGGCGCTATCGGTTTACTTATAATATTTGTGATTATGATTATTAAGTACCGCGCTTTAGGTATTGCTTCAAGTATTGCGTTAACCATATATGCGGTAGTATTCGTAGCGTTACTTGCTCTTGTTCCTTGGGTACAACTTACTCTTCCAGGTATTGCAGGTATTATACTTTCAATAGGTATGGCGGTTGACGCTAACGTAATTATCTTTGAAAGAATTAACGAAGAATACGCAAGTGGTAAAACGGTTATATCGGCAATTAAAGCTGGCTTTAAACGCGCGTTTATAACTATTTTAGACTCTAACATAACTACTATTTTAGCGTCTATAGTTCTTTGGATTTTGTGCCCAGGTTCAATTAAAGGTTTTGCTATCACGTTACTTATTGGTATACTTTTATCAATGCTTACCGCTATCGTTGTATCGCGTGGTCTTATAAGACTTTTATTACCGCTTTCAAAAAACCAAGCAAAATTCTGCAATTTAAAAAGGGAGGTTGAATTAAATGAAGAAGTTTAAAGATATCAACCTTAAAGTTGTTGAATGGTTTAAAGTGTTTGGTCCTATCGCTCTTGCAGTTATTTTAGCAGGTGTTATCGTTATGATAGCGTTAGGTATGAACGTTGGTCTTGATTTTGCCGGCGGTGGTAAACTTAACGTAAAACTTGGCGATGGTTTAGGTAATAATCCGGAATATCGTGATGACATTAAAAACCTTATTGTTGGCGTTATTGAAGATAACGGTTTCTCTACTTCAGACTCGTCAATCCGTTGGTCTGAAAACGACACGGACGGTATCGTTTTAGAAATTGGTCTTGAATATGAGTATAATGGCGAAAAAATCAACCCTAACGATTTTGACGCTCAACAAAACTTTACAAAACTCATTACTGGTGAAGAAGACGATAGAGACGATGCTTTAATTACAAAGATTGAAAATGAAGTTAATAAGTATAGCGACGATAATTTAAAGGGGCTTATTACTCTTGATGAAAGTATTGGTTTTAACGTTGTAAACGGTTCAACTGCTCAAAAAACGTTAAAGAACGCTATTTGGGCTACAATCGTAGCGGTAGCAGTAATTCTTGTTTATATCGTTATAAGATTTACTTTATCGTCAGGCTTAGCGGCAATTATAGCGCTTTGTCACGACGTACTTGTAATGATTTCGCTTACTACGATATTTAGAATTGAAGTTAATACGACGTTTATTGCGGCAATCGTTACTATAGTAGGTTATTCAATAAACGCTACAATCGTTATTTTTGATAGAATTAGAGAACTTAAATCACTCGATTCACTTAAATCGGCAACAGACTCTGAACTTGCAAATAGGGCAGTTAAAGATACGCTTGGAAGGTCTATTCTTACAACTATTACAACGTTAATAGTTATTCTCGTACTTGCGGTTGGTTGTGAAATTATGGGTGTTACTACAATGGCTCAATTTGCTCTTCCGATTGTATTCGGTCTTGTTGCAGGTTTCTATTCTTCCGTATTCCTTTCTGCTTCAATTTGGGTATACCTTCGTAAATTTGGCGTTGTTTTGAAAAAATGGATTGCTACTCTTCGTGAAAAATCAGCAAGTAAAAAATAAGCGTAAATTTAAGGTTAATATTAATATTTAAAAGGACGGGAGTATATCCCGTCCGTTTGTTTATAAATAAGTTATAGTGGGTTTTATACGTTTTAGGCGATAAATTAATTAAAATAGGTAAGATTATGAAAGTTATTAGTGAAAATTTAAATAAAGATCAACTTAATATTATTAAACATCTTGCCTTAGAAGGAGATATTTTAGAGTCCACCGCTTCAATATTATATAAGCGCGGTATTGATACGCCTGAAAAAGTATATAATTTTTTACATCCGTCAATAAATAATTTTAATAACCCATTTTTACTTAGCGGTGTAAACGAGGCGCTTGCTCGTATAAATTTAGCCAAACAAAATGGCGAAACGGTCGTTGTGTACGGCGATTACGACGTGGACGGTATTTGCGCAACCACTATACTATATAGAACGTTAAAAAATTACGGTCTTGACGTGTACGCCGTTATTCCCGAGCGTGAAAATGGTTACGGTTTAAGTGAAGGCGTTATTGACGAAGTAGTTGAAAACTTGTTCCCTGACCTTATTATTACCGTTGACTGTGGTATTAGCGGTGTAAACGAAGTTGAATATTTAAAAGATTTGGGCGTTGACGTTATCGTTACCGACCACCACGAAATTCCAGACGTTTTGCCAAATACCACCATTATAAACTGCAAACTAAAAAATCAACAATATCCGTTTGATAGTTTATGTGGCGCTGGCGTTGCATATAAACTTTGTTATGCTTTAATTGGAGATAATGCAAATAAATATCTTGATTTAGTTGCATTAGCAACGATAGCGGATAGTATGCCACTTATTGGCGAAAATAGAGATATCGTTTTTGAGGGTGTTGAGCGTGTAAAACGCGGTAACACGTCAAGGGCAATTAAAGTTTTACTTGAAAAATGTGCAGTAAAAGAAATTACGGCAACTTCGCTTGCTTATTCTATTGCGCCGAGAGTTAACGCAGCAGGTAGAATGGGCAACGCAAGAATGGGGCTTGAACTTTTCATTACCGACGACGAAAATGAAATTCAAGAAATTTGTAACGCTCTTGTTAAGTGTAACGTTGATAGGCAAACTGAGTGTGAAAAATTATATAAAGAGGCTAAAAACTCTTTAAAAGACGTTAATATTAGAAAAGTCGTTGTATCGTACGGTAAAAATTGGATGCAAGGGCTCATAGGTATTATCACCGCTAAAATTAGCGAAGAATATAATCTTCCAGCAATACTTTTTAGTGAAAGAGACGGGGTTTTACACGGTTCTGCAAGGTCGATTGACGGCGTTAATATATTTGAAGCGATTAATTATTGCAAGGATTTACTTATAGATTTTGGCGGGCATGCTCAAGCGGCAGGCGTTACTATAAGTAAAGAAAATTTAGATGCGTTTATTGACAAAATAAACACTTACGTTGAAAATAATTACAGCGAAAGCGTTTTTGAAAAGACGGTAACAGTTGAACAAATTATCGATTGTAAATTTTCAATTCGTTTTGCAAAAGAACTTAATTTATTAGAACCTTACGGTACAGGCAATAAAAAACCGTTATTTGCTATTGTTGGCGATAGTTTTGACGCTAATTACGTTAAACCACAATCACCGCATTTAGTAATTTCTAATAGCTATATTGACCTTATGTACTTTAATGGCGCAAACTATATAGATTTACTTTGTTCAGATGCTAAAAAAACGTTAGTTTTCGAGCCTAATATTTCTACCTTTAATAACCGTGAATATTTAAAAGGTTTTGTAAAATGCGTTTCGGTTGGCGATAGTTTTGGTCAAGATACTTATCTTCGTTCTCTTATAAAAGCCTTTAACAACGTTGCTTTTAAAAATTATGACAAGGCGGAGTGTTTATCTCATACTCAAATTCTAAAAGAGTTAAACGATGCTAAACCGTCTGGGTTTGGAACTATGTTCGTGCTTTCTAATCCTGAAAATGCTAAACTTTTTACGGGAATAAATAAATTTTCGTTAAACGTTTTAAACTTAAGCGAGCGTTCGGGTAGAAATTGTGTAGTTATAGGCGGTATTCCTGAAAACGACGATTTTAGCGCGTATACTAAATTAGTTTATCTCGATAAGCCTTTTTGCGTTGAAAAGTACGTTAATTTCAAAACGGTAATTGTAAATAGTGAAGTTAACGCGTTTAGTCTTGACGGGCTTAGCGTCGAAAGAACGGCGCTTGGTAAAGTTTTTAAAGATATATCTTCTTTAATAATTGCTGGCAATAATAAATCTCTTAACGATATTTTTAAATACGCATCGGGTAATTATTCAATCGAGCAGTTTGCTTTTGCCGTTTCAGTATTTACCGAGCTTGAATTTTTAACGTATAACGGGGTTTATAGCGTAAACTCTAAAATAAAAAAAGAACTTTCAACGTCTACGATATATCAAGGCGTTATGTCAAAACTTATATAACGGAGATTTTTATGACTGATTATATAAACGGTGTTTTAAATAAAATCAATGAAGTTTTTAGTGGCGATGAGGCTGAAACGCTAAAAAAAGCGTACTATTTTGCCAAGGAAGCGCACGCAAATCAAAAGCGCGCGTCGGGTGAGTCGTACTTTACTCACCCTTGCGCCGCCGCCATGATTTTACTCGATTTACACATGGACTGCAACACGGTTGTTGCAGCGTTTTTGCATGACGTTTTAGAAGATACGCCCGTTTCCGCCTCCGATATTAGTCGTGAGTTTGGCGACGAAGTTTTAGAACTTGTTCAAGGCGTTACAAAACTTGATAAAATTGAATTTAAATCACAAGAAGAAGAGCAAGCCGAAAACTTTAAAAAGATTTTCGTTTCAATGGCAAAAGATATTCGTGTAATAATAATAAAACTTGCAGATCGCTTACACAATATGCGTTCTTTAAACTTTTTATCGCACGAGCGTCAACTTAGAATGGCTAATGAAACGCTTGAAATTTACGCTCCGCTTGCAGGTAGGCTTGGTATTTCTCAAATTAAATGTGAACTTGAAGATTTATGTTTGAAGTATATCGACCCCGAAGCTTACGAATATTTGTCCGTAAATATAAAACTTAAACTTACCGAGCGTAGAGATTTTGTTGTAAAAACCGTTGATTCCATCAAAGAAATTTTAAAAGAGAGTAATATTGAAGGTGACGTTTACGGTAGGTCAAAACATTTTTATTCAATCTATAAAAAAATGAATAGAAAAGGCTTAACCTTAGACCAAGTTTACGACCTTACCGCCGTTAGAGTTTTAGTAAAAACTGTTGGGGAATGTTATGAAATTTTAGGTAAAATTCACGAAAAGTGGAATCCAATGCCTGGTAGAATTAAAGACTATATCGCTATGCCTAAAGAGAATATGTACCAAAGTTTGCACACTACCGTTGTAACTAGTTTTGGTAAAATTTTTGAAATTCAAATTCGTACTTACGAAATGAATAACACGGCGGAGTTCGGTATCGCGGCGCATTGGCAATATAAAGAAAGAAAAGCCTCTGCCGATAGTTTTGACAAGCGTTTAAGTTGGATTAGAGAGGTTATGGAATGGCAAGGCGGTCTTAAAGACAGTAAAGAATTCCTTGAATCTCTTAAAGGTGATATCTATAACACCGAACTTTTAGTATTTACGCCTAAGGGCGAAGTTGTTAGTTTAGTTAAAGATAGTACTCCTATCGACTTTGCTTACCGTATTCATACCGCTATCGGCAATAAATGCGTTGGTGCTAAAGTAAACGGTAAAATGGTTCCTTTGTCAACCGTATTAAAAGTTGGCGACGTTGTTGAAATAGTAACGTCTAATAACAGTAAAGGTCCTTCGTGGGACTGGCTTAAAATTGTTAAAACGAGTGGAGCGAAAGCAAAAATTAAAGCCTTTTTTAAAAAGCAAATGGCTGACGAGAATATTAAACTCGGCAAGTCTATGCTTGAGAGTGAGGCTAAAAATAAAGGGTATTCGTTAAACGAACTTTTAACTTCGTCTGCTTTTGAACGTTTGAGCGAGAAAATGTCGTTTGGTACGCAAGACGAAATGTTTGCCGCCGTTGGTTGTGGCGCTGTTACCGTAAACCAAGTACTACTAAAACTTATTGATTTTCATAAAAAAGAACACCCCGTATACGTTAGCCATTACGCAACGAGCGTTGCAAGTAAAATCGTTCACTCAACGGGTGACGTTACCATTAAGGGTATGGAAGGGCTTCTTACTAAGTTTGCAAGATGTTGTAACCCAGTTCCCGGCGACGTTATAGTTGGTTTCGTATCTCGTGGACGTGGTGTAATGGTGCATAGAAAAGACTGTCCTAATATGCGCAACGAAGACCCAGCAAGACTTCTTGACGCTGAGTGGACGGGTAAAGCGGGGCAAGAAGGTTACACGGCAAGCGTTAGAATTACCGCTACTGAAGACTGCATTATTTTACCGCTTGTATCTAACAGTTGCACTAAGTATAACTTGTTCATATTAGCAATAAATGGTAGAATTGATAATAAAAACCACGTTTCAATTGTCGATATTACCTTAAAAATCAATAAAATTGAAGACCTTGACCATATGATACGCGACCTTAAAGCAGATAAGCAAGTTATAGACGTATTTAGGAATACACAATAATGAAAATTTTAACTTTTAAAACGGGAGCGCTTGGCGTTAACACTTACGTTATAATTCCAAACAATCCTAAAAAAGCAATCGCTATAGATATTGGCGGTAGTGTAGAAAAACTTATAAAAGAAGAAAAAGAGCACGGCTTTATAATTAACACCGTGCTTTTAACTCACGGGCATTTTGACCATATTGGCGGAGTAAAATACTTTCAAGACCGTGGAGCAAAAGTGTATATAGGTAATAAAGAAAAAGAGTTTACCTATAATAAAAGTCTTAACTTATCGTTATATTTTGGCGAAAGTTTACAAAGTTTTACCGCTGATTATTTTGTTAACGATGGCGACGAAATTTCTTTTGATGAACTTACTTTTAAAGTAATTGAAACGCCAGGACATACAAAAGGTAGCGTTTGTTTTTTAATAGATAACTATATTTTTAGTGGCGATACCTTGTTTGAAAGAAGTTACGGTAGGGTAGATTTTCCTACGGGAAATTTAAACGAACTTATATCGTCAATTGAAAAACTATTTAGCCTAAACGATAATTATATAGTGCTTTCGGGACACGGAGAGCAAACGACTTTAAAAGAAGAAATAGACAGTAATCCTATTAACGAGTATTTATAATTTATATGGACTTTTTACGGGAATTTTTGATATGATTAACACGAATAGACTTGATTACAAAAAAGACTTAGAAGAAGTTATATATATGTTTTGTGACGGTAGTAACGTTGAAATTAACCACTTTCAAAAAACTGAAAGCGGTAGTTTTTGCGATGAGTTTATTCTTGACGGAGAAAAATATACTTTTACTAACTGTTATAATGCAAAAAGTCAAATTGAACTTAAACGCTATGAAAAAAGATTTTCTAAACTTGGCTTGTATAAAATTTTAACTAAAAAATTTAATATTGAACTTCCTTGGGGCGCTCTTACAGGTATAAGACCAACTAAAATGGCGTATAATTCAGGTAGTAATTTTGAAAGGGATTTTACGGAAATTTTTAGTGTTAGCAAGTCAAAAACCGACCTTATTAAAAAGATTTTACAAGTTCAAAAACCAATTATTGACGAGCAAGGCGTTTATAGTGATTTTTTCGTAGGTATTCCGTATTGTCCGTCAAGATGCGCTTACTGTTCGTTTATGTCAGAAGAAATTGGTAAAAGTAAAAATGCTGATGAATACGTCAATGTGTTAGTTAAAGAAATTGAAGGTTCAATAGCGCTTGCAAAAAATTGCCGTAGCGTTTATATTGGCGGAGGAACTCCAATTTCATTAAACCAAGACTGTTTAGAAAAAATTTTATTAAGCGTTAAACCGTTGCTTAATACCGCCACCGAGTTTACCGTTGAGGCGGGTAGGCCTGACTGTATAACAAAAAGCAAACTTCAACTTTTAAAAGATTACGGCGTAACGAGAGTGTGCGTTAATCCTCAAACTTTTCACGATAAAACGTTAAAAATTATAGGTAGAAATCACAGCGTATCACAAATTTTTGAAAAGTACGAACTTACAAAAGAGTATGGGTTTGACGTAAATATGGACTTAATTGCAGGACTTCCAAATGAAACGTTTGAAGATTTTAAATACTCTATTGATACGGCAATTAAACTCAATCCAGAAAATATTACCGTACATACTTTATGTTTGAAAAAAGGCTCTAAACTCAAAGAAGAGTATAGTAGACTTAGCGAAGGCGAGATTATTAAAATGATTGATTATTCTCACCAAGCCCTTCAAAACGCCGGATATAACCCATATTATTTGTACCGTCAAAAATATATGGCGGGCAATCTTGAAAACACGGGGTATAGTAAGCCTAAAAAAGAGTGCGTTTATAATATCGACGTTATGGAAGAGTTTTCTAGTAACGTTGCTTGCGGAGCAAATTCCGTTTCAAAACGCGTATTTTTAAGCGAAAATAGAATAGAACGTTACGGTGCTCCAAAGGACATAAAAACGTACATAAATAAGGTTGACGAAATATTAAAATGTAAAAAAGAACTGTTTAATAGTTAAAATTATCAATTTTAGGGTAAAAAGACCCTTAAAACAGTTGCAAATAAAAAAACGATGTGATAAAATACTAAGGTACTCAAGCGGGGTATTGCGAATACTCAACGTTTTACTCGGTTTGTAGCAAATATTTCCATAACGGAGGATAAATAAAATGGAAAAAGAATTAAAAAATCAAATTATTGACACTTACAAAACTCACGATGGCGACACTGGTTCTGCCGAAGTACAAGTTGCTTTGTTAACTCAAAGAATTAACCACCTTAACGAACATCTTAAAGTTAACAAAAACGACAATCATTCAAGACGTGGTCTTATGAAAATGGTTGGTCGTAGAAAAGGTCTTTTAGACTATCTTAAATCTAAAGATATTGAAGCATACCGTGCTCTTATTGCAAAACTCGGTCTTCGTAAGTAAAATAAAGGAAATGGGGGTATATTACGCATATACTCCCAATTTTAAAGTGATATAAACTGCGTTAGGCGTTGTTTCTATAAAATTTTAAGTCTGCAACAACCAACAAGGTTAGTTGCAACCTAAAAATTTTATGAGCCTAGCCTAACTTGTTTCTATCCCTTTAAAACCGCACATTATTAAGCTTATTAATAAAAACGTAAAAAATTTTACAAAACGCATAATTTGTAAATTCATATATTAGAGAAAAAGAGTAAAAGGAGAATAAAGATGTTTGAAAATCCAAGAGTATTTAAAACTGAAATCGGCGGTCGTGAAGTTATCGTTGAAACAGGTAAATACGGTCAACAAGCAAACGGTTCATGTATCGTAAGATGCGGTGAAACGGTAGTTATGGTAAACGTAACTATGGCTCCTAAGGCGAGAGAAGGAATGGATTTCTTCCCACTTAGCGTTGACTATGAAGAAAAAATGTATGCAGTAGGTAAAATCCCAGGCGGATTTAAAAAGAGAGAGGGTAGAGCAAGCGATAAGGCTATTTTAGTATCTCGTCTTATTGATAGACCAATTCGTCCATTATTTGCAGAAGGTTTCAGAAATGAAGTTCAAGTAGTTAACACTGTATTATCTGTAGATACAGATTGCACACCAGAAATGACTGCAATGTTTGGTGCATCATTAGCATTGTGTGTTTCTAACATTCCGTTTGATGGCCCAATTGCTGGTGTAAAAGTTGGCTATGTTGATAACGAATTTGTTGTAAACCCAACTGTTGAACAAATGTCACGTTCATTAATCGACTTAACAGTTGCTGGTACAAAAGAAGCTCTAAACATGGTTGAAGCAGGTGCTAAGGAAGTATCTGAAGAATTAATGTTAGAAGCATTAATGTTGCTAACAGTAACCTTAGATGCATCAATTGTACCAGCTGTGATTGTGCCTAGATTTGCATTTATAGATGCTAAATTATCAACAGAGATTTTAGAAGCACCAAGAGTTCCAGTAATATTTGCTGATGCTACTTGTAGTACGCCATCTGTAATACTACATCCACCAATTGTTCCAGAGGTTGCTGTAATAGCTCCAGTTATTTCAGCATCTGTAGCCACAAGTTTTCCACCATATGAAACTCTAAATGGAGCAGTATTCGAATCTTCTTTGCCAGCCCAAAAT